>LUJS01000040.1 GCA_001689495.1 Bacteroidales bacterium M8 | reverse complement strand
CAGTCGCCGGAAATGCAGCAGCAAATCCTTCAGGCAGAACTTGACACGGTTGAGGAGAACCTCGAAGTGCTGAAACAGCAGGGTCACGATGTAAGCCGTGGTATGCTGAAAGGTCTTATCAAGCGTAAGGAGAACCTTACCGCCAAGATTGCGACCATTCAGTACCAGATGGACCAGAATCGCGACAATGTTGTGGATTTCAAACAGATGGGCATCGACCACATATTCATCGACGAGAGTCACCAGTTCAAGAATTTGATGTTCAACACCCGACATGACCGTGTGGCGGGTCTCGGCAACAGTGAGGGTAGCCAGAGGGCACTCAACTTGTTGTATGCCATACGCACCATTCAGGAGCGTACAGGCAAAGACCTCGGAGCGACATTCCTCAGTGGCACGACTATATCCAATTCTTTGACGGAGTTATACTTGCTGTTCAAGTATCTACGACCGAATGAGCTTGAAAGACAGGAGATTCGATGCTTCGATGCATGGGCGGCAATCTTCGCCAAGAAGACCACTGACTTTGAGTTCAATGTCACAAATCATATAGTCCAAAAGGAACGCTTCAGGTTCTTCATCAAGGTGCCGGAGCTGGCTGCTTTCTACAATGAGATCACCGATTACCGTACCGCCGAAGAAGTTGGAGTGGATAGACCGATGAAGAACGAGATTCTTCATAATATCCCGCCGACGCCCCAGCAGGAAGCCTTCATCGAGAAACTGATGAAGTTTGCCGAGAGTGGCGATGCTACCATATTGGGACGCGCACCGTTATCTGAAACCGAGGAAAAGGCAAAGATGCTCATTGCCACGGACTATGCCCGCAAGATGGCTCTTGATATGCGTATGATTGACCCCAATGCCGAGGATGACCCGAATAACAAAGCCTCGCACTGTGCCAAGATGATTGCGGAATACTACCGTAAGTATGACGCACAAAAGGGTACGCAGTTTGTTTTCAGCGACCTCGGGACTTATAAGCCCGGTGAATGGAATGTCTATTCCGAAATCAAGCGCAAGCTGATAGAGGATTACGGTATTCCGGCGCATGAAATCCGGTTTATACAGGAGTGTAAAACCGAAAGGTCAAGAAAAGCTGTAATCGAGGCTATGAACAGTGGCGATGTGAGAGTTTTGTTTGGCTCAACAACGATGTTGGGTACCGGAGTCAATGCACAGCAGCGGTGTGTCGCGGTCCATCACCTCGATACACCCTGGCGCCCAAGTGATTTGCAACAGCGTGACGGTCGGGCAGTTAGAGCCGGTAATGAGATTGCCAAACTCTATGCTGACAACAAAGTTGATGTAATCATCTACGCCGTGGAGAAGTCTCTGGACTCCTACAAGTTCAATCTTCTTCACTGCAAGGCAACGTTCATTGACCAGCTCAAATCCGGCGCACTCGGAGCGCGAACCATCGACGAGGGTGCTATGGACGAGAAGAACGGCATGAACTTCTCGGAGTATATGGCTATCTTGTCGGGCAACACCGACCTGTTGGAGAAAGCCAAGTTGGAGAAACGCATAGCGGCACTGGAGTCTGAGCGCAAAGCCCACAATAAGGGCATTTCCGATTCCAAGTTCAGGCTCCAGACCATCAGCCACGACATTGCCAACAACGAGGCGGCAATCAGTCGCATGAAGGAGGACGCCGCCCGCTATGCGTCAGTTGTTCAGCGAGACAAAGACGGCAACCCCGTCAACAATCTCACTATCGACACCTGCAACCTCCGAGACGAACAGAACATGGGTATCCACCTGCAAGGTCTGGCGATGAAAACCGATACCCACGGTCAGTACAAGCGCATCGGTGAAGTCTATGGCTTCCCCATCAGTATCATCTCGGAGCGCAATTTCGTTGACGGCAAGGAAACCGTACAAAACCGATTTGTGGTTGAAGGTAACTACAAATACAAGTTCAACAACGGCTTTATCGCCATGTCCGACACCCATGCCGCCTGCATGAACTTCGTCAACGCATTGGAGAAGATACCCGGCATCATCGAGCAGTACGAGGAACGTACAGCCAAACTCAAAGCCGATGTTCCCCAGCTCGAAGCCATCGTCGCCAAACAGTGGGGCAAAGAGTCCGAGCTGAAAGACCTGAAGAGTGAACTTGCCGCCCTCGACCGCAAGATCACAGCCGCCCTCGCCCCCAAAAAGGAGGAACAGGACGGCGAAGAAAACAAGCAGGTCAACACAATCGACGCCCCCGTGCAGACCAATGGCTCAAAAGAGCCATTGGTGGCAGAGCCTAAACCCTCGTATGCTCATGATTCGCCCTCGCAATCTCGTTTCGTTGCAAGTGCAAGACCCATTCAACCGCCCCAACAGAATACCTCATTCCGGGCAGGATTGAAATTCTAACTAAGACAATAGCCGACCGCAAAGTGATTAGTCACCCAGCGGCCGGCTATTTTATTATGTAACTATAATTAAATCTGGAAATTGGATAGTTCGTCAGTCAGTTTGTTTAACTCAGTTGACAGTGTTTCCGGCAGAAAACGAGCATAAACCTTTTCAGTTATATCCGTACTGCCATGACCGAGCAAACGACTTACAACAGACATTGAAAGACCTTTATTTAATGCCATTACCGCAAAAGTATGGCGGGCAACGTGCATTGTAAGGGAAAACTTAAATTCCAAGTTCTCGCCGACTACCGCAAGTGATTGGTTAATGCACTTGGTAGCATTATTTCTTGCCTTATAGATTGCTGCATCATCTTCAATATCTAAATCGTCTTTTACAAGGTCAAACACGAATATACTGTCCTTGCGTTTTTCTTTCCAGTTATTTAGAATCTCGATAGCGAAATCGGTTAAGGGTACAATATGCCTTTTACCTGTTTTAACCATAACCTTCCGTAGCTCTCTTTTTTCTAAATCTATATGGCTCCACTGTAGCGTCATAACATCAACAACGCGCAGCCCACAAGCATGGAAGGAGAATAGGAACATTTCAATAAACTCCTTTCGACGTGGTTCTTTACATTCCCTATAGTAGTTAACGAGTTTAGTTAATTCCTCCTCTGACAAGCTCTTTCCATCAAATTCTCCATCGTCTATTGCGAGATTTGCTTTTGGAGAGATACGCATATCCTGAATCCTGACATTGACAGCGTAATCTATCATCTTCATTTCAGCAGCGTATGCACATGCCTTTAGAATAGGAGTAAGAGAATGGTTAATCGTTGCATCACCGTTCTTTTTTATCTCTCTTCGCCATTCAATATAAGCCTCTATAAGCTCAACTGTAATCTCACCTACATATATGCCGTCGGGTTTATATGTACCTCGCTTTGTAGAGCGTAAAAACTCTTGAAACATATTCATACCGCTTATACCATTCTGATAGCGGCTACGTCCTATTCTGTTTCTTGAATAATCAGAGGCAAGACGTTCCAATGTAAGTTCCACAAAGTCTTTTCCCTTATCTTCTCTTGTTACGACTGCTTTCTCGTTAAGAATATCAGAAATTAGTTCAAGAGATAATTCTTCCGGATGTTTCTGATAGTATTCCGCTAAAAGCGCATCAATTTTATCGACCTTGGCTACAAGGACGGCGTTGATGCGTTTGGCTTCTGGACCATATGAGGATTTTACGCCCCCACGTCCTTGGTTGCCACTGATGCTCCAATCTTCAACTGCACACGTAATGTTAGTAGCTTTACGAACTACCTGACGATTCCAGGTATATTCAAGAGCCACCGGATATTGTTTGTCGCTTTGTGCTTTCCCGCCTCTAATACGGAGGCGATACTTGCCAGTAGGGTATAATCTTTTCGGTCTTCCCATTTTCCTCCTGTGTTATTAAAATTAGGTGGTTTTGTCGATACTCACAAACCTCTGCAAAGGTAGTGAAAAATGGACAAACAAACTAATTTTTGAGTGCTAAAATGATGTAAAATGGACAAACAAACTATAAGGTCTGACGGTGTAAAACAGCAAGGGACAAACAAGTTATTCTTTGCTTATCCCTTGAATATCAGGTAATTATATGATTATATCTTTTCAATATTCATCTTCGTTGAAGAAGAAGTCTTCTTTGGAGGGGTAGTCGGGCCAGATGTCTTCGATGCTTTCGTAGGGTTCGCCTTCGTCTTCGATTTCCTGAAGGTTTTCGATTACTTCCATCGGGGCGCCCGAGCGCATGGCATAGTCTATGAGCTCGTCTTTGGTGGCGGGCCAGGGTGCGTCCTCGAGTTTGGAGGCCAGTTCAAGTGTCCAATACATTGTCGTTGCGGTTAGAGAGTGTTCGTTTTTTTGTTTTTAGCGCGCAAAGGTACGCATTTTTACTTTATATACAACTATCGGGACGGTTGGTTTCGTATATCGGACGGTTTTTTTTGTTTATGGCGGGCGCTATGTTAAACATGGTTAAACGCTGAAAATTATTGTAATAACTTTGTTGGCGGTTTGTAACTTAGTTGTAACTTTGCAGTCGAGAACACAATCACAGTGCGCTCTCTCTCCCTGTCTGCCTGCAGACCGCGAGGCAATCAACACGATTCGTAACTAAACAAGATATTAACCACAGCATGAAACACCTCTTTTTTTCCGCCGCCATGTCGGCGATGGCTGTGACGTTGCTGTCAGGGTGCCGTACCAATGGCAATTCCGATTCCCGGACCGATGACTCGGTTGCGGGCAAGGGGGTTGTGATCGGTGCGCCGTTCGATGCTGACAGCGCCTATGCATACGTAGACCGTCAGGTTGCCTTCGGTCCGCGCGTGCCCGGCTCTGAGGCGAGTGCGGCTTGTTCCGCATGGCTGCAGAGCGAGCTTGAACGTCACGGCGCCAAAGGGGTGAAGACCCAGACAGGCGTGGTGACGGCCTTTAACGGCGACCGTCTCCCGATCGTCAACGTGATGGCCTCATACAATCCCGAGGCCCGCCATAGGGTATTGCTGCTGGCCCACTATGACACACGTCCGTGGGCCGACTCTGACGACCGCGAGGAGAACCGCCTGCTGCCCATCCCGGGTGCCAACGACGGCGCCAGCGGCGTGGGCGTGCTGCTCGAGGTGGCCCGCCAGCTGGGACAGAACGAGCCCGCCATAGGCGTGGATATGCTGTTTGTCGACGCCGAGGACTATGGTCAGTCGTCGGGATTCTCAAACCACGACGAGTCGTGGGCGCTGGGCACCCAGCACTGGGTGGCCAACATCCCTTATGCCAGTGATTCGTTGCCGCGCTATGCCATCCTGCTCGACATGGTCGGTGGCATAGACGCCAAGTTCCACCGCGAGTACTTCTCGAATCAGGCTGCACCCGGCATTGTCGACAAGGTGTGGGGCGCAGCCGCCCGCGCCGGATATGGCGACAGGTTTGTCAACGTCGACGGCGGAGCCGTGATAGACGACCACTTCTATGTCAATCAGGCCGGCATCCCCGCCATAAACATCATCGAGTCTAAGAACGAGGCCACCAAGTCGTTCAATCCCACGTGGCACACCGCTCAGGACAACATGGACAATATCGACCGCAAGACCCTCAAGGCCGTGGGACAGACCGTCCTGAACGTCATCTATTCTGAGAAACCGTAATTAACCGGAACGATATAAAACGAGGCGCACGTCCGTCGAGCGGGTGTGCGCCTTGTTTGTTTTGTCAACGGTCTGTCGATCAGAGGGGTATGCTGAGGTTGACGATTGATTTGGAGGGGAGCTTGACTGTGATGTCCGATTTGGATGTCTTGAAGTCCTTGAATGGCTTGAGGGTCACTTTCTCGTCCTGTCCGAAGTCGTTATAGTCGTCGATGTTGGCGGCGGTCAGTATCTCGCCGGTGATTTTGTCCTTGCGCGCGCGGTCGAGGGGGATAGTTATCTCGGCGGGCTCGTTGAGGTCGATGTTGGTCAGGGTGACGTTGAGCACGCCGTCCTTGGTCGATGCCGTGGCGCTGACCGTGGGCACCGTGCGGTCGCCAAGCACCTTGCGCTCGGTGGTCTCGACGTCGAGGGGCACCACCGTGGCGTTCTGGTGGGGCACATACATCTTGAAGACATAATACGTGGGCGTCAGCACCATCTTGTCGTCCTTGGTCAGCACCATCGACTGCAGCACGTTGGCTATCTGGGCTATGTTGGCCATCTTGACGCGGTCGGTGTGGCGGTGGAAGGCGTTGAGGCTCAGCGAGGCCACCATTGCGTCGCGCATGGTGTTCTGCTGGTACAGGTGGCCGCCTATGGTGCCGGGCTCCTCGTCCCACCACGTGCCCCATTCGTCAACGAGCAGCGCCACGTTCTTCTTGGGGTCATAGACGGTCATGATCGAGTCGTGGCGGTTGATGACGTCCTCGATCTCGAGGCATTTGCCCAGTGTCCAGTAGTACTCGTCGTCGTTGAACTTGGTGGCGGCGCCCTTGCTGCCGTTCCAGCCCTTGACGGTATAATAGTGCAGCGACAGGCCGTTCATGTGGCGGCGGGCCTTGTTCATCAGCACGTCTGTCCATTTGTAGTCATAGTCGCTGGCGCCCGAGGCGATCTTGTAGAGCTTGTTGCCGTCGAAGTTGCGGCAATATGTCTGATAGCGGCGATATGCCCCGGCATAGTCCTCGGGGGTGAAGTTGCCTCCGCAGCCCCAGCTCTCGTTGCCCACGCCGAGATATTTCAGCTTCCACGGTTTCTCGCGGCCGTTCTTGCGGCGCTTCTCGGCCATGGGGCCGTTCTCGGCGGTGATGTACTCGACCCATTTGGCCAGTTCCTCGACCGTGCCGCTGCCCACGTTGCCGCTCAGATAGGGCTCGCAGCCTATCAGCTCGCAGAGGTTGAAGAATTCGTGCGTGCCGAAGCTGTTGTCCTCGACCGTGCCGCCCCAGTTGGTGTTGACCATCACGGGACGGTTCTCCTTGGGGCCGATGCCGTCGGTCCAGTGATACTCGTCGGCAAAACAGCCGCCGGGCCAGCGCATCACGGGCACCTTGAGGTCGCGCAGCGCCCCGAGCACGTCGTTGCGATAGCCGTCGGTGTTGGCGATTGTCGACTCGGGGCCTACCCAGAGGCCTCCGTAGATGCATGTGCCGAGGTGCTCGGCAAACTGTCCGTATATCTCGGCCGGGATGGTCACGGCCGAGTCTGTCTGCGACAGATGCAGGTTGACGGTGGCCTTTTCGGCCGCCGAGAGTCCGTGCGCGCCTGCCATCAGCATGGCTGCAATCGGAAGAATGTGATGGATGTGGTTCATATCGTTGTTTTTACTGTATGTTCGTGTTGTTACATCTTGAATGGCTCGGGCCTGACATATACCCTGAAGTCCTTGATGGCGCCGGGCACCTTGCTCTCCATGCGGGGCAGATACTGTATTCCGGTCACGGTCTGCGTGTCGCCCAGATCTATGACCACCGCGTGGGGGTAGGGGACACCCCGGACCGTCGACCAGTATGTCGACTCCTGCAGGTCGAATGTCTTGTCGGCTGCGTGGTTGCCGTGCGTCACCTCCTCGCTGTCGGCATATCTCACGGTCCATGGCTCGCGCGACAGGCGCTTGCCGTCGGAGCCGAGCAGATATATCTCGGCGATGGCCGCCTCGGTGCTCTTGCCGTCCATGGGGGTCAGGGCCTCGAGGCATACATAGCGCCCGGTGGCCGGGGCGTCGAATCCGAATTCCTGCCAGCCGTTGCCGGGGGCGAATGTCGCGGCCAGCACCTGAGTCTCGGCCGTCAGGTCGAGGGTCTCGCCCTCGCGGCGGTTCACGGGGCGCTCGGGCAGGTTGAGCTCGTCGATGACCGGGCGCGCCAGACCTTTTGACTTGGCCTCGCGGGGACCCACGACGTCATAGACCATTATCTCGTTCTCCCCCTTGCGCAGCCAGCATCCCGGCATGTAGAGGGTCTGCTGCGGGCCTATCTCCCAGATGCGTCCCAGCGCGTGGCCGTTGACATAGACAAGCCCCTTGCCCCACGTCGAGAAGTCGAGGAACGTGTCGGCAGGGCGGTCTACATTGAACGTGCCGCGATATGCCCCCGAGGGGAGGCGGCCGTCATCGCCGGGCGTGAAGGCCCCGAGGGGCATGTATTCCATCGAGTCATAATACTCGGGCTTGTCCTCGAGGTTATATACCGTCCACCCCTTCAGGTCGCACACAAAGTTGTGTCCGTCTCTCTGCTCGGTCAGGGTGACCTTGTCGGTTATGCCCTTGAAGTCCTTGATGGCGCGGCCGAAGTTGATGCGCCCCATCGCCTCGACGAGGATGTCGAGCCTCGCGCCGGCCTTGCACGGGGGCAGCCTCAGCTCCTTCTCGCCCAGACGGCGGTCGAGGGTGCCGACATACAGGCCATCGACAAATACCTGCGCATAGTCGTGAGGGTCGCTCACGCACAGCACCGCGCCCGTCGGCAGCGCCGGCAGGGAGGTGCGATAGAGTATCGAGCCGAATCCCTGATCATACTCCTCCATCGTGCGTATGTTCTCGTCCTTCTTGCCCTCGGGCAGGTTGGCAAACAGGGGCGCCACCTCGGTCAGTTCGAACTCGGGTATGGTCATGGTCTTCAGCGGCGCCGGGATGCGCGGCAGCTTCTTGTCCGAATATCTTGCCAGCGTCTTGCGCAGCTGCATGTATTTGGGCGTGGCCAGACCCGACTCGCTGATGGGGGCGTCATAGTCGTAGGAGGTCACGTCGGGTGCGAATCCCGGCGAGTTGGCGCCCGCCCAGTGGCCCCAGTTGGTGCCGCCATGCGTCATGTAGAGGCTGAACGAAATCCCCTTTGAGAGCATCTCGTCTATCCCCTCGATCATCGCCTCGGCGGGACGTGTCTCGTGGTTGCCGCCCCACTTGTCAAACCATCCGCTCCAGAACTCCGAGCACATCAGCGGACTCTCGGGGCGCACCTCGCGCAGGCGTGCAAACTGCTTGTCTATGTTGGCGCCGGTGCCGAAGTTGACGGTCCATATCAGGTCGTCGAGGCCGTTGTTCAGGAAGTTCGAGGCCCAGTCGCACTGAAACAGCGTCACCTTGTCGCCGAAGTTGCGGCGCAGCATGTCGCGTATCTCGGCCACATAGGGCTTGTCGGTGCCGTATGACCCGTATTCGTTCTCGACCTGCACCATTATTATCGGTCCGCCGTCGGCCACGGTGAGGTCGCCCACTTGCTCGGCCACGGCCTTCTGGAACTTGTCTACCCGCTCGATGAAGTATGGGTCCTGCTCCCTGAGCCGTATGTCCTTCTTCTTGAGCAGCCACCACGGCAGGCCACCCATCTCCCACTCGGCGCACACATAGGGGCCGGGGCGCAATATCACGTTCATGCCGTTGTCGCGGCACAGCTCCACGAAGGCGCGCAGGTCGTTCTGTCCCTCAAAGTCAAACTTGTCGGGCTCAGACTCGTGCGCGTTCCAGAACACATACAGGCAGATGGTGTTCATGCCGAGTGCCTTGCACATCTTGATGCGGTGGTCCCAGTATGGGCGCGGTATGCGTGGATAGTGCAGCTCGGCGGCCTTGACCACATACGGCTCGCCGTTCAGCAGAAAGGTGCCGTCACCGGCCTTGAAGCTGCCTTGCGCGGCGGCCGCGAGCACGGACATCATGACTGCCAACAGCAGCAGGAATTTGGTTCTCATGTAATTGTCGGTTCGGTTTTGTGATTTAAGATAGTCGCTATGCGCAAAGATAATAAAAAAATGGGTCAACCCCGCGGCCGGCCCATCGCTTTGAACGATTTTTATCTATAACTTGATTGATTTATATGCAAATGTTACCCCTGCGAATCATATTCTGAATGTCGGATAGGTGATTGTATCGCCTGTCAGATATTATTCGTCATCATCCGTGTTGCCGATCAGGCTTAGGATCTCACTTTCCAGAGCCGGCAGATGGCGCATGACTATTCCCCACATTGTTTCATAATTGAGCGAGTCATAGCCGTGTATCATATAATTTCTGGTATTGACAATGCGTCGGGCTGCTGTTATCGGATTATTCGGTTCAAGTTTTAATATTCGGTTCATGGCCTCGCCGATTATGGCAATGTCCATCTGCACGGCCCTGCGGAGGCAAACGTCCCTGACAAAAACATCAAACCGCCTTTCACGATTTTCAAAAAATCCGTTGATTTCATCAATGGATTGCAGTATGTCCTCCAAAGATTTTCTGATTACGCGCTCCATAGCAGTTGTTTTGTTTCGTCTACTTCTGCCTTGAAGAATCTGTTCCGAATGGCAGTATAGTCGGTCAGATCGACCTTGCGGCAAAACAGGGCCTCAAGCTCGTCGATAAAGTCGAAAAATACATCAGCCATGTCGAGCAGTGCTATCTTTGATTTGTCGAATACCACAAGCAGGTCTATGTCGCTGTTTTCCGTGAAACGGGGCGTAAGCACAGAGCCGAACACCCATAGCTTGGCCACCTTGTACTTGCGGCACAAGGCGGCTATGGCGTCCATGTTGTTTTCGATCAGCTTCATGTCGCAAATGTATGACAATAAATCCAGTTATACAAACAAAACACGGGTTTATCGGACTGGCATTGGTGTA
The DNA here is from genome assembly GCA_001689495.1 of Bacteroidales bacterium M8. Lineage (GTDB taxonomy): Bacteria > Bacteroidota > Bacteroidia > Bacteroidales > Muribaculaceae > Duncaniella. Next base: position 85,425 of record LUJS01000040.1, on the reverse strand, counting down.
TTATGACCGATTTTTGAGCATTTTATGCAGATTCGGGCTTGTTTCGGGGGTGAGGATTGGCTAACTTTGCAGTACTTACTTAAATCTATATCACGCAATGCGAATTCTTATCATCACGCTGGCACTGATGCTGTCTGTCCATGCCTCGTCGCGGACCAAGGAGTCCGAACAGGTGAGGGGCATTATCGAGCGGGTCAACGACACGTGGCAGTCCGCGCATCCGGCCGAGACAAATGCCTTCTGGGACAATGCCGCCTATCATACGGGCAACATGGAGGCCTACAGGCTCACCGGCAAGGAGGACTGGAGGCTTTATTCCGAGCGCTGGGCCGAGCACAACGAGTGGAAGGGGGCCAAGGGCACGGACCGTTCGAAGTGGAGATACAACTATGGCGAGACCGACGACCACGTGCTGTTCGGCGACTGGCAGATATGCTTCCAGACATACGCCGACCTCTATAACATCCTGCCCGATGACCGCCGCATACGCCGCGCCCGCGAGGTGATGGAATATGAGATGTCCACGCCACGCAACGATTATTGGTGGTGGGCCGACGGCCTGTACATGGTGATGCCGGTGATGACCAAGCTGCACCGCATCACGGGCAACGACAGGTATCTGGACAAGCTGTATGAGTATGTGCTGAAGAGCGATTCGATAATGTATGACGCCGACGAGGGGCTCTATTATCGCGACGCCAAGTATGTGTGGCCCGAACACAAGAGCGCCAATGGCGTCAAGGACTTCTGGGCACGCGGCGACGGCTGGGTGCTGGCCGGTCTGGCCAAGGTGCTCGGCGAGCTCCCGGCCGACTATGGGCACCGCCGGTTTTTCGAGGACAAGTTCGTGCGCATGGCCGATGCCGTCGTGGCCACGCAGCGCCCCGGGGGATACTGGTCGCGCTCGATGATGGACGAGGAGCATGCCCCGGGCCCCGAGACGAGCGGCACGGCATTCTTCACCTACGGACTGCTGTGGGGCGTCAACAACGGCTATCTCAAGGATGCCAAGTATCTTGATGCCGCCCGCCGCGGCTGGCAGTATCTGGCCAAGACCGCGTTGCAGAAAGACGGCACCGTGGGCTACGTCCAGCCCATCGGCGAGAAGGCCATCCCGGGTCAGGTCGTAGACCGAAGGTCGACATCCAACTTCGGCACCGGAGCCTTTCTGCTGGCCGCCTGCGAGTATGTGCGCCACCTCGAGCGCGAGTCGGGCGCCGACCGCGCCTACTGGACCGATCTGGCATGGCGCATGGCGCAGCCCGTGCTGAGCAACATGGCCGAGGGGAACCTGCAGAAGAACATGCTGGTCGAGGTCAGCCCGAGCTGGGACGGCCGCAACCGCAAGGTGACCTATCTCGAGACATTCGGCCGTCTGATGGCGGGCATTGCCCCGTGGCTTTCGCTGCCCGACGACGACACCGCCGAGGGTGCCCGCCGCCGCCGGTTGCGCGAGTGGGCCCTGAAGAGCTATGCCAACGCCGTAGACCCCGAGAGCCCCGACTATCTGCTGTGGAGCGGCGAGGGTCAGGCGCTGGTCGACGCGGCATATCTGGCCGAGTCGTTCCTGCGCGGATACGATGCCCTGTGGATGCCGCTCGACGACACCACCAAGCAGCGATATTTCAAGGAATTCTCGCAGCTGCGCGGCATAGACCCGCCATATACCAACTGGGTGCTGTTCTCGTCGACCATCGAGAGCTTTCTGGCCAAGGCCGGGGGCGGGTGTGACGACTATCGCGTCAACTCGGCCATCCGCAAGGTCGAGGAGTGGTATACCGGCGACGGATGGTATGCCGACGGGCCCGATTTTGCATTCGACTATTACAGCAGCTATGTCTTCCACCCCATGTATCTCGAGACCCTTCAGGCCATGATGGACGCGGGGCGCCGCACGCGCATACATTATGCCAACTATCACCGCCGTGCATTGAAGAGGGCTCAGAAATACAGCATCGTGCTCGAGCGCCTCATCTCGCCCGAGGGCACGTTCCCGGTCTTCGGGCGCTCGATACCCTATCGCATGGCGGCCATGCAGCCGCTGGCCATGATGGCGTGGCACGAGCGTCTGCCCCACGGCCTGACCAACGGACAGGTGCGCTCGGCGCTGACGGCGGTCATGCACCGCATGTTCGACGGCAAGGAGAATTTCAACGAGGCCGGATTCCTGACCATCGGCTTCACGGGGCGCCAGCCCAACGTGGCCGACTGGTATACCAACAACGGCTCGCTCTACATGACCTCGCTGGCGTTCCTGCCGCTGGGACTGCCGGCGTCGCATCCGTTCTGGACCGACGCCCCGATGGCGTGGACATCGCAGAAGGCTTGGAACGGCCTCCCCTTCCCCAAGGACCACCGCTGGGGCGAGACCGAGGTCTACAGGGATCTGTTCTGATAAAAGGGACTAAGAGATGAGATACCAATTAGCTCTGGCACTGGCCCTGTGCGCCGGTGCCGCATACGGCGGCGGGGGCGCGAGGCTGTCGCGGATAGCCAGTGGGTACAGTGCCACGTCGGTCAACACTGCCATATTCCGCCTCGGGTCCGTGGCCACGCACGACTCGGTGCAATATGCGTCGTTCTATGACCCTGACGGATATGTCACTCTGGCCAAGCGCCGCCTCGGCACCGACGACTGGACAGTGCGCCGCACGCAGTACAAGGGCAACGTCAGCGACGGCCACAATGTCATATCCATTGCCTTGGACGGCGACGGCTATCTGCATGCGTCGTTCGACCACCACGGACACCCCCTGCGCTATGCCCGCTCGGTGGCCCCGGGGTCGCTCGATCTGGGGCCTCTCGAGCCGATGACCGGTGCGCTCGAGGATGACGTGACGTATCCCGAATTTCACGCGATGCCAGACGGCGGGCTGATATTCGTCTACCGTTCGGGGCAGTCGGGCCGTGGCAACATGGTGATGAACCGATATGATCCCGAGACTCGCCGATGGTCGAGGGTACACGACGTGCTGATTGACGGCGAGGGGGTCCGCAATGCCTACTGGCAGATGTGTACCGACCCGCAGGGGCGCATACACTTGTCGTGGGTGTGGCGCGAGACATGGCTGGTCGAGACCAACCACGACCTGTGCTATGCCGTGTCTGACGACGGCGGACGGTCGTGGCGACGCAGCGACGGCACGCCATACGAGCTGCCCATAACGCTCTCGCAGGCCGAGACGGCATGGCGGATACCGCAGAACTCCGAGCTGATAAACCAGACCTCGATGACCACGACTCCCGACGGCCGTCCGCTCATAGCCACGTACTGGCGCGAGCAGGGCGACTCGGTGCCGCAATACAGGCTGGTGTCGCACGACGGCGCGGCGTGGAGCATGGAGACCGTGGGCCGTCGCGGCACGCCGTTCACGCTGTCGGGTGGCGGCACCAAGATGATACCCGTGTCGCGTCCCTGCGTCATGTCTGACGGTCGTAGACTGCACTATGTCTATCGCGATGCCGAGCGGGGCAGCCGCGTCACCATGGCCTCGCGCCGTTTCGGCGACTCGACATGGACGGTCGCCGACCTTACCGACTTCGGGGTCGATGCGTGGGAGCCCTCGTTCGACCGTCCGCTGTGGCGTCAGACGGGGAGCCTGCACCTCTATGTGCAGAAGACCTCGCAGGGCGACGGCGAGCGCGTCACCGACGCCGCCCCCGAGCCGGTCTTCATACTCGAGGTGAGATAGGGTCAGCGGACTATCGCCACCACGCCGCCGTCGGGGATGATGGTGACGGGGAGATGGCCTCTGCGGTCGGTCTTGCGGCGCTCGGTGCGCAGCTCGATGCCTTTCTTGGTACGGCGGTCGGAGTAGACCTTGGCCTCGCCACCGGTCAGGCGCATGGGGGCGAGGGGTATGCGCAGCTCAATGGGCTCGCGGGTGGCGTTGACGCCGGTTATGTACCAGTCCTCGCCGCTGCGGCGCGCCATCACTATGTATCGGCCGGGATAGCCGTCGATGAACAGGGTCTCGTCCCACGTGGTGGGCACTGACTTCATGAACTCGATGGCCTCGGCGGGCGCGTCGGCGAGATTGTTGGGCGCGAGGCCGAAGTTCTGCACCGGATTCTGATACAGCACGGCCGTGGCCAGCTGGAACGCATCGCCCGTGCGGCGTATGTTGCCGCCATCGTTGCCGCGGTTCATGCGGCGGTTCAGCAGCGTGCCGCCATACTCCATCGTGGCCACCGCATTGCGGGTGAATGGATAGAGGGTGGCCTGCAGCGACTCCTTGTCGCAGAAATCCTGACTGAAGATGAGGTTCTCGGACGCCAGCACGGCCTCCGAGCCTACGAAGTTGGGATACATCCTCTCCCAGCCGCGGGGCAGTGTGCAGCCGTGGAATATCACGTCTATGCCGTGGTCGGCGGCGTCGCTGAGTATGTCCTCGTACAGGCGCATGGTCTCCTGCTTGTCGCCGCCGAAAAAGTCTACCTTGATGTTGCGCACGCCGTGGTCGCGCAGCCACCGCATCTCCTTCTTGCGCACTATTGGGCGGTCCATCAGGTTGGTGGGGCCCTGCACGATGTCGTTCCAGTGGCCGCTCGACGAGTACCACAGTATCACGTTGACACCTTTGCTGCGGGCATATTCAATCAGCCTCTCGACTCCCTCGCGGCCAATGCGCGTGTCCCACCAGTTGTCTATCAGCACGTTGTCATAGCCCATCTCGGCGGCAAAGTCGATGAATCTCTTCTGGTCGTCGGGGTTGATGGATCCGTCCTGCCACAACAGCCAGCTCCAAGTGCCCTTGCCCTGGCGCGCGGGGCGCTCTGTGGCATATCGCGGCTCGACCACACTCCACGGCACCACGGTCTCTACCACCGGGGCAAGCGATGACCCGACGGTGATGGTGCGCCACGGCGTAGCGGCGGGCAGCGAGATGCCGGGCGCAGCCGAGCCGTTGCCGTTGTTCTCGTCGGGCATCGGATAGACCACGCCGAATGTGCCATCCACGCAGTCGCCGAGGTGCGATGCGCAGTAATATCCGTCGACGCCGGTTTCGGAGAGCAGCGTCCAGACGTCGCCGCCGGGCGTGGCGGTGCGGAAGAGGGCGGGCCAAGTGAATCCGTGGCCAAACTGCGAGCGCTCGACCATCGGGGCATCGACCACATAGTATTCCTCATAGCTCGGCTTGGTGCGCTTCCAGCCTATCATGGCATCGCTCTGCGGCGTGGCGAAGATGGTCGTCGAGTCGCCCTCGAAGCGGTATCCCGTGGCCTCGGACGCAATGACGACGCCCCGCCGCTCATTGTGCGGAGGTATGTGATAGCGGAAGGCGATGTCGTTGTCGGCCACCTCCCACTCGACAGTCATCTCTCGTCCATCCGGGCCGCTGAACGTGGTGTGCAGCGTGTTGGCGCGCCAGTCGACACGGCTCTGCTTGATGCGGTCCTGAGCGAACGAGCGGCTGACAGAATCCCGCGAGTGAGCCGCGAGGGTCATGCCGAGGGCATAGTCCCTGCCGTCGGCCATCCTGAAGCCCAGAGGCGACGGCTTGATGACGGTGGTGCCGTCATAGACCACCGAATATGCCGGCACGCCCCCCGCGAGGGTATCGACCGTGATCGCAAGGCGCCCGTCCGGCCCCGTCACCGTCACCGATGCCCCCGCCGCCAACGCCACAAAAAATATCGGAAGAAAAACCTGTCTTTTCATTGTCATGGCTATGTGATGATTACAGCAACAAAGATAGTGATAATTGCGGATAAACCAATGAATCAATATGTCAATGTGCGCTTGCCGTGCGATTTGTCTTTGGGACGCGCAGCACGGTGTAGCGCAATGGCCGTCGATGAGGACGATAATTGGGAGTTGGGAATTGGGATTTGGGAATTGTTTGCAACGGGGCCGGGAGCGTTGCTCCCTGAACGGGAACAGGTGGTGGTGAGGTGGATTGCTCGGGGACTGCGGGGATGGGCCTGAGGATGAGGAAGGCCTCGGGGATGGTGCGGGGGAGGCGGTCGGCGTGGATGATGAGGAGGCCGTTCGCGCAGGTGGTGGGGAGGAGGGCGGAGATGAGCCGGCGAAGGCCCTTGGGGCCTCTATGCTTGTATCCGATGACCACCGCGCTGTGGACGGTCTGGCCCCTGATGCTGTCGGGGCGGCGGAGGGTGCCGAGCCTTATGTTTTTGTTTTTTGCTCTATGGTCTTTGCGGACGGGGAGCATTAGGAGGCCCTGACGGGTGCCGATGCGGTAGAGGAGGTAGGATTTCAGGAGCTCGCGGGTATCTTGGCCGGGCGGGTCTATGATGATGGCGGGACGGTTGTCGCGGTGACATCTGTTGCGCTCGAGCGGGGATATGACGGCGCGCTCGGCGGGTGTGAGCGTCCTGCCGAGCCAGCGCTGGAAGTGGTAGTGCCACGGGGTTGATATGCGTGCGAGCTGTTTCACGGCGGCAAAGGTAGAATGCCGCCGCGAAAAATAGGTGCGTTTATGCCGAAGAGGGTGGGCAACTGAATGTGCCGGGCGGATAAGAATGAGCCTGACGGACTTGCGCAATGCAAATGAGAAACAAGGGGTGCACTTTGATTTTTTCGGTAAGCGTGGTATAGTAAAAAATCAATTAAATCCGCATGGTTATTTTGTATTCACTGTCTTTCATTGTAGAATAATCAGACAAGCGATTAAAGTCAACTTGTCTAAAATGCTGACAAATTGCGGCATCGGATAATCTTGGAAATTGTTTAGTTCCCTTAGATTTATATAGGATACAGATTGATTTCTCATGATAATCATTCATCCGATAGAATTGGCACATGGTACAGTACTTGATTCCAAGACCGGATTGCAATAACTCTTTAAAGGCAATATGACGAATTATCGGAATTGTTGATTCAATTCTAAATATAGAGTTTTCAACTACACTAGGAATAGGAGTTAAACAATGACCTATATTCTGGAAGTGAAAAAATTTCTTTGAATCAATCCAAAATATGTATTTGGATGGTTGATGTTCTAAATCTGGAATCTCGAATGAGTTGGCTTTGAAGTTGTAGAATTTGATTTTCTCATTGGGCTTTTTAAACCAATTATCCAAATAACCTTCACTTTCATTAATTTGAGCGGTCGAAGTTATTTGGTCTATGTCATCTTCAGAATCAATACATATTTCGATAATTCGATAACCTGACTGTATTTTTTCTTCTGTTGATTTATGTGATACTTTAATCTCAATTAAAATGGGATCTCTATCAAAATTTTTACTATTTGTCAATAGAAGGTCTGCTTTGAATTTTCCGACAAATGATTCCTCTAAACAGGTATCGTAGTAGTTTTTCAGATCAAAAGACTTCTTGGTAACCCAATTGCAGTGTTGAGGTTTTCCGATTGGACAATCTTTGATAGCACAGACAGCATCTGTGTGTAAAGAAATGATGAAATGTGATGACCGTTCAAAACAATCACGAATACGTTTTTTAGCAATCTGATGAAGATATGTTTCATAAGAACAATCTCCAATATTACCCTTATGCGCAAAATGCCATCTCCTTTTTGTACCTTGTTTTGGAATCATAATTGCTCCGCAACAAGGGCAGAAATAATCTACGCTTTTACGGGCATTCTGCACATTTATTATGCACCGGTCTTTATCCAATGCATATCTATAGTCTTGTTTAACCATATCAAATATCAACTAAGTCTATTTTTTTTCCTAAAGAGGCAGCAATTTTAGATAGAATATCAATGCCTACAGAGTATTTTCCATTTTCGATTCTACTCATATTTGCGGCATCAATGCCTGCTAATTTAGCAAGGTCGCGAGCTTCAATACCTCTTTCTTCTCTAAGTTGTCTTATTCTATAGCCTATTCTCGCACGCTCTTTTTGCCGATTGCCTGAACTGATGCCTCTGAAAGACACTCCGTTTGATATTGCATCTCTCCAAATACTATTAATCATCAGTTCTTTATCCTCAGAATAGTTCTTATCGAAAATAGCTTCGATAACGCGAAGTTCGTATTGTTTTGTTTCCTCGCTTATATATATGCCTATTTGACAGAGTATATGGAATACTTCGCCGTCAGGTGCTGTGACTTCGACCATTTTATTGTCAATGACTCTTGCCTTTGATTTGCTGTCGATTGATGGAAAATTATTCATATCAATTCTTGGTTTTATTTTTGGCTACAAAATTAATAAATAAATCCATAATTGTCAAATATAACAATTATGAATTTATAAAAACAACAAGTCGTGATCGTTTTTATCAAGAGTTTGATTATGGATAAGCGAGATTTATGGTAACTGTGGACGAAGATGATGGCCTTTGGGCGGTAACTTTTATAAAAAACGACATATTCTCTATCCAGAGGGATTTTATCATCGCTGACGATGCACACGAGAGTACACAGATTTGGTTTGGCATATTCCCATTATTGTTATCTCAAACAGAGCCAACGCAGAGATTGCAATTGGTTTGTGAAAAAACTGCCGGGGTTGCCGGCAGTTTTTGTGGGGTGGGGCACCTGACGGTGCCTGTACGGGGAAAAAAGGGGCGGGTATTCCACGACCCCCATTCGGGGGCCGCGGGGTGAGGGTGGGGCGTCTACCCCGGGGCTACGTTCCCAAGCCCCGCACAAGGCGGGGCGGCAATGAGGGCGGGAGCGCTGCCCGCTGAACGGGGGCTATTGGGTGAGGAGGCGGATGGAGTGGATGCGGGGGGTGGTGGGGGTCTGGTGGCGGGAGATGGTGATGGTGAGGGGGGCGGTGGAGGCGAGGGGGAGGTCGAGTTGGGTGACGGGGCCGTCTGAGGCGGGGAGGGTGCCTATCTCGATGCCGTCGGCCATGATGATGGCGTCGCGCTTGGGGTCGGGGCGGTAGGTGACGCGCACTTTGGCGACGGGGCGCCCGGCGGGGTTCATGCGGTAGGCGAAGGTGTCGGTGGTCTCGCGCCAGTGGATGCCGTCGTCATCGCCTGCGACGGACGAGCCGATGGTGATGAAGTGGTCGCTCTCGGGCTGCTGTTCGCCGCAGGTGACTTTGTCGGCGGTGATGGCCTCGAGGGCGGCGCGCCGGCGTTCGGCCTCGGCGATTTGGTCGCGCTTCTGCTGCCACTGTGATGCTGTGTAGCGGGGGAAGTAGAGCATGTAGCGGCTCTCGTGTATGCCGGCAAAGGGTTCGAGGGTGACCGTGGTGCCGTCGCTGAGGCCGGTGAGGCTGAAGCGGAGGGGCTTGCCGTCCGTGGGGGTGACGCGGGTGGTGATGTCGGCGAGGTCTGAGATGATGGCGGGGAGTTCGTTGAGGGGGGTGCGGGGGCCGTGGGCTATGTGTCCGCCGCGGCTGTCGTCGGCATACATGCCGTCCTGTCGCTCGGTGCCGGTGCGTGCGGCGAGGACCGTGGGGCCGTAGACGAACGAGACGTATTCGGAGCCGTCGGGGAGGGGTTCGGCATCGAGGTGCATGGGCAGGACGAGGCGGACGGTGTCGCCCTTGTGCCAGCGGCGGCGCAGGGTGAGGTATCCGTCGCTGACGGTGGCGGGCTGTGCCTTGCCGTTGACGCTGACGCGGGGTTGGTCTGGACGGGTCCATGAGGGTATGCGCATGGCCAGCGCGAACTCGGCGCCCTCGGTGGCGGGGTCGATGGCGAAGGTGATGCTGTCTGAGGCGGGGAAGGCGGTGGTCTGGCTGATCAGGCCGCGGTCGCAGGTGAGCCGCGAGGGGATGTAGAGGTTGGCGAAGACGGTGTCTGACGAGTGGGCGTAGATGGCCTCGCCATAGCGTGCGTGGTTCTCGAGGCCCGAGCCCACGCAGCACCACATCGAGGTCTGGGGCTGGGAGTAGACGCGATAGTGGCCGGGGCGCATGGGGGTGAAGTAGACGAAGCCGCCCTGAACGGGGTTGATGGTGGAGAGGATGTGGTTGTGGAGGGCGCGCTCGTAGAAGTCCATGTAGCGGGTGTCGGCCGAGGTCTCGTAGAGCATGCGCGAGAGGCGCAGCATGTTGTAGGTGTTGCATGTCTCGGGGCCCTGCTCGCTCGACATCATCGACGAGAAGTCGTCGGCGGGGTGGAAGTGCTCGTAGACGCTGTTGCCGCCGATGCTGACGGTGCGGTCGGTGACGACGGTGTCCCAGAAGAAGCGGGCGGCCCGGTCCATGGCCTCGTCGCCGGTGAGGTCGGCTATGCGCTTGAAGCCGATGACCTTGGGTATCTGCGTGTTGGCGTGCATGCCGGTGAGGCGGTCCTGTCCGGCCAAGAGGGGGTCGAGCAGGGTGCGGTGCGAGAATCGCCGGGCCAGTTCGAGATATTCGGGCTTGCCGGTGATGGCGGCGACGTCGGCAAAGACCTCGTTGAGTCCGCCGTGCTCGCTCACCAGCATCTGCTGCACCTGATCGTCGGTCAGCCCCGCGGTCAGCCCGGCCATCCAGTCGGTGAGGGCCACGAGCATGTCGCGGGCCTCGGTGCTTCCGGCCTGCAGCCAAGCGTCGCGCAGTCCGGCATAGGTCTTGTGGATGTTGTAGAGGGGTACCCAGCCGCCGTTGAGGTTGAATCCGCCGGGACGGATGTCGCCGCGGCTCACCTCGGTCCATATCCTGCGTCCGTCGGGGGCGCCGCACAGATAGCCGTCGCCCGCGGCGTCCTGACACCTGCGCAGCTCGGACAGCATGTAGTCGAGGCGGCGCTTGATCTCGGCATCGCCCGTGGCGGCATACATGTACGAGAGGGCCGACAGGTAGTGTCCGCCGATGTGTCCGTCGAGGCCGGTATTCTCCCAGTTGGTATAGTTGGGGGCCTTGGGGGTGAGCCCGGCCTGCTTGAGATATGGCGCCAGCAGGCGGTCGGGGTCGAGCCCGAGCAGATAGCGCATGTCCATCTGCATGGCGTGGCGGAAGGGCGACTCGGTGAGCCGCACGGCGCTGACGGGATAATTCTCGACGTGGCGGTGAGTGCCGGCAGCCGCCGCGAGGCAGCACGACGCGGCCAAGACCGCGGATATGAGGATGTGACTCGTTTTCATGTCGTTCGTTAAGGTTTTAGATGACACCGACAAAGTTAGCGAAAAAAGAACGACAATCCACCACGATGAAACATATCCGCACGATATTGACCTTAAATGATATGCATTCGAGGGATGTCAGGTCGGCATGGTGGGGATGGCGCATCCGTATGTCCCTTTGCTGTCTCTGGCTATGTTGATGATTTTGTCCGGATTATCCATCATGGCGCAAAGATAGTGATTATTCCGCAATAAATAAATAGCCCGGCTACAAGGGGGCAGTCGGGCTTGTGCGTGGTGGTATCTCCGGAGGGTTATTTGAGGGCGGCGCCGTCGTGGAAGGCTTGGCCTTTCTTGGCGCCGAGGCCATAGTAGGCGTGGGTCTCGGAGTCGTACATGATGGGGTCGAGCAGGGTGTAGTCGACCTTGCCGTCGGCGTTGAGGACGGAGTCGTCTGCGATGGTGCGGACTATGCGTGCCACGACCCTGACGCCCTCGTCGCCGTTGTCGGTCATGGAGATGATCTCGCACTCCATCGTCAGGGGATAGTCTTCGAGGATGGGGGCGTTGACCTTCAGGGCGCGCGAGGTCTTCATGCCGAGGTGGTCGACCTTGTTGACCTTCTTGCCCGAGACGATGCCGTAATAGTCAGACTGGCCGAGCAGCGACACTGTGCCGATGCTGAGCGTGAAAGCCTTGTTGAGGCGCATGTTTTCGGTGGTCTTGTGGTTGGCCGAGATGTTGAGTGCCACCTCGTTGTCCCAGCATTGTCCGCCCCAAGCCACGTTCATGGCATCGGCCACGCCGTCTTTGTCGTAAGTGGCGATGATGAGTACGGGCTGCGGAGCGATGATGGTGCGTGTGGTTATTTCTTTTTTCATGTCGGTTGTAGTTTATGGCTTGTCAGGTAATAACGTGTGCCCTCCTGAAAATGTTTTTTAATGACCGAGGTGTGGATATGACAAAAAAGCGAACCGAGATTCTCGATTCGCCTTTGGTGGTGGAGTATAGCGATAATATATCAGACTTACCTATGGGTTTCGATGAGTTGCAGAATATCTGATTTCAGACGTGGAATATGGTTGATTACAATGGCCCAAAGAATATCGGGTTTAAGCGAATCGTATGCGTGTATGACGTAGTTGCGTGTGTCAACAATCTTACGTGATGATGTAATGTTGACATCAGGCTGGATTTTCAAAATACGATTCATGGCCTCTCCTAAAATTTCAATATTGCGCTCTATGAATTTTCGGAAAATTACATCGTTTTCGAAAATAGAGTATTGACGGCCAAACCGTTCTTCAGCCATTTCAATTTCGGAAATCGCTTGGAGCATGTCTTCAAGGTACTTCCTTATTGATTCATCCATATATGAGTTGCTTTGTTCTGTCAAGTTCTTCACGGAAGTATTTATTCTTCACAGCGTCGTCGCATACGAGGTCTATGCGTCTGCCGAAGAGGTCTTCAAGTTCGTGCATGAAGTCGAAGAATATGTCAGCCCAGTCGAGACCTTCGCGTCTTATGGTCTCGGCATCGAAATCTACCGAGAAGTCTACGTCGCTGTGGTCGTTGAAGCGGGGCGTGAGGATTGAGCCGAACACCCACAGTTTGGCGACCTTGTACTTCTTGCACAGGGCTATAATCTTTTCGATGTTCATTTCTATCAGCTTCATGCGCCGCAAATATAATCATTTATAATGATATGGCAAAACAGCGAACTCTGGATTTTGGTCTGAATTCACCGGTGTTGAGATTATCGGACTTCCTGTGCGGATTCGATGAGTTTTGTAACCTCGGCCTTTAATATGGGCAGATGGTTTATTACGATTGCCCAGATCAAATCTTCCCTGAGGCTGTCGTATCCGTGTATGAGATAGTTGCGGGTGTTGACTATCCTGCGCGCTGATGTGATCGGTATTTCAGGATAGATTTTCAGGATACGATTCATGGCTTCGCCGATTATGGCAATTTCCCATTGAACGGCGCTCCGAAAACAGATGTCGTCGCAGAAAGTCTTGAATTCTTTTGGTCGGGTAGAGCAAAACAATTCGATATTCTCGATTGATCCGAGTATATCGTTAAGCGATTTCAGAATTTGCTCATCCATATATCAAATGTTTCGTGTTGTCGAGTTCGCGGCGGAAGATGGTGTTTTTGATGGCGGTTTCATCTACCAGATCTACCTTGCGTCCCAGCAGGAGTTGCAGTTCGTCAATGAAGTCAAAGAAGGTGACGAACAGGTCTTGAATCTGATCGTAGTGAAAGATCACCGAGAAGTCTACGTCGCTGTGGTCGTTGAAACGGGGGGTGAGGATTGAGCCGAACACCCACAGTTTGGCGACCTTGTACTTCTTGCACAGGGCTATGATCTTGTCGATGTTCATTTCTATCAGTTTCATACGCCGCAAATATAGTCATTTATAACGATATGACAAAAAAGCGAACCGAGATTCTCGATTCGCCTTTGGTGGTGGAGTATAGCGGTATTCACTCGCTTAACTCATAAACCTTATATTATCAGCGTCTTATCTCTGCAACTATTAGAGGCGCTAACAAAAATGTCTAACAAAGTAACCTTATCTCGCTACTCAAAGCGCGGTTATTTTCATCGGCAAAGTTAACGAAATAAATTAAAAGTTTGGCAAGATTAGAGAACAAAATTTTTAGGCAATTAGGCGAAATATTTTTTTAATTCGGCCTAACAGATTTTGTAACCCTCAGTCAATCAAACAAAATCCCCGAACAATTACCGCTATTTTGGTACTTTTATAGTGAAGAGCCTTAAAGGTTGTCCATTGAGCGGACATCCTCATCAACAGACTATCTAAAGAGAAAACACATAAATAGAGCCACAGACCGCCAAAGAGAATAAAAAAGAACTGGGAGGGTGTGCCTTGTGGTGCGGTGTCCGTGTGTATAGTCCGACCCTATTTTCTCAATCTCGTTTTTTAGACATCATCAGAGAGTGCAACAAAAGGCCCTACAAACATACAGTATCATAGAGAGCAAAAAGAGGCTTATTTTCAGTCATTGACAAACTGAAAACAGTAATTTATTGACTATTAGCTAAAACCAAGCAATACAATACATCAAATGGGGTACAGAGTTATATAAACTTCCACATCGGTTATTTTCAGTCATATTCCACTGGTAGAATTGACCTACTGAGATATTCAGCTAATCAATTTTCTTTCACTTTTGACCTAACAAAACGTATTAAAGGAACGGCAAATTATAGACACTCAGAGATAAACGATTAAGTTTTGCCGAAAAATATTAAACATCAAATTCAAAAAATCTCTATTCGTCTACGAATACCAACAATAAGGGAGCACAACCCACCCTTTGCAAAAAATGGTATCATAACGAAATATGCGAAATAAAGCATTTAGAGAACCTTCAACCCTTTTAGAAAAACGAGCCGTGCAATTCTTGATAACTCTAAATAAAATGGGTTACGGCTACACCGTTTCTGTTCCAGTTATGGAACTCACAAAGGAACTCAAAGAAAAAGGCGTGAAAATCTCACACCCAACAGTAATGCAATACTGGAGAGCCTTAGAGCAATTGGGATATATCACACGCGAAATGCAAGCGCGTATATTTGGGGTAACGTACAGAATTAAGCGTTACCCAGTTCAAAAGCTAATCACCAATACCGCCCAGTAATGGTAAAGAATAACAAACGGTCAAAAGAGGTAATATCAACTGGGAGTAACTGGGCGCGTATGCCAATTGGTTTTTGTAGTCGCTTAGTTACATTCTTTGAGGAATTGCCTAAAAAGGAAAAACCGCCCAAACACACCGCCACACTGTTAGCCTTACTTTGTGAATATACGCAAAGAGAGAGCAATTTTATTGATGATAGCAATATAACGGTTGAGGTGTCAGCGCGTAAACTGGCAGAGGAAATAACACCCCCTTATACTACTAAGCCAATTAATTCTAAGACAGTCAACAATGCAATAAATTGGCTTGTCGCAAATGGCTGGATAGCAAAAGACAACGGACGGAGCAAATCACATCGCACAACTGTAATCGTCAATCTACAAAAGATTAGGGAATTTGCAACGCCCAGCAACGCCCAGTTAGCGACAGACATTTACAAAACCCAGTCACAAGACTGGCAAAGGGCGATTGATAAGTACCACTTAACCGTGTAAACCTATAAGTTACCCAGTACTGTGTAAACCTATACATTACACGGTTGTGTGTAAAAAAGTATGGTATTTTACACAGTAGTGTGTAAAACTATACGTTACACGGTTGACGGTTATGGATATTTGGCATATATACTTATAACCTATTGAATATTAGGATAATTAACCAGTGATATAAATTCATCTAAATATAGCCCCATTAATAATAAAAATATTGTAGTACAATATTCTAATACAACATAATCTATAATGATAATCTTAGCATTAGACACAGCCAGTAGGATAACTGGTTACGCAATTTATAAAGACGGAAAAATTACAGATAGTGGCGCATGGAAAATAGACCAAAAACAACCATTTTCCGACTTAGAGCACAGAATTACATCTGCACTGAAAAAGAGCCAAGCCACACAAATAGTAGCAGAAAATATTTACAAAAGCCAAGACACACGGCTACAAAGCGCATTTGACAAACTTAGCCAGTGCCACGGAGTATTGCACCTCATCAGTGAGAAAACTGCCACTCCAATATATCTAATAGACCCGCGTAAAGCCAAGCGTGAAATGTGGGGATATACAACCGCCAACGCGACACACCGAACAATGACGCGAGATGAACAAAAAGCGCGTATGATTAGATCGGTTGAAAGACTGGGGTACACCCTCGGTACTGACAGAAACGGAAACAAGAGCAATGACGAAGCCGACGCAATAGGAATACTTATAACCTATCTAAGGGCATACAAAATCCCAGTGCGTCACCCAACGTGCAAATAAACTATATAAAACCGTCTCAGACACAAACAACAAAGGCCGTACCAACATGTTTGACACGCTTGTACGGTCTTTTCACGTTATATATTCCGTTTAATTATAATATTCATCACTGAAAGCAGTTCATTAGCCTTATCAGATGAATAGAACGTAATCTTTTGTTGTGGTGTAGAAATGTCATCAACCCCTATATATACAATGTATGTATGTGAAATCTTATCGGGTTCTTTGATAACTTTAGTTTCAGTTTTGACATTGTATTTCTTACCCATGCCCCAAAGTAGTTGCTCCATTGCCATATCTCCGCTATCGGGCTTTGATATGTGTGTTTCAGCGCCCTTTGTCACTCTTGTTTTGGTTTCAAGTCTGCAAGACAAAATATTGCTGAAATCATATTTTGAGCCATTAATAAATATTATTTTCAACGGTTCGTAAATTGCTACATTTCGGAGAGGATTTGAATAAATGTCAAATAGTTTAGTCGGCACTCCATACTGCGCTACACGTTCAGCCCACATAGATTGTATTTCGGCTTGTGCCTTTACCTTTTGTCTTTCGGCTTCAAGTTTCGCATTTTCTTTATCTTTGGCTTCTTGTTCTATCTTTTGTTCATATTCATCATTTTTCTTTTTGATATATGAAATGATATAAGCACCCAAACCAAACAGCATGATAAGAACAACTATACCACAAATGATTCCTAAGAATATAAGAGCCATATTTTCAAAGCCGTACAATTTCCAATCGGGCTGTTGAGGTTGCACAAAAAGGCGTGGAAACTGTTAACTAAACTATTTCGGAGGCTCTGGACTGCCTGACACTTTCGGATAGCAACAGCCCACGCCCCTATATTGCATATTGGAGAATATACAACAGAGCGTAAGCACATCGCAAAATCTTTAAGTGTCGTGAAAGTGTCCAGTTTTCCGAAATAAGATTATTGCTAAACGCCTACAAATTTATAAATGCCATTCACTCTTGAATGACACTGCAAAGTTAATCATTTTTGCTGAAACTTAAAGTATAATCAACACAGAAAGAGCCGTTAAACAAATACGTCTAACGGCTCTTTGGCAGTCCAGCGCAAAATATATCAGTTGATAATATTAAGCCCAATTCTATCTATTGGCTCACCTGCGACCGTCAGCACATCGCGGAAAGCGTCACATACACCCAAAAATCTTTTAGCATCATCTACGCTGTCAGTAAGCACGATTGTAGTATTTGGGTAGAGTAACTTGATTTGGCGCAATACCGTGAGTGAGGGCAACTCATCAGCATGATAATAGAAGATAGTGCGAGTTTCCTCATCATACGCCACAGCATAGCCAGTGAGCGCGGAAACATCAAGAGTTAAAAATTTAGACATAGTGATTGATTTATAAAGTGTTGGTGACTGGTGGAGAGTATCAGCCACCGACACAGAGATTAAAAATGGTATTAACAGAATGTGAGCGGTTGCAATTCGGTGTCTTTATAGTAGTGTTTAGCAATCATTTTGACACTTGTGCCACTACGTTTAGCCACCAGTGCAATATTACCGCCACTGAGATTAACGGTTGTAGTTATTGCAGAGCGTCTAAAAGCATATAGCGAGAGTGGGAAATTTAACCCTACCTTTGCACCAACTTTTTTTAAGTGAGCATTGATATTGCCAAAAACGGCATTACTTGCAGTGCGCCACTTTTGGTTACCGTCCACTGTAGTTATATCCCAGTGGTTTTCATTCATAGAAAAGGGGAGCAAGTAACCGCCAGTGCTTTGATTTTTGTAGCGGTCTATTATCTCTATTGCTTGTTGAGGTAGTGGCAATTCTACCGCCTCAGTGACATTATAGCAACGCTTTTTATAAGGAATGTAGGTTAAAATCGTCACACCGTCTTTGCGTGTTCCTAACATATCGGAACGAAACAAAAGCACATCAGCGGGGCGAGAATTGGTATAGTACATCAGCAATGCCGCGTCTAAATAAAGTTGCTGCAATGATCGGTTACGATAGCCAGTAGGGTTAATAATAGTTCCGCTAAGTTCCTCTATTGCCTTGAATTGCTCCAGTGTCAGCACCTTATCTTGTTTCACACTGACAACGCTCTTTTTAGGGGCGTGAGAGCGAAACTTAAACCTAATCTCCTGCTTGTTTTTGCCACGTTCCTTTGCTACATTGATAACGTGCAATAATGTGGCGTTTAGGTTCTTATAGTTTGCTCCACCTTTGACAGTCTTAATCCATAGTGCGAAATCGGATAGTTGAGCGTCACCCACATCAGTCAACGGAGTATCAGCAATCGCAACACCATTACACATTGGCTTAGCAAAATAGGTTACTTTCTCCTTTGGGTGTTTGTGGTTTTCGCCCAATAGATTGTGAAACAAAGACAGATAGAGTTGATAGTTACAAGTAGGATTTTGTCTTTGCTCATCTATCAGCGTCTTAATGAAATCAGAGAGAGTAAGCACGGAGTTAGGCGCGTTCCCAGTCTTTAGCGCGTCTATAAACTCATAAGGGGTTGTGATTTGGGGATTGTCTAACAATTCTTTGCAACGCGATTGGAGCGCGTCTAAAATTTCATTGTTAGCCACATCGGTTGAGGTTAACCGACCCTCAAAGCGTTTAATTTTATTATCCCAGTGTTCAAGACTGGGCGCGGTTAGTCCCTCAATCAGAGTTGAGGGGCGCGGTGAGGTAGTGCCTTTGTAGCGACATTCTACGCTCCACGTTCCTTTAGCCTTGCCACTGGGCGAGGGTGTAAAGGAGAATGTAAGTTGATTGTTTGCCATTTTTTAATCTCTTTGGCAATGAATAAAGAGATTAGGTAACCAATTAGACCCCCTTGTTAGTCTAACAAATTCGGCTAACAAATTTGTGGTTTTAGGGGGTTGGAGTTGGCAACCTCATCGGCTTGTATCGTTCCAGTTGAAAAAATCAATACCACAAAATCAATTTAATTAACTGAAACACCGTCAATTGTAAAAATAGCAACCTTTAATATAAGGCTGCTATTCTATGATAGTGGAGTATAGCGGACTCGAACCGCTCACCTCGACACTGCCAGTGTCGCGCTCTAGCCAGATGAGCTAATACCCCGTGTTTTGGTTTTTGCGTTGCAAAGGTAGGGAGTTTTTTTGGATTTTGCAAGGGGTGGGGCAAGTTTTTTGGCCTGAAACGTGATTTTTTTGTCGTTTTTTGCTGTTTTGGGTGTGTGGCGGGGCGAGGGGCGGGGGTGTCGTTGGCTTTTCTCGCGGATTTTGAGTAATTTTGCCGTTGATTAATACGATTTGATACATGAATGATTCTTCATACAGGATTCCCCTGCTGGGGATGACGCCCGACGAGCTTAAGGCCGTGGCCTCTGAGGCGGGGCTGAGGCCTTTTGCGGCGGGGCAGATGGCGCGCCGCTTGTATCAGGGGCGGGTGTCGGAAATTTCGGAGATGACGGAGTTGCCCAAGTCGGCGCGCGAGTGGCTGTCAGAGGGTTATTGCGTGGGGGTGTCGGCGCCGGTGAGGGAGTCGCGTTCGGTCGACGGTACTGTCAAGTATCTCTTTGCTACGCGCCCCGAGGGGGTCGACTATATCGTGCCGGGGACGGGCGGCGGCATCGACGTGGAGTCGGTGTATATTCCTGACCGCGAGCGGGCTACGCTGTGCGTGTCGTCGCAGGCGGGATGCCGCATGGGGTGCCGTTTCTGCATGACGGGGGCTCAGGGTTTCCACGGGTCGCTGACGGCGGCGGGCATACTGAATCAGGTGTTCTCGGTGCCGGGGTCGGAGAATCTGACCAATATCGTCTTCATGGGGATGGGTGAGCCGATGGACAATATCGACGAGGTGATACGGGCTGTCGACGTGCTGACGGCTCCGTGGGGTCTGGCGTGGAGTCCGAAGCGCATCACGGTGTCGACCATCGGTCATATTCCGGGTCTGCGCCGCCTGCTGGACGAGACCGGGGTGCATGTGGCTATAAGCGTGCATTCGCCGTTTGCCGACGAGCGCCGCGGCATCATGCCTGTCGAGAATGCGTGGCCCGTGGCCGAGGTGGTGGATCTGCTGAGGGGGTATGACTTTGCCCATCAGCGCCGTCTGTCGGCCGAGTATATAATGTGGCGCGGGGTTAACGACGACATGCGCCATGCCGAGGCGCTGGCGCGTCTGCTGCGTGGCACGTCGTGCAGGGTGAATCTGATACGCTTTCATGCCGTGCCGGGTTTTGAGGGGCGTCCGCCCGAGCCGGGCCGGATGGAGGCTTTCCGCGACAGGCTGAACGAGCTGGGCGTGACGGCGACGATACGTGCGTCGCGCGGCGAGGACATCGAGGCCGCCTGCGGCATGCTGGCGGGAAAGAACAAGGAGTGAGGGGAATTGGGAATTGGGAGTTATTTTCTAGTTGGACTAGTTTTTCTAGTTGAACTAGTTGAACTAGACCAACTGGAAAAACCAGACCGCCCGGATGCCCCTTGAGTGCCTTGTTAGTGAAAATTAAGGAAATTTTTCTTTAATAATTTATTTATCCGAAAAAAAGTGCGTATATTTGCACTCGGTAAACAAGGTCCGGCCGTGTGCGGGCTGATGTGAGCCGAGGTAAAAAAGCAACCAAATTCAATTCTAATATATAGACAATGAGTACAATTGATTTGACCCAGTATGGCATCAAGGATGTCAAGGAGATTATCTACAACCCCAGCTATGATGAGCTGTTCAAGGCAGAGACCGATCCCTCGCTCGAAGGTTTCGAGAAGGGCACAGTGACCGAGCTCGGCGCTGTGAACGTGATGACCGGCGTTTATACCGGCCGCTCGCCCAAGGACAAGTTCATCGTTCTCGACGCCAACTCGAAAGATAAGGTGTGGTGGACCTCTGAGGAGTACAAGAACGACAACAAGCCCGTGACCGAGGAGACTTGGAAGGCTGTCAAGGAGATCGCCATCAACGAGCTCTCGGGCAAGAAGCTCTATGTCGTAGACCGTTTCTGCGGTGCCAACAAGGACACCCGCATGGCTGTACGCTTCATCGTCGAGGTGGCATGGCAGGCTCACTTCGTGACCAACATGTTCATCGCCCCCACCGCCGAGGAGCTGAAGGATTTCAAGCCCGACTTCGTTGTCTACAACGCCTCGAAGGCCAAGGTCGAGAACTACAAGGAGCTCGGTCTGAACTCTGAGACCGCCGTAGTCTTCAACACCACTTCGCGCGAGCAGGTCATCATCAACACATGGTATGGCGGCGAGATGAAGAAGGGTATGTTCTCGATGATGAACTACTATCTGCCCCAGCAGGGCATCGCCTCGATGCACTGCTCGGCCAACACCGACAAGGAGGGCAAGAACACAGCCATCTTCTTCGGTCTCTCGGGCACAGGCAAGACCACCCTTTCGACCGACCCCAAGCGTCTGCTCATCGGCGACGACGAGCACGGCTGGGACGACAACGGCGTCTTCAACTTCGAGGGCGGCTGCTATGCCAAGGTCATCAACCTCGACAAGGAGTCTGAGCCCGACATCTATAACGCCATCCGTCGCGACGCCCTGCTCGAGAACGTGACCGTCGACAAGGACGGCAAGATCGACTTCGCCGACAAGAGCGTGACCGAGAACACCCGCGTTTCGTATCCCATCGACCACATCGAGAGCATCGTTAAGCCCGTTTCTGCCGGCCCCGCCGCCAAGAACGTCATCTTCCTCTCGGCCGATGCATTCGGCGTGCTGCCTCCCGTCTCGATCCTGAGCCCCGAGCAGACAAAGTATTACTTCCTCTCGGGCTTCACCAGCAAGCTCGCCGGTACAGAGCGCGGCATCACCGAGCCCACCCCCACATTCTCTGCCTGCTTCGGCCAGGCCTTCCTCGAGCTGCACCCCACCAAGTATGCCGAGGAGCTGGTTAAGCGCATGGACCAGAGCGGTGCCAAGGCTTATCTGGTGAACACCGGCTGGAACGGCACAGGCAAGCGTATCTCGATCCGCGACACCCGTGGCATCATCGACGCCATCCTCGACGGCTCGATCCTCTCGGCTCCCACCAAGACCATGCCCATCTTCGACTTCGTTGTTCCCACCGAGCTCCCCGGCGTGGATCCCAAGATCCTCGACCCCCGCGACACCTACACCGATCCCGCAGAGTGGACCAAGAAGGCCGACAAGCTCGCCGAGATGTTCATCAACAACTTCAAGAAGTTCGAAGGCCATGAGGCCGGCAAGGCTCTCGTAGCCGCAGGTCCCCACCTCGACTGATAACGATGTCCACGCTCCCCTCGGGGAGGTCGGGACAGCATGATACCGCCCCCTGCCGTCGTCGGCAGGGGGCTTTTTGTGTCCGTATGGGGGTAAATGTGATTTTTAACATTATCATATCCAATAGTCTGTGAGATAGATGGATATGATATGGTTGTAGAATTTTATCAGACAGAGTGTCTAAAAATTCAGCACACAGTAATTAGGCCGTTAAGTCCAAATAACGCTATCTTTGCAAACATACCACATACCATAAAAACAAGTAATAAGACAATGGCAAAGAAATCAGCAATTTCGGGTGAGTACATCATCACCATCGAGGACAGCGGCACGGTGCGCGTCTGCAAGATCTATGACAACGTGAAGGGTTCGCTGCGCGAGTGCGCCGAGGCTCAGGGCTTCGAGTATGACCCCGACTGGACCACCCGCCAGTTCGGATCGAAGCTCATCAAGGAGTTTGGCGACGGCGACATGGCCGAAATCGGCGAATATACCATCGTCAAGCGCGACTCGGGCTCGATCGAGAGCTATCGCACATACGCCAACACCCTCGGTGCCCTGCGCGAGATTGCAGCCGAGGTCGGATTCGAGATCAACGAGAAGTCGAACACCCGCAACAACGGCTCGAAGCTCGTAGACTTCATCAACAACAACAAGTAAGAAAAAAGAACATATCCCCTCCCTCATGTCTTTGACCCTGACAGAAATTGACGAACTGAGGCGCCTGCACCGGCAGGCCCGCGGCATCCCGGCCCCGGCGGAAGCGCCGGAGGTCGTGGATGACGTGACCGTGGCCGAGGCAGACGTCCGGGAGCCTGACCCCGTGCTTGATTCCGAGCCTGACCCCGCGCCGGCAGCCGTATCGGAACGGCCTGCGGCGCGCCGCCGCAGTCGCAAGGACCTGCCCGAGGGCTATGTGCCGTCCGTGCACGAGCTGCAGGCATATCTGGCAGAGTGGGATGCGCTCGACGACTATGTGGCTCACGAGGGAGCGCTGCGGATGATATTCCGCGAGCTGCCCGAGTTTGGCCGCAACACCGACCTGCGTCACGTCATAGTCAAGTGCTCGGCCCTCAACGACTTCTATGCAACCAACATATATCGCATAGCCGACGTGGCGCGCAAGATAGTGTCGATAGCCGACTTTGACGAGCGGCTCGACCGCCGCGACGACACGCTGGTCGACGAGATAGCCGAGGTGGATGGAAGGCGCAACTACTCGTTCGCCACCAAGTATCTCAGCCACCACCGTCCCGAGCTGTACCCGATATTCGACCGCTATGTCGAGGATGTGCTGGTGTCGCTGAGGCGCAGGCACCCCGGGGCATACGCCTTCGGGTCGCGCAAGGAGCTGAGGAGCTATCCGGCGTTCCGCCGCGCCATCGACGACACGGCGCGCGCATTCGGGCTCGAGGGGTATTCGTACAAGGACTTGGACCGCTATCTGTGGCAGCTTGGCAAGCGGTATTTCAACCCCTATGCCAAGGGTGACGCCACCGACGGGCAGGTAGAAACGACAATTACAGACTAACCATAAACCAACATACCAATGGCAGTAAAGAAGACAGCCTCAGGCAAGGTTGACAAGCGCACCAAAGAGGGCAAGGAGATTGCCGCCCGCATGGCCAAGGCCCGTGCGGCCCGCGCCAAGTCGGCCACAAAGACACAGTCGACGCTCAAGAAGACCAAGAGCGGCAAGGTTGACAAGCGCACCAAGGAGGGCAAGGCCATCTGCGAGCGCATGGCCAAGGCCCGCAAGGCACAGAACTCACTCGTTAACCGCCTAAAAAGACTTTTCAGATGACAACAAAACCCAATACCATCGCATCTCTGCTCGCCGCCTGCATCTGGGCCGACGGCGAATATGCCGAAGTTGAACGTGTCACCGCCGAGGAGGTGGCCGAGGCATTCGAAATCCCCGACAAGGACTTCCACAAGTACATGACCGCCGCCATGGTCGAGGTGCAGAACCTCAGCCCCGAGGCCGCCACGCAGTATGCCGTGAAGCATGCCGAGAAGGTAGACCCCGAGGAGACCGGCGAGGTGTTCCAAGCCATCATGCAGATGATGCTCTGCGACGGCGTGCTCACCGCCGGTGAGGTATATAACCTCATGGCCATGGCCGAGGCCCTCGACATAGACCGCGAGACCGCCATCCTGATGCTCTGCGACATGGTCAAGACCGAGCCCGAGCTCGAGGTCTCATTCGAACAGGACGACGAAGAGTGACCCCATGGCCGGCAAGATAAAAGTCTACGGCAAGGCCCAGAACCGCACGGCTCTGGGCATTGCCCATGCATACGTGGTGATGTATCCGCACGCCACCCTCGACGACCTGCGCAAGGCGTTCCCCAACACCATCAATCCCGACAGCGGCGCCAAGGAGATGTTCCTGCCGCTGGCCGAGGCCGAGGGCTTCAACACCAACATAAGCCTCTACTTCGCCAAGCCCGACGAGGTCATCGAGCTGCTCGACGGCTCGAAGGTGGCGCTCTCGCAGGTGTGGACCAAGCCCTCGTTCGAGCGCATGGTGTCGCAGGGCTCGCTCTATGACATCGAGGTGGCCGAGTTCGAGAAGACGGCGCATCCCGGCCAGAAGGGAGGATACCGCCTCGAATACCTCAACGGATACGTTCCGCCGGTGCCCGCCGAGCCCAAGAAGGGGTTGCCGTGGTGGGCGTGGCTGATCGGCGCCCTGCTGGTGCTGGGTATCCTCGCCGCCATATTCATGCCCCGCGACAAGGAGGTCGTGGTCGAGGAGAAGGTGGTCGAGAAGGTGGTCGAGAAAATCGTGGTCGACACCGTCTACGTGCAGCAGATTGAGGAGATCGAGAAGAACTTCAACGCCGCGCAGTTCGAGCAGGGCAAGGCCGAGCTCAACGACGACGCCAAGCTGGCGCTGCACGATCTGGCCAAGGTGATGAGGCAGAATCCCGAGCTGAAACTGCGCATCGAGGGCCACACGTCGGCCGAGGGTGATCCTGCCGCCAACCTCAAGCTGTCCGAGCAGAGGGCACAGGCCGCCGTCGACTTCCTGACCGGCAAGGAGGGGATCGACGCCGCCCGTCTCATCGCCGTGGGCAAGGGATCGTCCGAGCCCATCGACCCCGCCAACCTCGAGGCGAACCGTCGCACCGAGTTTGAGGTTATAGAATAAACCCCATCAACCGAAAATGAGAAAGACAATCACAGCCGTAGCCATCGGCATCGCCGTGCTGCTCGGGGCCTGCGACAGGGCCTCGGACGCCGCGCGCAACTATTATTCTGAGGTCAAGTCGGTCAACAAGCTCGTGCTGGCGCAGATGACCATATCAAAGATGGCCACCGTCGACGACATCAAGCTCGAGGATGCCGACGGCGCCCGCCAGACGGCCGCGGCCGTGATAGACGCCGTCAAGATAGGCAACCGCAAGGCGGCCTACTCGTATGACACATATCTCAGGGCCTACGTAGACCTGACCGGCCTGCAGCCCGAGGATGTGGTCGTCGACGACGCAGCCCGCACCGTCACGCTGACCCTGCCCGCCGTGCAGACCGAGTTTGCCGGCCGCGACATGGGCATACGCGAGGACCACTATCGCGTCACCGGCCTGCGCTCTGAGATAGACGCCGCCGAGCGCGCCAAGATCAAGGAGCAGATGAACGACGTGCTGCGCCGCGAGGTCGAGACCAAACCCGTGTTCCGCGACAAGCTGGTGGGTCAGGCCAAGGCAAAGGCCGAGTCATATTTCGGCTCGCTGCTGGGCGGTGACGGATATGCTGTTATTGTAAAATATAAAGACAACTGAGGCCATGAAGACAGTGAGGACATTATTGCTGCTGGTCATCGTGGCCGCAGCCTGCGCTCTGGGCGTGTGGTGGTATGTGTCGCCCGAAGCCTCGCACGTCACCGTGCACAAGGCCGCCATCAAGGACATCACCCCAATGGTGCGCCTGTGCGCCCTTGACATCTATGAGGACGTGCCCGTGCGCGGACAGATAGGCGACAAGCACATCTTTGCGCGCGCCGTGGTCAACGGCTCGGTCACGTTCGACCTCGAGAAGATGAAGACCGAAGAGCGCGGCGACACGCTGCTCGTGACCCTGCCCCCCGAGCGGGTCGAAGTCTATGAGTCGACCGAGCCCGGCTCTTATGTCGTCATCGACACATGGAGCGACAGTTTCTTCGGGTCGTCCACGTTCACGACCGCCGAAGAGAATGCCGTAAAGGAGAAGGCCCGCCGCGACTTCCGCGCAAAGGTCTATGACAAGGGCTATGTGCGCCGCGCGCGCTCGGAGGCCGTGACCAACCTGACGCAGATGCTGTCGGGCCTCACCGGCAAGACGGTCATCGTCAGCGACCCCTCGCCCGAGGGATACAGATAAACAGAAGACAATCCAATCAAATCAAAACAACCATAATCAAAAAACAAACCTGAAAACTATGGCAGATTTCAAGATCGACGGCCGCATGAAAGTGAAAGGCCTCAAGGAACAGTTCAAGGCAACATTCGGATGCTCGCTCCGCGTGTACACAACCGTAGCCTGCAAGGCTCCCGCCAAGGACGACGCAACCCTCGCATCCATCCGCGCCGAGGGCGCCAAGGGTGGCGAGATCATTGTAGGCTCGAACCGCAAGGTGGGCAGCTTCGAGAAGATGATCGCCGACGCATACGGCATCGGCGTGCAGGTGGCCAACGCTGCCAACACCAAGCTGTCCAAGGACGACATCACTCTGGCTGCCGCAGGCAAGGAGTAATCCGCTGCCGCCAAGGCATCCACAACGCTACACAATCAGGCGCCGGAGGGTCTCAGCACCCTCCGGAGCCCTTTTTGAATCAACCTGTCCGAATACCAACAGACACAATGAGCAAAGCATCCGTAAAGGCAAGCATCGAGACCAAGAAGGCCCGCATTGCCGTGATACGCACCAAGATAGCACAGGAACGCTCGCGCAAGAGCGACACGTCGGCACGATACTCGGCACGCATCAAGAACGCCTCGACGGCGTCGGTCAAGGCCACCCTGCGCCGCGAGAAGGTGTCGGTGTGCTCGCACCACGAAGCCAACATCCGCAGCATGCAGTCGAGCATAGCAGCCCTGCAGCGCGAAATTGTCTCACTACGCGAAAGACTCAAGTACGAGAAATGACCCTCAAGGAACGCATAGGCATATTCAAGCAGCATCTTGCCGAGGTCTTTGACGACGACCTGCACACCCGGCGGTGGCACAACATAGTAGACTGGGTCATCATAGGCATGATTCTGGTGAGCACGCTCGAGATATTCCTCTCGACCTTCGACCTGCACCCCACGCTGAGGCGCGTGCTTGTGTGGGTCGACATCGTGACGCTCATATTCTTCACCGTCGAGGTCTCGCTGCGCATCTGGGTGGCCCCGCTGGTCAACCCCAAGTTCAGCGGCTGGAAGGGCCGGCTGAGATACTGCTTCACGTTTCACGGATTCATCGACGTGGTGTCGACATATCCGTTCTACCTGCAATGGCTGATACCCTTCCCCGTGGGGTGGCTCAAGATATTGCGTATGAGCCGCACGGTCAGGCTGTTCCGCATCTCGCGCTACATGAAGTCGTGGCGCCTGCTGTCGAGCGCGCTGGCCGAGAAGAAGCGCGAGCTCATCATCTCGATGCAGTTCCTGCTGGTCATCACCTTCATACTGTCGCTGATGCTCTTCTTCTGCGAGCACGAGGCCCAGCCCGAGATCTATGACAACGGATTCTCGTCGGTGACATGGGCCTTCGCGCAATATATCGGCGACCCGGGCGGGTTTGCCGACACCCCGCCCGTCACGGTGCCGGGACGCATCATAGCCTGTGTGGTCGGCCTGCTCGGCATCGCCATCGTGGCCGTGCCCGCCGGCATACTCGGCGCCGGATTCACCGAGTCCATCGAGAAGGAGAACAACAAGGAGAAGCTGGACGAGAACCGCGACAAGCTGCGCAGGGCGTTCGAGCGCAAGCTGGACCGTCCCACCGGCTATCAGGTGGTGCCGTTCTATCGCACGCTGGTCGACATTCAGGCCCGATTCCACATGACCGCCGACGAGATCATCGAGACCGTGCAGGAGACATCGGGATTCCGCCTCGTCAACCTCGCGGCCACCATCCCCGCCGACAAGATGCCGCACGACCGTCTGGCCGTCGAGCGCTATGACGCCAACCGCCCCTACGGACTGCTGTTAGACCGCGGGTCTGACGTCACCATCGTCTCGCCCTCCAGCTTCGTCGACCCGCTGGTTGGCCCCTTTGCCTACTATCTGGCCAAGATAGGCGGATTCAACTACATCAGCCGCGAGTTCGGCGATTATGCCCCATACGTCTCGTTCTACTCGGTCGGCAAGGAGCTGCAGCCCGGACAGGCCGAGTATAACGCCGACCTCGAGCGGCTCATGGCCAGTAGCAAGCCGTGGGCGTTCACCGTCCTCGCCGCCAGCGGCGCCCTCGAGCCCGACTATGACACCGACGTACACTTCGGCGTGGGCAACCCCAAGGGCTCGGAAGACCTCGACGCCGAGGGGCTGCTGATAACCGACCGCGAAATGTACAAGAAGCTCTATGCCGACATCTCGGCCGCGCTGCTCGACAAGTTCGGCATCCAATCCGACACCGGGCGTCATCACAGCACCTCGGGCCCCTCGCTGTGGCCGCGCAAGCTGTCGCTGCCCGCCGACGCCAACTGCGTCATGGTGCGCGTGGCGTGGCGCCTGATGCTGTGGGACTCGCGCCGCCTGCTCGTGGCCAAGGCCATGGCCGACATCATCAACGACGTCGTGCTCGGCCTGCCGCCGCATGTCGACAAGGAGCTTAAGGTCAAGGATTTCGGTTACGAAGGCTATCAGTCATGAAAGATCTCTTCAAGGCCTTGTTCTGGATCATCACCCTGCAGTGGCTCTTTGGCGGCAACCGCAGTGCCCAAGGCGGCAACGGCTGTGGCGGCTGCGGCTGCATCAACACGTTCATCGTGCTGGCAATATGTTTCATACTCTATATTTTCGGACTATTCTGACACAACCATGAAGATTCCCGGACTATCATTCTCTCTCAAAAGGGCCGTCGGCATCAGCGCGGTCAAGCAGAAAATCTCTCGCGCCACCGGCATCCCCACCACCCGCGGCGGCCTCGAACGCAAGGTGGGCAGCCTCGTCATGGGCGCCCTCTTCGGCTCGGGCAAGAAAAAGAAACGCAAATAGGCCCGCGCGGCACCACAGACCAAGGCCCGGACGCACACTGTCGCGTCCGGGCCTTGTCTGTGTGTCTCCGGCGGCTCTGTCACGCCTGATGCCGGTCGTGCTGGTCCGGCTCGATGTCTACGTCAGAGGCCAGATCATAGAAAAAGTTATGGTTAAGAACGCGAGAGACCTTCAGCAGAAGCTCGCAGTCGATGGTGTTGCGGTTGAATATGTCATAGACATTCGACCGGTGACAGTTCAACTGCCCGGCAAACCACGACACCGTGCAATAGCGCGGCTGTCTGTCGAAAACTTGTTTTATGAGATTTCCTATATGCTTCACTTCGGTCCCGTAAGATCGACTTTAGTGCTGTGCAAAACCACGGATGGGAAAAGACTAAGGCATGGCCTGCAGACAGAGCTATCGAAGCTGTCTGCGGTGTGCGGGGCTATGTCTTGATGTCAGAGTTTTCCTGTCGGTTGTGATAGGGTTTCGGGTGGCACAATAAAGTTGATCCGGATGCCGTCTCGGGGCAGACCGAATGACTGTTTCGAAAGACTCGCGGGATCCCTCAAGGCTCCGTGGACCGACCTTTGCATGGTCGCGGACAAGGCGTATTTTTACGTCAGACTATTCCATTGCCCGGCCCCACTGGGGGGACCGTCTTCATACGCCTTATCCTCCGCCGGACGGGAACATAATCCGCTTCGGACAATAATCATATTGCAAATTTAAACACTTCCCCCGAAAAAAACAAGCCCCCACCCCATAAAAAACACTTTCTTCGTGGATGGGAGCCCGCATCAGACGGTATTCCCCGACCCCCATTCGGGGGCCGGAGGGTTAGGGGAGGTGGGCGTTTACCCCGGGGCAAGCCCCGGGGCTACGTTCCCATGCCCCGCGCAAGGCGGGGCGGGGTAGAGGGGATTCCGCAAAAGGCGGGGATGGAAAGTGGCGTCCAATGTTTCCGCACAAGGCGGGGGCGATGTTTATTCTATGCCGGTGATTTTGCGGATTTTGGCGGGGATCTGGGTGTTGTCGTTGGAGGGGGCGAAGAGCTCTGAGCCGACGCCGGCGGCAAAGACGGGCACGAGGCCGCCCGAGTGGCCGTTGGTGGTCCAGCCGAGGCCGGTGACGCCGTCGATTATCTTGAAGACGTCTTCGGTGAAGGCGCTGAACGAGTTGTAGAGTGTCTTGTTCTCGCCCTCGTTGCGGCCGGCCATGCACTTTTCGAACGCCGTCCTGAGCTGCTCTTCCTGCTCGGAGGTCACGGGTATGCCGCGCCAGAATCCGAGGTTTTCGGTGAGGTATTCCTTCATGTCGGGCCACTCGTAGATGCGGCGCGACTTGTGCAGCGAGCGCAGGTATTCGGCAAAGCTGTCTTTAGACACCTTCTGGTGGTCTATGTACTCGAGGTGCAGGTCATAGCCCACCTTGTTGTTGCCGAGGCCCATGCCGCCGGTCTCGTGGTCGGCCGTCACGACGATGAGGGTCTCGTCGGGGTGGGCGAGATAGAAGTCGTAGGCCAGCTGTAGCGCCTGATTGAAGTTGAGCACCTCCTTGATGATGGTGCCGCCGTCGTTGGCATGGCCGCCATAGTCGATGTTGCCCCCTTCGACCATCATGAAGAACTTGTCGCGTCCGTTGAGGGCCAGACGGTCGAGGGCCGCCTGTGTCATGGCGGGGAGGGTGAGGGCGCCGGGCACCGAGTCGATGGTGAAGTGTATCTGGTGATAGTCTATCTGCTCGGGGTTGAGCAGGAGGGCCTTGCCGGCGGGGACGGCTGCGAGCTCGTCGAGGCCGCGGGCTATGGTGACGTTGTTGGCGGCAAAGAGTTCGGGCAGGTCGGTGGCCCTGCCGGTCTTCTTGTCCTTGAGGCCGCGCAGGTTGGAGCCGGCGATGAAGTCATAGCCCGACTCGGCGGCCTGACGTCCTATCTCGTAATACATGCTGCGCGAGGGCACGTGGGCATAGAACGCGCCGGGGGTGGCGTCGTCCGGCGGAACCGAGGTGACCAGCGCGATGCCATAGCCGCGGTCGGCCAGCTGGCGGGCTATCGAGGTGACCGAGGTGGTGTCGGGCGTCACGCCGAGCATGCCGTTGTTGGTCTTGTGGCCGGTGGCGAGGGCCGTGCCGGCGGCGGCCGAGTCGGTGACGGGCGACGATGCCGAGTGGGTGGTGGCCATCGAGGCCACGGGGAAGCGCATCATCAGTATGGGCTCCTCGTTGCCGAGCACGGTGCGGTTGTAGACCTGTGCGGCAAGGCTCTGCGCCATGCCCATGCCGTCGCCGATGAAGTAGAAGATGTACTTGGGGGGCTCGGCGGCAAAGGCCGTGGCCGCGGCCAACAGAATTGCATAGAACGATATGAGCAGCTTTTTCATCATGGATACAATTAATTGGGTGGATGTAAGGTGTGCCGTGGTCTGACACTGATTGTCAAAACAAAGATAGGGATATTTTTTTGATTTCCGAAAACTACCCCGATGTAAAAAAATGAGGTGTATCCGTGCTTTTGGCGCATACACCTCATTTTTTACAAGCAAGATGGCCTTGCCATGTCATATTTTGTCCGAGCAGGGCCTATTTGTCGACATTGACAAGCCTGAATTCGGTTTCGGGCGAATGTATCTCGAACTCAAGATTCTTTCGGTCCTTGTCGACCTCCATGTCTGAAAGGACGTCGAAACGCGAGAGTTTCGAACGCAGGTAGATGCCCATCTCGGTCTTGACTGCCTCGGCGATGGAGTCCTTCCTTTCGGCCGACACGCTTGCGGCATCAATTCCCGTAAAGCTTATCGAGCCGGGATCAATATTCACCGACAGTGTCGAATAGTCCAGAGCAAGCAGTATGTCGTCGGCATCGTCCACGTCGCGCGACCATTTGCCATTTATGGTGCCGACGCCGTCGATATTGGCATAGGCGGCCTCGCCACCCGTTTTGTCAGACAGCACCAACGGCCTGACTATCGACATCCGGTCGGTGAGCTGCACGGTCCCGTCGGTATTGTTGGCGTCCTGCGCAAAACTCAGGGTTATCGTAGACATGGCGTTTCTACAGCCGGGGAAATCGGATGTCACGTCTGTTGGTGCGGTGGCCTTCCATGTACCGGCAAACGGAGTCTCGTGCGAGCATGACGCCAGCGACAGGATGGATATGAGCGCAAAGGAGCCCATGGCCAATTTAAAGAATCTTGACATGATTTATTGTTTATAAGTTTATAATCACAACAATCCGTTTTATCCCATTGTTCGTTGGCCGTCAACATAATTTCACCGTCATCGGGATGCATCTAACTATTTAGGTTTATTAACATCTCAAGCCGGATTTTTTTCATACCTTTGGCGGAGATACTTCACCTAATCACATCAAGCTATATGAACAGATATTACAGTGATGTCTATGCGGCCGGTTTCTTCAGGCTCGCCTGCGCCATGTTGCCCATGATATGCATCGGCAATCTGATCTCTTGCGGCGATGCCGCTTCGTCGTGTGCCGCCCTTTGGTATGGCATCACGGCTCTCGTGTTCGCTCTGGCCCTTGTGGTGAGGTGCCTGTGGCTGATATGGCACGATGCCGAAGGGTCGCCCAAGGTGGCGGGGATATTCAGGGACATTCTGGGTTTCCCCTACTACGTATTGCTGTGCGCGGCCGTGTTTCAGGCTGCCGGACGCGATGACGTGGCCATATACGGATATGTATGGGCCGTGATCTGGATTGTCGGCATATTGCTGACGTCGAGGCGCGCCGGGGTCAGGAGTTGAACGCGAGTATCTCGTCGATGGGGTGGCGGGTGTTTGAGAGGCGGGGCACCTTGCGCTGGCCTCCGAGCTTGCCTGTCGAGGCGAGCCAGTCGGCAAAGACGCCGCGGCGCCCTGTGACCACCGTCAGCGGGTCGAGGAAGATGTCGCCCGTGCGCTTGGCGTCATAGTCGGAGTTGAGTGCGCGCAGCTCGCGGTCGAGCGCGGCGGCAAATGCGTCGACCGACTCGGGGGGACGGGTGAACTCTACGAGCCATTCGTGGCGTCCGCGCGAGCGGTCGGTGGTATAGACCGGGGCGGCCGTATAGTCGGCTACCTCGCAGTGCATCGTCGCGCACACACGGGTCATTGCGGCCTCGGCGTTCTCGACCATCAGTTCCTCGCCAAAGGCGTTGATGAAGCATTTCGTCCTTCCGGCCACCGTGATGCGCAGGGGGTCGACGCTCTCTATGCGCACCGTGTCGCCCACGGGAAACCGCCACAGGCCGTTGACCGAGGTGAGGACGAGGCCATAGACGCGCCCCTCCTCGACCTGCCATGCGGGGAGTATCTCGGGGCGGTCGGAGAGGGTGTCGGCAAGCGGGATGAACTCGAAGAAGGTGCCGCAGTCGAGCAGCAGCAGCATGGCGTGCGAGTCGATGTCGTCCTGAACGGCGAAGAACCCCTCGGAGGCGTTGTAGCACTCGAGATACCTCATGCCCTGCGGGACGATGGGGGCATACTGGCTGCGGTATGGGGCCATGGATATGCCGCCGTGAAAGAAGACCTCGAGGTTGGGCCAGACTTCGGACAGGTTGGTGGCGCCGGCCTTGTCGAGGATGCCGCGCAGCACGGTGAGAAACCACGAGGGGACACCCGAGATGTTGGTGACGTTCTCGTGCATCGAGGCCTCGATCAGCGCGGGCAGCTTGCGTGTCCAGTCGGCCATCAGGGCCACGTCGCGGTGAGGCACCCTGACGAGGTTGGCCAGCGGGTTGATGCGGTCTATCAGCGTGGCCGAGAGGTCGCCGACCCTGACCCCGGGGGGCAGGGTGAGCTCGTTGGCGAAGCTGCCGCCGAGTATGAAGCTCTTGCCGCTGAACAGGCGGCTGTTGGGATAGAGGCTGAGATATGACGCCACGGCGTGGGCACCGCCGGCATAGTGGCACGACGAGAGGCCCTCGTGGGTGATGGGTATGTATTTGCTCTTGCCGTCTGACGTGCCCGACGACTGGGCGAAGTTGCGCGTGACGCCGGGCCACAGCACGTCGGCCTCGCCGCCGACCATGCGCATGACCCACGGGCGCAACTCGGCATAGCCCACGGGGGCGGGGATGGCGCGGCGCAGGTCGTCGTACGTGCGGGCGTCGCCCAGTCCGTGGGCGGCTCCCCACTTGGTGTGGCGTCCGCGGTCAAGTATGTGTGCCAGCAGCCGTGTCTGGACGGCGCGCGTGTTGCCGCGCCATGACCCGGCCTGACGGGAGAGATGTCCGAACCACGGCCTTGCGACCGGAGTGAAGTCTATCATCTTGAGTCTGTGCCGGGTTTATAGTTCGTCGGGATGCTTGCGGTAATACTCCTCGAGCAGGGGGCCGATGTTGAAGTAATATCCACCCGCGTCCTTGCCCTTCGAGTCGAGCACGGTCACGAACTCGTATGACGGGTCGTAGAACACGTGGTCTGACACGACATAGTCCATCATGTTGAGCAGCACGTACTCGTGCTGCGGGTCGGTGACATACCAAGCGTTCTCCTCGTCGAGCCCCGTGCCGGTCGACACGATGGCCATGAGCAGGTAGTTGAGCTTGTACTGCCAGATATTGGCCAGATTGGTCTTGCCCTTGCCCCTGAGGGCGTTGATGAGCATGACCATCTCGCCCAGATTGAAGGGGTTGTCGGCCAGCGCCTGCTCGGCGTATGCGATGACCGAGTCGCACTCCTGACGGGTGAGTTTCTTGGAGCGGTTGAGGGTGGCGTCGTAGGTGATGGTGCGCTCGCCCGAGCGATAGGGGTTATAGTCCTCGCAGAACATGTATCCCAGATACAGGCGGCGGTACTTGTCTATCTTCATCAGCGTGTCGTTGCGCTGGAACTCCTGCATCAGGCGGGGATAGTAGTATGGCGACGTGCGGTCCTGAGTCTCGCGGCGTATCTGTTCGAGGTCGGGTTTCTCGCGCTTGAGCTGCGAGAGCACCTGTGCCCCGGCGGGTATCGTCAGGGCAAGGAGCATGGTCAGTATGAGGGCTGTATGTTTGAGCATGTTGTTGTCATTGGGGCCATGCGGCCATGAGAAGTGCTGTCGAGAGTCCGGCCATGCTCATGGCGATGGCGGCGGGGAGTCCCTTGGCACACAGATAGTTGATGAATTTGGGAGAGGGGAACTGCAGTATCCGTCCGTCGGGGGTGCGCCCGTAGGCTATGCCGCCGAGTATGGCTCCGGCCACGGCGCCCGTGATTATGGCCCCGTGGGCCCCCACGGCCAGACCGATGAACGTCCCGGCCAGCGAGGCGCCGGCGATGTAGGGGAGGCCCCTGCGCGACGACGAGATCTGGGGCGGCAGTATGAAGTTGAGGGCCACGACTATCATCATGGCCAGTCCCCAGAACAGATAGGTGGACACCGGCAGCGTCACGCCGTCGAGCAGTCCGGCCGTGCACAGCGCCAGAAAGGCGAGCGCGGTGCCATAGGTGGCCTGCACGAACGACAGTGCCACCGCCGAGGCTATGAGTATGATGCAGAGTATGGCTATGGTCATCTTGATGCTGATTGTTGATGTTTCGCTATCTTGAAAACGTCCGGACGGGGGGTAATGTTGTCACAGCAGATAGCCTAAATTTCGCAGTCTGTCGCGTATCACCTGCTCGGCCCTCTCGTAGGCCAGAATGCGGTATCCCTCGGCGCGGATTATGTATTCGGACAGCACGGGATCGGTGACCAGCAGGTCGTGCAGTTCGTAGGCCGTCGGGTCGACGTCGAATATGATCCACCTGCCGTTGTCCTTGCTGAAACAGTTGCTGTGGGCCTTGAGCGAGTTGAAGAAATCCTCCCATATCTGCGGGGGCCTGTCGCAGACCACCTGCCTGAAGGTCTTGATCTTCTTGTCTATCTCGCGTGGCGTCGAGCACCCCTTGAGGAATGTGCCGGCGCTGACGGCATAGCGGCGCCCCGCGATCTCGCGCCCGAAATCAGACATCATCCCCTCGTAGGGATTGTTCTCGCCACCGGCCCTGATGATGAGGCGCGAGGTGTCGAGGGTGAACATGTTGTCGCTCTCGGGCGGGATGAATGTATATTCCTTGGTCAGGTTGAGGGCATAGGCCCCGAGCGGGGTGAGCCTGAAGCTGTGCAGGCCCGAGAGGACGGAAGGGTCGTGCTCGGCGGCCGTCGCATATCGTGCCTCGACCATGCCGAGCGATATGTACAAGACCAAGACGCTGAGCGCGGCGGGCACCGTGGCCTCGGCAAACATGTCTTCGGGGCTGATGGTGTGGCCCGAGCGCGAGTTTGACACCGATGTCTCGTCTATCAGGCGGAACGGCACGATGCGCACGGCGTTGTTGATGTCGCCGAGGCCATAGAGGGCGTCGGTGATGCGGCATGCCGGAATCCATTCGCGCGACTCGTTGGCGTAGAGCAGGTCCGTCACCTTGCGCCATGTCTCCCTGAGGGTGGTGCCCTCATAGAGCTTGAGGCTCGATTTGTCGATGAAGTGGAGTATGGTGGCCGAGATCTCGAAGGTGTTCTGGGCCAGATAGGTGGCGATGGCGCGTATTATGTCCTGAGGCTCGGACCGCTCGCCCGTGTTGTATTTTGCGTTCTCGTATGCATGGATGCTGTATGCGTTGAGCAGCATCGAGGTACGCAGGTTGCGCGCGGTGCGGTCATCGTCGGTGGTGACGAATTCGGTCAGCTTGAGCATCTTGGCCGCGCGATTCACGGCGGCGGCGCCTACCTTGAACTTGCCGCGCTCGAGCTGGCCGTTGAGATACAGGTTGTTCACCACGGGCAGTATGGCCAGCGACTCGATCTCGGTGTTGATGACGTTGAGCCCCTCGGTGTTGTCCTCCGGGGGCGCGGGCGTAGGCACGGCCGGAGGCATGCCGAACAGACCCGCGAACATGCGGCGCACGAAGTCGGGGATATAGAAGTAGCGCGCCGCCCTGTACCAGCCCCCTATCTGTATGAAGCCGAACCAGCACAGATAGCCCACGGGCTTCTCCGAGGTGCTGTAATAGAGCTGCTTGCGCTCCTCGAACACGGGCCGGCCCGTTATCTGCGTGATGCGGGTGTCCTTGACATAGATGTCGCGCAGCATCTCGGTCCAGAGTTGCTTGTCCTTGTCGCTGAGAATCTCGTCGAGTATGCAGCGGTTTGACTCCGAGGCATATATCTTGGCCACCATGTCGACCATGTCGCCCTTTTTCGTCTGGGCCTTGCGCGATACGATGTCGCGTATCTTGAGCATCCACGACTCGTTGGACATGCGCATGAAATAGTCGGGAAACGCCGTGGTGATCTGCATCAGCATGGCGTGCAGCGAGTCCTTGCTGAACACGGCCTCGAGGTTGGACTTGAGCAGGGCCAAGGCCCTCTTGTCGTGACAGGTGTCGAATACAATCAGTTTGTGGTCGCGGTCTATGTTCATGGCTATTTACCGAGTATGAAGTTGATGTCTTCGACCGAAAGCTGTTTAGAGGTCGATGCGTCAGAGCTGATGAGGTCGTCGAAGAGCTGTGATTTCTGCTCTTGCAGCAGCCTTATCTTCTCCTCGATGGTGTCGCGGGTGATGAGCGAGTATGAGTGCACTTTGGCCGTCTGGCCCATGCGGTGCAGGCGGTTGATGGCCTGCTCCTCGGCGGCCTTGTTCCACCACGGCTCGAAGATGAACACCGTGTCGGCCACGGTGAGGTTGAGGCCCACGCCGCCGGTCTTGAGCGTCATCAGGAACACCATGCAGTTGCGGTCGCTGTTGAACCGCTCGACGACCTTGCTGCGGTTGGTGGTGGCGCCGGTCATCACCTCATAGTCTATGCCGAGGCTGCCGAGGCGCTCGCCGGTCAGCTCGAGGCCGGCGATATAGTTGAAGAATACCACGCACTTGTGTCCGTTGGCCACGGCATCGGCCACCTGCGTCACCAGCTCCTCGAGCTTGGGCGAGTGCACGCGCCCGTCGGTCAGGCTCTCGGGCACCGAGGCTATGCGCCTCAGCTCGGTCAGGGCTTGGAACATGACGAACTGCGACTTCTTTATGCCCTCGGTGGCGATGGAGTTGTTGATCTTCTCCTGATAGAATCGGCGGCGCTGCTCGTAGAACTCCGACTGGTCGCGGTCCATCTCGACATAGAGCGTCTGCTCCACGCGGTCGGGGAGCTCGGTGAGCACGTCCTTCTTGAGGCGGCGCAGCATGAAGGGGAATATGCGCCTGCGCAGCGAGGCCATGGCGTCCTTGTCGTCGTCGCGCATGATGGGGCCCGCATAGCGGCGGTTGAAGTCGTCGATGTCGCCCAGCATGCCGGGGTTGAGAAAGCGGAACAGCGAGAAGAGCTCGGAGAGGTTGTTCTCGAGCGGCGTGCCGCTCAGGGCCAGACGGTGGTCGGCCTCGAGCAGGAAGATGGCGCGCGTGGTCTGCGCCTCGATGTTCTTGATGTTCTGGCTCTCGTCGAGTATGACGTAGTGGAAGCGGTCCTTGCTGAATTTCTCGATGTCGTTGCGCACCATCGCATAGGTGGTGAGGATGACGTCGGCCTCGCGCGCCTTGTCCATGTCGCGCTCGAAGGCATAATAGACATAGACCGACAGCGAGGGACAGAATCTCTTTATCTCGTTCTGCCAGTTGAATATCAGGCTTCTCGGCATCACTATCAGCGACGGCGCGTCCTGTCCGGGATAGATGGACGAGAGCATGGCTATGGTCTGTATGGTCTTGCCCAGACCCATGTCGTCGGCCAGACAGCCGCCGAGGTTGTTGTCATACAGATAGCGTATCCACTTGACGCCCTCGGCCTGATAGGGGCGCAGCGTGGCCGTGAGCCGCGGCAGGTCGAGCGTCTGCGAGGCGAGGTTGTTGAACCCCTCGTAGACCTCTCTCTGGCGCTCGAATATCTTCGGGTCGAGCTTGCGGTTGAGCAGCTCCTCGATGTCGGGCAGGTCGAAATAGTTTATCCTGACATCCTTTCCGGCATTGCGCTTGTCGCCGAATATGCGCTCGAGGCGCTTCATGTATGCGTCGTCGAGCACGGCGCGCGTGCCGTCCTTGAGGGTGACGTAGCGGTCGCGGCGATATTGCTCGAAGAGCTTGCCCAGCGAGATCTCCTCGTCGCCCACCGCGACGGTGGCGTCACCCTCGAGAAAGTCTATGCCCGACTTGAACTTCATGGACAGGCGGGGCTTGACGGGGCTCACCTTATACTCTCTCAGCTTGTCGGTGCCGAGCAGCGTGAAGTCGTTGAGCAGCACCGGCAGGGCCTTGAGCAGGAAGGGGCCCGCCACGCTGTGGGGTATGATGAACGTGTCGCCGTCGAGATAGACCTCCTTGGCCTCCTTGCGCGACGGGGCGTGGCGGTTGAGCAGTTTCTCGACCGAGTCGATGTCGTCTTCGATGCGGTGGGGTTGCACGGGGCGCACCGTCACCTTGCCGTCCATGCCCACCGAGGCTATGCGCGTCAGCTCGAAGCGGCGCAGGAACTCCTCGTCGACCCCGCGCACCGAGGTGGTGACGCGCAGGTGCAGGGCCATGTCAGAGTCTACCTTCTCGAACACCAGCGTCGGGCGTGCAGCCACCTCGTCGTGGCTCGTCTCGACCACGGTGTTGGCATAGTCGAGCACGAAGTTGTCGACATAGCTGTAGACCACCGACAGGAATTGCTCGAGCATGTCGGGCGATATGCGCGAGGCGAAGAACGACAGGTTGCCGAAGTTGTCGCCCATGGGCTCGACCGGACATAGTATGCTGCCGCAGATGGCAAAGTTGTCGGCCACGGGGGTGAACTTGTCCTGATCCTCGTCGATGGTATATGACTCCTGAGGTATGTGCAGCCTCCACTCGGGGTTGAGCAGGCCGTCGGCCGTCGGCTCGATGTGCAGCACCAGATGGGCCGTGGTGTCCGACGGCGTGATGCGCGTGCCGTCGGGCCCGAGTATGTTGTCGCAGCGCATCAGCTGATAGAGCAGATACGAGTATTTGGCCAGACTGACGCTGTCGTCGTCCTTGTCGCGTCCCCAAGTGATGTTGAACCGGTTTTCGCGTCTTATCCCCTCCAGTGTCTTGAGCAACACTGACTGTTCGCCGCGATAGAAGCGGTGGTCGGGGCTGACCTGCTTGCCGTTGCCGTCGACGGTCGACAGGACGGCCCCCTTGTCGGGCGCTATCGAGATCTTGAAGAAGAACTCGCCACCGGCACCCTTTGACGATGACTCAGGGCTCCCGTGGACAAGTTTGCGGGTGAGATGAGGAAGGAAATCTGCAGACATAAACCGAGTTGAAACATTAATCTACAAATTTACTAATAAAACCACCTGTTTGTCGGCAAAACTACGTTAAAAAATTTAAAATTGCGGTCTTGTCACGCACCGTCCGTTCAGGCCATGCAAAACAAAACGGCGGCCTGCCGCAGGGGCAGGCCGCCGTGATGGGATGCGGGTGGCTATTACTTGTAGAACTTGTTGATGTTGTTCTTGATCTTGTTGTTGCCGAGGAGGATGGCGGGGAGCATGTTGGCCATGCGTCCGGCACCGCGCTGCTGGCCGAAGCGGATGGCGCTCTCGTCATAGTTGTAGGGACGGCCCTCCGAGTCTACGTTGATCACCTGAAGCACGACAACCGAGTTGTTGGCCTGCAGGGGACCTACGAGCTGGCCGGGCTTGGCGGCTGCCACGCGGCCCTGAATGGCTGTCTCGTTCATGCCGATGCCGGGAATCATGTACTGCGAGAGGTTGACGGTGGTGGTGTCTGCCTGCGTGCCCATGAGTGCGGCATAGCCTGCCACGTCGTTGGCCTTGCCCTGATAGTCGGCGAGGAGCTTGGCGGCCTTCTTGTCGTTGAGGGCCTTGGCCGAGAGGGCTGCGGTGACCTGCGGGTCGCGTGCGGGACGATAGTCGTCATAGATGTCGTCGAGGGCCACGGCCACGAAGCGGCCTGTCTGGATGTCGCCGAACACGGGCGATACCTGACCCTTCTTGGCATCCATTGCCCATGCCACTGCCGAGTGGCTGTCGGGGATGTTGCCCACGGTAGGCGACGATGCGGTGATGTAGGCGGGGAACGTGGTGAAGCCCGATGCCTGTGCGCTGTCGGCAAACTCCTTGGCGGTCTTGTGCGAGCTTACGTAGTTCTGCAGGCCCGACTCGAGTTCGTTGACGGTGACGTTGGAGGGCTCTACGGTATATGTGGCCATGGCCAGATCATATACGGTGGTGGGGGTGGCGCGCTCGGCCACGCGGACTATGCGTCCGCCCTGTGCCAGCGTGTCGGGGGCGAAGTATGTGCCTGTGGCGCGGCCCTCGATGAGCTCGGTCACCATGGCCGAGTTGGGGTCGAGCAGCGAGATCTCTGTTGCCTTCTGGCTCTGGGCCACGAGGGGCGAGGCGGCGATAGAGTCGAACTCGGCGCCGGCGTTGAGCAGGGCTACCAGAGAGTCGATCTGGGCGCGTGTGCCCTGAACGGCCATGAAGTCGAGCTTGACTTTGTCCGAAGCCTGCGACTTGCCCATCAGCTTGGCGAGGGTATAGTCGTTGCCGGTGCGGCTGACGAG
This sequence comes from Bacteroidales bacterium M8, assembly GCA_001689495.1. Lineage (GTDB taxonomy): Bacteria > Bacteroidota > Bacteroidia > Bacteroidales > Muribaculaceae > Duncaniella. The sequence continues at coordinate 43,666 of LUJS01000040.1, read as the reverse complement.
GGCGGCGCGGCCTGTCGAGAGGGTGTCGAGGACGGCCTTGAGGCGTGCCTGACGGTCAACGTCGGCCTGTGCGAGCTTCTGGGGCTCTACGACAAATGCGGCGAGCTCGGGGAGACCCTGAGCCTCGGTCGAGTTGTTGAGGGCCACGAGGGCGTTCTCGACAGCCTGCTGGCCGGCGAGGAGGTCGGCCTGCGAGGGCACGATGTTGACGGAGATGTAGTTGATCAGACGGGTGGGCTCGTCGAGCTTGTACTGGCCCTTGTCCTTGTTGTAGAGGGCCGAGATGTCAGAGTCCTCGACCTTGAAGTCGGCGTCGGGCATCGAGCTGAAGTCCTTCTTGGCATAGAGGACGGAGGCTGTCGAGGCCATGTCGTCGTACATTGCGCGGGCATCGAGCTCGTTGGCTGCGAGGACGCCGCCGAAGAGGTTCTGGAACTTCTGCTGCAGCAACATCTTCTCGACGTTGTTCTCGAGCTCTACCCAGTACTGCTGGAGCTGCATTGCCTGCTCCTGAGGCATGTTGTATTTAGTGGGGTTGTATGCCATGTCGTGTGCGGTGGCGGCGTCGGGCAGACCGAGCTGCTGCTGTATCATGCGGTCGACATAGGCCGAGTTCTTGCCCACCATCATCTCGGTGAGCTCGGCGTCGGTCACGGTGAGGCCGAGTCGGCTGATCTCTTCGTCGAAGAGCTTCTCGGCAATCATGTCGTTGAGTACGCGCTGCTGGAGCACTGCACCGTCTGTCGACGTGCGTCCGGCCTGCTGCTCCTGCTGCTGGGCCAGCTGCACGCGGCGCTGGAACTCCTGTATGTCTACTTTCTGGTCGCCCGCTGTGGCGATGGTCGTACCGGTGCCGAAGAGAGTGCGCCCGGATGTAAAGAAGTCACCGATGATAAAAGCCAGCAAGGGGGCTCCAACGATGATGAGCAAGAGCACTGACTTGCTACGGATTTTTTCGAGTGTTGCCATTCTTATGTTTAGATGATTTTTGTTTATTAGCTAAGGTTGCGTTTGGTTTGCTATGCAATTAACGCACAAAGTTACAATATTTTCGGCTTAAAACAAAGAGCGTGGGGTATATTATGTTTAAAAAATGGTCAGTTTAGCTCAATTTCGGCTATTCCGCCGTATGGCGGGCGCAGACTGAAGATGTCCTCGACCCTCTCGGGGCAATTCCAGAGCCTTGCATGCATGATGGTGCCCCCGTGGGCGAACACCAGCACCGACCGGGCGCCCGAGGCGGCGACATCGGCCATGAACGAGTGTACGCGCCGCCGGTGGTCGAGAAACGACTCGCCCCCCGTGGCGGGTGTGTTTATCCAGTCGTCATACCACAGCTGCAGCCGCGGGTCCCTGATGTCGTCCCACCGCTGCATCTCCCATCGGCCGAAATCCATCTCCATCAGCCTCGGGTCGCGCATGGCGTCGGGATGGCCGCACGCCTCGGCCAGCCTGACGCATCGCGTCGAGGGCGAGGTATGGACGGCATTGAATCTCCTGCCGCCGAGCGCGTCGACAACCGCCTTGGCCTCGGCGGCAAAGGTCTCGGCCACAGGCACGTCGCTGTGCCCGTAGCAGACTCCCGGTCCGACTCCGACCGACGTATGGCGCACGAACGTGATGGTCATGTCATTTTTCTAAGGGCTTTGAGGCAAGGCCATGCGGCGGCAAGGCCGAGGGGCAAGATGGCCCACGGTGTCCACAGATGGGCCGTAATGGAGGCCATGATGGTGACGGCCAGCGAGAACGCAAACATCCTCAGCACTGCCGGGGCTACGCGCAGTCCGTAGACGCGGTGATAGACCGGGCCCACGACGCCGATGGCGAGGATGGTCGACACCGAGAACGAGGCTCCGAGGCCCGGAATGCCCCAGAGGCTGTATCCGGCAATGGCGATGCCGAGCGTGAGTATGTCGCTGACGCTCTCGGTGAATATGTAGAGGCGCCCGTCGCCGCGGGCCAGTATGACGAACGACCAGCACCATACGCCCACTCGGGCCACCATGCCCGGCATGGCGAGGATGATGTAGGGGACCGCGTCGCCGAACTCGGACGAGTAGAGTATCGTCACCGCAATGCCTGCAAAGGGTATGAACAGCAGTATCAGCGGCAGTATGCACAGCAGCAGCACCAGCATCTCGTGGCTGACGAATGTCTGCTGGCGCATGGGCGAGTGGGCCACGCGCGACAGCCGAGGATAGAACTCTATGCCTATGGCTGTGAAAATCAGGCCGACATAGCGGTTGACGATGGTGAATCCGGCCTGAAATATGCCCACCTCGGACGTGCCGCTGCGGGTGTTGATGTATGTGATGAGGATATAGTTGAGCAGTTCGCTGAAGGCCGCGGCCATGGTCATGAATGCCCCGAGCCTCAGCAGCGGCTTGCCCTCGCGCCACAGGTCGGCGCGGTCTGAGGTCACTCCACCCAGATCGGCCCTGAGGATGTGGCAGACAACATATCCGGCCACCGAATAGGCGATGATTGAGGGGATGATGCCCGCGTCGCGACAGAAATAGACCAGCGGCAGGCAGGCGGCGAGTCCCCCGATATTGGTCCACAGCGATGACCGCGCCAGATTGCGCATCAGGCCCTGACCCTGCATGACGGATTGCTCGCCCATCATGGCCGAGTTGAACAGTACGGCGATGGCCAGAAGGGCAAAGGGGAGTGTGTGGCTGTAGTCAGAGAAGGTGCGGATGCTGAACACCGGGGCCACCGCCACCATTATCACGGCTCCGGCAATGCCGAGCAACCAGCCCCAGCGGCGCACGACATGCGAGACGACGTTGCGCCTGTCGGACGGGGCCGAGGCGATGCCGCGTACCGAGCTGCCGCGCAGGTTGAGCTGAGAGATGGTCGAGACGAGCGTGAGCGCCGAATTGAATATGGTGAACAGACCCAGCCCCGTGGCGCCTATCCACAGAGCCACGAACTTGACCCTCACCACACTGCACAGTATGGTGAGCACCTGCAGCGAGCCGAACAGCCCCATGGCCTTGACGGCAGAGCGCGAGAATGAGGAACGGTGGCCTACTTTTTCCATGCCGGGGTGTATAGGAATGTAGCCTCGAAGCCCCCCGCATACATATGCCACAGCGCGGGGAGCAACCGCATCTTGCCGGCCCTGTATCCGCGCCAAGCCTTGAGGGGTATGCGCAATATCGACGAGACGGGATACTCGAGGGCTATGCATGCCCCCGTGCCACGGAGTGCCTTGGGGTCGGTCATTGCCCGCAGTCCCGTGGTGGGGCCGTCGTGGCGGCAGATGACCTCGGGGATGAATCGCGGCACTATCCCCATGCGCCTCGCGGTGAGCAGAAAGATGGAGTCCTCGCCGACAGTCCACTTGTCAGAGCCGAGGCCGAAGTCCGGCGAGAATCTCAATCGGCCCGCCCGGCTGTCACGCCTTATGGCCAGCTCGATGGCCGACACATAGAATCCCTTGGGATATTCCGACAGGTCACATTCGCGTCCGGGATATGTCTTGCCGTCACAACCCTCATACATGAACGAGGCAATCTCCATGTCGGGACGAGTCTCGAAGCTCCTTATCACCGCGGTCAGTTGTCCGGGAGTATATTTCAGGTCGTCGTCGGCTATCAGCATTATGTCTGCCGACGAATGCTCTATGGCATTGTTGCGGTTGTTGCCGAGCCCCTTGAGCGAGGTGCGGTGTATCTCGATGTCGTCCCTGTCGCTGAAATATTCAGGCACAGGCGCGTCGTCATGCATCTGCCACGACACTATGTACCGCACGCCGTCCATCCGAGGCAGGTCCATGCGCTCGACGCGCCTGATGCCTTCGGGCATGAATGTAGCTATGAGCACATCGAGGGTCATGCCTGTCCGTGTCCTTCTTTTACGGCAAGGCGTTGCTGCCAGAGGTTCAGGAATCTGCGCGCCACGGTCACGCAGTCGTTGTGCTTTATCACGAACTCGCGGCCTTCGAGTCCGCGCGGCCTTATCTTCTCGGGTTCGAGTATGGTTTTTTCAAGCTGACGCACCACCGACTCATAATCGGGATCGACATGTATCACGGGGCGCATCCTGTCCTCGCCGATAAAACTGTAATACTTCTCGTCGCCTCCGCTCACGGTGTTGAGCCCCATCGCCATCGCCAGCAGGGCGTTTGTGGCGGGGGTATAGCTGTAGAGCTGGTCGAGCACGACATGCGCGCTGCGCAGTATCTCGAGATATTCCTTGTAGGGACGGTTTTCGACAATCACCAGCTCGGCCTTGTCGGGATGGCGCGAAACCACCTCGCGGGCGGCGGCCTCGAATATGTCGGTGCCTTTCTCGACCAGACGTCCGCGGTGACGTCCGAGGAACAGGCGCACCTTGTCGATGCGTTCGGGCAGTTCGACAGGCGTTATTGCGGATGTCTCGATGGGGATGCCTCCGTAGGCGATCTTGTCCGGAGGGAGGGCGCGGCGCAGTGCCACGTCATACTCCCACAGTACGGACACGGCTCCGTCGAGGTGACGGTAGAAGTGCTCGCAGAATCCTTTCAGCTCCGGCCCCTGCCATGCCTCCAGACGTTCGGGGTGCTCGAGGGCGTATGGCGCCGGCTTGCCGAAGATGCGATATTCGTTGTATTCGAGTCGGGTGTTCGGGTCGAGGCACTCGTCGACATAGACCGAGTCGGTGCCAAGCGCGGTCAGGAATATGCCGCGGTTGCGTGGCACGAGATAGTCGAAAATGGCTCTGATCCTGTGCGGACGCAGGTCCAGAAATCCCTGTCCGGCAATACTGACGATGTCGTGGCCGGTAAATCTTTTCTTGAGGCCCGCCTGCAGGCGTGTCCACAGCCACAGGCCGCCGAGCTTGCCCGGCAGACGGCGCGACAGGTCGATGTCGCGCTCGGTATTCATCCAGCCCGAGCCCTGCGAGGCCACGGAGACATTGTGTCCCAGAGCCATCAGGCCCGAGGCCAGAGCCCTGTGGCAGTTGCTTGCGTCGCGCAGCAGGAGTATGTCGAGCGGGCGGTCTGTCATGTGGAGGGGTCAGAGTTTTTTGCGGAAGGCGCGGCGGCGGCGGTGGAGACGTTTCTCGAAGTAGTCCCACTGCGACTGCACGTTGAGGTTCTCCTCGAGCTCGAGGTTGGTCTCGGCATACTTGACGCCGTCGCGTATGTAGAGGTTGAGCAGGTCGTAGAAGAAGAGCGAGTTGACACCCTTGGACTGATATTCGGGCTTGACGGCAATGAGCATCAGGTCTACCACGTCGTTCTTGCCGCGCAGTGCGCGCCACAGGTGCCACCACCCGAGGGGGAACAGCTTGCCGCCGCTCTTGCGCAGTGCGGCAGACATCGAGGGCAGTGTTATGCCCACGCCTATCAGCTTGTCGTCGGCGTCGACCACAAGGCTCACGTAGTCGAGACGTATCAGGCTGAGATACATGTCGATGTAATAGTCTATCTGTCTCTCGGTGAGCGTCGAGTAGCCGTAGAGGTTGTCGTATGCCTCGTTGATCAGCTGGAAGAGGGCCTCGCCATACTCGGCCTTGATCTTGGCCGGAGATGTGTACTTGACTATGCGGAGATTATATTTCTTGAGCACTATCTCGGCTATGCGGCTCATCTTGTCGGGCACCTTGTCGGGCACGGTGATGCGGAACTCGACCCAGTCGGTGTCCTTGGCATATCCCATGCGCTCCATGTGCGCCGGATAGTAGGGATAGTTGTATATCGTGGCCATCGTGCCCATCTCGTCAAAGCCCTCGATGAGCATGCCCTCGTGGTCCATGTCCGAGAATCCCATCGGGCCGATTATCTCGGTCATGCCCTTTGAGCGCGCCCAGTCTTCGGCGGCCTTGAACAGCGCGTCGACGACCTCCTTGTCGTCTACGAAGTCAACGAATCCGAAACGGGCCTGTTTCTTGCCGCTCTTCTCGTTGACGAGGCGGTTGACGATGGCCGTGATTCGGCCCACCGGCTTGCCGTCGCGCCATGCCATGAACGACTGGGCCTCGCAGATGTCGAAGGCCGGATTCTTTGAGGGGAGCAGGGTATTGACATCGTCAAAAATGAGCGGCGGCACGTAGCAGGGATTGCCGCGGTATAGGTCTATGCCGAACTTGACATATTCGGTCAGTTCACTCTTGACGGGTTTGACGGGTTTGACTTTGACAGACACTGTTTATAATTGCGAGTGATTTGGGTTTGTGATGATGACTTGGGTTTCGAACCGGGCTGCCTGCTCGTCGGCGATGCGTGTCTCGGGACGCAGCGACGAGTTGAGCCACAGCAGGATGGCTATCATTACCAGCAGGAAGGCTATGATGGCGATGTATATCATGTTGGTGCGACGGGGCTCGAGGTCGAGGCGCAGCGCGCTCAGCGAGCGATAGCGCTTAGAGGGGTCGGGGCTCGTGCAGCGGGCGGCGACCTTGCGCAGTCTCGGGTCGGGATCGGGCACGGCGTCGAGGGCCTCCTGCAGCAGCACGCCATAGTTGTATATGTCGTCGGCCGTGTCGTCGTGGCTCAGGGCGGTCTTCTGGTCGAAGCCAACGTCGATGAGCTTGAGGTTGCCGATGTTTTCGGTGAATATGACGCGCTGCGAGTTGATGGGGTGGTGGGCCAGATGGTTGACCTGAATGTAGTCGAGCGCATCGAGCAGCTGGTGGTGCAGCTTGTATATGTGGTCGGCCGTTACCTTGCCCTCGCGTATCAGCTTGGCCAGCGAGTCGCCATAGACATCGTCGGTGATGATGCACAGGCCCAGCCCCGGCACCTCCTCGAGATCGTTGATCATAATGATGTGCGGATGGGCCAGATTGTAGCGCACCTCAAACTCCTTGTTGATCATCTCCTCGTATTCGGGGATGCCTTTCAGCTCGGGGCGGAGTGTTTTGAGCATGAGCCACTTGCCATGCTTTTTGGCGGTATAGACGTGATAGAACTCCTCGTCCCACTCGGGCAAGTGCTCAATCTCGGTCCATTTGGAGGTGTTGTCGTCCATCGGCTTGGGGTTTAGGCTGCAAAGTTACGAAAAAAAATGATAAGTTGGGATAGTCTGTCACTGTTGTCTGTTTTTGTCGCCCCTGTATCCGAGGCGGGCTCGGGTCATTTGTTCCCTGATGCCTCCGTTGGCCAGAAAATCCCGCTGCATGTTGTCCAGAAGCCGTGCCAGCATACGGTCTGTCTGGTGTATCAGTGTTATCACGATATTGGCGATGGCCTCGTCAGAACGCTCGTCGATGCGGTTCATGTAGAAGGCCGATTCGTTGTTGCGACGACAGACTTCGGCGGTATGGACGCGCCGTGCATCATCCTCGGGCCAGATGCAGAGTCCGCGGGTGCGGAGATAGTCCTCGTAGTCTATGAGCAGTTCCTGAAGGCTGGCTTTTGCCACATTGGTGAGCTTTATCTCTGTCTCTGACGATGTCATGGATGCCGCTGACCCCTCGGCGATGTTCTGTTTGCCCGATCGGGCGGCCTGAAGCATCTGGTCAACGGTTCTGTCTGACTTGTTGAGGAACTTGTTGATGAAGAAATATGTCATATCGTAGATGGCTTCGGCTTTCTGATAGGCATATAGATCGCGATAATTGCCTTTCTTGCGCAAAAAAGGCCCGGGAGAGTTAGTCATGATGGTTGAGGATTTGAGGTTGGTGATGTGTGTTGATGGTATGGTTGGGATAGATGATCTAGTTGGACTAGTTGGACTAGTTGTTCTAGTTATTCTAGTTCAACTAGTTCAACTAGAACAACTAGTCCAACTAGAATACTATTTCCTTGAGAATTTTTTGCCTGACCATGTGTAGGTGAGGGTGGGGAGGAGGGAGGGGGATATGGTCTCGTAGAGGTCGGGGTCCATGAACTTGCCGAGATTGTTGGTCAGGGTGAGGGTGCGGGTGGCGGGGTCATAGAAGTATGACGACAGCATGAACGGGGTCATGGCAGTGACCGTCTCGAGGTCGCCGCCGGGGGCTATCCAGTCCTTCCAGCCCGGCTTGCTGAAATAGCGGCCGGCCTGCAAGGGCCTCCACGACGTGTCATAGAAGCTGATGCTCGAGTCGAGGCCGGGGGTGGCGACGGTCGATATGAGGGCCACGACGGTGTCGTTGCCGGCCGTGAGCAGGGCTATCTGAGCCGACGACGAGTCGGTGAGGCGCACCGTCAGGTCTGTCGGGCTCATGGCGGTGATGGCCGACCACCCGTCGAGGTTGTTGGCGGTGGGGGTCGACATGTTGTTGCTGAAATAGTCCAGCATGTCGAGGCGTGCGTTGTGGTCGAGCAACGGGAAGACCGACGCGGGGGCCGAGGCAAAGAAGTCGCCTGCCTGTCGACCCTGCGCCGTGGCTCCGCCGACTCCCAGCAGGAGTCCCAGAGCCGTCAAGGCGAGAGTGTGGAGTTTCATTTCTTATCTTTTTTGTCTTTCTTTTTCTTTTTGTCCGCTATCTTCGAGTAGTCGCGGTCGGCCACGGCTATCTCGGAGTGTATGCGCTTGCCATAGAAGTCGGCGCCGGTCAGCGCTCCGACCACCTTGCGGGCGTCAGACTTGCGCACGTCGAACAGCGAGTAGGCCGGCAGCAGGTCTATGCGGCCCACGTCTACGCGCTTGCCCTGTACGAGCTTGTTGAGCATGTCGATGAGGTTTCCGGCAAAGAATCCGTCGCGCTTGCCCACATTAATATATATGCGCTCCATGCCGCGGGCGGCGGTGCGGCGGTCCTTGTCGGCGTCGTTGGCCGGGCGCGAGGTGTCCATGCCGTTCTTGGCGCGGCGTTCCTTCTTCTCGCCGCGGGGCTTGACGTCGATGAAGTCTATGTCGGGCACCCCCTTGTAGTAGTCGAGCAGGCGGTTGAACTCGAGCGAGATGACGCGCTTGAGCAGGTCCTCCTCAGACAGCCATTCCAGCTTGCGCGAGATGCCGGGCAGATAGCGGGCTATCTCCTCCTCGTTCACCTTGACGCGCTCCAGACGGTCGGCGAGGTTATAGAGCTGTTTCTCGATGATGTGCTCGGGGGTGGGCACCCTGAGGTGCTCGAACGTCTTGCCGATGATGCGCTCTATCTCGCGCAGGCGACCCTGCTCGCGCGAGTGGATTATGGCCACCGACACGCCCGACTTGCCGGCGCGCCCCGTTCGGCCCGAGCGGTGGGTATAGACGGCCACGTCTTCGGGCAGGCCGTAATTGATGACGTGCGTCAGGTCGCTCACGTCGAGTCCGCGGGCGGCCACGTCGGTGGCTACGAGCATGGACACGACGCCGTCGCGAAACTTCTTCATCACTATGTCTCTCTGCTGCTGAGACAGGTCGCCGTGCAGGGCCTCGGCGTTATATCCGTCGCGTATCAGGTTGTCGGCAATCTCCTGCGTGTCGCGGCGTGTGCGGCAGAACACGATGGCGTATATGCCGGGCGAGTTGTCGACCACGCGCTTCAGGGCCGGATACTTGTCCTGAGCCTTGACCATATAATATATGTGGCGCACGTTCTCGGCCCCCTCGTTGCGCGAGCCTACGACAATCTCCTCATAGTCGCGCATGTATCGCTTGGCTATGCGCAGTATGTCCTTGGGCATGGTGGCCGAGAAGAGCAGCATCTTGCGCTGTTCGGGCACGTGGGCCAGAATCTCCTCGATCGAGTCGAGGAAGCCCATGTTGAGCATCTCGTCGGCCTCGTCGAGCACCACGGTGGTCACGTTGTTGAGATGCACCACGCCGCGCTTTATCAGGTCGATGAGGCGTCCGGGGGTGGCCACGATGACCTGTGCCCCCGCGCGTAGGGCGCGTATCTGGCTCTCGATGCTCGACCCGCCATAGACGGGAATCACCTTGACGCCGGGTATGTATTTCGAGAAGTCGGCCAGATCGCCGGCTATCTGAAGGCAGAGTTCGCGGGTGGGTGAAAGTATCAGGGCCTGTGTGACACGCGCCCCGGCGTCTATGCGCTGCAGTACGGGCAGGCCGAAAGCGGCGGTCTTGCCGGTGCCGGTCTGGGCCAGTGCCACGATGTCGTCGGCATCGCCGAGCAGACGCGGAATGACACGTTCCTGTATGGGCATTGGGTGTTCGAAGCCGAGCTCCACGACTGCACGTCGCAGAGGTTCGCTGACACCTAATTCTTCAAAAGTCTTCATTGTTTAGTCTTGTAATAATAATTGTGTATCCGCCTTCTTATTTCACCCAGACGGTTGGATTGAGTTTGGTGCGTTCGTTGCGCACCTCGAAGTGCAGCTCGGCCACATCGCGCGACGGTGCGCGGGCTATGGTGCCGATGGTCTGGCCGGCCTTGACCGACTGTCCCTTGGTCACCGACACGGATGCCAGTCCGGCATAGACGGTGACATAGCTGCCGTGGCGCAGCATCACTATGCTGCTGTAGCCGTCCTGCCTGAAGATGGCCGAGACCGTGCCTGCGAACACGGCCCGTGCCGAGCTGCCCGTGGCGGTCTCGATGTCTATGCCCGAGTTGTCCACCCACACGTGCTTGAGGGTGGGGTGGGGCTGACGGCCGAAACGGCGCACTATCTTGTACGAGCCTCCAACAGGAAAGAGCATGCGACCCTTGTTCTTGACAAACGATCCGGTCAGGCTCGACGGCGATGTAGGAGCGGCCTTGCGCGTGGCGGCGTTGGCCGACGCCACCTCGGCTGCAGACGGCGACTCGGCCGGAGCCGAGGTCCCCGACTTTGAGCTGCCGGCGCTCTTGCCCCCCTTCTTGCCGGCCTTGGCACGGTTGGCCGCGGCCTGCTGTTCTTTTTTCTTGCGCTCGGCCTCCTCGCGGGCCATGCGGCGCTGCTCCTCAGCTATCAGTCGGTCCAGCTCGCGGTCCAGAGCCGCAGCCTTGCGCTGGTGTTCCTTGAGCTGGGCGCGCAGGCGCGAGTCCTCCTTGCGCAGCGACGCTACCAGCTGCTTGGACTCGTTTTGCTTCACCTCGAGCACCCTCTGCTGGTCTTCGGCGCGACGGCGCTCCACGTCCTGCGTGTGGCGCAGCGACGTGAGGTGCTGCCGACGCGAGGCTATGCGGTCTACGGCGCGGTTTATCTCTTCGGCCTTGCTCTCGCGCCACGAGGCAAACCGCCGCAGGTAGCGCAGGCGGCTCCAAGCCTCAGAGAATGACGAGGCCGAGAACAGGAAGTTGACCGCGTCGAGGCTCCCCGCCGTCGGCTGCAGGCGGGCCATGGCGCGGGCGTATGACCGACGCAGCCCCTCGAGGTCGCGCTCGAGCAGGGCTATAGAGTCTGTGGTGAGGCGTATCTGTCCGCCTATCGAGTCGACGTTAGAGCGCAGGCGGTTCACGGTGGCCGTCTGTGTCTCGATGTCGGCGTTGAGCGAGTTGAGCTGGCCCATGCGGCGGTTCAGCTCCTCGGTGGTGCGGTCCAGCTTTTTCGAGGTCTCGGTGATGACCTTCTGCGCGCGGTTCTGCTCGCGGCGCACGTTCTCGACCGACTGCGGCTGCTTGCGGCTCTTGCGGGCACGGCGCGGTGCCCCCGACACGTCGGCCGCGAGGCAGAGGGCAATCAGTGTGCCCGTCGCGAGTATGCGGACGGTTCGGCTGACGGTCATAGGCCCGAGAGAGATTTGAGCAGCGACGACGCGGCCACGCGGCGATAGCCCTGCGGGATGACAAACGGCTTGAGGTCGGCCGAGTCGTCGATGACGAGGCGGTTGTAGTTGAGGGTAATCTCGGCCCCCAGTCCGCGCCCCTTGACCATGGCGTTGATGTCGATGTCGGCGGGGCGGTCGGTGCCGGTGGCGGTCGACGAGAAGTCAGAGTATGTCACCACGGCCTGATGCGTCTTGTAGCTCAGCGTGAGGGCCTTGACGATGTTCCCGGGCAGCGATACCTCGAAGTTGTAGTCGAGCTTGCCCCCGGCCTTTGACGGCGTGATGGTATAGCCCCCGTCGGTCCCCGCGGCTATCCGTGCCGACTTGATGTCGGGGTTGTCGCTGCCGAGCGTGAAGAGGCGTCCCAGCAGCATCGACTGTACGTTGCCCACGCCGGCCGGAAATCCGCCCAGCAGGTCGGGGATGCTCTCGGCCACATAGATGCGGTTCAGCTTGACATAGCCGAACACCGAGTCGCCGGTCACGTCGAGCGCGCCGACCTCCATGCCCAGAAAACGCATCGAGATGCGTATGCGCTTGTCGCGCACCATGGTCATGGTGCCACTGACCTTGGGCAGCGACGAGTCCTTGACCTTGACGCTGACGGGCATGGTGAGTGTCTGCCACTTCTCGGCGGCCGCAGCGTCGGCCAGCTGCCGGGCCTTCTGCCTCGCGTCGTCTGGGGTCTCCCTGTCTGTCGGCGGGAGGGTCTTGCCGGTCTGGCGCGACGACGAGCACGAGCCCAGACTCAGGGCCGCGGCGATAATGACTGTGAGGAAGAGAGGCAGTGCGATGAATGGACGTCTGATGGTCATCAGTGATATATGTTCTTGTTCTTGATTTTGGTTTTGAGTATCTCGTTGTCGGGGTCGTGCTCGAGGGCCCGTTTCCAGAACTCGAGGGCCTTGGCCGGCTCGCGGTCCATGAAGTATATGTCGCCGGCGTGCTCGAGCACCTCGGCCCCGGGCGCTTTGTCATGCTCGAGCGCCTTGTCTATGGCCTCGCGGGCCTTGACGTATTCCTTGCGCTTGAACAGCACCCATGCATATGTGTCGAGGTCGGTGGGGTTCTCGGGGTCGGCGGCCACGACCTTCTCTATCAGCGTCAGCGCGCGGTCGAGGTCGATGTCGTTGCAAGCCATGAAATACGCGCAGTTGTTCATTGCCAGCAGGTTGTCGGGGTCGTAGACCAGCGCCTTGTCATAGAGGGCGAACGCGCTGTCCGTGCGCCCGAGCTGATAGAGGTTGTCGGCTATTGAGGTATAGATGGCCGATATGGCGTTGACATCCGTCGAGTCGGTCAGCTTGAGGGCCTTCTCGTATTGCGCCAGCGAGCGCTCATACTCCTTCTTCATGCCATAGAGCGAGCCGAGCTTGAAGTGCTGCGAGGGCACGTCGGGATAATAGTGCATGGCGCGCATGATGGCGTCTTCGGCGCGGTCATAGTCGTCGGTCTGTATGTACAGGCTCGACAGCAGGTCCCACCCGTCTGGGTCGGCGGGATTCAGGCCGAGGGCCTGTTCCTCCTGCTCGGCGGCGGCGGCATAGTCGCGCGCGTCGGTCAGATAGGCCGCATACATGCCCCTGATGGGCTGCTCGAGGGGGTGCTGCACCACGAGGGTGTCGAACAGCTGTCGGATGCGCGGCCGCTGCAGGGTGTCGGCATACATCTCCTGAATATACGAGCGGAGTATGTTGAGCTTGGTGTCTACGTTGAGGTTGTCCTGCTTGAGGGCCATGAACACCTCGCGGTCATACCCCACCGAGTCGCCCTGCGATTTGTAGAAGTTGGCCTTAGAGAAATAGGCATATCCGCTCGATGGGTCCAGCTCGATGGCGCGGTCATAGAATCCGAGCGCCCTGTCGGGCTTGCCGAACATGTTGTATATGTCGCCCGAAAAGACGTTGAAGTCCGAGCTGGTCGGCCTTGCCTGACGCAGGCGGTCGGCCTCGGCCAGAATGGCGGCGGTGTCGTTGCGCAGGTAGTATATCTGTATCTTGTTGGTCGAGAGCTGCATCGAGGGGCCTTCGGCCAGTTCGATCGAGTCGTATATGCCTATGGCGCGGTGTGCGTCCTCGGGGGCGCCGGTTTGTGCCAGCCCCTCGGCGAGGACGCTGCTTATCTCGGTGCGCTCGGGATGGAATATGTGCAGGGTCTCCCACACGTCGAGGGCCTCGTCCTTGCGGTCAAGACGGTCCAGCAGCAGTCCGTAGCGGGCTCCGGCCTGATAGTCTGACGGGTTGTCGGCATAATAGTCGCCCATCATGCCGATGGCGCGCTCGCGTGCGGCCGAGTCCTGAAGGTTCAGCAGGAACGGGGCCAGCTCGAGGGCCGTCTGGTTGTCTGCGGGATTGAGGGAGTATGCCCGCTCGAGCAGGTCGTAGGCGGCGTCGAGGCGTCCCTGCGACTTGGCGCGCAGGGCTTCGAGATAGATGTAGTCCGCTTTGGCGACATCCTCGCGCGTGGCGGTGCCGCCGCGTCCGGCAAGGGCCATGCCCGCGGTGGCGAGCAACAGGCACAGGAGTATGGGTAGCTTCTTCAAAACAGTTGAGAGTTGTGAGGTGTGTCTTGCCGGCGGGGCCTCTCCCCGCCGGTGTTGGTGTGTGGTGCGTGGGGCTATTCGGTGCCGGTGTGGCCGAATGCGCCGTCGCCGCGCTCGGTCTCGTCGATGCGGCTCACCGGCTCCCACTCGACCTTGACGTATTGCTTGATGACGAACTGGGCTATGCGCTCGCCGGGCGATATGGTGTATGGCTCGGACGAGAGGTTGATGACGATGATGCCTATCTCGCCGCGATAGTCGGCGTCGACGGTGCCGGGGGTGTTGACCAGCGATATGCCGTGCTTCAGGGCCAGACCCGAGCGGGGGCGCACCTGACACTCATAGCCCTGAGGCAGCTGCATGCGCAGTCCGGTGGGTATGAGCATGCGCTCGAGGGGCTTGAGGGTGACGGGGGCGTCGAGGCGGGCGCGCACGTCCATGCCTGCAGCCGAGTGGGTCTCGTATGTGGGGAGTTCGTTGCCTGACTCGTTGATTATTTTGACTTTGATATGTTCCATAAGTTTATGCTATATATAGTATCAACAAGCGAAAATAAGAAAAATAGTTTGAATCGCGAGTTTTTTTATATGATTTTTTGACATATAAGTGCCGCGGCATAGAATCCGAGCTCGCACATCAGCGTCGTGGCGCCGCAGCAGTCGCCGGTATATCCGCCTATGGCGCGGCGCATGGTGCGGATGGCGATCCATGTCACCACGATGGGCGCGGCAAGTGCCGGGAGCAGCGCCGGGGGCAGCAGCAGGCACGGCACGAGACCCAGACCGAGGTTGAGCACGCGCGCCCCGGCGGGCATGCGGTCATAGACGGTGCGGTTCTTGGCGGTCTGCTCGGTGCGGGCGTATGGCAGGCGGTTTATTATCTGCGAGGCGCAGCACTTGCTCCACGTGTCGGCGGCAAGCACCACCGCACACGCCGTGGCGGGCCCGAAGCCCGCCAGCATTGTCACCGACAGCAGATAGTAGAATACAAGCGACATCACGCCATACGTGCCGATGTGCGAGTCCTTCATTATCGCCAGAATCCTCTCTCGGTCATGGCCGCCGCCCATCGCGTCCCACCAGTCGGCCAGACCGTCCTCGTGCAGTCCGCCCGTCAGCAGGGCGCGCACGGCGAGGGCCGTAGCCACTGCCGCCGCGGGCTCGAAGACCGTCGAGGCCACGTATAGGGTCAGCGCCGTGACGCCTCCCGTGATCCATCCGGCCAGAGGCCACAGGTCGACCACGCGGCGATAGCTCTCGTGTGGCGGGCTGACCACCCGCCACAGCGGCAGGCGGGTGAAGAAGATTATGGCGGCGAAGAGTCTGTCTGTCATCAGAAATATTTGGTCACCGAGACCTTCTTGAACGAATCCATCTCGTTTATCATCCTCACCGCCGACTGCAGTATGGGATAGGCGCAGACGGCACCCGAGCCCTCGCCCAGACGCAGGTCGAGGTGCAGCAGTGGCTTGGCGCCGAGGGCGTCGAGCATCAGGCGGTGGCCCGACTCGTCGCCGCAGTGCCCGAAGACGGCATAGTCGGCCACGGCGGGGTCGAGGGCCATGGCGGTGGCCATGCACGAGGTCATTATGAATCCGTCGACCAGTATCACCATGCCCAGCTCGGCGGCGCGCAGCATTCCGCCCACGGCCATCATCATCTCCAGACCGCCAAACCAGCAGAGGCGGCTCCACAGCGACCCGTCGCCGGTATATGCCGCGAGGGCGCGCGTCAGCACGTCCAGCTTGTGGCGCACGCCCTCGCTGTCCAGTCCGGCACCCGCGCCGATGCACTTGTCGAGGGGTATGCCCGTGAGCAGGTGCATCCACATCGACGACGACGAGGTGTTGCCGCTGCCCATCTCGCCGAAGCTGACCACGTTGCACCCCTCGGCATGTACGCGCGCCACCATTTCGGCGCCACGCTCCAGACACAGGTCGGCCTCCTCGGGGGTCATGGCGGCCTCGTGCAGGAAGTTGCGCGACGAGCGGCGCACCTTCATGTCTACCACCCCGATGCCGGGGTCAAACTCGTGGTCTACGCCGGCGTCGACCACCACGAGGCGGAATCCGTGCTGGTTGCACAGGAAGTTGATGCCCGCGCCCCCGCGCACGAAGTGCTCCACCTGCTGGCGGGTCACCTCTTTTGGCGACACGGTTACACCCTCGTCGACAATGCCGTGGTCGGCGGCAAAGAGTATGTTGCAGGGGTTGTCGAGTCTCGGACTCAGCGTCTGCTGTATCAGGCCTATCTGCAGGGCCAGCGATTCGAGCCGCCCCAGCGAGCCTTTGGGTTTGGTCAGATTGTCTATCTTGTCTCTCAGGGCCGGCTCGATGGCGCGGTCGGGATGCTTTATGTCAAAGTGTTTCATTTGATTTTTAATGGTATTCCTGAAATCATTAAATATACGTTGTCGGCCTTCTCGGCGGCCAGCCTGTTGACACGACCCTGCAGGTCGGTGAATCGGCGCTGCATGGCGTTGGGACTGATGCCGCCCAGTCCTATCTCGTTGGTCACGAGGATGAGGTTGTCGCACCCGGCGTCGAGCAGGGCATCGAGCTCGCGGGCAAATGCGTCGAATGCCGCCGCATCATCGTCGCCGCTGTCAAAGAACAGGTTCGTGACCCAGAGTGTCAGACAGTCCACCAGAACGGTGCGTCCGGCAAGTAGCCCCGCGTGTGCCGACGGGCTCAGGGGCTCCTCGACCGACGTCCATTGCGGGCCGCGCCGGGCCTTGTGTGCGGCAACGCGGCGCTCCATCTCTGAGTCGCCCGGCGCCACGGTGGCCGTAGCCAGATATACGGGACAGTCGCTCAGGTCGAGCGCCAGCCTCTCGGCCATCTCGCTCTTGCCCGACCTCTGCCCCCCGGTGATGAGTGTCAGCATAACATTGATTGATGATGTTGGACGGATATGACTGATATTGTTGTTTTGATTGATGATGTTTGGCGGAAATTTAGGCCCGGAGGGCCGGCTTCATCCAGTTGTTTTGATTGATGATGTTTGGCGGATATTTAGGCCCGGAGGGCCGACTTCATCCATAGCCCCACATGCAATGTGGGGTTGATGTTATGGTCTTCGACAATCATTCGTTCATGTCTCTTGGGTCGTAGGTCAGGCCGTCGGCCATATAAAGTCGGCCCAGTTCTTCGCCGAACTCGGCAACACGATGGTGATGTTGCTGTGAGTTGATGTAGCTTATTATGGCATCTTTCGCATCTGTTCCCACCGAGGATGCATAATATTCTCTTGCCCATGCTTCGAACAACGGAAACCGATCGTCAGACCTAAGCCATCCGCTTGATCTGGATTTGATCTCGCGCATGAAGTTGGACAAGGCGACGGAAGGGTTCAGGTCTACGAGCATGTGTATGTGATTGGAGATTCCTCCGATTCGCAACAGCCGTGAGTTCTGTCCCTTGACAAGACTCCAGATGAAGGTGTAAACATCCTTGAGATGCTCCTGTGGCAAGGTCATCTTGCGATATTTCGTGCAGAAGACGATGTGGTAAAGAGATGTTACTTTGCTCATTGTGATGAATCATGATGTCGCCTCTCCGAGGCTCGGTGGGTCTAAGTCGTGTCCAAGTCCCACACTGCGTGCGGGGTTTCTGATAATATCGGCCCTCCGGGCCTTGGGCCGTATATGGCATCTGCGGCCTTGGTGGTGGGCGATAAATCTCACAAAGGTAACGAAATAACGTCAAACAGACAATAAATTCACAAATATTTCATAATTTCTTAACAAAGAAAAATTGCGGGGGTGGCAAATTCGATGTATTTTTGTCGGTCTATATTTATAATTCCATGAAAAACAGGTTGTTTTTAGCGGTCATGCTCGGTGCGGCATGGCTCGGAGCGGGCGCACAGGGTGCGATACACGTCTCGACCGAGGGCAGCGACACGGCGGCAGGTACCGCTGAGGCTCCGTTTGCCACCATCTCGAAGGCTGTCGAGGCCGTGCAGCCCGGAGGCACCATCTATGTCCACGCCGGCACGTATTATCCCGAATCGCGCATCATGGTGCCCGAGAAGGCGACCTCCGAGGACGCGCGCATCAGGCTCATGGCCTACGGGCAGGACGAGGTGATAATCGACGGCTCGAAGATGCAGCCCAAGTCGGTGATGGAGTTCAAGATGTCGAGGTGTATGTATTTCCCTTACTGGGCCAACTACTGGCACGTCAAGGGTATAACCTTCCAGAACGCCAAGGACAACGGAGTCAAGGTCGAGGGCAGCCATAACATATTCGAGAACTGCACGTTTCGCGACAACAACGACACCGGCCTGCAGATAGGCATGTTCAAGGACTGGAGCATCGAGGAGACAAAGGGCTTTCCGGTCAAGGGTACGCCCGAGTTCAACCCCGGATATGCATACTGCCGCGGCAACAAGGTGATAAACTGCGACGCATACAACAACTATGACGCGGTGAGCTTCACGGGCACCGACGACGGCGGCGATGCCGACGGATTTGCCTGCAAGCTGTTCCCCGGCCCGGGCACCGAGTTCTACGGATGCCGCGCGTGGAACAATTCGGACGACAACTGGGACCTCTACATGGTCTATCATCCCGTGGTCATCGACCACTGCTGGGCGTGGAACGCCGCGCTTGACGCCAACGGCAACAAGACCCCCGGCAACGGCAACGGCTTCAAGCTGGGCGGCGGCGGCTCGGCGGGCGGCTCGGCCTTCGACCAGTCTACGGGCGCGCATGTGGTGACCAACTGCGTGTCGTTCTCGAACACGGTCAAGGGTTTCGACCAGAACAACGCATACGAGGGCATGTACCTGTTCAATAACGTGGCGTGGGACAACGAGTACAACTATCGTTTCCCCACCATGTTCAAGTTCGGCGGCATGCGCATACGCAACTGCGTGGGCTTCAAGCCCCGCAAGCTCAACCACGAGTTCCTCTCGGTGGGCAAGGAGGGCTATGTCGACCCCGACACCGACTTCAACTCGTGGACGCTCATCGACGGCTGCGATGCCGTCAAGGACGGCAACAAGGTGGGTGGCGCGAAGGTATTCGCCGCCGACCACTCGGCCCAGTTCAAGTCGCTGAGTCAGGCCGACGCCAAGGCTCCCCGCAACCCCGACGGCTCGCTGCCCGAGAATGACTTCTGCCGTCTCGTCAGCGGCAGCATCTTCGTGGACAAGGGCGAGATTACCGAGGGATTCGAGCCCGTGCGATTCATGACTCAGGCCGAGGCCGCGCAATATGGCCTCGAGCTGACGCAGGCCGCGCCCGTCACCATCGAGCACAACGGCGCGGCGCCCGACCTCGGCGCGTTCGAGAGCGGCGTGCCCTCGGCCGGACGCCTCTATCTGGTGTCGGGCGAGGTCGAGCAGACCGTCTATGTCGGCACCGAGATAGAGCCCGTGGTGATGCGCTGGGGCGGCGCCGCCACCGATGTCGCCGTCGAGGGCGCGGGCTCGCTGACACTGACCCGCGACACCGAGGCCAAGACCCTGACCATAAGCGGCGTGCCTACCGGCAATGTCAATGCCACCGTCACCACTGTCGGTGGCGAGACCGAGGCCCGCATCTCGCTGACAATCACCGTCTCTGACGTGGCTCCGGCCACTCTGGTCTGCACCACGGGCAATGCCTCGCAGACGCTGTTCTACGACACTCCCGTCCAGCCGATTACGTTCAAGGCTGGCGGCGCCACCGGCATCGAGGTCGAGGGGCTCCCCGAGGGACTGGAATACACCATCGAGGGCAAGACGCTCACCATCACAGGCACCCCCGAGGCCGAAGGCCGCTACACGGTCACCGCCACCGGTGGCATGAAACCCGTGAGCCTGAGCGGAACGATAGCCCTCGAGACCGCATACCGCATACTCACCGGCGGCTGGTACGACATACAGGATCCGTTTGATGCCCTCCCCGCCGATCTGCAGGGTGTCGTCGACATAGAGTCGTCAGAGACTTATCCCACCGTGTGGAATCCCGAATACACCGAGTCGGGCAGCGTGCCCGGCGGATGCACCAAGGGTGCCGTCAACGTCGAGCGCGGCGGCGCGCTGGTGTGGCGCCTCCCCTCGCTGCTCGAGCTCAAGGCCAACGTACACTTCACCGGCGGACGCTATCTCGAGGTGCGCTGGCAATATGAGGGCGAGGCCGAGCGTAGCTGGACCTCGGACAAGCTCAAGAAAGCCACCCTCGCCGGCTGGGACCTCATGGCCGCCGCGGGCATCACCGAGACAGACCGCCCCGTCACCGTCAAGTTTGTCAACCCCACATCCAACAACGGCGGCATCCGCGTCTATGACTTCTTCGTCAAGATTCACGACGACGGTCAGAGCGGCATCGGCTCCGTTGCCCTGCCCGGGGCCGACGCCGGGCTCGGATATTACGTCACCGACGGCGCCATCGTCATCGGCACCCCCGCCAAGGTGGCCGGGGCCGCGCTCTATGCCCTCGACGGCCGCATGGTCGCCTCGAGCCGCATGAGCTCGATACTCCCCCGTCCGTCGGGCCGCCCCGGAGTGTACCTGCTTCAGGTCATCGCCGCCGACGGCACCTCGCACGTCGCCAAGGTGGTGCTGAGATAATAGCCGCTCCTACACGATAGACAACGGCACGCCGCACCGGCCCGAGGGCCGATGCGGCGTGTGTTGCTTGTGCCGCGTCAGGGGTGGCGTGGGGTTGGGATCAGTAGACAATCATCGGCTCCATTTCGTTGGCATGTATCACCATGCGGATTATCTCGGACACGGACGGGACACGGTTGCAGAGATTCTTGACCTCGTTTATCTCGACCAGCTTGTCATGGAGATTTTCGGGCACGCGGTGGCGCAGCTCCTTGACGGTGTCGACGCCGGCCGCCTCGAGCAGTTCGGCAAACTGTCCGCCGATGCCGTGTATGCGCATCAGGTCGGCATGGTTGGCCCATTTCAGCAGCAGTTTCTCCGAGATGCCGGTCTCTTCGGCGGTGCGCTTGCGTCCGGCCGGGGTGGCGCAGCGGTCAAGCAGCTCTTCGGTGGTGAGGATCAGTGCCGCTTCGAGCTTGGCGGCGTATGCGGGGCCGATGCCCTCGATTTGTTCGACTTTATACGACATAATTTTGATGTTTGGTGAGTGTAAAATTAAAACACCGGGGCGCGGACATTAGTTTTATGCCGGTCGTTTCTTGTCGGTCTGTAAAAAAAACCTACCTTTGCAAGACAATTCATTACATAGCTTATATGAAAAGAAACACAGTGAAACTATTTATTGCAATGCTTGTCGCCTCGGCGCTGGCCTCGTGCGGCGACGACGACATGGGCTATCCCGACAGGCTGGTGTTCGGCAAGGATGGCGGCACCATTGTCGTGAGGGGCAAGACCGCCATAAACCACGTGGACATCGTTGACTATGACGGCAATACGGATGGAGGCACCGAGATGGTCGGCGACTCGCTGTTCGCCACGTGCCAATGGCTGTCGGTCAAGGCCAAGATATATACCCCCGAGCTGATAATCACGGCCAAGCCCTCGGACGGCGGCAAGAAACGCACACTCTACATAGGAGTGTCCGACGGCCCCGATTTTCAGGACATTGTTGTCGAACAATAATCCGCACGGTCATCATGAAGAAAACGATCATCACAATATTGGCCTGTCTGCTGGCGGTGTCGGCGGCACAGGCGAGGCAGCCGGAGCGCGGCTACAGGGGATTCGTAGAGTGGAGCAACGCGCTGACCACCGAGGACGCCATAGTGATAAACGGCACGAGCGACGACAGCAAGACGCTGTTCTATTCGGGCGTGTCGACGTCGCACGGCTATCAGTTCAACCCCAACCTGTTTCTCGGCGCCGGTCTGGCCGTCGAGTTCAACTCAGACCATTGCAACGTGCCGCTGTTCGTGCAGCTGCGCACCGACCAAGAGTTCGGCCGCTTCACCCCCTTCGGCGACCTGCGTCTGGGCTATGACTGCTGCGACGGGGGCGGAGTCTTCTTCTCCCCCTCGATAGGCTATCGCTTCAGCTGGAACAGACGGCTGGGCGTCAACGTCGGAGTGGGCCTGACCGTCAGGGGATACAAGGTCGACAAGTATGTCGTCGAGGCCGAGGATGACCGGCTCGTGGCCACCTACAGCGGCACCGAGAGCCGTACCCGGGCCATGTTTGCCTTCAGAATCGGCATTGATTTCTGATTTTTTATGTACCTTTGCGCTTAAAATCAGTTTTCAACCGCAAAATCCTCAGGCAACAGCCGAAAATCGCCCAATGAGAGTCATAGACCATCTGCGCGAGGCCGCCAAAGGCCGCACCGCATTCTCGTTCGAGATACTTCCGCCCCTCAAGGGCAACAGCATAGAGCGTGTATATGCCATCATAGACAAGCTGCGCGAGTTTGATCCCAAATACATCAACATCACCTCGCACCGCTCGGAGACCGTATACCGCGAGATGCCCGACGGGTCGATAGTCAAGCAGAAGGTGCGCAAGCGCCCCGGCTCGGTGGCCATCGCCTCGGCCATACAGAACAAGTATGGCATAACGGCGGTGCCCCACATCATCTGCAAGGGTTTCACCCGCGCCGAGACGGAGTATGCGCTGATAGACCTCAACTTTCTGGGCGTGCACGACCTGCTGTTGCTGCAGGGCGACCCCAAGGGGCCCGACAAGTCGACAGACCCCGCGGTGGTCAATCTGCACGCCACCGACCTGCAGCGGCAGGTCAACGACTTCAACCGCGGCATCTATGCCGACGGCGAGGCGTTCGAGGCCAACGAGACCCCGTTCAGCTATGGCATGGCCTGCTATCCCGAGAAACATGAGTCGGCCCCCAACATGGAGAGCGACCTGCGATATGCCAAGATGAAGGTGGATCAGGGTGCCGACTATCTGGTGACGCAGATGTTTTTTGACAACGCCAAGTATTACGACTTCGTGGACCGCTGCCGCGCCGAGGGCATCACGGTGCCCATCATCCCGGGCATCAAGCCCGTGGTGACCATGAATCAGCTGACGGTGCTGCCGAGGGTGTTCCGCTCGGACATCCCCGAGGCGTTCGCCTCCGAGCTGCGCCGCTGCACCACCGATGCCGAGGCCCGCGAGGCCGGCGTGGAGTGGGCCGTGGCCCAGTGCCGCGACCTGATAGCCCACGGCGTCCCCTCGATACACTTCTACTCGCTCATGGCCTCCGACTCGGTGGCACGCATAGCACGCGAGATATACTGACCTCCCCGAAAAAACATAATTAGCCCGGCGGTGTCCCATCATTCAGGGACGCCGCCGGGTTGGTTTTGTCAGAGGCGGTTGAGTTCTGACTGCGAGGCCGCGCCACCCTTGTATCGCGACTCGCGCGGACGCAGCGTGTATGTCAGCGTCAGGGTCAGCGCCCGTCCGTCATAGCTCTGGCGCTTGTCCACCCGCACGCCGTATGTGTCCATGCTCCAGTCGTCGCGCGCGGTGTTGAGTATGTCCGTGGCCGCGAGCCTGAGCCGCAGCGAGTTGTCGAGAAAACTGCGGGTCAGCGCGGCGTGGAGCTTGAACCACGAGGCCCCGAAGCGGTTGGTGTGCATGTCGCCTCCGCCGTTGCCCGAGGCATCGACCGTGAGGATTATTCCGTAGGGCAGGGTGATCATGTTCTCGAAATAATACGAGAATATCGGGCGGTCATGCTTGCGTCCGCCCAGACGCAGCCATTGGCGGTGCATCCCCGCGGTGACGTTGGGGGTCCACCGCTTTATCTGACGGCTCCACACCAGCCACATGTCGAGCGACGAGACGTCGATGTTGACCGGCTGCATCAGCAGCTGCAGGGTGGGGGCGGGATAGAGCCGCTTGACAAAGGCATAGGTGTCGAGGCTGCGGGTGAAGTCGGACTGGAGCAGGAAGTCGCCCCACGTGCCCGTGAGCTGCAGGTGATGCATCCGCTCGTCGCGCAGGGCGGGATTGCCCCCTTCGATTTCGTGCCGCCCTACGTAAGAGAGGCTACCGGTGAGCTGGGAGTAGGGTGGACGCACCGTGGCCATGCGGTATGACAGCGAGAGCGAGGGCCCCTTCTCGGGCTGCCAGCTGACGGACAGGTCGGGGGTGACGAGGTGGTCGCGGCGGCTCACGTCGTCGTCGCGCACGCCGTCGGTGTCGAGGCGGAAGTCGGTGTATTCATACCTCACTCCCGCGCGCAGCCCGAGCGGGCCGAAGTTGCGCTTCCACGAGGCGAAGGCCGCCAGTGAGGTCTGGCGCGTGACGGTGTATGACGAGGGGATGTACTGCTCCGCGCTCTGGCTGAGCATCCTGTAGTCGAGCGAGGTGCGGGTGTACGAGTCCTGTGTCCCGGCGGTGAGCGTGCCCCCGCCCAGCGGCATCGAGTATGTCAGTTTTCCGGCACAGAGCAGGGTCTTTTTCAGGTCGGTCGAGCTGACGTCGGGCGCCTGTGCGTCGGGATAGACGGTCGAGACCGCCGAGGTCGAGCGCGACTGCCTGTAGTCGGCGTCGAGGTGTAGCCGGCGCCCTCCGCCCAAGGCCGCGTCGGCATAGGCCGAGACGAGGTGCGAGCGGGCGTGTATGTCGCGCGAGATGTCGCGGCTCAGCGGCCTCTCGTCGTCCATCCACTCGGTGCCGCGGTTCAGATAGTCGGCCCGCTCGGGGTTGAATCTGTAGTATGCCCCCAGCGACAGCCCCTCGCGGCCATAGTTGAATCCGGCCTTGACCGAGCCTGTGTTGGCGGGATAGGTGTGGTGCTGGCTGCTGCCTACTACCGTGGGGCGTCCCTCGTAGTCGAGGGTGTTGACCGTCGAGCCCTTGATGAGGCTGTTGTTGCGGGCTATGGTGCCCGTGGCGAATATGTCCCAGTCGCCGGTGCGATAGTTGATGTCGAGCATCTCGTTGGCGCTGAGGCGGCGCGCCACCTTCGCCTCGGCACGCTCGGTCAGCGAGAATCCGTTGAGAAATCGGCGCCGGGTCACTATGCGCAGCACGGCGCTGACGTCGCTGTCATATTCGGCCCCCGGGGCCATGACGAGTTCGATGCGGCTGATGTTGTCAGACTGCAGGCGGCGCAGCTCGTTGGCGTCGCGCATGGGGCGGCCGTCGATATAGATCTCGGGTGCCCCGCGTCCCGTCACCGAGACGGCATCGTCGTTGACGGTGATGAGTGGCAGGCGGGGCAGCACGTCGAGCACGCTGCCGAGATTCTGCAGCGGCGTGCCGGTGATGGTGGTGACGAGGGTGGTGCCCTCGAGTCGTGTCGAGGGATGTCCGGCGGTCACGACGACCTCTTGCAGCTCGGTCGTCAGCGAGTCTGCGGCTTCTGATTGTTGTGCGCTGGCCGTCGTTGCGGCGGCCAGCAGGACCATTGACAATGTGATGTTGCGGTGTGGCATGGCGGTGATTTTTTTGATGCAAAATTACCGCCCGAAAGCCTTTCGGACCAAATTTCCGGTCTGACCGCCGGATTTGTAAATGATTGTGGATTAGTGTGTTGCTGATGTCGGTTGCAAAAAAGTCTGACCGCCTCAGAAAACCGACAGGAACAGCACCTCGTGAGCGGGCGCGGCGGCCGTGATTCGGGCCTTTAGGCGCGACTTGCGCTTATAGACCACGTCGATGCTCTCGCCTATCAGCAGGGCTATGGTGCGGGCCGACAGCCGTGACCCGAGATAGACCATGAGCCTGTAGTCGTCGGCCTTGAGGTCGGGCATCTCGGCGCGCAGAGTGTCGAGCATCCCCGAGCGGCACTCGTTGACCGATCGCTCCATCTCGCCGAAAATCCCCTCGTCCGATTTTAGCGCCTCGATTTCTGTCCTGACCCGCTCGGCCAGCGCCTTGCGCTCGTTGCGGGTGCCCTGCGACTCGTAATATGTGCCGCACAGCTCGTCGATGAGCCCGAAACGGCGGTCGAGCGATGCGGCCAGTCGGCTCTCCATCCCCTCGAGGCCCGAATGTAGTGCCGCGGCCTCGGCCATGAGTATTCCGGCCTGAGCCTCGCGCAGCCTCAGTCGTTGGCGCTGCCATGCAATGACGCCGCAGGCGGCGAATATCAGTATCACCGCCGCGGCCGTGATGCGGTCGCGCCGCACCCGCTCGCGATACAGAAAGAACTCCCTTTCCTTTTGCAGGTACAGGGCCGTGGCCAGTTCGGACATCCCCTCGCCCCCGGCCCGCTGCTTGACGGCGCGTGCGCGGCGCAGCTCGTCGGCCAGACCGCGCGACTCATAAAACCCTATGGCATAGTCGACAATGGTGTCTGTGGGAGCCTTGAGCCGGTTGGCGTCAAGGGCCTCGCTATATAACAGCGCCCAGCGGGCCACGGTGGCCGAGTCGTCGAGCCCCGACACGTCGCAGGCATTGAGGCGGCTGAGCGCGCCCCCGGGGTCGGAGGTCATGAGGCTCTGCGCCTCGTCGAGCATGGCCGACGCATGTCCCCCGCCGCACGAACATGCGGAGACCACCATGATGAATACTATGTAGAGCAACCCTCTCATAATGCCTGCAAAATTAATCAAATCTCCCGACAGTTTGCACCCGAAGTGCGGAGAACTTTTTGTATATTCTATGAAAATAGTGTCAGAAATACTGTTTCCCGTGGGAATTTGGGGATTAAATTAGGGAATATTATGTTTTTTAGTTAATTTTGTGGTTTGAAAACACGATACGACTATGAGATTTGACGAGTTGGAGCTTAGCGACGACGTGCTTGACGCTCTGGACGCCATGAGGTTCGGAGACTGCACGCCGATTCAGGAGCAGGCTATCCCGGTTATTTTTGAGAAACGCGATCTTATCGCCGTGGCCCAGACGGGCACCGGCAAGACTGCCGCATATCTGCTGCCGGTGATCGACATGCTGGCCGACGAGCCCGAGCCCGAGGCAGTGAGCTGTATTGTCATGGCTCCGACACGCGAGCTGGCACAGCAGATAGACCGTCAGCTCGAGGGATTCTCATACTATCTCCCCATCTCGAGCGTAGCCATCTACGGCGGCACCGACGGCAAGGAGTTCGCACGCCAGCAGAACGGCCTCAAGAAGGGTGCCGACGTGGTCATAGCCACCCCCGGGCGCCTGATAGCCCACCTGCAGCTTGGCGGCATCGACCTGAGCAAGGTGCAATACTTCATACTCGACGAGGCCGACCGAATGCTCGACATGGGATTCTTCGACGACATCATGCAGATTGTCAAGCATCTGCCCGAGAATCGCCAGACGCTGATGTTCTCGGCCACGATGCCCCCCAAGATACAGCAGCTGGCCAAGGCCATCCTGAAGGACCCGGCCGAAATCAAGATTGCCGTCTCGAGGCCCACCGAGAAGATTGCCCAGAGTGCCTGCGTGGTCTACGAGAATCAGAAGACTCCGGTGCTGCGCCATCTGTTCAAGACCGTCAGCTCGCAGAGGGTCATTGTCTTCGCCTCGTCCAAGCTCAAGGTCAAGGATCTGGCCAAGCAGCTGCGCCAGAGCGGCTGGAAGGTGGGCGAGATGCACTCCGACCTTGAGCAGGACCGCCGAGAGGAGGTGATGCTCGACTTCCGCGCCGGACGCATCGACATCCTCGTGGCCACCGACATCGTGGCACGCGGCATCGACATCGACGACATCTCGCTTGTCGTCAACTATGACGTGCCCCGCGAGGCCGAGGACTATGTGCACCGCATAGGCCGCACGGCGCGCGCCGGTGCCGGTGGCTCGGCCGTGACGCTGGTCAGCGAGAGCGACATGAGGTGGTTCGGCAATCTCGAGAAGTTTCTCGGCTATGAGGTGGCCAAGCGCGAGCTTCCCGCCGATCTGGGCAAGCTCCCCGCATACGACCCCTCGCGACGCGCAGACCGTCAGGGCCGTGGCAAGGGCCGCGACAAGGGTGGCAAGGGGCGTCAGGGCCATGGCCGCGCACAGGGTGGCAGCCGTCCAACGGGCGACCGTCCCCGCCGCGAGGAGCGCACCAAGCCGTCGCAGGCCCCCACAAACGCCCTCCAGCAGGAGAAGCCGGCCCGCGAGAAGCCCAAGGGCGCGGGCAATGGCTCGAGAAACAGACATCATCACAACAACAAACGTAATAATCCGCCAAAAGAATGAGACTCGCTATCGCAGCATTGACATCGGCATTGTCGATATGCGCCGCCACCGACGGTGCCGCGCAGATAACCCGTCTGCTTCCGCCCACGCCCCCGAGGTCGATAATCTACAACTATGTGCCGGCAGACACCGTCGGCGCCGACACGATCAGGTCCGGCGAGACCGAAGAGGGGCTGATGATGTTCTTTGACGACGATGTCGTCGACCCCGACGACGGCATGGACCTGCCCGAGACCCTCCCCCCGGCCACACAGCTGCGCCCCTATCAGCTGCGTCCGGTGGTGTTCGACCATATCCGCGTCTTCGGCGACTCACTCCGGTTTGACGCCCCACGCGCCGTCGACCCCGGCTATGCCGACCCCTATGCCTTCGACTGGATCAACGAGGAGATACTGCGCACCGAGCTCCTGACCCGCGCCAAGCAGCACTATATCGTCAACAATCCCGGGCTGGTGATGTATAACGAGAAGTATCTCCCCGAGCCTCCCAAGCACTATACGGCCACCATCGACCCCGAGACCGCCTCGATCGTGCTCAAGGAGGTGATAGCCCTCGAGGCTCCCAAGCCCGAGCTCGAGACCGAGATAAAGCGTCGTCACTGGCTGCGCCGTTTCAGCGGCGACCTCCAGTTCTCTCAGGCATACGTCTCGCCCAACTGGTATCAGGGCGGCAACAACAATCTCAACGCCCTGCTCAACCTGTTCTACGAGGTCAAGCTGAATCCGGCGTTCCACCCGATGTGGATATTCGACAATACGTTCCAGTACAAGCTGGGCATGAACAACGCCCCCGACGACGAGCTGAGGGACTACTCCATATCCGAGGACATATTCCAGTGGAACATGACCGCGGGCTACAAGTCGGCCAAGCGCTGGTACTACTCGGTGTCGGCCATGTTCAAGACCCAGCTGCTCAACAACTACAAGTCCAACTCGACCGAGCTTAAGGCCGCCTTCCTCTCGCCCGCCGAGCTGAATGTCGGTGTCGGTATGACCTACTCGTATGCCAACCCCAAGAAGACATTCACCTTCGACGCATCCATCTCGCCCCTGTCGTGGAACATGAAGACCTGTACCCGCCGCCGCATGAACGAGACTGCGTTCGGCATCAAGGAGGGACGCAAGGTGGTAAACGAGATAGGTTCGAGCGCCGAGGGCAAGCTGACGTGGAAGATCTGCGACAACATATCGCTCCGCTCGAGGCTCTTCCTCTTCACCGACTACGACTATCTGCAGGGCGACTGGGAGAACACCGTACAGTTCAACATCAACCGCTTCCTGTCGACACAGATATATGTGCACGCCCGCTACGACTCGACCACGAAGCGTCCCGACCCCGAGAGCGACTGGCACAAGTTCCAGCTGAAGGAGATTCTGTCGTTCGGATTCAGCTATAAGTTCGGCACTCTCTGACGCACTGTCTCCGGCAGGATTCCGGATAGATGACCTCAATGCCCCACATGCGATCTCTCCTTGCGGCCATATTGTGCTTGCTGTCAGCTCCCTGCCTGTGGGCCGGGGGAGTGCTCGACACGGTCGGACGCAGCAGCGAGGTGCTGCCGGGATTTCGCGAGGACTCGGTGCGTGCCCGCCTTGCCTGTCGGCCCCTTCATGCCGTCGAGGGTATATGGGAGGTGGCCGGCGAGGGGTCGCTGATGGCCATCGAGCTCGTCTCCGAGTCGCCCGACCTATATGTCATGGCCGTGGTGAGGAGCGCCGACCCCGCGCTGAGGCCCGGCACGGTGATGGGCTATCTGACCCCCGGAGCCTCGAGGGGGCAGTTCGACTCGCGCATCTATACGTCCATGACCGACGAGGGCACGCTGCTGACGCGCCCCGACAGCTATGCCGCCCGCCTCGACGACGAGGGTGGATTCCTCAGCGTGCGACCCTACGGGCGCATGTTCAGGGTCAACTGGTGGCGGTTGCTGCTGCCATACATGTATCGCTCGGTCGTGACCCCCATCGAGCGCCCCAAGGGCAGCGCCGACGGATTCCGCCGCGTGTATCCACGGTCGTCACGACCCTTTAATCCCGTCTATCTATGAGGTCTGTCGTCATCATCGCCGTGCTGTGTCTGGCCTGCCTGACATCCGTCGCCGACAACACCCTGTCGCGTCGGCTGCGCGTGCGCCCGGCCCGCGCCGAGGTCGCCGTCTCGCTGCCCGACACGCTGCGCGGCGCCCCCTGCGACTCGGTGCTGCTGTCGGGATATGACAAGCCCCTGCGCGCTTCGCGCGAGACCCTCTTCGTCACCAACCGCCTCGACGTGCCCCTGACGGCGGTGGGCATCCGGCTGATATACAGCGACATGTCTGGGCGCCTGCTGCACCGCCGCACCGTGTGTGCCCGCGTGTTGCTCGAGCCGGGCGAGACCCGCATGGTCTCCATCCCGACGTGGGACACCAACCGTAGTTTCTTCTATCACCGTGGCGCGCGGCCCCGGGTATCGGGCGTGACCCCCTATGGCGTGGACGCCGCCGTGGACTATTGCGTGACGGACAATCAAACGGAACAATGACAGAATTCCTGACATCACACAATCTGCTCGGTCTCGCCATCGGGCTCTGCACGTTTCTCATCATCGGGCTCTTCCATCCGGTGGTCATCAAGTGCGAATATCACTTCGGCGCGGGGTGCCGGTGGTGGTTCGTGCTGCTGGGCGCGGCCGGCGTGGCCGGGGCTCTTTGGGTCACCGACCCGTTCTGGTCGTCGCTGCTCGGCGTGTTTGCTTTCAGCTCGTTCTGGAGCGTGGGCGAGATAGCCGAGCAGGAGCGCCGCGTGGCGCGAGGCTGGTTTCCGGCCAATCCGAAGAGGAAAAAAACCGAAAAATGAGTTTTTTTGTTTACCTTTGCAGAAATTATACCCACTCAAACCTAAATGGCAGAATATTCGTATATCCACATAGCGCTCAGGGGCCCTGTTCAGGGCGCCACGCGCACCATATACAGCTATCCGGAGGGCGACACCGCCGAGACCGGATGGGACACGGCCATGGTCGAGCCGGGAGCCGCCGTGAAGCGTTTTCTCAACGCCACCGAGTGCTATGTGCTCCAGACCTCGCCTCAGGGCCACTATATCTCACTGATAACCCGCGACAGTGACGACGCCACCCGATGGCTGATGGTGTCGGTCATGGTCGACAACGGTTGCTCGCTGACAGGCCGTCAGGTGCTGGCGCTGCTGGGCAACCTCAAGAAGACTCTGGTCGACGACGGCGACCTGCGCGACGAGGCCGTGGACGTGGCCCTGATAGAATCGCAGGTGCCCCGCCTGCCCGTCAAGCTCAGGTCGTGGGGCTGCGACACCCTTGCCGACGGCGAGCAGGCCGACGGTGCCGAGGCAGGATACCGCACGTATATCTCCACGCAGGAGCTGGAGCAGATCTTCGCCTTCCCCTCTCAGCCCGAGTATGCCCGCTTCCGCTGCGTGCTCGTGGTGTCGGCCACCACTTCGCTGCGCCCCGGCGTCAAGATGCCCCGCATCACCGTGCCCGTGCGCAAGCAGTATACCGTCGAGTGCCCCGAAGGCGTGACCGCCTCGAGGACATTGGTATATGACGGCGACAAGCTGGTGCTGACATACGCCAAGGAGGGATATGACTCGCACACCGAGACCGTCACCGTGGGCCAGCCCTCGGCATACACCAAGATAGACGGCCCCGTGATGCACGTGCGCACGGCCGCCCAGACAGGCATCAGGTTCGTGCGCCGCGTGCGCGTCAAGGTGGTGTCGAGCAAGGGCGGGGTGCTGCGCGGTTACACCATCACCCTCAACGGACGCCTCATCAATACGATGACCCCCTATATCGACTTCACCCCCCGCGACCTGCCCGAGGGCGAGGACGTGGACATCCGCGTGGAGTCAAACAACTATCACACCCTCAAGCTCAAGGTCCCTTCGGCCGAGATTCTCACCACCGACGAGCTGACCCTCGAGCTGAGTCCCGTCGAGCAGACTGTGACGCTCAGGCTCGACTTCGGCGACGGCCGCGTGTTCAGTCAGGAGATAACCATCGAGAAGAACACCGCCGAGTATAACCGCCTGCATTCGGGCAACTTCCACGGATTCCGCGCCCACCGCCAGATAACGTCGGACAACACCGAGGTCTATAACGTCGACGTGCGCCTGACCAATCCCCCCGTGGCCCCCAACTTCGAGACGGGCCGCGAGACAGCCGCCACCGAGGGCGAGTCGCGTCCCCGTTCGCCCAAGTTCGACAACGTGGCCGACGAGAACGTGGACCGTCGTCCCCACATAGACACCACGCTCCCCACCGCCGAGCCCGAGACTCCGGCAGACGACCCCGACTATGACGACGACGAGACGTCTGCCTCGGTGCCGTTCATACAGCGCAAGGGCATCAGATGGATGTTCGTAGGCGCCGTGGCCGTCTTGGCCGTGGTGTTGGCCGCGATATTCTGGCCCGAGACCGGAGGCAACCCCGTGGCGAGCGATGCCGCCGCCGACAGCATAGCCGCCGAGGTGACCGCCACGCAGCCGGCCCCCGTGCCCACCGCCACCCCCGAGGAGCAGGCCGACATTGACTATCTCAACGGCAATGCCGCTTGGAATCTCGACCGCCTCAAGAGCCCGATGGGTCAGGCACTCGCCGCTGCCATGCGCGAGGGCGACCTCAACGCTCTGGCACAGAACGACTATTTTGCCGTGCGCGGTCGCTGCACCAACACGCAGGCCACGCAGATCGTAGACATGGCATGGACAGCCATCGGCTCGCCCAACGCCCGCGGCAACTCGCGCCGTCTCGCCGAGGCCGCCAAGAAGGGCGACATCGACCTGCACAAGCTCGTCGAGAGCATGGCCAAAGTGCGCCCCAGCGAAAATCAGAACACCTCACCACGTCCCCAACGATGAAAAGCATAGAAGAAGAACAGGAAGAGATCGTCGACGAGTTCACCTCGGTCGACGACTGGATGGACCGATACACGATGATTATCGACGAGGGCAACTCGCTGTCCCCGCTGCCCGAGAAATATCGCACCCCCTCAAACCTCATCGAGGGGTGCCAGAGCCGCGTGTGGGTCAACGCCGAGCTCACCCCCGAGGGGCGCATACACTTCGAGGCCGACTCGGACGCGCTGATAGTCAAGGGCATCATTGCCCTGCTGGTCAAGGTGCTCGACAACCGCACTCCCGACGAGATAATCGACGCCGACCTCCACTTCATCAACGACATAGGTCTGGGCGAGAATCTCTCGCCCACGCGCTCAAACGGCCTGCTGGCCATGATTAAGCAGATGCGCCTATATGCCGTGGCCTTCAAGGCCAAGCTGGGCCAATGACCCTCCGACGCACCAATTGACGTAAACCAAATAATACCCAACACCATGAAACTCAGAAACATCACATTAGCGCTGGCCTTTGTGACGAGCCTGCTGGCACAGGCCAAGTTCACAACATGGCCCGACGGTAAGCCGGTCGACGACTGGTTCAACAACGCCAAGGCACCCGCCGTGTCCAAGCTGGGCAAGCAGTATGTAGTGACCGAGCACGGCGTTCAGGCCGGCGACAGCACCGTCATCCAGACCGAGGCCCTGCAGGCCGTCATCGACAAGGCCGCGGCCAACGGCGGCGGCGTCATCGTCATACCCGAGGGCACGTATCTGAGCGGCTCGCTCTTCTTCAAGCCCGGCACCCACCTGCATATCGCCAAGGGCGGCAAGCTCAAGGGCAGCGACGCCATCACCCACTACAAGATCATCAAGACCCGCCTCGAGGGCCAGACCATCGACTATTTCGCCGCTCTGGTCAACGCCGAGGGCGTCGACGGATTCACCATCACCGGCGAAGGCATGATCGACGGCAACGGACACAAGTTCTACGACGAGTTCTGGCTGCGCCGCAAGGTCAACCGCAAGTGCACCAACCTCGAGGCCCTGCGTCCCCGCATGCTCTACGTGTCAAACTCAAAGGACGTCACCGTACACGGC
Organism: Bacteroidales bacterium M8; assembly: GCA_001689495.1. Taxonomy (GTDB): domain Bacteria; phylum Bacteroidota; class Bacteroidia; order Bacteroidales; family Muribaculaceae; genus Duncaniella. Next base: position 9,607 of record LUJS01000040.1, on the reverse strand, counting down.
ATCAAGATGGTCAACTCGGGCTTCTGGACCAACCATCTCTACAACTGCAGCCGCATCAAGTATCTCGACGTCACCATCCTCGCCCCCACCGACGGCTACCCCAAGGGCCCCTCGACCGACGCCCTCGACCTTGACGTCTGCAACGACGTGCTGGTGAGCAACTGCTATATGAACGTCAACGACGACGCCGTTTGCCTCAAGGGCGGCAAGGGCACGTATGTCGACACCATACCCGGCAACGGCCCCGTCAGCAACGTCATCATAGACCGTTGCTCGTTCGGCAAGTCCAACGCCGGAGTCACCTTCGGCAGCGAGGCGTGGAACTGCTCGAACGTCATTATGAAGGACTGCAAGTTCAACGGCACCTATCACGTCCTGCTCTTCAAGATGCGTCCCGACACCCCGCAGCAATACCGCAACGTCTATATCGACGGCGCCACCGGCACCGTGCGCAACGGCATCGAGGTACAGACATGGACACAGTTCTTCGACAAGGTGGCACGCGACCCCATGCCCCCGTCGGGCGTAGACAACGTGACCTTCGTCAACGGACATCTGGTATGCACCCGCGAGTTCTACAAAGACCGTAAGACGGCAGACTACACGCTGACCAACTTCACCTTCCGCGACGTCTGGGCCACCGCACCCAACCCCGAGTTCAACACCTCCAACATCGAGAACGTCGTGGTTGAGAACGTCACCGTAACCCTCCCCGAAAAGAAATAATCCCCCTTCCCCCCCATACATCAGGCGCCGACAGAGACAAACCCTGTCGGCGCCTGAATTGTTTGTGTCGAGGCCACGCGGCTATTTTCTCACGTCCTGCCATACGGCATGAAACGCCTTACCTGCCAAATCTAACCTCTAAATTTAAGATTATTTACCTAAATTTGCCTCTCCTCCCTGCGGGATTTGTGTGGCGAGGATATATGTAAGTCGTGTTTTTTGCGTATATTTGCAGTTGCATTAATCAATAACACGGCACAGACTGATGGAAAACCATCCCGCAACAGACCGCGCCGACAGCCTCGTCATCATCCCCACCTACAACGAGAAGGAGAATGTCGAGGCCATAATCAAGGCCGTCTTGGGCCTGAGACAGCGGTTTGACATTCTGATTATCGACGACAATTCGCCCGACGGCACCGCCGACATCGTGCGAGGGCTCATCGGCGACCATCCCGGCCGCATCGACCTGATATGCCGCGCCGGCAAGCTGGGTCTCGGCACGGCATACATCGAGGGCTTCAAGTGGGCCATCGCGCACGGATACGAGTATATCTGCGAGATGGATGCCGACTTCTCGCACAACCCCGCCGACCTCGAGCGCCTGCGCGAGGCATGTGCCGAGGGCGCCGACGTGGCCATAGGCTCGCGCTATCTCACCGGAGTCAACGTGGTCAACTGGCCCATGGGCAGGGTGCTGATGTCGTTCTATGCCTCGCGCTATGTCCGCATCGTCACCGGCATGCCCGTGCACGACGCCACGGCCGGATTCGTATGCTATCGCCGCCGCGTGCTCGAGGCCCTGCCCCTCGACAAGATCCGGTTCAAGGGCTATGCATTCCAGATCGAGATGAAGTTCCTTGCCCACAAATACGGATTCCGCATCAAGGAGGTCCCCATCATATTCGTCAACCGCGTGCTGGGCACATCCAAGATGAGCTCCGGAATATTCTCCGAGGGCCTTTTCGGGGTGCTCCGCCTAAAGATGAGCAGCCTGTTCACCAAATATCCCGACTACTCGGCATGAAAAGACTATACCACAACGCCATCATCGTCAACGAGGGGCGCGAATATCCCGGCTATGTAATCACCGACGGCGACATCATCGTCGAGGTAGGCGAGGGGAGTGCCCCCCTGTCGGGCCCCGGATGCGAGGCCATCGACTGTCGCGGCGGCCTGCTGATGCCCGGCGCCATCGACACCCACGTGCATTTCCGCGAGCCGGGACTGACCGAAAAGGCCGACATCGCCTCTGAGAGCCGCGCGGCTCTGGCCGGAGGGGTCACCTCATACATCGACATGCCCAACACCAAGCCCCCGACGGTGACCGTCGATGCCCTCGACGACAAGATGAGCCGTGCCGCCGCCAACTCGGCGGTCAACTATGCCTTTTTCATCGGCGCCACGGACTCAAACCTCGACGAGCTCCTTGCAGCCGACTATCGCCGCACCGCCGGCATCAAGCTCTTTCTGGGCTCGTCGACCGGTGGCATGCTGGTCACCGACGAGGACGCCCTGCACCGCCTCTTTGCCTCGGCCCCGGCCATCATAGCCGTCCATGCCGAAGACGAGCGCATCATCGCCGCCGCGCGCGACAGGCTCAAGGCCGAGCACCCCGAGGGGATACCCCTCGCCATGCACCCCGACGTGCGTCCCCGCGAGGCATGCGTAGCCGCCACCCGCCACGCCATCGCGCTGGCCGAGCAGACCGGCGCCCGCCTGCACGTCTGCCACATATCCACCGCCGACGAGCTCCGCATCATCGCCGACGCCAAGGCCCGCGGCGTCAGGGTCACCGCCGAGACCTGCCCCCAATACCTGCTCTTCGACCGCACCGACCTCAACACGCTCGGCGCCCGCGTCAAGTGCAACCCCGCCATCAAGGAGGCTTCCGACCGCATAGCCCTCATACGCGAGCTGCGTCCCGGAGGCGTCATCGACACCATAGCCACCGACCATGCCCCCCACCTGCCCGCCCAGAAGGAGGGCGACGCCCTCACCGCGGCCTCGGGCATGCCCATGGTGCAGTTCTCGCTCCCCGCCATGCTCGATCTGGCCTCGACCGACCCCGATGCCGAGGGTTATGTCACCCCCGCCCGGGTGGTCGAGCTGATGGCCCACGCCCCGGCAAGGATATTCGGCATCGAGCGCCGCGGCTACATCCGTCCCGGCTATTATGCCGACCTCGTGCTGGCCGAACGGCTCCCCCTGCCCGGCCACAAGGTCAGCGACGCCGACGTCGTCAGCCGCTGCGGCTGGACCCCCCTCGCCGGACGGGTGCTCGGTTGGAAAGTCACCACTCTCCAGCACACCGCAATGCCGCTCCAATTCAATGCTTGACTTAATGTATAATGCTTAATTCATAATGCATAATGAACACCGGAGGGGTGATGGCTCGACACCATCACCCCTCCGTTTTTATGGTATTGCATTATGCATTATGAATTGATCTCAGTAATGAAACGACGACCCGCCCAGAAACTCCCTGAGCAGCGAGGTCGGCGGAATCAGATGCGACGAAATGGGCGGGAACACCGACAGGAACCTCCTCAGCCGGTGAGCCTGAGCATACTCCACGCACGACCGCGGCACCGTACGCAGCACGCGCTCCGCCTCGTCGCGTATCACGCTCAGCTCGAACAGCAGCGACGAGTTGAACATCGAGTCGGCATTCTCCTGATACGGAAATATCCACTTCTCCTCGCCCCTCCTCACGCTGGGCCACCGCTTGATGGTCGACAGCGGCGAGGTGCCGCGATACTTATAGTCGCGTATTATTCGGCGCAGCAGGCGCGTGTCGGTGGTCGACACCCAGTTGTGCTCGTCGACGGCTATCGTGGTCAGCGCCGACACATAGATGCGATACTTCATCCGCTCCTCCAGACGCGACGTCAGCTCGGGATTCAGGCCGTGTATACCCTCGATCAGCAATATCGAGTCCTCGCCCAGACTGATGCGGCGCCCCTTGTACTCGCGGCAGCCACGCTCGAAGTTATATGTGGGCAGGTCCACCTCGCCCCCCTGCGTCAGCGTCACCAGATGCGAGTTGAACAGGTCAAGGTCGAGGGCATAGAGCGACTCATAGTCCAGCTCGCCGTCCTCGTCGACAGGCGTGTGGTGACGGTCTACGAAATAATCGTCCAGCGAGATCATCACCGGCTTCACCAGATTGGTCAGCAGCTCGATGGCCAGACGCTTGGTGAACGTGGTCTTACCCGACGACGACGGCCCGGCTATCAGCACCACCTTGGCACCTCCCTCCCTGAACCGCGCCGTCACCCGGTCGGCTATCTCGCGTATATACTTGGCCGACAGCGCCTCGGCCACGTTCACCATCATCGCGCTCTGCTTCGACGCCACCATCGACCTCACGTCGGCAACGCCCGCCAGACCCACAATGTGGTTGAACATCTGATAGTCCCTGAACGCCTTGAACAGCTTGGGTTGACCTAACGGCGAGGCCGGACGGCTCGGATCGGCAGGGTCGGGGGGCAGCAGCAGGAATCCGTCCTCGTATGGCACGAAGTCGAATACCCCCAGCATCCCGGTCGACAGCGCCATCGGGCCCAGACACGTATCGTGCAGCCCGCCCAGAGTGTAATACACCGTATAGAGCTCGCCGAGCCCCTCCAGCAGGCGCACCTTCTCGTCGAGCCCCTGAGCCTTGAACATCTCCACCACCTCGGCCGTCGGACTCTCCGAACGCACTATCGGCATGTCGGCCTCGACTATGCGGCGCATCTCGTCGCGTATCTCGTCCGCGGCCTTCCACGGCAGGTCGGGCCCGCTCACGGTGCAGTAATAGCCCCGCGACACGGCATTCCTCACCCTCAGGCGCGCACCCGGATACAGGCGGTGCACGGCCAGATACAGCACGAAACAGAGCGAGCGCACGTAGCAGCGCGACCCCGAGGCCGACGTCACCGACAGAAACTCGACCTGCTTGGGCGCGAACAGCGGAAACGACAGGTCCTCATCCTTGTTGTTTACGCGCGCGCACACGGGCGCGAACCCGAGAGGCTCGGGCAGCAGCGGGACAAGAGACCCCACTGTGGCGCCGCCCTCGACATCGAGCGTGGCCGGAAGATTGGTGATTCTGATCTGCATATTCCTTTGTGTTTGGTGATGAACAGCGGGTGAGACTGATTGATTTGACACCCCGCATCTGCAAATTTAACACCTTGTAGGCTAACTTACACCCGCATTTAATAATTTTATGGTTAACGTGTGTTAAATTCTTGCAACATAGGTTTATCCGTATTAATTTTGCAGGTGCAAAAGACGTGAAAACACGACACATTGCAAACCTATCGTAACGAGTCACTAAACCTATAACGAGTAATTTTAGAACAACCGAAGTTAACCATTTGTTTTTGGTCGATGCCGTCAGGGTGTCGTAGAGAACAAACCTAAACCGAAGTAGCCAGTAAACTTATGCGACTAAAAACACAATTGCTGCCGGTTCTTGCGGCGGGCCTTCTGTTCGCAGCCTGTCAGGCCGACGACATCCCCGGCCCCGACGCCAAGGAACTTTACAACCGGGACTTTATCAAGAATTTCGGCGTATTCGACGCCAACCACGACTGGAACATGGCCACTCAGGCCGGTGTCACCGTCAGCTCGGCCACACCCACCGACGTCAAGATCTATGCCGACGTCAACGGCTCGCGCTACCTGTTCGGAACATTTCAGGGCGTCACCGGCAACCGCACCCTCAGCGTCGACGTCCCCAAAGGCACCGACCGCCTCATCGTCAACGCCAACGGACGAAATTACGAGGTGACCAACGGCGCCAGTCTGACCCTCGATGCCCGCTCATTCAGCCGTGCCACTGAAAATGAACCCACTCTGACGCCTGAGCTTGGCGAACTGATTGCTGAAAATAGTCTCTTCTCGGCACACGAGACTGCAGATTTTCAGAAATTCGATGACAGCTATTTCAGGGAGATTCTCGAGACTCTTCCTGAGGGCAAGAGAAACACCCACAATCCTAATATCCACTCAAATTTCCATATAGAGGGAAAAGCCGGTGAGACATTCACTTTTTATCCTATCTATTGGAATACATCCTCGTCACATGCGCTTGGCCTGTATTGGCTGAACGAAAAAGGTGAGTTTGAATGGTGTGACATCACCGGTAATGGCACTGAAAATGCTGCCATAGAGTTTAATGCCGGTGAGCGTATGCAGGACATTTATTTCACACGCTCAGGCAAGCTTAAGTTTTATGCCAATTTGTGGGGCGGAGGATACCAAGAACAAGACTCAAAGGGTCAGTATAGTATGGGCTATCAAGCATATCCTAAAGTCAAATATGATGACAATGGCAAGCTTGCAGAATTCCCTGACTGCTATGCCATGGCCAAGGGTGTTACGATTACATTCAAGAAAGACCAAGCCTTTGGTTTTTACATAAAGGTGAAAGGCGGCACGGATTGCCTCAAAAGCAAGGCCGATGAGACTGGAAATTTGCCATTTATGCCCTCACAGGCCAATTATGACCACATCATGTTCTCTCAGGAGGATAGAAATGAATTCTTTGGCCGTGTAGTGTTCAGGGACAATACGTACTACACCAAGGATGAAATTGAATGGTACTGGGATAAGGTCGACGAAGAGGGTAAACCTACGTCAGCAAGCAATGTCCTTTATCGTATAAAGGATCCTGCTAATGAAGGAAACTACCTTTATGAAAATCTCACCGGTTATGGATGGGGTGAGGGTTTTGAAAAGTCGTTCAATGGACAGGCTTGGAGATTCCATGATTTCGGCGATGATGTTAAGAATGGCTTCCGTAGTGGCGAGACTACTTATGCAAGAGCCTCGCTTGCGACTGTCAGCCACATGGTGGATGGCGTTAAGCAAGGAACAAGGACTTTCTTCGCATTTGAGGACTGGTCCAAAGAGCCGGTCGATCTTAATGATATTATCTTTGTCGTGAAGACAGATGCCGATGTCTATGACAAGGATGAGAAAATTGAGATCCCTGAAGATCCCGATCCGGATCCCACACCAGATGAACCCGACAAGAAGTTCATGTGGATTGTAGCCGCAGAAGACCTTGGCATAACCGACTTCGACTTCAACGACGTTGTCTTTGGCGTCACCAACCCCGTCTCGGATAAAGAGGGCAACAGGACCGTCCAGATCTATCCCCTCGCCGCTGGTGGTACGATGCCCGTTTACCTCTACTACAACAAGACGCTCATCAACCCCGAAGGCACCGCCGACGGCGAATTCCACTCGTGGTTCAAGGGCAACCATGACTCGACCAAGCCTATCAACGTAGGCGGCTATGCCGCCGAGGGCGACCCCTACACCCTCGCCGTCGACAAGGACTTCACCATGGCTTGCTGCACCGAGGGCGCATACACCAACATGGGCGGATTCACCATCAAGGTCGACAAGACGGCCGACTACGAAGAGCATACAATCACTCCTCCCGACCACACCGCCGGAGTCACTGCCGCCCCGCAGATGATCTGCCTCGGCACCCAATGGTTCTGGCCCACCGAAATGACCCACATCTGGGATCCATATCCCGGCTTCCTCGAATGGTGTCAGGATCGTAACACTGCCCACAACTGGCACGACCACGCCAACATCCCCGAAGAGCACAGTGGACGTGTAGTGCGCCACAACTTCGGCGTTGGTGTGAGCGGAGGCGGTGACACCACCGTCGACCCCGCCAGTGGTGAAAACATTGAACTCAAGCTGGTGAGCTCCGAGATCAATGGCGGCCTCATACAGGAATATGAACTGACTGACGCCATGAAGAAATATTTCGTATATAATGGTGATGATTTCGATCTGAAATCAATAACATTCTATATTGTCAAGGAGTCAGGCTCGTTTGGCTATTATGATGCGGGAAATGCTAAATGGAGTAGAAATTATTCCAGTGCCGGTAGTAAGTTGGAGATTGAAGTGGTAAATCCCGATATGACCAAAGATCAGAGAGACGAAAAATTAGCACTTCTTAATTCAGGCAATTTCCACATTGCATTCTGGGAAAAAACAGACGATCTTGCTGTCAAAGTCTACATCAAGATTGAAGTTACAAGATTCTAATATCTCCACTAACCCCACTCACAAGGGTCGTGCCCCACAGGCACGACCCTTTTTATATTATATATAGGTATCAAACGCCGCGTCCCCACAGGTCTCACATTTCCAAGTTCAGGGAGCAGCGCTCCCGGCCCTCAGCGACGTTTCATCCATCGCCCGCCATCATTTTGGGCAGTGCAGGCACCATCCGGTGCCCCATCGCACCCCCTTCGTCCTCGCCCGGCGCCTTTAGGTGCCGCTGCTCTCCCGCTCCCTTTTTGGGCAGTGCCGGCACCGTCAGGTGCCCCCTTCTCGGCATTATCGCACCCATCACCCCCAAATCATCCCTTACCTTTGCGCCATGAAACCGCTCGCGCACATATCCACCCCGTGGCACTACCACTTCCAGCGCTGGCTCGGCAGGACGCTCACCCCCGCCGAGCGCGCCGTCATATCCCCGCTCGAGCGTAACAGATGTCACCGTGACAACCGTCCCGCCATCGTCATAGACCCGCCCGGCCAAGACACCCGCCAGCTCCTCAAGGCATACCTCCTCTACCGCATCGGCACCCGTCAGGGGCTCCTCATGCTCCCCAAGCTCAAGGGCGAGGCAATCAAAAGCAAGAACATAAGGCTCGGCACCCTGCGCCGCCCCGACAGCATCAGGGGCCAGACCGTCCACAGCGCGGTGGTCATCGGTTACAGGCACCGAGGTCCCAAAGGCCTTCGCAGACTCATCTCCGCCCTCCTCCCCACCACCTGCGCGGACGGCCTCCTCATCATCCACGCCGACCGCCTCCCCCGCACCCTCCCCGAAGCCTTCCTCATCCTCAGGCCCATCCCCGCCGTCCCCGAGCAATCCACCTCACCACCCCCTGTTCCCGTTCAGGGAGCACCGCTCCCGGCCAAGGAGCCAACAATTGACAACTCCCCATTCCCAATTCCCAATTATCGTCCTCATCGACGGCCATTGCGCTACGCCGTGCTGCGCGTCCCAAAGACAAATCGCACGGCAAGCGCACATTGACATATTGTAGAACGCCCGAGGGCGTAGCGCGCACCAGCGGCGCGCTCACCTCGGGCCCACCTCCGTCCCCGCCCGCCGTCCCCGCCCGCCGTCCGCGGCGCTCCCGCCCCCATTTTGTTCCGTGTCGGCACCGTCAGGTGCCCTATCGCGCCCTCTTCGTTCATCGCTCGGCGCCTTTAGGTGCCGCAGCTCTCCCGCCTCATTTTGGGCAGTGCCGGCACCGTCAGGTGCCCCCTCCGTCTCTCTTTCGTTATTGCCCGGCGCCTTTAGGTGCCGCCCCTCCGGCCATTTATCAGCGCCATCGGTCCCATCAGCCCCAGTCCCTTCTTGCGGGGCGTCTTCATCTGCCCCTGTTCAAGTTCAGGGAGCAGCGCTCCCGGCCCCGCGTGTCCCCATCGCCCGCCCATCATTTTTGTTCTGTGCCCGCACCGTCAGGTGCCCCCTCCGTCTCTCTTTCGTTCATCGCCCGGCGCCTTTAGGTGCCGCCACTCCGGCCATTTATCAGCCCCATTAGCCCCATCAGCCCCGCCTCACCCCCTTCCCCTGCTTTTTTTGTTAACGGATGTGAATAAACTCTCCCAACCCCTCCATTTATGTTAATTTTGTGTTAAACGACTTCTCAAATTTGGCGGGTAATGGAAAACTCTCTACCTTTGCACTCGCTTTTCGGGAGCAGCCCTCCGAGAGAGGATGGCGAAAGAGTAAACAACATACGATAATGCCGATAAGTTCGACGGTCAAATGTTAAAACTCTGTTAAAATCCTTAAAACTCTTGCGGGTTTCGAAAATTGTCCGTAACTTTGCAG
>LUJS01000039.1 GCA_001689495.1 Bacteroidales bacterium M8 | reverse complement strand
TCCGCCCACCGGGAAAATCCGCTGACCCACTATTATAGTGACTACGGGCGATAGTGACTAAAAGAAAAATCGCCAACTCTGTAAGAATTAGCGATTTAATCTTTGCTTGGGTGGTGCCACCAGGAATCGAACCGGGGACACAAGGATTTTCAGTCCTTTGCTCTACCAACTGAGCTATGGCACCTTGTTTGTTTTTGCACTGCAAAGGTAGGGACTTTTTTTGGACTCACCAAATTTTTTGGGGATTTTTTTCGATTTTGTGGCGTTTTTTTGTTGTTTGAGGGTTTTCGGGTGGTTTTGGGGCAGTTTTCAGCGGGGTTTGACGGTCGATGGGTCGACGAGGTGGTGGATGATGGCGAAGATGGTGAGGCCGGCGGTGGAGTGGATGCCGAGCTTGGCGCTGATATTGCGCCGGTGGGTGGCCACGGTGTGGATGGACAGGCACAGTTCGTCGGCAATCTCTTTGTTGGCCAACCCGCGCGCCACGCAGCCTATTATTTCTTTTTCGCGTTCGCCAAGTATGTCGGGTGTTATCTCGTCGTCTTCGGGTCCGATGGTCTCGTCGTCGGTGTCGAGCCTTGAGTGCAGAGTGCGTTCGAGTCTCTCGACCGCGGGGACGAACAGGTTGTTCTCGACATCAAAGTGGGTCATCAGGTCTCTGCCGCAGGTCACGATGTCAAACAGGACGGCGCTGAGCAGCAGGTTGTCCCTGCGGCTGTAGTGATAGATGAATATATCCTTGAGTTCGTCGAGCCTTGCAGCCATGTGGCTGTGGTTGTCCGAAAACCGCGCTATGCTGAAACTGTCGTCCACCCTACCCTCCTGCAGGCCGTCGACATAGGCGAACACCGTATCGTTCTCATAGTCCATGTGACGCCGCACCTCGGCCACATAATCGTCATAGAATCTTATCAGCTGAAACGACACGTCGTCCGAGTCCGAATAATTTATCGCCTCTATGAGCCTGTGGCGTATTCTGGGCAGCGTGATGTCCAGAAATGACGTATGCGCCTTCCGCAGGTATCCCGTCAGGGCGCGCAGCGACAGTCCGTCATCCACGGCCGGATAGCCACTGATGGTGTTGCACACGGCCAGAAATGTATTTGTGTCGACATTGGCGCGGGCGCAGACGCCGTCCACGGTGTCGTCACCGAATCCGAACGGAATGTCAAACCTGCTCACCGCCATCAGCAGCATGTTGTTGTCGCGCAGCAGTCCGCGCATTTTGTCGTCTGCCCTATATCCTCTTTCTCTCATGTTTTTGACGGGGGGCTTTTTCCCATGCAAAATTACAAAGTCCCTCTCTCCGGCCAAATACTTATTTATGATGATAAAACCTCTCCCCTGCCCGGTTTCTAATCGAAAATGATTAAGACCGCCCGTCAGATTTACCCGATTTCTGAGTATTGCCCCCCGACGGGAGGGATTGTAATTTTGCCGTCAGAAAAATCTATCACTAACAATCACAGACAGACAATGAAAATCTCGACCAAACTCCCCCACCTGCTGATGGCGGGCACGACACTCCTCGTCCTCACGTCGTGCGAAGGCATACTCGGCGACATCTACAACGACCCGGACACCGATCCGACCGCACCATACGGATTCATCGTCCCGGCCACCCGTACGCAGCCCGGCACCATATATATAGACGCCACATCATACGCCCACTGGGTCTACATCGACTTCCGGTCAATGTCTGCCGAGACCATTGACGTCTCTGAACCGGCGCCCGCGGCGTGGGACATAGCCGTCCACCGCTATGACGTCAAGACCAACGGGGCCACCGTCACTGTTGCCGACGGCTTTGATTTCGCATCGGCATCGGGTACTCCCGTCGCCGACGTGCATACCACCGAGACCATTATCACCGATATGTCGAGTATGATGTCCGGACATCTGTCATACATCGAATCCGAACATAATCCCTGCCTCTCCTCGTGGCTCGATGTCGACACCTCGGTGATGCCCCCGGTCTATACCCTCTCGGGCGATGTCTACATGGTCAACCTACCCGACGGCCGACGTGTGGCCTTGCGTCTTGACGATTTCATGGACGACTCGGGCACCAAGGGATTCCTGACGATAAGCTATCTTCCGGCTGAAAACGACTGACACGCCATGCCGAGAGATACCATCCTACTGATTCTGTCGGTCATTTCCTGTCTCGGTTCCGAGGCATCAGGTCCGTCGGCCGACGCCCGGCTTGACTCGATCGAACGGGATTGGCAACGCCATCTCAACACCGTCATCGTCACGGGCACCCGCACCCCGCGGCTGCTCAAGAACACACCAGTCCTGACCCGCGTGATCTCGGACAAGGAGATACGCCTATCCGATGCGACCGACATCAGCGACCTGCTTCAGACCGAGCTCCCGGGCATCGAGTTCAGCTATTCCATGAATCAGCAGGTCAGCCTCGACATGCAGGGATTCGGCGGCAACTCGGTGCTGTTTCTGGTCGACGGCGAGCGACTGGCGGGCGAGGCTCTCGACAACGTCGACTACTCGCGCCTCGACATGAACAATGCCGACCGCATCGAGATCGTCAAGGGAGGCGCGTCATCGCTATATGGCTCAAACGCCGTCGGCGGGGTCGTCAACATCATCAGCCGGGACGACACAGAGACGTGGCGCGTCAATGTCAACGCCCGCCTCGGCGCACACTCGTCACGGCGTTACGGAGCCACGGTCAGCCTCAATGCCGGAAGAATATCGAGCTCCACCACCGGCCAATACAATCGTGTCGGGTCATACGACCTGAAAAATCCCGGCGACTACACCCGCTTTTACGGAGGATACAACTACAATATCCGCGAGCGACTGACCGTCAGGGCCACAGACCGCCTCAGACTCGTAGGCCGGACCGGCTACTATTTCCGCCAGCGCGACTCACAACCCACGACCCGCGACCGCTATCGCGACTTCTCTGCCGGGCTCCGTGGCATATACGACATCACCGACGCCGACAACCTCGAGGTGGCATACAGCTTCGACCAATACGACAAGAGCGACTTCCTCACCACAACCGGCAGCGAAGTGCGCAAATACAGCAACGTCCAGAACAGCCTGCGCGCCATCTACAGCCACACATTTGCCCGAGGGCTCATACTCACTGCCGGAGGCGACCTGATGCGCGACTACCTGCGCAGCCATCAGTTCGCCGCAGGAGGCCACAGATCGCAGACCACCGCCGACGGCCTCATCCAGATGGACATAAGCCTCGGCGACAGGCTCGAGCTGGTCGCAGGCGGACGGTACGACTATTTCTCCGAATCCGGCAAAGGGCGTTTCTCCTCGCGCCTCAGCGCCATGTACCGCCTCGACCACGTCAATCTGCGCGGATCATACTCGGGCGGCTTCCGCGCCCCGACACTCAAGGAGATGTACATGGACTTCGACATGGCCGGAATATTCAATATCCATGGCAATCCCGACCTGCGCGCCGAGACGAGCCACAACTTCCAGCTGTCAGCCGAATACAGCCGCCGCCTCTTCAACCTCACCGTGGGCGGATTCTGCAACATTGTCGACAACCGCATCGCCACGGCGTGGAGCAAGCCCCTCGACCGGCAGGTCTATACAAACATAGGCCGCGTGGACATTGCCGGACTCGAGGCCAACATGTCGTGGCGACACCCCTGCGGAGTCGGTGCGAGAGTATCATATATCCTTACCCACGAACATGTGCGTCATGGCGAGTCATACACCTCCACCACACGGCCGCACACGGCGACAGTCAGGCTCGACTACTCGTTCAACCGCAGGAATTATGGCCTCAACGTCGCGCTCAATGGCCGGATACTATCAGCGGTAACCGTCGACGAATACACCTCGCTCACCGACTACTCCGAAACCGTCCGCGTACGCTATCCCGCCTACATGATGTGGCGGCTCAACATGATCCACACATTCCTCAAGGGCCTTGACGTCACGCTGGCCATAGACAATCTCTTCAACTACGTTCCCCGCTATTATTACAACAACTCACCCGCAACGACAGACACCACCGTGTCTGCCGGCATAAACATAGACATCGACCGATTTTTCAAATGATCACCCGACACTTCAGACCAAAGACCCTCCTGCCCGCTGCCGCGGTTGTACTGCTTGTCCTGACAGCCGCAATCATTTGGCACATCCTCGCCTCCCCCACCCGCATAGCATTTGTCAACTATCAGGCCATAACACTCGGACAGATCGCCAAGGCCAACGACAACAACCCCCACATACTCATCAGCGAACTGTCGCCCGACGATTTTGACAAGGCCGCGGACTATGACATCATCCTTGTCAACGGCATGGGCATGCGCATCACCGACGATCAGCGCCAACTGCTGATAAAGGCGGCCGAGGAGGGGACCCCGGTAATGACCACTGCCGCCACGAATCCGCAGAACGACATCGTGTCCGTCGACTCGACAGACTACAAATACCTCGGTCAATACCTCGCCGGAGGGCGCAACAACTACCGCAACTTTCTGCTCTACGTCCGCCGTTTCATCGACGGCAAGAGGCTCTTCTCACCCCTGCCCGGCGACCCTCGGCTCCCCTCGTCGTCGCTGCTCTATTATCCGGGAGCAGACCAAGACCACACCTTCGGTTCGGTTGCCGAATATGACCGGTTCCTGAACTCACAAGGGCTCCTCGATCCCGATGCCCCGCGCGTCATCTTGACCGGACAGATGGGCGTGGCCGACAGCCTCGTCGCCGCACTCCAACGCTCGGGCATCATCGTCTATCCCGTCAGCGTGATGCAGAGTTTCATCTCGGGAGGCCACGCCGACTCGGTGGCCGCATCCGCTGTCATCAACATGGTCCACGGACGCATGGGCGACATGGTCGTCGACTATCTCAAGCAGAACAATATCCCACTGTTCTCGCCCCTCAACGTCAACCGTCCTCACGATGAATGGGCCGACGACAAGATGGGCATGAGCGGCGGATTCCTGTCCCAGAGCATCGTCACCCCCGAGATCGACGGGGCCATCCTACCCTATTCTCTCTTTGCCCACTACGAGGGTGCGGACGGTCTTCCGATCGTCGCGGCCATACCCGACCGTCTCGACAGCTTTGTCCGCACCGTATCCAACTATCTGTCGCTGCGCCGCAAGGCCAACCGCGACAAAAAGATAGCCATATTCTATTTCAAGGGCCCCGGACAGAACGCGCTTGTGGCCGAGGGTATGGAGGTCGCGCCGTCGCTGTTCAACCTCCTCGTCCGTCTGCGTTCCGAGGGCTATGCCGTCACCGGTCTGCCAGCCGATGCCCGAGAGCTCGAGAGAATGATCGACACCAACGGCAGGGTGTTCAACGGCTATGCCCTCGGCGCCATGAACGACTTTGTCCGCGACAATTCGCCCGAGATAATCTCGCGCTCCGACTATGACGGATGGTGTGCCGAATCTCTGCCGCCGACCATGTGCATGGACATCGACGCCGTCGACGGCGACTTTCCGGGCCACGGCCTCAGGGACGATGACGGCAACCTCGCTCTGGCCCGCCTTCGGTTCGGCAACATAGTGCTGATTCCGCAGACCGCCGCCGGACTCGGCGACGACGATTTCAGGATAGTCCACGGCACCGACGCCGCCCCTCCCCACAACTATGTCGCCGCCTATCTCTGGGCCCGCCACGGATTCGGAGCCGACGCCCTGATACACTTCGGTGCCCACGGGTCGCTCGAGTTCACGCCACGCAAGCAGGTTGCCCTCGGCTCGACCGACTGGCCCGACCGCCTCATCGGTACGGTCCCGCACTTCTACATCTATTCTACATCCAATGTCGGCGAGGCCATGACGGCCAAACGCCGCGCCTATGCCGGCATAATCAACTATCTCACTCCGCCATTCATAGAGAGCGACGTGCGTGGCATTTACAGGAATCTCACCGATGCCATCGCCGACTACAACAGATGCTTGACTCGCGGCGATTCGCTCCGAGCGGCCTCGCTGGTCCGCAGATACACGCTTGACCTCGGCATACACCGCGAGCTGCGCTTGGACAGCACCCGGACATTCACTCCCGACGACATACTGCGCGTCGAAAACTTTGCCGAGGAGCTTGCCAACGAGAAAATCACCGCCGCGCTCTATGTGCTCGGCACCCCGTATTCGGCAGACCACATCCGCTCGACCGTCGAGGCCATGACCGTCGACCCGATAGCCTATGGCGTGCAAAAACTCAGGGGCGGAGACCTGCGCGGACACCGTGACGATGCCATCCGTCTTGTCCGCTCGGGGGCCGAGATAGACGATGCCGCCATCTGCCGCGTGGCCGGAATCACCCAAGCCGAACTCGACAGCGCCCGCGATATTCGCCGCTCGTCAGACAAGGCAATAAAGAACATGAAGGCGGCGTTAAGACATAAGGATATGAAACCGACACCCTCAGACACTCAGCATCATCACGCCCCGGACAACGCCCTTACGGCAGAGCAGATGGACTTTGCCATCTCTGTCGGCGAGGTCGAGCGCGCCCTCACCAAAATCGGGACATATCGCGCATCGCTTGCCGCGAGCCCCGAGGCCGAGCTGTCGTCTGTCGTCAATGCCCTTGCGGGCGGATTCATCGCGCCCTCGTCAGGCGGCGATCCGGTGCTCAATCCCGACATCCTCCCCACGGGGCGCAACATGTTTGCTATAAACGCCGAGGAGACCCCGTCGGCAGTTGCGTGGGAGAAGGGCAAGGTTTTGGCCGAAAGCACCCTCGAGATGTACCGCAAGACTCACGGCGATTCGCTGCCGCGCAAGGTCAGCTATACGCTGTGGAGCGGTGAGTTCATCGAGACCGAGGGGGCGACGATAGCGCAGGTGCTGTACATGCTCGGAGTCGAGCCGGTGCGCGACCCCTTCGGACGTGTCACCGACCTCCGCCTCATTCCCTCGTCCACTCTCGGGCGTCCGCGCATCGACGTGGTGGTGCAGACCTCGGGACAGCTCAGGGACATCGCCGCCTCGCGCCTGTTCCTCATCAGTCGCGCCGTGCGCATGGCCGCCACAGCCGACGACGGGGATTTTCCCAACTATGTCGCCGAGGGTGTTGTGGAGTCCGAGCGCTGTCTTGTCGAAAAAGGCGTCACGCCACGCGAGGCCCGCGAGCTGTCCTCGGCCCGTGTTTTCGGCGGCGTCAACGGCAATTACGGCAGCGGCATACAGGGCATGGTCGAGGCCGGCGACCGCTGGACCGACGTGGGTGAGATAGCCTCGGTCTACATCAACAACATGGGCGCGCTCTATGGAAGCGAGCAAGAATGGGAGAAGATGGCGACCCATGCCTTCGAGGCCGCGCTGACACGCACCGATGTCGTGGTGCAGCCGCGCCAGAGCAACACATGGGGCGCGCTAAGCCTCGACCACGTCTATGAGTTCATGGGCGGAATGAATCTGGCCGTGCGCAGCGTGACCGGCAAGGAACCCGAGGCATATCTGAGCGACTACCGCAACCGCAACAACGCCCGAATGCAGGAGGTCAAGGAGGCCATCGGCGTCGAGAGCCGCACCACGATTCTCAACCCGGCCTATCTGCGCGAAAAAATGCGCGGTGGCGCGGGCGATGCCGCGGCCATGGCAGACGTAGTCCGCAATACATACGGGTGGAATGTCATGAAGCCCGATGTCATCGACAACGAGCTGTGGGACGGTATCTATGACGCCATCGTCGCCGACCGACACGGCCTCGGGATAAAGGAGCATTTCTGCGATGTCAATCCCGCCGCCCTTCAGGAGATGACGGCAGTGATGCTCGAGACGGCCCGCAAGGGGTTGTGGAACGCCTCCGGGGCGCAGATTGCCGAGCTGGCCAGAGTGCACACCGAAACCGTGAACAAATATGGTGCGTCCTGTTCGGGATTCGTATGCGACAATGCCGCGCTGCGCGACTACATAGCCTCTCGCTCCGGCGCGTCTGACGCCGCACAATATCGCGACAATATAGCTTCCGTCAGGGCCGAGAACATCGCCTCTTCGGACGACGGCGTGGTGATGCGTCGTGAGGAACTCAACGCCACCGAGACCTCGGTCAGCAATATCAGGGGCCTCTATGTCGCGGCTGCAGTTATCGTGGCAATCGGCATCATCGCGCTCATCATAAGCAGGCGGCGCAGACAGTCTGAACTATAGGAAAGAATGGAAACGGTAATAATGATAATAATACTGCTGGTCATTGTCAGCTTCACCATCAAGCTGACCTACCACAAGCCTTTGGGCCGGGTGGCCCTGTGTCTTGCGGCGGCAGCGGTCCCTGCGCTGGCCTCGGACCTCGCGGCGGGCCAGTCACGCACCATGATAGCCGACCGGCTGTCGAGGCCCGAGCTGATGCTCGACCTCTCGGTCTGGCTCACGATCGACGTGGCGTTGCTGATATGCTTCTGCATACTCATGGCTCGCAGGATGACCGGCGCCGAACAGGGCCGCAAGGAGTCTGCCGCCTTGCGTCTTACCCTCTGGTTTCCGGGGCTGCTGATTTTCCCGGTGCTGTTCGCCCTGCTGGTCGAGACGGTTTTCGCCATGCCCGGCACTGATTTCGGCGTCATCGGCTATGGCATGGCCGCGGGGGTGCTGGTCATTCTGCCGGCGCTTGCATGTCTGCTCGAGCTCTTATTGCCCGAAAGTGACATCAGGCTCGAATTGCTGTTTCTCGTCAGCCTGCTCACCGCCGCGCTCGGCATCGTGGCCACCGTCAATGGCCGCACCGCCACCACGGGCAACAATTCCGTCGAGTGGGGCGCGCTCGCCGGTGTGGCCGGAATACTGCTTATCGGTTTCGTGGCCGGAATAATCATCAATAGATACAAACAATCAAAACTCAAATGAACCTCATATCCAACATCCTCTACTGGATTTCGACCGGACTCCTTGTCCCGGTCATCGTGTTGCTGATATTCTTCTTCATCAGGGCCATAATCCTTGTCGGTGCTTTTTTCGGCCAGTACATGCAGTATCGCAAGACCACCGAGGGGCTCTACCGCCGCATCAGCGCCCTCACCCCCACTACTCTCGGCGAGTTCGAGGGCACTGTTCCCGACAAGGCCGACTCTCTCGCCATGCTCTATGTGCGCAGGATCATCGACAGCCGCGACAACGATGCCAAGATAGACATGCTCCTCTCCGAGTTCGAGATAGAGTCTGACAAGACCATATCGACCTCGCGCATCCTCACCAAGATGGGCCCTATTCTCGGCCTGATGGGCACGCTCATTCCCATGGGCCCCGCGCTGGTCGGACTCGCCACGGGCGACATCGCCTCGATGGCCTATAACATGCAGGTGGCGTTTGCCACGACGGTGGTTGGTCTGGTGGTCAGCGCCATAGGTTTCCTCACCCAGCAGGCTCGCGAGCGCTGGGCCATGCGCGAGATAACGATGCTCGAATATCTCGCCGAAGTCATCAGGACATCACGCAACACACAGCCATGAGACGTCGCCGCCGAACCCTGATACGCCGCCATGAGGATTCAGACCCCATGAGCGTCGTCAGCAACCTGTTTGATGTCGCGATGGTCTTTGCCGTCGCGCTGATGGTAGCCCTCGTGAGCCGCTACAACATGACCGAAATGTTCTCGCAGGAAGACTTCACGATGGTCAAGAATCCCGGCAAGGAGAACATGGAGATCATCACCAAGGAGGGCGAGAAGATAAACCGCTACACCCCGTCCGAAGACTCTGACCCGTCGTCGGGCAAGGGCAAGCGAGTAGGCACGGCCTATCAGCTCGAAAACGGAGACATAATCTACGTTCCCGAATAATGGACAACGGCAGCCGCCTCGTCACCCGAGGCGGCTATCCTTATCATTCATCCTTTTTCTGCCTGACATTCAGATACAGGGCATAGCTGTCCGGGCTCGCCTTGAGCGCGGCGTGCCCGTCGGTATTGACGAACGGTGCCTGCAACATCATGATCCTACCGCCATGCACTATGGCGAGGTCATAGAATTCATTGTTTCGGGCAAAATCATACTCTGGCGCGGTCATTATGATCTTGTCCCCCGACATTGACTTCACCTCGAGATAGCGGTTGTCCACGCTCCCCACGAGCTTGTATTCGATGTCGTAATGCAGGTTATCATTTCCGTTTACGGCATCGAGGTTGCGCGACACGCCCTTGACGCAGGTGTATTTCTCCGGTTTATCCTGCAGGGATTTCAGCACCGCTTCCTCGGCCTTTCGTCCTGACAGAATCTTATGCGACTCGGGCGTGAATCCTTCGGTGTGGCCACCGCCACCACCATGATTTCCATTGCCGTTCCCCTTAGGGACCGGTTTGTTGGAGGCCTCGGCATAGACTATCTCAAGCAACGTCCTATCACCCTCCCGTGCGGGTGTCACGGGGTCCGGAACAGCCGTGACATATTTCTTTATCTCCCGGTCAAACAGCTCGACATGTCCCTCGAACAATGCCAGCGAGAGAATACGCCGGTCTATGTTGCTTCTGTCAAGATTGTTGGCCCTGAGTATTTCCTCATACTCTTGACGCAGGTCGACCTTAAAGTCGTCGTTGCGTGTCACGTCCTTGTCAAGTTCAATGCCGAATCTCTTTTTGGCCTCGGTCGCAAGAATTGCATGTATCTCCTTCTCATCGACAACCTTTGCGGACAGGCGCTCGATGGCATGCATGTACCATTGTGAAGATTTGAAGTCCTGACATCTGTCAAAAAATGAATATGGGGATGATTCGTTTTCCACGGTGTCGAGATAGGCGTGCCGCTCGAACGATTTTTCATACTCCGAATGTAGTGACTTGGCCAGCCCTGCATAATAATCGAGCAAGCAGTCAGGCGCGAGGAACGATACATCAACGAGCCCGAGACTCCCGAGCAAGCCATGTAGTTCCCGTCCCGACAGGTCGGACACGTCGCCCATGGAATCAGGCACGACAATATCCGGCAGAATCTCGCGCAGATACCGGCTCTTTTCCCTGCCGTTGAGCATCGGCAGCCTGTCCATGTCCACGCGGATATTCTTGGAGACCTCCACCCACAGCCGTTTTTCGAAATCAGAGAGTCCGAGGGCCTTGTCCACGTCGGCCCACTCCTCTTTTGAGATCTCTTTCTGTGCCACATAGTTGTTCTCGTCCAGCGAGTCTTTCAGTATCCGGCGGAAACAGTTGGCCATCTCGCTGCCGGTCACCTTCAGCATTATGCAGATGGCTTCGGTGATGTTCTCGCAGAACGAGGGTTGCTTCATCGCATCCTCGACTGAGCTCATGCAGGACAGGACATGAAATTCCTTGCCGGTCGAAATCATGTCGCCGGGTGCCAGCGACAGCTCCATGCCGTCGTTGGCATATCGGCACTCTGTATGGACATTGACGCGGATTGTCCTGAGCAGGCCGGCTATATTCGATTTTTCCTTGTCGTTGTTTATGTCGCGGCTGTTGTGCAGACGATAGGCAAGCAGGTATCTGACACGCTCGCCGATGTGCCGCTGCAATTCTTCCGTCAGGACACTGTTCGGTGTCTTGTCGGTGATTGTCAGGACTATCTCTTTGGCCAGACGCACGCCGAATATCGCCTTGACAGATTCTTCACCTACACGATTGCCTATCTCGAGCTTTGGTTTCGAGTCGAGAATGCGGCGGGGTAGCTGGTCGTTGTCCCAATAGTATGTATCCTTGACATCATATATCCCGAGTTGATCATGGCAGCGGGCATATACACGTCCGTCAGATGCAAATGCCTCGGCATGTTTCCTGAACTCTTCGCTGTCACGCTTGCGGTTTATGGCCTCGCGGACGATTTTGTATATTTTCTGTATCCCCTTTTTCAAATTTCTTTTGGGCAGCGACATCAGCACGTCATAGAGCTCTGACAGGGAAAGTTCGGACATCCTGACCCGCGCCCCCAGAAGTACAAGAAAGTGTGCGATGTTCGGGTCGTCGGACAGTGTGTTCAGTTGCGATTCTATCCCGTCGTCGTGCAGCAGGTACATGTGCTCCGACACGACATAATGTCTCAGGCATGAGAAGACCTTGTGCTGACGCAAAAGATATAGAGGATAGCTGACGGCGACAATCTCGGACCGCAGGGAATAGTGTTGATAATGCAGGGTCCGTTTATAAAGTTGAGCGCATACGGCCTTGTCATTCAATATCATCCTGATTACGTCCGACAGACTCATTCCCCTCTCCGCGACAAGATAGTCGAGATAATCGGGCTTGACTGCCTTGAATCTGTTGTGGCTGTAGAAATTTCGAAATGCTACCGGAGCATTTTCCGAGTTATGGGCGGCCGAATATTTCGAAATATATGCATCGGCTCCACCATCCATCAGCCTGTAGCTCATGGGGATACTCTCAGAGACCCCGATTTTGGCGAAAAAGAAATCCCTGACCATGTCTGCGTCAACGACAATCCTTTCATCGTCAATCTTCAGGTCGATCTTAAACTTCTCGAACCACTGCACCCAGTTGTCTATGTTTCCGAGCAGACGCCATTTAGCGGGCACCGTCGACCTGCCGTCGCACAACAGAAGCTCTGACGGAAACAGATGCTTTCCATCAGCCGACAAGACATTGAATTTTTCCTCGACGAACAGGAGATTTATCCTGTCGTCATCATTCTGAGTATACTCGGTCCTCACGAACAGGGCGAACATCAGTTGCTTGAATCCGTCGACATTCATCTTGCCGGTATAGGTAAGAATTCTGCTTCGAAGTGCCGTGATGTCAAGCTCGCTCACATCGACGCATTTGTTGCGGGTCAGTCTATGCAACAGCTGGCGACGACTGCTTTTCCTGTCTCCGGGAATCTTGTACAGTCCAATCAGATTGGCAATCAGGTCTTCGCGTACGTATCTTACCTTGAGCTCATCCGGCAGGTACTTTATGCCCTCGCCGACATTGATGTATGCATTTCGTTCGATTATCTTGCCCGATTCGTCTACAAGAAGCCTCATGGGCGAGCACTTTTCCACGTCGGCGACGGCATATATCAGCTCGGCCCTCACGGGGTCATTGTTCAGTTGCGCGGAATAGCCGTTTATAATCTCACCCAATTCATCATCATAGTCTTTTGACTCAATATCTTCTTCAGCATACCCCTTGGCGAGATGGCTTGACAGTCCGGCAAGCCTGTCATCCCCGTGGCTCGCGAGAAACGAGGCAAGGGACTCGCTGTAACGGAGGGTGTTTTCCAGTTCAAGATACCCGCGGCCGACGGTCGGGAATACCCTTGCACCGTCACGTCTGTCAATGAGCCTTCGTGACGTTATCGGCAGGAAATCGCTTGGGAATGACAGGAGTCGGTAATATGTCCACCCCTTGAGGCAACCCTCGTCGAGCGAGGCCAGATACTCGGAAAACGCCACCACGGCATCAGAGATATAGCCCTGCATCAAGTCATTGTCGTCCGACTCGTTTATGCCGTTGCGCGACGAGTTGAGGTCGAACGTGGCATGGAGCACGAACGGCTTGTCGAGCGGCACGCGGGTCGGGAAGAACGAGTAGACATACCTGCCCGACTCCTCGGTCGCGGCATCGTATGCTATCGCGATCTCATATTTCTTGTCCTTGCCGAGATCGCCGCCGGTGCGATGGATGCACCACTTCTGCCCCTCGGGATGCTGACGGTCCTTGGTCGTGGCGTGAAAGATATGCTCCGAGACTCTGCTCTCCTCTCCGATAGAGATGGTATGTCTGTCCGAGTCTATGGTCAGGTCGATGCGCTTTATGTTTTTCAGGAACAGCAGCACCTTGCCCGACAGGCTGTCGAGCTGGTCAATTATTGACTGATGGCTCTCCTTGCGATACTTTATTATGATTCTTGCCGAGTCGTCTGACGGCTCCGCCCTCTCCACGCGAGGTATCGAAAGCATTGCCACCGGGCACCCGTGGCTGAAATTCCGCGCGAATTCCTCGTGTTTTCTTACCAGTTCGGGCGAATCGAGCGCCTCGCTTATCTCCTTCCAGTATTCGCGGGCGATCTCGCGCGAGAACGAGCACCTCACTCCGCTACTCTCGATGCATATCTCGTCCGACCAGTTCAGCAACGAGCGGAAACCCAACCCCTTGTGACCGATATATTGGCGCTTGGAAAGAAACTTGGGCGACATGTCCGACATCATTATCGAACTGAATCCTCCCTCCGAAAACGACTCGCAGTCCCGGCCTCCGTTTGCCACCACAAGCGTGCTGTTGCGGCTGTCGAGGGTGATCGAGACATATTCCGATTTCTGGTCTTCGGCATTCTGTATCAACTCGTACACCTCGCGACCGCGATAATCGCTGCTCACGGCCTCCTCTTTGGTGAGGTCCTGTCTTATTCGCGACTTGTCGAAACTCTTGGTGCGTTTGTATTCTGTCAGAAGCTCACGGAAAAACTTGTCGTCAGGGCTGAAATAAGGCATAATGCGGATCTTTTCTGCAAAGTTAATAAAAAATCAGCCATTTAGCGTAGAGCTAAATGGCTGTTTGTATTTGTAGGGATGAATAATCGGCTTAACGGCCCGAGTACATTTCGTCGTAATATTTCTCGTATGCGCCCGAGGTGATGTGGTCCATCCAGTCCTGATGGTCGAGATACCAGCGGACGGTCTTCTCGATACCTTCCTCGAACTGCAGCGAGGGCTCCCAGCCGAGCTCGGCCTGCAGCTTGCGCGAGTCGATGGCGTAGCGCATGTCGTGGCCCAGACGGTCGGTTACATAGGTGATAAGGTGCTCCGAGTGTCCCTCGGGATTGCCCAGCAGACGGTCTACGGTCTTGATGATGACCTTGATGAGGTCGATGTTCTTCCACTCGTTGAATCCACCGATGTTGTATGTGTCGGCGACCTTCCCCTTGTGGAATATCAGGTCGATGGCGCGGGCGTGGTCCTCGACGAACAGCCAGTCGCGCACGTTCTCGCCCTTACCATAGACGGGCAGCGGCTTGCCGTGGCGTATGTTGTTGATGAACAGGGGTATCAGCTTCTCGGGGAACTGGTAGGGACCGTAGTTGTTCGAGCAGTTGGTCACCAGCGTGGGCATGCCGTAGGTGTCGTGATATGCGCGCACGAAGTGGTCTGACGACGCCTTGGATGCCGAATAGGGCGAGTGGGGATTGTATTTGGTCGTCTCGAGGAAGAACTCCTTGCCGTATGCCTCGTGCTCTCCGGCCGAAGCCTTGGTAGTGAAGGGTGCGGGGATGCCCTCGGGGTTGGTCAGCTCGAGAGCGCCGTAAACCTCGTCGGTCGAGATGTGATAGAAGAGTTTGCCTTCAAACTTCTCGGGCAGCGACTCCCAATACTCCTTGGCGGCCTGCAGCAGGGCAAGTGTACCCATCACGTTGGTGCGGGCAAAGGTGAAGGGATCCTTGATCGAGCGGTCTACGTGGCTCTCGGCGGCGAGATGGATTATGCCGTCGATCTTGTTGTCGGTGATGACGCGGCGCATCTCGTCGAGGTCGGCGATGTCTGCCTTGACGAACTTGTAGTTCGGAGCATTCTCAATATCCTTGAGGTTAGCCAGATTGCCGGCATACGTCAGCTTGTCGAGGTTGACGATATTATACTCGGGATACTTGTTGACAAACAGTCTAACGACATGGCTCCCGATAAATCCGGCACCGCCGGTGATAAGTATGTTACGCTTCATTTTCTTTCAGATGTTTGATGCATGTTTTCAGTGAGTCCGTCCAGTACGGGACTTTAGTCCCGAATGTCTCCTTGAATTTGGTCTTGTCGAGGACGGAGTATGACGGACGGACAACCTTCGAGGGGAATTCGTCCGAGTGGCAGGGCTGGATGTCGCAGCCGTTGTTTCCGGCAATTTCGGCAATCATCTTGGTGAAGTCATACCACGAGCAGACGCCCTCGTTGGAGTAGTGATAGATACCCTCGTTGCCTTCGAACTGGCGGTTCTCGATGATGTCAAAGATTGCATCGGCGAGGTCCTGTGCGTATGTCGGAGTGCCGCACTGGTCGAACACCACCTTGAGCTCGGGCTTGGTCGAGGTGAGATTGAGCATGGTCTTGACGAAATTCTTGCCATACTCCGAATAGAGCCATGCGGTGCGGAATATGAGCGCCTTGACGCCCGACTTCTCTATCTCCTGCTCGCCGTGCAGCTTGGTCACGCCATAGACTCCGGTCGGATTGGCCGGCTCGTTCTCGCCACGGGGAGTATTGCCGGCATTGCCGCCGAACACATAATCGGTCGAGACATGTATCAGCGTTCCACCGTTGGCCTTGACGGCATCCGCGAGATTGCGCACGGCCTTGGCATTGAGCACCTCGGCAAACTCGGCGTCATCCTCGGCCTTGTCCACATTGGTATATGCGGCGCAGTTGACTATCAGGTTCACGTCGTTGTCCCTCACCATCTTGGCCACTGCATCGGCGTTCGTGATGTCGAGCTCGGCCACGTCGGTGAAGATGTAATTGTCTTTCGAATTCTTCGAGGCATTGCGTATGCAGTTCCCTAACTGCCCGTTGGCCCCGGTTACAAGTATATTCATTGATAAATGATTTACTATTTGAACAAGTCGTTGTGGGTAATTGACCGGATTGCAACCACAAAATGATGACTCATCTCGCGATGCTCTTGATGTACTCTATGAATTCATCAACACTGCTCCAATGGGTCACATTACCGGTTCTCACATCTTCGAGAGCCTCATCCAGTCCTGTCTGAGTCATTGCAATTAATTAAAAATAACCTCTATTCTCCCCGATGCGTCCGCAGGACGCTGATTTATCAGTAACCGGGTACGCCGGAGCTCTGCGTAGGCGTGCCCGGAAGAGAAATCCCCCAAAAATGGCGTCCGGATGGACGCCGATTTACGGGTTTGGGGAGAATAGCAGATAGCTATATAATTTAATACAGATCTACATTGATGTCAAACGGGCTGTCGAAGTCCTTGAGCAGGGGGTGCTTGAGGTCTTTGTCGGAGAGGATGGCCGTCGAGGGGTCGAGATGCCAGTCTATGCCGAGCGAGTCGTCCTGAATGGAGATGCCGCCGTCGGCCTGAGGGGCATAATAGTTGTCGCACTTGTACTGGAAGACAGCGATGTCCGACAGCACGGCGAATCCGTGGGCAAACCCTCTGGGCACGAAGAACTGGCGGTGATTGTCCTCGGTCAGCTCTACGGCCACATACTTGCCGTATGTCGGCGAGCCCTTGCGGATGTCCACGGCCACGTCGAGCACGGCACCCTTGACACAGCGCACCAGCTTGGACTGCGTGAAGGGCGGACGCTGGAAATGCAGGCCCCTCATCACGCCCTTGGTCGAGCACGACTCGTTGTCCTGAACGAAATCAACGGGGCGCACCTTCTCGTCGAACTCCCTCTTAGAAAAGCTCTCGAAGAAATATCCTCGCGCGTCCTTGAAAATACGGGGCTCGATGATAACTACCCCCTCTATGTCTGTCTTGATTACTTCCATCTATTTCAATTCTGCATTATGAATTGTGCATTAGTCCAGATTGTCGTATCCCGTGCGGTCCATCTCCTCGACGACCTTCATAAGATACTGTCCGTACTGGTTCTTGAGCATCGGCTTGGCAAGCTCGGCCATCTTCTCGCGGTCGATCCAGCCCTGACGGTAAGCTATACCCTCGAGGCAGGCTATCTTCAGGCCCTGACGCTTCTCGAGCACCTCGACATAGATCGAAGCCTCGGCCAGCGAGTCGTGCGTGCCAGTGTCGAGCCATGCGAATCCGCGGGGCAGGGTCTGCACCTTCAGCTCGCCGTCCTTGAGGAACTCCTGATTAACGGTCGTGATCTCCAGCTCGCCGCGTGCCGAGGGCTTGATGTGCGCGGCAACGTCAACCACCTTGTTGGGATAGAAATAGAGACCCACCACGGCATAGTTGCTCTTGGGGTGCTCGGGCTTCTCCTCGATAGACAGGCAGTTGCCCTGCTTGTCAAACTCGGCCACGCCATATCGCTCGGGATCGTCCACCCAATAGCCGAACACGGTGGCCTTGCCATCCTCTTCGGCTGTCCTGACGGCATCCTTGAGTACCTTGGAGAATCCCGCGCCGTGGAAAATGTTGTCGCCCAGCACGAGGCAGGCCGAATCGTCGCCGATGAACTCCTTGCCGATTATGAAGGCCTGTGCCAGACCGTCGGGCGAGGGCTGCTCGGCGTATGTGAACTTGACGCCATAGTCACTGCCGTCGCCAAGCAGGCGCTTGAAGCCCGGCAGGTCATTCGGGGTCGAGATGATAAGAATATCCCTGATTCCGGCCAACATCAGCGTGGAGATTGGATAATAGACCATAGGTTTGTCAAAGACCGGAAGCATCTGCTTGCTCACACCCTTGGTGATGGGATATAATCTTGTGCCGGATCCGCCGGCGAGGACTATGCCTTTCATGTCTGAAAAAGTTGATTGATGCGTGATTGTGTTCTTATCGCGCAAAGATACAAAAAAAGCCGGAATACACGAAATATTCCGGCCTTTATATGCTTGCTTGCCGTGAATTACGGCCTGATGCCGATTACTGACGGCCCGAAGTGGCTGTTCCTGGGGCAATCTTGGCCACGAGACCCTGAAGCACCTTGCCGGGGCCTACCTCGATGAACTCGGTAGCGCCGTCGGCCACCATGTTCTTCACGCTCTGTGCCCAGCGCACGGGGGCTGTGAGCTGTGCCACCAGATTGGCCTTGATCTCGGCGGGATCGGTGTGGGGCTTGGCGTCTACGTTCTGGTATACGGGCACTGCGGGAGCGTGGAACTCGGTCTTCTCGATGGCCTCGGCCAGTTCGGCGCGGGCGGGCTCCATGCAGGGAGAGTGGAAACCGCCACCCACCTTGAGGCGCAGGGCACGCTTGGCACCGGCGGCCTTGAGCTGCTCGCAGGCAGCGTCAACGGCCTCGACCTCGCCAGAGATGACGAGCTGACCGGGGCAGTTATAGTTGGCGCATACGACGGTGCCGTCGATGCCCGAGCAGATCTCCTCTACCTTCTCGTCGGGCAGGGCGATCACGGCGGCCATTGTCGAGGGGTTGATCTCGCAAGCCTTCTGCATGGCCTGTGCGCGGGCCGAAACCAGACGCAGGCCATCCTCGAAGCTCAGTGCTCCGGCGGCTACGAGGGCCGAGAACTCGCCCAGCGAGTGACCGGCCACCATGGCGGGGTCGAACTCCTCGCCCATTGTCTTGGCCAGAATCACCGAGTGCAGGAAGATGGCGGGCTGTGTCACTTTGGTCTGACGCAGATCCTCGTCCGTGCCCTCGAACATAAGATCGGTGATGCGGAATCCGAGAATCTCGTTGGCCTTCTCGAACATCTCCTTTGCTACGGGATTATTGTCATACAGGTCCTTGCCCATGCCTACAAACTGGGCGCCCTGTCCGGGAAATACAAATGCTTTCATGCTATGGGTAAATGATTTTTATCGTTTTCAGACCGCAAAGTTACGATTTTTCCGACAATCGGCCAAATCAAACGCAAACCAATTGACCCACAGACACTTCAACCGTCAGTTAGACGCATCCGTGAAGCTGCTTTCCGCGAACACCTTCTTCATGCTTTCAATCTGTCGGCTGCACGATTTCGAAATCGAGACGGTCTTTTCGGCGACCTCCTGCAGGTCCTTCTCGGTCAGTCTCAGCCCATCGGTGCTGCCATCGGCCAACATGCGCACGAACTTCTTCTCGAGGGCCTCGTTGACCACCGACTCTATGTCGGCGCCGTTGAATCCCTTGGTCTTTCCGACCACCTTGTCCAGAGACGTCACGTTCTTCTCCTGACCCTTCTTGCGCAGATGCACCTTGAATATCGCCTCGCGCTCCTTGTCGTTGGGCAGATTCACGCAGAATATCTCGTCGAATCGCCCCTTTCTTTTCAACTCGGGGGGCAGATTGTCGGCATTGTTGGCCGTGGCGATCACATAGACGGGCGATGTCTTGTCCTGCATCCACGACAGGAAATATCCGAACATACGGGTCATGATGTCATTGTTGCCGCCGATGCCCGAGAAACCTTTCTCGATCTCGTCTATCCACAATATGCATGGCGCCGCGGCCTCGGCTATCTTTATGGCCTTGCGCAGGTTGCTTTCGCTTTGTCCCACATACTTGCCCATCATGCTGCCCATGTCGAGCTTGAGCAACGGACACCCGAACCGGGCCGCCGCGGCCTTGGCGCACAGCGATTTGCCGCAACCCGGCATGCCGACAATGAAGACACCTTTCGGAATCGAGATCTTCAGCCTCTCCGCCTCGGGCAGATGCGCCATCACCATCGACTTCTCCTTCAGATACTCCTTCAGCTTGTCCAGTCCGCCGATGTCATCGAGCTTTTCCTTGGTCTCAACGAGGTCTATCAGTCCCGACTTCTTCACCTGCGCCTTTTTCTGGCTCAGTATCATCTCCTTGTCCTCCTTGCTCAGACCGCCGTTAACGCTCATGGCCATGTCGAGCACACGGTCTATCTCGAACAGCGACAATCCGCGCAGCGAGGGCATCAGTTCCTGACGGTCCCTGTCGGTAAAGCTCTCGGGCTTGAACTCGTTGGCCTCGATATGCTCGTCGATCAGACGGTTTATCTCGGCCTCGTCGGGTATCTCACAGGGGAGTATGGACACGTATGGCAGCAGTGCCTGCGGAATCTCGAACTCAGGGTCAGAGACAATCACCGTCAGGCCATACTTCCTGTCATATAGCTTGCGCTGAGCAATATGCGTCAGCAGCGACTTTATATCGGCCTCCTGAACATATTCATTTATCTCGCGCAAGACCACAAAGTCCATGCCCACCCTACCGCGGTCCGCGCCATACATCTCTGTCAGGAACTCTTTCAGCGTGATATTCCGCACAGGCTCCTTGGTCCTGAAATCCGTATAACCCGATGCCGGATTCCATTCGGCCATCTCGGCACCCGCACACGCCTGCGCCAGCATCTCGTCGACACGGGCATAGTCATAATCGTCAATATAGATTATAGGTATATTGACGTCTATCAGTTTCTGCAGGTTAGAAACGGTATTATTCTTTTTCATTTCGAAACGCGCGTGGTTAAATACTCGGTTATGAACCACTTGAGATACCCTTCCGAATTGTTGGATATTTCTTTATATGAATATGGATGCTTACCCGTCAACAATTCTTTAGCAGGTGGATATTCTTCTGCAACTTTTCTCAAGCGCCTTTCGTATGTACTTCCATACCAACAAAATACGGCCAAAAGAAATAATTTTTCTTGATAAAAGAGATCTGTATTGACAGGAGTTCCAAATTCCATATCTATCCAATACTGATAGACTTGCTCATTTTTGTATAATTTCAGACATTGATTCGAAAAATGGACAATCTCATTCTCTATAACTGAGGGAAATGACCTAATGATAATTCTTTTATTATCCCAAGAATGTTTTAGTGTCTTTTGCATCTCGGGTGAGCTGAGATAATGATAGACCTCCCTACATTCGAAATACTTCAAGTACTTTAGCTTTTCAATTTCTGCCAGTTTTACTTTTGCCGTATTCTGCCAGTTTTACTTTTGCCGTATCAAATCCTTTATTTGAAGATTCACGAATACACTCTACTCCAACTGCATTGTGTGTCCCGTGCTCAAATAGGAATTTTCCGATTTCATAAAGCTCGTCAGCTTTCGCAGTCTCTTTCTCCTTTTCAAAATAAGACACAAAAATATCCTCGACAAGATCAGGATATTTGTCAAAAAACGACCTCTTATTATTTATTCTTAGGAGATTAGGGACATTCGTCACGGTTATTGCTTTTCGTACCAGACCCCGCGATATTTCCTTACGATCGTATGCGGCAAGCATATCATCAAGTGTCTCAAGCTGTCGTGCCGGACTGAAAAGAACATTATACAACTGCAACATCTGCTTGAGTCTGTCCGGCGACAGATTCAAGCGATCGAGCCTCCTTGCCACATCGTCCCGGCCAATGCTGACGAGCCATCTTGACAGTCGTCGTGACTCATCAAGCAACGGCAATATATCCTCAAAACAGAAATACTCTCTGAGGGATTCGAGCGAATTGTGCTCTACCCCACCGGATTTTATTCTGAATCTTACAGGTTTTGCTTTGGCAATCAGTTTCATACTACCGCTGTTGGTTAACCGAAGAGCCAGTTCTTGACCTTTGACGCAACTTTCCTGACGCCCTCGCCAATCTTTCGCACGGCAACCTTAGCCACATTTGCCACTAAGGCAATACCCTTGCGCACCACTTTCTGAACAGTAGCCGTAATCACAGGTTGCACTGACTTTAAAACTGCAACAACCGGAGCTGCCGGCGGGAAAACAGAGATCACGACTGTTCCGATCTTGTTTATAGCTAAATCCACACCCTTTTCCACCACGACATCAGCCATGGCTGCCACTCTCGCTGCGGCCTTGTCTATGAGAAGGTCAGCGCCCTTGTACGGATCGAAGCCCTCGGCCACCTTCATGGCCACCTTGGCGCGCGACACCACGTCGTCGACCAGCGATGCCATGCCTGTTCCGCTTATGTCCTTGGCTACGCCGTCGGGCAACAGCTCCTTGGCCTTGGCTATAGCCAGAGCCGTGCTCATTACTTTTTTCAGTGCAAGCTCGCTCGGACTGTTGAAATTGCTCGAAAGCGCCTCGTCGACCAGTTTGGATTCGTATGAGGTCTTGACCTCGCCCTCGGGCAGTTCGGTCATTGCGGATGTCAGGTCCGTGACGTTCCTTATGTTCTGTCCAATCGAATGGATAGCTTCAAAAATACCGTTCTTTTCCATAATCAGCAGTTTTCGTCGGTCAGCATGTTCTCTAACGATTTCCCGGTGGCGTTCTTTATCTCCTCGATGAAGATTGTGCCCTTCTCGCCGCCCAATTTTCCGGCGGCTCCGGCGAGCTGGCCTTCAAGCCATTCGTTTCTTGTATCGCCCTCCTTGCGGGCTTCGGCGAGACTCTTGGCCTTTTCATCAAATCGGTCCAGCAGGTCCAGAGATTCGAGCAGCTCGGCCATGGCTTCGTCACCGAGCCCCATTTTGCGGGCGGCAGCGACGAGCAACTCGTCGACAGGCTTGTCGGGATTCTTGTCAACATCCTCAAGCAAGGTCTTGATTATATTTTCTATATTGTTCATGGTTTTGTGAAATGAGTCTTTTCAGGTTTATGCTGCAAATTTAGACATTATCCTCTAAATTCCAAGAATAATATCGTCCACACCGCGTTTTTGTATCAAAATACCCTTGGCTTGTGTCTCTTTAGTCGGTATTTTTGACATTTTTTAGACACGGCTTGGAGGTTTATCCCGCGGAAATTGTGTAATTTTGTATCATCCAATAATATCACACATTTTTCACAGCACGATATAACTATGATACCCTGCATATTCAATCTCGGCACCGGCGAGATCATCATCATTCTCGTGGTGGTGCTCCTGCTCTTCGGGGCCAAGCGCATACCCGAGCTGGCTCGGTCGCTGGGCAAAGGGGTCCATTCCTTCAAGGAAGGGCTCAATGATGTCTCGGCCGAAATCGAGAAACCCGCTGACGACAAGAAACCCGGCGAGTGATGGACCGGCAGACCTTCTGGGATCATGCCGAGGTGCTGCGCGGTGTCCTGCTGCGCATTGCCGCCGTCATCGTGGTGCTCGTGGCGGTCTTCTTCGCGGCCATGCCCCGCATGTTCGACTCGGTCATCATGGCCCCGTGCCGTCCCGACTTCCCGCTCTACGCGCTGCTCGGGCTCGAGACGTCAGAGGTCTCGCTGGTCAACATACAGCTGGCGTCGCAGTTTTTCATCCACATGACCGCCTCGCTCTATATGGCGCTGGCCACGGCGTTTCCCGTCGTGCTCTTCATGCTGTGGGGGTTCGTGGCGCCCGGGCTCTATGAGAACGAGCGGCGTGGCGTGGCACCCGCGTTTGCCGGGGCATGCGTCATGTTCTTCGCAGGCGTGGCCGCGGGCTACTTTCTGGTCTTCCCACTCACGCTCAGGTTTCTGGCCGACTATCAGCTCTCGGCCTCGATACCAAATCAGATTTCGCTCGACTCATACATGGACAACTTCCTGATGACCGTCCTGCTCATGGGCATCATCTTCGAGCTCCCCGTGGTCGCGTGGCTGCTCGGGCGCATAGGCGTCATCAACCGCCGCGTCTTCACGCTCTATCGCCGCCACGCCATCGTGGCGCTCCTCGTCCTCGCCGCCGTCGTCACCCCGTCGGGCGACCCGTTCACTCTCCTCGTCGTCTTCACTCCCGTTTACATCCTGTGGGAGCTCTCGGCCCTTGCCGTCCCCGCTCCCGCCACATCAATATCGCACAAATGACCATAGGAATCATCGTGGCGATGAGCAAGGAGCTCCGCCTCATCCTCCCCCTACTCGACAACGCAGCCTCCGAGACCCGCGGCGGCACACTGTTTCACACCGGCGACATCGCACGGCACCGCGTGGTGCTGATGGAGTGCGGCATAGGCAAGGTCAACGCCGCCATGGGCGCCACGCTCATGGCCGAACTCTATGCCCCCGACCTCGTCATCAACTCGGGCGTGGCCGCGGGCGCGGGCGAGGAGGTAGCCGTCATGGACACCGTCATAGCCACCTCGCTGGCGCATCACGACTTCTGGTGCATCGGCGAGGAGTGGGGCCATGTGCCCGGATCGCCACGCCTGATGCCGGCGGTCGGATTCGAGGAGATAATCCCCGACAGCGACTCGGTCAAGAGGGGCCTGATTTGCTCGGGCGAGCTGTTCATATCGCGCCGCGAGGAGGTCGAGAAGATACGCTCGCACTTCCCCGGGGTCAAGGCCATCGACATGGAGTCGGCCGCCATCGCACAGGTATGCTGCCACAGGGAGATACCGTTCTTCTGCATGCGCGTCATCAGCGACTCGCCGTGGTGCTCGCACGACAATTCGCGCCAGTACGAGAACTTCTGGGACGATGCCCCGGCCCACTCGTTCGCCCTCGTCAAGAAACTCCTCGAAAACCTCCCCGCCTGACCATGAAAAAGATACCCAGCTTCACCATCGACCACAACCGCCTGCTCAGAGGCGTATATGTATCGCGCCGCGACGTCACCCCCTCGGGCGACGACATCACCACCTTCGACGTCCGCATGACCGAGCCCAACCGTCAGCCCGCGCTGTCGCCTCAGGCCCTGCACGCCATCGAACACCTCGCAGCCACCTATCTGCGCAATCATCCCGAGTGGTCGCCCCGCATAGTCTACTGGGGCCCCATGGGCTGCTGCACGGGCAACTATCTCATCATGCAGGGCCGTCTCGAGCCCGCCGACATACTGCCCCTGCTGCGCGAGACGATGAGTTTCGTGGCCGGATTCGAGGGCGACATACCCGGCGCCTCGCCCCGCGACTGCGGCAACTGGACATTCATGGACCTAGATGCCGCGCGCAAGGCCGCACGCACCTATCTCGACGAAATACTCACCGACCCCGGCACCGAAAATCTCAACTATCCTGCAGAGTGAAAGACCTGAAAGGCATAAAGGGCTCCTTCTACATCGCCTCGCTCATCGAACAGGGCGAGCACGAGCAGCAGGACTTCAAGTTTGCCATCCCCGACTCGCGCAAGATAGCGCGCTCCCTCTCGGCATTCGCCAACCACTCGGGCGGGCGCCTTCTGGTAGGAGTCAAGGACAACGGCAACATCGCAGGCGTGCGCTCCGAGGAAGACATCTACATGATCGAGCAGGCCGCCGAGATGCACTGCGATCCACCGCAGCAGATCCGCGTAACCCCCTTCAGGGTAGACGGCGGACTCATGGTGGTGCGTGTCGAGATTGACCCCGCCCCGCAGCGTCCCGTGTGCGTGCGCGAGGCTGACGGCACGCTCAAGGCATACTATCGCGTGCGCGACGAGAACATACTCGCCACCCCGCTCATGGTGCGGGCATGGCGCGCCAAGGCATCCTCCGACTCGGCGTCGGCCCTCAGCCTCGACACACCCTCGCGGTTGCTCCTCGCCCTCGCCGCCCGCGACAAGGGCGCCGACCTCGAGGAGGCGATGGTCTCGGCCCACCTCTCGCGAGCCATGACCGAAGAGCTCATCGTCACCCTCCACGTCATGGGCCTCGTCGATTTCACATATATCGACGGCCGCTTCAAACTAACCGCCACCGAATTTGGTTGATATTATATACACCATTAACTCAACCAAATGACACCTCCAAGACTCTATATCATAGCCGGATGTAACGGCGCCGGCAAGACCACGGCATCATTCACGGTACTGCCCGATGCGCTCGAATGCCGTGAATTCGTCAACGCCGACGAGATTGCCCGCGGCCTCTCGCCGTTCAATCCCGAAGAAATGGCCATCGAGGCCGGCCGTCTGATGCTCAGGCGTATACAGCAGCTCATAGCCGAGCGACGCACCTTTGCCATCGAGACAACGCTCGCCACAAGGTCATACCGCAACACCGTGCGGCGCGCCCATGCCGCCGGATACGAGGTGATTCTCCTCTTCTTCTGGCTCCCGTCGCCCGAGCTCGCCATATCGCGTGTGGCACAGCGCGTGCGCAACGGCGGCCACAACATTCCCCCCGCCACAGTGCGGCAGCGCTTCTACCGCGGATTGCACAATCTCTTCGAGATTTTCATGCCTATTGTCGACGACTGGACCATCTACGACAACTCGCGCTATCCCGTGGCCATAGCCTGCTCAGACAAGATATTCCTTCCCAAAACCTTCCGTCACATTGCCAATCATGTCAAACAAGGATAAAGAAAACCTCCGCAAGCGCGTCGAGCAGAGTCTCCTCAAGGCTCACGACAAGATGCTCCGCGACAAAGCCCTCCATGGCGATTCGGTCATATACTGCAATCGTCAGGGAGACCCCATAATCGTGCCCGCCTCAAAAGCTCTCGACGACTTCGTCACCCTCTTCCCGCAGTTCGCGGTATAGCCTCTCCCTGCCTTACTTTTTGTTGTCTGCGTCCGGAATACGGATTTTCTCGCCCAGAAAATGGGGCTGTTTGCCAAAGGCGAGGTCAAGCATCATCTTGACGCGCGCCATCCATTCGCGCACCCCCAGACGAATCCTCACGCTGCGGCTTGCGCGCAGCGGCGCCGAGATGGCCACGGCATCAATGCCGTTGGCGTCGGCAAGATATAGGGCCCGCGCGCAGTGGTCGGCCTGAGATATGATTGTGAGCCTGTCGCAGCCGAACACCTCCTTGGCCCTGACGACCGAGTCGAGGGTCCTGAATCCGGCAAAATCGAGTATTATCCTGTCCATGGGCACGCCGTGTGCCATCAGCGAGTCGCGCATGGCCGTGGGCTCGTCGTAACGGCGGGTGTGATTGTCGCCGCTGGCTATGATGTAGTCTACCTTTCCGGCCTTGTAGAGAGCCGCCGTCTTGATGCGGTTGGTGAAATATGTATTCGGCCCGCCGTATCTGTTGCGCGGATTGGTGCCCAGCAGCAGCGCCACCTTATTGTGGGGAATGGCATTGGCGTCGGTATATATCCGGCCCTTGGCCTCGCTCTCGACCACTACGTTGGCACAGGCGGCAAAGAGCACCGCAAGCACGCCCAACGCGCACAGGCTCAGCAATATCCGTCTGACAAGCAATTTAACACTCATATCATATCAAGTCTATAAAAGGCAAAGAGTTAAAGCCCCCGTTTGCGGGCTTTAACCCTTTGTGTCCATTGATCGAAATCTCTATTACTTAATCTTCGAGAATATAAGACGTAAGTGGCTGGAGGCTGCCGGTGAGCTTGCCACCCTTCACCTCGAATGTCTGATTATACACCTTGTCGGCATACGTGCCGTCGGGCAGTGCGGTGGGCATGTCGACGGTCTGGGGCTGGTTCGACAGGTTGACCAGCGCCTCGCCCGCCTTGCCGCGCTCTACGGCCACGACTGCGCCCGAATTAGCCTCGACAATATTCTCGGGCTGTCCGTGCATGGCGCGACGGAAGTTGTTTACGGCCACTACCTCGGGGTGCTTGAACTCGTCGTTACCGCGGGCACCTACGCGGTTGTTGCCCCAATAGTTCTCGCGGGTGCTGCCGGCTGGACGGCTGAAGAACAGCGGCGTGCCGTGCTGGCGGGCGGTGAGGAATACCCAGCCCATGCGCACCTGCTCGTCGGTCAGACCGGCCGACTCATGCTGGTTGGCGTATGTGTCGTGGCTCTCGACCCAAGTCACCAGACGGTCGGGCGTGGCCTTGTGGTGCCATGTCAGCAGCGAGTCGGCGCCAAAGTCACCCTTGTCGAGCGCGTTGCGCAGGGCGTGGCCATAGTTGCTGGCGGTTACGAGCATGATGTCGGCATACTCGTCCTCCTTGACATTCTTGTCCTGAAGCACCTCGCCATAGATGAACAGCGAGTCGCCGGGCACGGCCAGCTTGACGCCGTCAACCTCCTCCATGCCCAGAGCGATGGGCCAGAAGTTGTTCTTCTCGGCCAGCGAGTCGAGCGGATCCGACGGCAGGCCGATATGCTTGGCCGTGTCATAGCGGAAACCCTTCACGCCGAGGCTGAGCAGGTCGTTGACATAGGCCATGTAATATTTCTGGAAGTCGGGGTTCTCGGTGTTCACGTCAGGCAGGCCACCCATCTTGCCGGTGGTGCACTGATAGCGGTCGTTATAGTCGATGATGTCCGTGAAGCCGTTGGCGTGAAACAGCTTCTCGTGTCCACCCACGGCATTGTCCAGATCGGGCAGCACCGCGGTATGGTCTACGGCGGTGTGGTTGGGCAGCACGTCCACGATAACCTTGACGCCATACTTGGCGGCAGAGTCCATCATGGCCTTGAACTGGTCGCGCGAGCCCAGCAGATAGTTGCCGATCTTCCAGTCGGTGGGCTGGTAATAGTAATACCATTTGCCCTTCACCGAGTCGCCCGGCTGCGAGTAGAGGGCCATGCCTCCGTCCTCGCCAACAAAACATGTATTGGCGGGCGATGTCTGCACGTATGCATAGCCGGCGTCGGCTATATCCTTCATGTTGGCGGCGATGGTGTCAAAGCTCCACGACCAAGCGTGCAGTATCACGTCGTCTTCGGTGGGAGCGTCAGCACCCTTCTTGGCACCGGGATCACAGCCCGTCAGCACCGCCAGTGTCCCTGCGGCAAGGAGAATCAGTTTTTTCATTGTCAGTTGTTTGGAAATATTGTAAGTATGAATTTCTTGTGTCAGAAATATATGTTTACGGTTATCAGATATATCAGCGAAGCCGGAATCACCAGCAGCAGCGAGTCGATGCGGTCCAGTATACCGCCGTGGCCGGGCATGATGTTGCCCGAATCCTTCACGCCAAGCGTGCGCTTGATCAGGCTTTCAACCAGATCTCCCCAAGTGGCAAACAGGCTCACCACCAGACCCATGCCGCAGAGTGCGACAATCGAGATGCCCGAATAGTAGAACGGGAAGCAATACTTGAACACGAAGGCCGAGCCGATGGCAAAGAGCACGCCGCCGGCAAAACCCTCCCACGTCTTTCCGGGCGATACGCGCGGTATCAGCTTGTGGCGGCCTATCATGGACCCCACCAGATATGCGCCCGTGTCTGAGAGCCATATCATCACGAACATCGCCAGCAGCAGATACGGCCCGTTGTCAAAGGTATAATACATCGACATAAGGCCCAGCGGCAACGCGATATACATCTGCCCCATGTACGAGAACGCCAGATTGGTCAGCGGCGACTGCTCGCGGGTATATATCTGGCTCACGAGGCGTATCACCAGATACAGCAGATAGACGGTCAGCAGCGTGCCACCAAGCAGGCGTGTGGCCAGCGGCGGCAGCAGCGACGAGATGTTGACGCATCCCAGACCCACGGTCAGTACCAGACCGCCCGCCATGTCCGTGATCAGAGTGGTCGTATTCTCTCCACCCTCCGGACCATTGCTGAGTCCGTAGAACTCATTGAGCGCCAGCACAGCAAAAAGACTGAAAAGAGCTATGAACCACCATCCGCCCATCAGCACGGCGGCACAGATGAGGGCCACATATACGGCACCCGAAAGCGCCCTTGTCATTAGATTCTTCATCGGTAAGAGAATATTTTTTGCAAAAATAACAAAATTTTCCTAAACACACCCCCATCCCCCCGACAAATTCCTTAAAAAACACGGACGGAGCCGTCAAACGGTCCCGTCCGTAATCAGTTTTCTTTTTGTCCTGACTTATCTTATCAGTGCCCTGCCGGCCCACACGAGGAGGACGCCGACCAGAATCGAGGCTACGAGATAGATGACCGAGGTGGTCCAGTCTCCCTTGTTGCCAAGCACCCAGATGTCGTCGGCAAACGACGAGAATGTGGTGAAACCGCCACAGAATCCGGTGATAAGCAGGGCATTCTCGCCCGAGGTCATTACGTTGGCCTTCTCAAGCAGGCCGAAGAACAGACCGATGATGAAACATCCGATGATGTTGACAAGGAAAGTGCCCATAGGGAACGACCCGTGGAACATGGCCGAACTCCACTTGCCTATCAGAAATCGTCCGCAGGTTCCGACAAATCCGCCGGCACCGGCAATAAGCATCATTTTTATCATACGATTGCAAATAAATGGTTTGATTAATTAACGTATCCTAATCAAAAAAAGTTTTTCACACACATGCTCCGGCACTCAAAACCGCATAAATTTGCCAGTATTGCGAAAAAAAACTAAATTTGCATCTCATTCACCAACCGGACCATCAGCCATGACAATGCAGCAAGACATCGAAAAGGCCGTCAGCGTGATGCGGCGCGGGGGCCTGATAGCCTATCCCACAGACACCGTGTGGGGCATCGGATGCGACGCCACCGACAGCGCCGCGGTCAGGCGTGTCTATGAGCTGAAACGCCGCGCCGACTCCAAGGCCCTCATCACCCTCGTGGGCTCGCCCGAGATGCTTGTCCGCACCGTCGGCACGGTGCCCGAGGCTGCCGCGAGGCTCATCGCCGAGTCGCCGCGTCCGGTCACGGTGGTCTATCCTCAGGCTCGCGGCCTTGCGCCCGAGCTGCTTGCCGACGACGGCAGTGCCGGCGTGCGCCTGACGCGCGAGGCCTTCTCGGCCGCTCTGTGCGAGGCCCTCGGATCGCCTGTCGTGTCCACCTCTGCCAACGTGAGCGGCTCCCCCTCGCCACGGTTTTATGACGAGATTCCGGCCGAGATACTTGACGGAGTCGACTATGTGGCCATGACCCGACGCGACGACAATACCCCCTCGCAACCGTCGACGGTGGTCAGGATAGCCCCCGACGGCTCAATAATAACCCTCAGACCCTGATGACAGAAAAAGGGACAAGAACACTCTATATCGTGGCCGACTGGCTGGCCACGGTGGCCGGGCTGATGCTGTTCAGTCTGTGCCGCTACCTCTTTCTGCCCGGTATTGGCGCCACCTATGGCAGTTTCGGCGCCTTCGTGCACTCTCACGGCGTATTCCTGACCCTGATATTCTTCCCGCCTTTCATGCTTCTTGTCAGCTATCTGACAGGATATTACGTGCGTCTGTCAGGCAAGTCGCGCATCGACGAGCTGCTGCGCACGTCGGCCGCCATCGCCATCGCCACCCTCGCCTACTTCTTCGTGGCGCTGCTCAACGACTTCCTGCCCATGCGCCGCATGCACTACGAGCTCATGCTCATTTTCTCGGGCAGTCTTTTCGTCACGCTTTGGCCCGTAAGGTTCGCCATCACCACCATACTCAAGCATGTCGGCGAGCGGCGTCCCGCCCGGCCATACGTCATGGTGTGCCGCGCCGACGACATCCCCGGCTCGCTCCACACGGTCAAGTCCCTCGGCCCCAAGCTCACCGTCGGATATGTCTGCACCCCCGAGGAGGTTCCGTCGGCGGATTCTCCCCTCGCCGTCTTCACCGTCGACGACCTCGCCGCGCTTGTAGCCAAGCGTCAGGCGGGCGGCATCGTGCTGGCCCCCTCGGCCTTGGAGTCAGACGGCCTGCAACGGCTGCTCCACACACTCTATCAGCTCGATGTCCCTGTCCTCGTCAGTCCCGACGACCGCGCCGTGGCCATGGGCACGGTGATGAAATACGACCACGTCACCGGCGACCCGTTCGTAGACATCACCCGCCCTTATATGTCCGATTCGATGATTTCGGTCAAGCGCTTTGCCGACGTCGTCGTCTCAGCCCTCGGACTCATCATCACTTCGCCGCTCATACTGGGGCTCGGCATCGCCGTGAGGATTCAGTCACGCGG
The DNA here is from genome assembly GCA_001689495.1 of Bacteroidales bacterium M8. Taxonomy (GTDB): domain Bacteria; phylum Bacteroidota; class Bacteroidia; order Bacteroidales; family Muribaculaceae; genus Duncaniella. Next base: position 77,286 of record LUJS01000039.1, on the reverse strand, counting down.
ACCGATGTTCTACTCGCAGGAGCGCATTGGCTATCACCGCCGCCCCTTCATGATACACAAGCTGCGCTCGATGGTGGCCGATTCGGAGGCCGACGGCCCGCAGCTGTCATCCGACGACGACCCGCGCGTCACCCCGGTCGGACGCTTCATGCGCAAATACCGGCTGGACGAGCTGCCCAACCTCTGGAATGTCCTCGTCGGCGAGATGTCGCTGGTCGGACCGCGCCCCGAGCGCGAATACTTCATCCGCCGCATAGTGCGCCGCGCCCCACACTACACGCTGCTCCACCTCGTCAGGCCCGGCCTCACCTCTTGGGGCATGGTCAAGTACGGATATGCCTCGGACGTCGACCAGATGGTCGAGCGTCTGCGCTACGACATACTATACATACAGAATCTCTCGTTCGAGGTCGACCTCAAGATTCTGCTACATACGTTCCTCACCGTCGTCCGCGGCGAGGGCAAGTAAAATACAACGAGTTTCCCAAATGTCTACGATAATCAATTCAGTCAACCGCACCGTGTCGTGTTTCGACAACTGGTTCCAGTCTCTTCTCAGATGGCGCGAACGCCACATCAAGGAGAAGACCTTCGTCATCATTCTGGCCCTCATGGTCGGCGTGGTGGCCGGCACCGCGGCGCTGGCGCTGAAGTGGCTCATCCACACCATATCCGGCTTTCTCACCGCCCATCTGGCCATCAACGAGGGCAACTACCTCTATCTGCTCTATCCCGTCGCAGGCATCATCATCACCAGCCTCTACGTGCGCTATGTCGTGCGCGACAACATATCGCACGGCGTCACCCGGGTGCTCTATGCCATCTCGCAGAACAAGTCGCGCCTCAAGCGCCACAACATGTACACCTCTGTCATCGCCAGCTCGATCACCATCGGCTTTGGCGGATCGGTCGGAGCAGAGGGCCCCATCGTCTACACCGGCGCGGCCATCGGCAGCAATCTCGGGCGCGTGTTCCGCATGTCGCCGCGCATCCTCATGATACTCGTGGGCTGCGGCGCCGCGGCCGGCATTGCGGGCATCTTCAAGGCCCCGATAGCCGGAATGCTCTTCACCCTCGAGGTGCTCATGCTCGACCTCACCACCGTCTCGGTGATGCCCCTGCTCATAGCCTCGATCACCGCGGCCACGATGGCCTATGTCTTCACGGGCTATGACGTCGAGTTCTTCTTCCTGCAGAGCGAGCCTTTCGTCACCGGCAAGATACCTTACGTCATACTGCTCGGCGTGGTGCTCGGATTCGTCTCTCTCTACTTCACCCGCACCATGAACATGATGGAGAACTGTTTCCGCCGCTTCGACTCGAGGTGGAAGAAGGTGGCCGTCGGCGGCAGCATCCTCGCCCTCCTCGTCTTCCTCTTCCCCCCGCTCTACGGCGAGGGCTACGGCTCGATCATGGGTCTCCTCAGCGGCGACACGTCATCAATCGTCAACAACTCCATCTTCTATCCCGACCGCGCCAACCCGTGGTGGCTGCTTGGATTCATCGCCGCGCTGGTGCTGCTCAAGTCGTTTGCCACCTCGGCCACCAACGGCGGCGGCGGTGTCGGCGGCACTTTCGCACCCTCGCTCTATGTTGGTTGCATGGCCGGATTCCTCTTCGCCTATGCCCTCAACATCATCTTCGACCTCGAGCTCTCGACCAAGAACTTCGCCCTCATGGGCATGGCCGGGGTCATGTCGGGGGTCATGCACGCCCCGCTCATGGGCATCTTCCTCACCGCCGAGCTCACCGGCGGATACGACCTCTTCCTGCCCCTGCTCATAGTCTCGACCATATCATACGGCACCATCAAGATGTTCGAGCCATACAGCATCTACACCATGCGTCTGGCGCGCGAGGGCAAGCTCCTCACCCACCACAAGGACAAGGCCGTCCTCACTCTCCTCAAGGTTAGCAACGTCATCGAGACCGACTTTGTCAGCGTCCGCCCCGAGATGAACCTCAAGGAGATGGTCGGCGCCATCTCGCGCTCGTCGCGCAACCTGTTCCCCGTCGTCAACGAGTCGGGCGAGCTGCTCGGCGTGGTGCTGCTCGACGAGATCCGCAACATCATGTTCCGCCCCGACCTGTACAAACGTATGTTTGTCAACCAGTTCATGTCCATGCCCCCCGCCCGCGTCGAGGTCGGCCAGAGCATGGAGACCGTCATGAAGAGCTTCGACCAAACCGGCGCGTGGAACCTCCCAGTGGTCGACGAGAACGGCAAATATGTCGGTTTCGTGTCCAAATCCAAGATCTTCAACTCATACCGCAGGGTGCTCCGCCACTACTCCGAAGACTGATTCCCACACCCGCCCCACAGGCCGACTGTCGAACTATTTTCGTCAATTATTTGTTTTTGAAATAAAATCATTGTATCTTTGCATTGTAAAAACCGTATGTTTTGGTGTTTTACGACTCTGAATTTCGTATTTTGATAGAAATTATGGCTGATTTCTCTGACAAATACCACCGATTTGAGTCAAACCGTTCACTGCGGCACAATAAAAAAGATTGATTCCTCATCACGTTTTTCCTTAAGATTAGAATAGATTTAATCACCCGGACCACGGCAGGTACTATGTGCTGCAAGTGATTCGCTCATCTTCAGGATGCATTCTTAAGACTCCCCTTAAACTCTCTCCCCCTTGCCGCAAGGCAATCCACACCCGCTCCAGCGCACCGGAATGATGTCTCTGAATACCCGGGACAGACCGAAGCGACAGGCTCAGGCGGGACACCACAGGATCAGATCAAAGACTAAAACCAGATAAAGATTATTTTCCCCTCCTCTAACACGGATTAGGATTATACATATAATTATGTACAATTTAGACGAACTTTTTCAGATGGACGACGCCGCCCTTGCCGGAGCGGCCGAATCTGTCGGAATCAACCGCATTGATACCGCCGATCGTGAATCGCTGGTCTATGCCATTCTTGACGAACAGGCACGCAATCACGCGGCATCGGCTGTGACAAACGTCCCCGAAAAGACCCGCCGCGACAAAAAGAGCGCGGCCGAACGCAAGAATGCACGCAAGAAGGCAGCCGCAGCCGAGCAGCCGCAGGCAGACAACACCCCCGAGGCTGAGAACGCCGAGGCCGTTGCCGCCGACGACAAGCCCGCCGCCGATGACAAGCCCAAGAAACGTGGACGCAAGCCAAAGAACCAGCCGCAGACTCAGGACGACCGCGAGGCCGAGCAGCCCGAGATAACTGAAGCCGCACCGGCCGAGGCCCCCGAGGGCGAGGCTGCCGACACGGCAGTCAAGGGCGATCAGCCCCAGAAGAAACGCCGCGGACGCCCCCCCAAGAACCAGCAGGCCGAGGCTCAGGACGAGACACCCTCGCCCGTCGCCGACGACAACGGCGACAATCAGCCCTTGGCATCCCTGCCCCCTCATATAGCCGAGGGTGAGAACCCCGGCGAGGCAGAGCCGGCTCCCGCAACCGACGAGCACCCCCACCGAGGCGTCTTCATCCGTCCCGGAGCCCTCGACGAGGCTCCCGCCGAGGGCGACAACGCCACCCCCGAGGGCGAGGAACGTCAGCCCCGTCGCGACTTCCGTCCCGTCAAGGACTCGGCGTTCGGCGAATTCTTCCCCCGCGCCGGCGGCCGCACGTTCGCGCCCCGCTCGGCCCAAGACAAGGAGCAGAATCGCAAGCAGATGCCTCCCCAGCCTCAGGGCCCCATCACCATAGCCGAGCCCGGCATGCCCAACCCGCCCCAGCAAGGCAAGAAAAACAAGAAGAACAAGAAGAACCAGCAGGAGTGGGAACAGCAGCGCGGCTATAACTTCGACAACATCGTCCGCACCTCGGGTGTGCTCGAGATCGAGCCTCAGGGACACGGATTCCTGCGCTCGAGCGACTACAACTACATGCCCTCGCCCGACGACGTTCTCGTCTCGCAGCAGCAGATCAAGCAATACGCACTCCGTCCCGGCGACGTGGTCGAGGCATACGTCCGCCCGCCCCGCGCCGACGAGAAATACTTCCCCCTCACCTCGGTCGAGTCCGTCAACGGACGCTCGCCCGAATTCATCCGCGACCGCATAGCGTTCGAACACCTCACTCCCCTCTTCCCCGACGAGAAGTTCGACCTCACGTCAGGCCGCTCGTCCAACCTCTCGACCCGCGTCGTCGACATGTTCTCGCCCATCGGCAAGGGGCAGCGCGGCCTCATCGTCGCACCCCCCAAGACCGGCAAGACCATACTGCTCAAGGACATCGCCAACGCCATCGCCGAGAATCACCCCGAGACATACATCATGATACTCCTCATCGACGAGCGTCCCGAGGAGGTCACCGACATGAGCCGCAGCGTCAACGCCGAGGTCATCGCATCGACATTCGACGAGCCCGCCGACCGCCACGTGCGCATCGCGTCCATCGTGCTCGAGAAGGCCAAGCGCATGGTCGAGTGCGGCCACGACGTGGTCATCCTGCTCGACTCCATCACCCGTCTGGCACGCGCATACAACACCTGCGCCCCCGCCTCGGGCAAGATCCTCTCGGGCGGTGTCGACGCCAACGCCCTGCAGAAGCCCAAGCGATTCTTCGGCGCCGCGCGCAACATCGAGGGTGGCGGCTCGCTCACCATCATCGCCACGGCCCTCACCGAGACAAGCTCAAAGATGGACGAGGTTATCTTCGAGGAATTCAAGGGAACAGGCAACATGGAGCTCCAGCTCAACCGCCAGCTCTCAAACAAGCGCATCTTCCCCGCCGTCGACATCATGGCCTCGAGCACGCGCCGCGACGACCTGCTGCTGCGCAGCGAGACCCTCAACCGCATGTGGATCCTGCGCCGCTTCCTCTCCGACCGCACCCCCATCGAGGCAATGGAGTTCATCAAGGACCGCATGGAGCGCACGTCAGACAACGACGAGCTGCTCCGCACAATGGGCGACTGACACAGCCCGGTCAAATAACCGTTAATCATCAATCCGAAAATGGGACAACTCATAGCAATCGTCGGACGCCCCAACGTGGGCAAATCCACACTCTTCAACCGTCTCACACAGACCCGCACCGCCATCACCAACGATGAGGCCGGCACCACGCGCGACCGCCAGTACGGCAAGGTCGACTGGAACGGCAAGGAGTTCTCGATCGTCGACACCGGCGGTTGGGTCATAGGCAGCGAGGATGTCTTCGAGAACGAGATAAACAAACAGGTACGCCTCGCCATCGAGCAGGCAGACGAGATACTCTTCGTGGTCGACGCCACCAACGGCGTCACAGACCTCGACGATCAGGTGGCCGAGATACTCCGCCGCTCCACCAAGCCCGTGTTACTCGTGGCCAATAAGGTCGACGTGGGCGACTCGCGCTACAACACCGCCGAATTCTACTCGCTCGGACTCGGAGACCCCATCGGCGTGTCGGCCGTCAGCGGCTACGGCACGGGCGACCTCCTCGACGAGGTAGTCGAGAAAATGCCCGAAAAGGACGAGGACGAAGCCGAGTTACTCGAGAACATCCCCAAGATCTGCATCGTCGGACGCCCCAACGCAGGCAAGTCATCACTCGTCAACGCCTTCATGGAGCAGGACCGCCACATCGTCACCGACATCGCCGGCACCACACGCGACTCCATCTACACGCGATACAACAAATTCGGCTTCGACTTCTATCTTGTCGACACCGCGGGCATCCGCAAGAAAAACAAGGTCACCGAAGACATCGAATACTACTCCGTCATACGCTCCATCCGCGCCATCGAGGCATCAGACGTCTGCATCCTCATGATCGACGCCACACGCGGCATCGAGGCACAGGACGTAGCCATCTTCTCGCTGATACAGCGCAACAAGAAGGGCCTCGTCGTCGTCATCAACAAATGGGACCTCGTCGAGGACAAGAGCAAGGAGGCCATACGCCACTACGAGGAGTCGATACGCGCCCGCTTCGCGCCCTTCACTGACTTCCCCATCATCTTTGCCTCGGCCCTCACCAAGCAACGCATCTTCCGCGTGCTCGAGACCGCCCTTCAGGTATGCCAGAACCGTCAGCGCGTCATCCCCACCTCGCAGCTCAACACCTACATGCTCGAGGTCATCTCGGCCTATCCCCCGCCCGCCAACAAAGGCAAGTTCGTCAAGATCAAATACGTCACCATGCTCAAGGGCTCGCCCATCCCGACGTTCATCTTCTTCTGCAACCTGCCCCAATGGGTCAAGGAACCATACCGCCGCTATCTCGAAAACAAGATACGCGAGAAATGGGACTTCCACGGCTCGCCCGTCAACGTCTTCATGCGCGAAAAATAACGAAACGCTCCCCCCGGGGAGCGTTTCTCATTTCATGCCCATCCCCCCACCTTCAGGTAGCCGGAGTTTAGTGAAAACTAAACTATTTTGCCGTTTTTCTTGTTTCTTTAGACAAAAAGGATTATCTTTGTCGGCAAGATAGTGGTATGTAGCCCTATCTTTGACGGAAATAACCGAAAACTGATGGACGATTTCTATCTCAGACCTCTTGATGATGTCGATAATCCTAAATACGGCTTTTTTCTGCTTTATAAGAACGGAAGGAATTACTTTGAGAAATTCGTAGGTTCTTTGAGGCAGAAATCAGACTTGGCGGAACTCGACACCATCAGGGCCTTGATGGATAAGGTCGATAACAATAATCTGCCAAAAGCCAAATATAGGCACATCTCCGGAGGGAAACGAGACAGAAAGGATGTCTATGAATTCAAATCAAAGCACCTCAGGGTATATGCCATAAAAAAGGAGCCGGATTATTATATAATTCTCGGCGGCTTTAAAAAGGGACAAGAGTCCGATATTGAAAAAATCTTCAGGCATTTCAATGAGCTGCCCGAAAAGATTGAGATTAAGAATGAGACAAACGGTTGACACTATGGTTAAACTTGGAAACAAATACGATTCACCGGCATACTGGACACAATTGATACAGCTGATGCTATATGAGAATATCAATGATTATCTTGTAGCCAACGGCATGACCAAAAAGGAATTTGCCGAAAAGCTGGGTGTATCCAAAGGATATGTATCTCAGATTCTCAACGGCGACTTTGACCATAAGCTTTCCAAGCTGACAGAGTTGGCATTGGCCTGCGACCTTGTGCCGAGATTTGATCTCGTCCCCTCGGAATATGCCGAAGCGGTCGTGCGTGATACATATATGCAACCCAAGGACTGGCGACGCTATGATGCCTTCTCAAGAATGGTTCCTTTCAGGAACACAGATACAGTAGCCCGGAATGATAAGGAAATTCAGATGCGGATTAATTTCCGATCATCAGACATTGTTTGTCAGTCAGTAGACTGCTGGCAGTCCGAAACCTCACTAAACAGAATTGCATAATGATACGTTTTTCGATGAAAAAGATTGCAGTCGAACAGTTTGCAATCCTTGTCAATGAATATCCGCGCACCGAGATCACGCTCAATACTGATCTCACCTTTCAATACTCGCTTGAGAGCAGACAGGTAGCCTGCAAGGTGGCATTCAGGTTTTGTGCGGATGATTCTGTCTGTCTTGTCCTTGTCTGCAAATGCGATTTCCTCATAGCCGAAGATGATTGGCGTAGACTGGTGAAAGGTAATGGAATTGCAATACCCAAGTCGCTCATGGAAATTCTCGCGGTCCACACAATAGGTACGGCGAGAGGCATACTGTTCTGCAAGACAGAAGGTACACCGTTCAATGCTATGATGATTCCCCCCATCAATGTCGAGAAGATGATGGAGTCAGAGCCGGCAGAGATAGAGTCTGGAAACTGATCACTGCCTCAGACGGGCAGCGATAGAAAAAACGGGGACGATTCTCATTGAGAATCGCCCCTCGTGCTTGAGCCGCGAGTGGGACTCGAACCCACGACCTTTTCGTTACGAATGAAATGCTCTACCGACTGAGCTATTGCGGCTTGGTTGTTTTGCGGTGCAAAGTTAGCAAAAATTTCTGAATCGGCAATCTTTATGGACCGATTTTTTTTGATCAGAGTTTCTGTTTGCTGAATGTGAACTCTACTTTGGCGTTCTTGAAGTCGAGCAGGGTCATCACGGGCTCTGTCACATAGGGGGTGATGGTGCTGACGGTGGTGCCTCCGGTCGAACCTGACGAGTATCCGTAATAGTATCCGTAATAGTAGTTGTTTGAGGTGTTCTCGGTGTAGAACGATACCAGTACGGGACAGATGACGAACTCTTCGTCCTCGGGGTCTACGCTGCCTTTCTTGATGATGTCGTTGATGTAGTCGAGCATCGACGAGAAATTATATTTGCCGGTGGTGGAGTTGTATGTGGCATAGAACGAGTCGATGTCGTCGTTGATCTTGTTCTTGGCGAAGAATTCCTCTTTCTTGGATTTCTTGACCATGAGGATGTAGGGGGGAGGGGTAAGTCCGTAGTCGTTTGAGATGTCTTCGGCGGGCAACGAGAACGACAGCGAGTTGACTATGGCCAGAGGTCCGGCCTGCTCGGTGTATCGCTTCAGTATCTCGCGCGCGGGGAAGGTGAACTCGACGTCATATCCCACGGGGCCAACGAGGATTGTCTCGCCACGGTCGGCGCGCTCCTTGAGCGAGGGCGACATCTCGTAGTGGATGTTGTTGTTGGTCAGCACCTCGGGGGTGACGCCCAGATATGTGGCTGTGAGGGGGATGATGGTGTCGCGCTTCTGCTCGCCCTCGCCTATCTTGTATGTGGCGTGATAGTAGACGTCGATGGTGTTGTAGCTGATGCGCGTCACGCGGCCCGATCCGAACGTGTTGCGTATGTAGAGGCCGGGAAACCATTTGGCGAATGCCGAGGGGTTGTTGAAGATGCCGGGGTCGGTGACGAATTTGTCATAGAGGCTGCGGCCGAACTCGATGGGCAGGTCCACGTAGACGTTCTTGAATACGGCTCCCTGCGGGTCCTTGCCGATGTAGGGGTATCCGCCGATGAGGCCCGAGTATGATGTCGAGCCGATGGGGGTGGGGTCGTAATAGCCCTCGGGATCGAAGTCGCTGTATATTGGCGAGGGGAGCTGCTTGACCAGCGGATGCACGCTCAGGCCCATGGGGGCGACCGAGTCGCCGGCGAATCCGTTGCGGTAGAATCCGAGGCAGAGCTTGACCGAGTCGATGTCCTCGGGCTTGACTCCGGTGGTGTCCACGCTGGCCGAGGGCATGTACTGGCATACGATGTCCGATTCGAAGCGGCCGAAGCCTTCGGCCGAGTATCGGCCCAGCAGTTGCAGTATGGTCTGCGAGCGCACCTTGCCTGTGGCCTCGGGGACGCCCGTGATGGTGAATACCGAGTCGCGGATTATCGAGACTTCGCCCGACGCGAGCGAGCTGCCTGCATAGGGTGTCTCGTTGTCGCACGACCAGATGGCGGTGCATGCGAGTGCGGTCGCGAGGAGGGATATGAGGGTGTGAAGCTTGTTCATGCGATGAATGCTTTGTTGGGGATGGGGGACGGGGCGTCAGTCCTCGTCCTCGCTGTCTGTGAGCGTGCGATAGAACTCCTTGTAGTGGTTCTTGTCGCCACTGTCGGGGTCCGAGACAGGTTTGCCGGATGCCTTGGCATATTCCACGAGCGCGGGGTCGACCTCGTCGTTGACCACCGCCACGGCGTCGGCATAGTCGATGGCCAGCTTGCATAGGGTGGCATAGTCGACGGGGGCGTCGCCCAGCGCGGCGATGTCGTCGTCGGTGAAGACATCCATCTTCAGCTTCTCGACAAAGCGGGGGTCGAGATGGCCGTCGAACTTCTCGGGCTGGAGCGCGAACACGATCTTGGCCGAGCGGAAGGTGGGGTCGTCGGCATACTTGCGGCGGATGTAGAGGGGTGCGAGGGCCGATACCCAGCCGCTGCAGTGTATCACCGCGGGCTGCCAGCGCAGTTTCTTGACGGTCTCGATGACGCCGGTGGTGAAGAACATCAGGCGCTCGTCGTTCTCCTCGGGCAGCAGGTCCGTCTCAAGACCTTTCTCGGGAAGGGGCCTGAAGAAGTCGTCGTTGTCTATGAAGTAGACCTGCATCCTCGAGGGGAGCAGGGTCGCGACCTTGATGATGAGGGGATGGTCGTTGTCGTCGATGACAAGATTGAGTCCCGAGAGGCGTATCACCTCGTGCAACTGGTTGCGCCGCTCGTTGATGCAGCCATATTTGGGGGTGAATATTCTGACCTCGAACTCCTTGCCGTGGACACCCTGCGGGATGTTGCGGCCGAGCAGAGACATCGGGGTGTCAGGCACGTAGGGCGACACCTCTTGTGATATGAAAAGGACTTTCTTTGCCTCCATTTAACGGGGATAGGTGATGTGTTGGGTTGTTTACAGGGTCTGTCGGATGAATGATGCCGTGGCCCGGCAGCTCTGCCGTGCCGGGAAGGAGAGTCTGCACAAACCCGTTTTGAAACAGGGTGTGAAAACGCTGTGCAAAGTTACTAATTTTTGTTCAATCCGCTGTTATGAATCGTCCAAAAAACGCCCGACGGAGCGATAATTCACCGTTTTTAACACTCCGTGGCCCGATTTGAAGCCTTTGATTTGCATATTTGAAAAATATTAACTAACTTTGTGCGTTAAATGTGCGTTTAAGAAAACATGAGACAATTAAAGATAACAAAATCAATCACCAACCGTGAAAGCGCGTCTCTCGACAAATTCCTTCAGGAGATAGGTCGCGAGGAGCTGATCTCGGTCGAGGAAGAGGTCGAACTGGCGCAGCGCATTCACCGGGGCGACCAGCGGGCCCTCGACAAGCTGGTCCGCGCCAACCTGCGTTTTGTGGTTTCGGTGGCCAAGCAGTATCAGAATCAGGGACTGAGTCTCCCCGACCTGATCAACGAGGGCAACCTCGGCCTGATCAAGGCTGCCCAGAAGTTTGACGAGACCCGCGGCTTCAAGTTCATCTCGTATGCCGTGTGGTGGATCCGTCAGTCGATTCTGCAGGCCCTTGCCGAGCAGAGCCGAATAGTGCGTCTGCCCCTCAATCAGGTGGGCTCGCTCAACAAGATAAGCAAGGCTCTCTCCAAGTTCGAGCAGGAGAACGAACGCCGACCCTCGCCCGAGGAGCTGGCCGAGAAGCTCGAGGTGCCCGTAGACAAGATTGCCGACACCCTCAAGGTCTCGGGTCGTCACATCTCGGTGGACGCACCTTTTGTCGAGGGCGAGGACAACAGCCTGCTTGACGTGCTCACCAACGACGATTCGCCCATGGCCGACGCCACGCTGACTCAGGAGTCGCTCTCGAAGGAGGTTGACCGCGCACTCAAGCAGCTGCACGACCGCGAGCGCGAGATACTCAAGATGTTCTTCGGCATCGGATGTCAGGAGATGACGCTCGAGGAGATCGGCGCCAAGTTCGACCTGACGCGCGAGCGCGTGCGCCAGATCAAGGAGAAGGCAATCCGCCGCCTCAAGGGCCAGAAGAGCCATCTGCTCAAAGCATATCTCGGACAGTAATCCGTCTATCACACACAGGTAAAAATTTCCAAAAGGTACTCTTTTCAACGGAGCTCCCCGAATCTCAGGGAGTGACTTTGTGCGGAGTGCCTTTTGTTTTTCGTAAACAGACAACCTTAGATCAAAACCAAATCAAAACAACAATATGTCACCGCTTCAACTATTGCTATTGTCGCTGACTGTCACAGTCAGCAATCCTCTGCCCGAGGCACGCGAGAATGTGCCCGTCGTGGTGTCGCTCCCCTCGAAGGGGGCCGAGGTGCGCTCGGTCACAGTGGCCGGCCATCCCGACATGCCTTGGCAGCTCGACGACATGAACCGCGACGGCCGCGCCGACGAACTGGTCATGATGGTCGACCTCAAGCCCTCGCAGACCCTCAACCTCAAGGTAAACCTTTCGGACAAGGAGTCCTCGCGCACGTTCAAGCCCGAGACCGAGGCATACATCAAGCTCAACGACAAGAACAAGAAGCACCCGAGGATACAGGCCGTGACATTTCCCGGAAACACGAACAACCGCGCCATGTATGACGCCATCTATGGCCACGGCGCCGTGCTCGAGGGTCTCTATTCGGCCATCCGCATCTATATGGACAACCGCCAGAGCGTGGACCTCTATGCCAAGAACCGTCCGCAGATGGAGCTCGAGACCACCGGATTCTATACGACCAAGGACCAGATGGCCGAGGGCTATGGCCGCGACATACTCTGGGCCGGAACATCGGTGGCACTCGGATCGTTCCGCGGCTGGGACGGCAAGACGCCGCTGACCATCGACTCGGTCGACACGCGCGGCCAGAGCATCCTCACCACAGGCCCGCTGCGCTCTGTCGTAGAGATCACCGACCGCGGCTGGGTGGCCACGCCCGGCGCCGAGCCCGTAGACATGACGCAGCGCTATACCATGTATGCCGGCCACAGGGACTATCAGGTCGACATCCACGTCACGCCCTCGAATCCCTCGGCGGTATATTGTACCGGCGTGCAGAAGGTGATGGAGGACAATGTCGGTTTCGTCAACCCTGACGGACTGGCCGGAAGCTGGGGCTGGAACATACCCGACAAGGGTATGAAGGAGGTCACCGACACTCTGGGCCTCGGCATCTATGTGCCCGCGCCCTATCTGGCCCGCACCCTCGAGGACGACGTCAACTATCTGACCCTGCTCAAGCCCGACCGCAAGGGCAACATCCGCTATGTGTTCACGTCGGCCGCCCTGCGCGACGAGACCTCGCCCCGCTCGGCCGAGGAGTGGTTCGCATGGCTCAAGAAGTGGCAGAAAGGCCTCGCCAACCCCGTCAAGGTGACGGTCAGGTAATACGCCCATAACCCCATAACCCTATAACACCATAACCCCGAAAAGAACTTTAAACTCTAAGCTACGATATGAAATTCATCAATTCACTTATTCTTGCACTCGGGCTTCCGCTGATGGCCGTGGCGGCGCCCGTCGAGAAAACCGATACGGTCACCATCTTCATGATCGGCGACTCGACCATGGCCAACAAGCCTCTTGACAAGGAGAATCAGGAGCGCGGCTGGGGCCAGATGCTCCCCCTCTACTTCGAGGGCCCCGTCAAGATCGACAACCACGCCATGAACGGCCGCTCGTCCAAGAGCTTTATCGGCGAGGGCCGCTGGGACAAGGTGATGGAGAATATCCGCCCCGGCGACTATGTGATAATACAGTTCGGCCACAACGACGAGAAGATCAAGAACAAAGACCGCTATACCATCCCCGGCGACACCTTTGACGAGATACTGCGCAAGTATGTCAACGACACGCGCTCTAAGGGCGGAATACCCATCCTGATGAACTCGATCGTGCGCCGCAACTTCCCCGCCAGCGCAAGCGTCAAGTCTGAGGACCGCGACGACAATCCCCCCGTAGGGCCCGTCAAGGACACCGAGGGCGGCTTCATCCTTGTCGACACCCACGGTGCCTATCTCGACTCGCCCCGCAACGTGGCAAAGGAGACCGGCGCCATCTTCATCGACATGAACAAGCTGACCCACAAGCTGGTGCAGGAGCTCGGCCCCACGCTCTCCAAGAATCTGTTCATGTGGATTCCCGCCGGACAGTATGAGTTCTGCCCCAAGGGCAAGGCCGACAACACCCACCTCAACGTGCTCGGCGGCATCGTCGTGTCGCGTCTCGCGGCCAACGCCATTGCCGAGAACGTGCCCGACCTGCGCCGCTTCATCAAGCCCGAGGTCTACAATCTGAACAAGTAATTTCACCGACACACAGGGACAGCCGCCGAGGACGTCGAGTCCGTGCGGCTGTCCCCGCTCCGTTGGCCGGAGCACCCGTAAACATAGATTTATCAGGCCGATGGCTGACAAGGAATTTGACTATCTAATAGTAGGGGCGGGACTTTTCGGTTCGACATTCGCCCATCAGGCCCGCCGTCACGGGCACAAATGTCTCGTCATTGACAGACGACCGCACACCGGGGGCAACATATATTGCGAGAATATCAGCGGCATCAACGTCCACAAGTACGGGGCGCACATCTTTCATACCTCAGACCGCGAGGTCTGGGAGTTTGTCAACGCGCTCGTACCTTTCAACCGCTATACCAATTCGCCCATCGCCGTGGCGCCCGACGGCAGGATATTCAACCTGCCGTTCAACATGAACACCTTCTCGCGGCTGTGGGGGGTGACGACGCCTGTCGAGGCCCGCGCCATCATTGACGCGCAGTGCCGCGACGCCGTCGAACGCATGAAGGCCGACGGCGCCGACAAGCCCCGCAATCTCGAGGAGCAGGCCCTCTCGCTGGTGGGCCGCGACATATACGAGCTGCTCATCAGGGAGTATACCGAAAAGCAGTGGGGACGCCCTTGCTCGCAGATGCCGCCGTTCATCATCAGGCGTCTGCCCGTCAGGATGACGTACGACAACAATTATTTCAACGATTCGTATCAGGGCATCCCCGAGGGGGGATACAACAGGCTGACCGACGCCCTGCTCGAGGGGATAGAGGTGCGCACGGGCGCAGACTATTTCGACGACCCCGAGGGATGGCGCTCGATGGCCCGCAAGATGGTGTTCACCGGCGCCATAGACGAGTTCTACGGCTATAGATTCGGCCGCCTCGAGTATCGCACCGTCCGTTTCGAGACCGAGACGCTCGACACGCCTAACCATCAGGGCAACGCCGTGTTCAACTATGCGGCGGCCTCGGTGCCCTATACCCGCGTCATCGAGCACAAGCACTTCGAGACGTTCGGCGATGCCGTCTATGACAATCCCCGCACGGTGATCTCGCGAGAATACTCGCAGGAGTGGACCGAGGGCATGGAGCCGTTCTATCCCGTCAACAACGAGCGCAACACCGCGCTGCTGGCCCGATACAAGGCACTCGCCGACGCCGAGCCGGACGTGATTTTCGGCGGACGTCTGGCCGAGTACAAATATTATGACATGGCACCCGTAATAAGAAAAGCACTTGACTTATGGAAGTGAAAGTAGTTGTGGCATACCACAAACCCTCTCTTATCCTCGACAATCCCGTCTACATACCCCTTCAGGTGGGCAAGGCCCTGCACCCCGACATTGATCTGGGCATGCGCTGCGACAACGAGGGCGACAATATCTCGGACGAGAACGGCTATCTCTGCGAGCTCACCGCCCTGTATTGGATATGGAAGAATGTCAAGGCCGATGCCAAGGGCCTGTTCCACTATCGCAGGATTCTCGATACGGACCATCACCCGATGGTCAACGTGCGCATGGCCTATCGCTCGGTGGTGCGGCGCAAGTATCTGCCCGTGATCGAGTGCGACGCGGCCCGGTTTGCCGCCATAGCCGACCGCACGGCAGAGGAGCTGCCGCGGCTGTTGGAGAGCCATGACATCGTTACCACCAAGCGCTCGGTGAGCCGACTGAGGATACGCAACTTCTTCATGCTCGCGGGCGCCGAGCTGATAGACCTGATGACGGCCTCGGTGGGTAGGCTCTACCCCTCGTATCTCCCCTTTGCCCGTAAGGGGCTCAAGTCGCACAGGCTCTATTTCGGCAACATGGCCGTGATGCGCAACGACCTGTTTGACGAGTATTGCACGTTCATGTTCTCGGTCATCGAGGACATAAAGTCGACCCTGATCTCAGAGGGTTACCTGACCGACCTGCGCGGCGAGAAGATTTTCAGCCGCAAGCTGGGCTATATCGCCGAGCTGCTCACCGATACATTCATCAACTACAAGGCCGTGGTTGACTCGCTCAAGGTGCGCGAGCTCACCGTGGCATTCCTGAAATGACCCCCATGCTATGGTAAGACAGATAGAATTCTCGCTCTCCGCCATGCCCCGCGGCATCCATCTGGTGACGCGCGAGGTGCTTGGCCGTATCCCCGAGCTGCCCGAGACCGGACTGCTCAACCTGCTCATCAAGCATACGTCGGCGGCGCTGGCCATAAACGAGAACGCAGACCCCGACGTGCGTCGCGACCTGCGTCAGATTTTCGAGCGCATGGTGCCCGAGAACGCTCCCTATTACCTGCACACCGACGAGGGGCCCGACGACATGCCGTCGCATGCGCTGAGCGTGCTCGTGGGCCCGTCGCTCACTATACCTGTCACGAACGGGCGTCTGAATCTCGGGACTTGGCAGGGGATATATCTTTGCGAGTTCCGCGACTATGGAGGCCCGCGCCGCGTGGTCGCGACCGTGGTGGGCTAACCGAACAGCCGGGCGAACTCCTGCTCGAAGTTGGGGGTGAAGACGCCCTTGCCGAGCGATGCCCTGATCTCGTCGAGAGGCCAGAAGCGTCCGCCCGCGGTCTCGTCCGACGGGGCGACGGGGGCATCCCACACGGTGCGGAAGGTGTTGACCAGCTCGCGCTCGCGGTCTGATTCGAATACATAGCGTGTCATTGGCTCGGGGACGAAACCCTCGATGCCCAGTTCCTCGCGTGCCTCGCGGCGCAGGGCCTCGTCTACGGTCTCGCCCGGATCCATGTGGCCCCCCACGGCGGTGTCCCACTTGCCGGGCTGGATGTCCTTCCATTCGGGCCTGCGCTGCAGATACAGACGCCCCTGTGGGTCGAACAGGTGCAGGTGTACCACGGGATGGAGCGGCTTGCCGACGCCCGAATGACATTCGCCGCGGGTAGCGGTGCCGGTCTGGCGTCCGTCAGGGTCGACTATGGGGAGGAGTTCGTTGGAGTTGTCTGAATTCATGCCTGATATTTGATTTTGATGACAAAATTACGTCTTTCGCACAAGATTAACAATTGTTATTAACAATCATTTATGATATTTTAGCCGTCGGCGGGTGTTATAACTACGATAAATGATTTCTCCTCAACTAAAAAGTATTGATTATGGATACCCGCAATGATTATCAGGAAAGGCTTCCGGAGCATCCCGAACCACTGGAATTGCCCGCACACGCCGAAAAGAAAGCTGCGGCTGCGCCCATGGCAGCCAAGGCCCGTCCGGCCTCGACGGCCGATGTCGAAGAGGTACGCGGCATGGGATCTGTAGGTTGGGCCGCACTGGCCGCATTGGCCATAGCTCTGTTCGTAGGGGCGATATTCTTCTTCTCTGACAGGGCACACGATACCGACGGCACCATCACCGCATATAACACCGAAAGCACCATGCCTGCCACACGCACGGCACGCATGTCGGGCATAGCAAGCACCTCGGGCGCCGAGGCGACAGCCACGGCTGTGGCCACTGCCCCGCAGGATGTCGTCTATCTGTTCCCGCTCGACGGGTCTGACATCGTCGAGAACAAGGCACTGAACAGCGTGGCCAAGCGTGCCGCCGAAACCGGAGCCTATGTCACCGTCGTGGCATATACCGACGAGAGCGGACGTGCCGCCTACAACCAGAAGCTGAGCGAGAAGCGTGCCAACAAGGTGGGCGCATATCTCATAGCTCACGGCGTTCCCGCCGATCATGTAAAGACACAGGGTCTCGGACAGACACACAAGTATCCCACCGTGGCTCAGAACCGCCGCGCAGAGGTGCATCTGGGCAAATGACGGATACGGATATTAAATCAGATCATTCGCGGCTCCGCTGACAATATGCGGGGCCGCGATTATGTCGTGTCGAATATTTTTGTAATTTTGCGAGTGTAAAATCATTACATATAATACCTGACCAAGATGATAGAGGATATATACAAGGCTTCGGGCGAAAGATATGACGCCGGAATGACATATCGCCGCTGTGGCCGCAGCGGCATCGAGCTGCCGGCGGTCTCGCTGGGCCTGTGGCAGAATTTCGGCGCCACGGTGCCATACAGACGCTCGCGCGGCATGCTACACTATGCGTTCGACCACGGCATAACCCATTTTGACCTCGCCAACAACTATGGTCCCCCCTACGGCACGGCCGAGGAGACTTTCGGACGCGCCATGCGCGACTCGTTCAGGCCCTATCGCGACGAGATGTTCATCTCGACCAAGGCCGGATACGACATGTGGCCCGGACCGTATGGCAACTGGGGCAGCCGCAAGTATCTCATGGCCTCGCTCGACCAGAGCCTCAGGCGCATGAATCTTGAGTATGTGGATGTGTTCTATATCCACCGTTATGACCCCGTGACTCCGCTCGACGAGACCCTGCGCGTGCTGGTCGACATAGTGCGCTCTGGCAAGTCGCTCTATGTGGGCATCTCGCGCTGGCCGCTCGAGGCGCTGAAATATGGTCTCGACTATCTCGAGAGGCACGAATGCCCCTGCCTGCTGCTGCAGGACCGCCTCAACATACTCGACCGTCAGGTGGTGACCGACGGATGTCTCACCGCCGCCGAGGCCGCGGGGAGCGGCATGGTGGCATTCTCGCCGCTGGCACAGGGCCTGCTCACCGACCGCTATCTGAACGGCATTCCCGCCGACTCGCGCGCGGCTCGCGGCACGCATCTCACAGCCGATGCCATTACACCCGAACTCGTCGCCCGCCTCAACGGCCTCAACGACATCGCCGCCCGCCGCGGTCAGTCGCTGGCCCAGATGTCGCTGGCATGGGTGCTGGCTCACAAGGGTGTGACGTCCGTCATAGTCGGCGCAAGCTCGGAACAACAGCTTGCAGGCAACCTCGAGGCGCTGGGCAACATCGACTTCAGCGACGAGGAGCTGGCGCGCATTGACAGCCTGAGCCTATGAGCGCGGTGTGGCAGCCCGACATACTCGGGCCCGGTTTCGAGATGACCCGCGTGGATCAGGGCCGGGATTACGCCGGGCCCGTGCGCTGCACGGTGGTGCGCCGTTTGCCGGAAAACCCGGCTGCAAGGGGTGTGCTCTATGTGCACGGATTCAGCGATTACTTCTTCCAGAAATCAATGGCCGACCGTTTTGTCGGACACGGCTATGGTTTCTATGGAGTTGACCTGCGTCGCTACGGGCGTTCGCTCTTCCCGGGCGACACGATGTTCCGCGTGCGCGACCTCAGGGAGTATTTTCCCGACATCGAGGCCGGCATCCGGGCGATGAAGGATAACGGCATCACCGAAATAATACTGATGGGACACTCGACCGGAGGTCTCACCACCTCGCTATACATGGAGAGCGACCCGGACAAGTCAGTCAGGGGGCTGATACTCACCAGCCCGTTCCTGACGTGGAATCTCTCGCCATTGCTGATACATTTCGGCGTGCCCGTATTGAAGTTCATCTCTCGTTTCTATCCGTCGCTGCACATGAGCGGCGACGGCACCAACCGCTATGCTGCCACGCTGGCGCGCCACCTCGGGGGTGAGTGGGATTATAACACCGAGTGGAAGCCTGACATAATGCCCCCGGTCACGGCCGAGTGGGTGCGGGCCATAGACAACGCCCAGCACGAAGTGCGACATGGCGGAATAAAGGTACCGGTGCTGCTGATGCATTCAGACAAATCAGCTCCGGCAAACGGCACTACGCACCAGTTTGCAACCTCTGACGCAGTTCTCAACGTAAAGACCATGGCCGAGGCCGGCAGATTGCTGGGCCCCGACGTCACCGAAGTAACCATCCGCGTCGGCCTCCACGACCTCGTACTCTCTCCCCTACCCGTCAGGACGCAGGTCTACGAGGCAATGTTCGAGTGGCTTGACCGGAAAGGATTGTAAAAGTCAATTACGGAGAGAGGAGTAGGTGTGGCGGGCGCGGATGTAGTAGTCGAAGATGATGTTCGTGTCGACGTTGAGCAGGTTTTGCTTGGGGTGTTCCCTGTAGCGGCGGCGCATGGATGCGAAGTCGCGATGAGCGCGCCAGACGGCCCGGGCCTGTGCGAAGTCTCCCGAGGCGATGAACTTGGCCCATGCGGCGGTGTCGAGCAGACGACGGCGCAGCAATATGCCGGTGCGGACGCTGTCAGGAAGGTTCTTGTGCAGCATGAGCAGGTTGTTCCTGAAGTTGAGATAGGTCTTCTTGGGATCGGAGGCCGGGAGGCTGCCGCCGCCGAGATGATAGACCGCGGCGTCGGGCACGGCCCATACCTGCTTGCCCAGCAGGCGTATGCGCCAGCATAGGTCTATCTCTTCCATGTGGGCGAAGAATTCTGGGTCGAGACCTCCGGCACGGGTATAGACGCTGTTGTCGACCATGAGGCACGCGCCGCTGGCCCAGTGTACTTGGATAGGCTTGTCATACTGGCCGTTGTCCGTCTCGACGGTGTCGAATATGCGTCCGCGGCAATAGGGATAGCCGTGACGGTCGAGGAAACCGCCTGCGGCGCCGGCATACTCGAAGCTCGACGGGTCGGCGACCGATAGTATCTTGGGCTGACAGGCGCCTGCGTCGGGGTGCGTGGTCATGAACTCATATAGTGGCGTGAGCCAGTCTGACTCAGCCCTGACGTCAGAGTTGAGCAGGAGGGTATAGTCATACTCGACCGCTGTATCGCGCACTGCGCGGTTATAACCCTCGGCAAAACCGAGATTCTCGCCGAACTCAAGCACACGGACCTGCGGAAAGTCTGTCCGCAGCAGTGACAGTGAGCCGTCTGTCGAGCCGTTGTCGGCCACGATGACGTCGGCAATGGCGTCGGGGTTGTTGGCGATGATCGACGGAAGATATTCGCGCATCAGGCGCTCGCCGTTCCAATTCAATATGATTATGGCTACCGGCTTGCGCGTCACGGCATCACCACCTCCCCGCGGTTGTCTTCTGTCTCGATGTTCATCGTGTCTATGCGCACGGGCACCACCGTGTTTGCGAGATCGGGGTGTGGAGTGCCCAGCACCACCCTGAGATAATTGTCGGTGAATCCGGCCATCGAGCCGTCGGCGCGCTGATGCTCGAGCAGCACGGGACGCTCTGTCCCCAGATAGCGCGATGTGAAGCCCGCGAGCTTGCGCTCGCTCACGCCGAGCATGATGCGCGTGCGGCGGTGTTTCTCCTCCTGACTCACCACATGGTCTATGTCGAGTGCCCTCGTGCCGGGACGCTCGCTGTATGTGAACACATGCAGGCGCGATATGTCGAGGCTCTCGACAAACCGCCTTGACTCCTCGAACCGCTCGGGGGTCTCGCCTCTAGCGCCGACAATCAGGTCCACGCCGATGAATGCGTCGGGCATCACGGAGCGGATCTTCTCGATCTTGGCGCGGAACAGGGCGGTGTCATAGCGGCGGTGCATCAGGCGCAACACCTCGTCCGAACCGTTCTGCAGGGGTATGTGGAAGTGAGGCATGAAGCGTCTTGACGTGGCCACGAAGTCGATGGTCTCGTCGGTGAGCAGGTTGGGCTCGATCGACGATATGCGGTATCTCTCGATGCCTTCGACCTCGTCGAGCGCGCGGCACAGGTCGAGGAAAGTCTCGCCGGTGCGCTTGCCGAAGTCGCCTATGTTGACTCCGGTTATGACTATCTCCTTGCCACCCTCGGCGGCCACCTCGCGGGCCTGAGCCACGATGTCGGCAATGAGCCCCGAACGGCTGCGTCCGCGGGCCATGGGGATGGTGCAGTATGTGCAATAATAGTCGCACCCGTCCTGAACCTTGAGGAAATAGCGGGTGCGGTCTCCGCGCGAGCATGAGGGCGAGAAGGTGTCGATGTCGCGCGTCGGGGTGTGATAGATGTGCGCGTCATTGCCGCCTTCGCCGCGCAGATACTCGGTCAGCAGCAGCTTGCGGTCATTGCCGGCCACGACGGTGACGCCGGGCAGCGCGGCTACCTCGTCGGGCTTGAGCTGGGCATAGCAGCCGGTGACGATGATGCGGGCCGACGGATAGCGGCGGGCAAACGAGCGTATGGCCTGACGGCACTTCTTGTCGGCCATGTCGGTGACCGAACAGGTGTTTATGACGACATAATCCGGGACATCGCCCGTGTGGACGCGCTGTATGCCCTCTTGGGCAAACAGTCGCGCCACGGTAGATGTCTCGGCAAAGTTGAGCTTACACCCGAAGGTGTGGAAGAGGGCAGTGCGGCTGCCGAATGTATTCTTGTCTATCAAAAGATTCAGTCTACGTTGTCTTGCTGGATGGGAATGGGACGCTTGAACACCTCCTTGAACGAAATGAGGGTCTCGGTGCGGCCCAGATCGAGGCTGAGTTTCTTGTGGATGATCTGCAGCAGGTGCGCGTTGTTGCGGGCATAGATCTTGGCGAAGATGTCGTACGTGCCGGTGGTGAAGTGGCAGTCGACAACCTCGGGAATCTCGCGCAGACGGTTTACGACCTCGTCAAACTTGGTGGGGTCGTTGAGGATGAAGCCGATATAGGCGCAGGTCTGGTAGCCGACGGTGGCGGGGTCGATCTCTGTCTTGAAACCCATGATGACACCCGAGGCGGTGAGTTTCTGTATGCGCTGGTGGATTGCCGCGCCCGAGATGCCAGTCTCGCGGGCAATTTCGAGGAACGGTTTTCGTGCGTTGTTGGACAGCATCTCGAGAATACGCAAGTCGAGTGCGTCATAATGGTGACGTGCCATATTACTGATATTTCTGATTCAAAGTTAAATATAGGTGCAATACTTGAACCCGGCCCGGGGGCATCGGGCTATTCATATTGCAAAATTACTAAAAAATCGTCACATTCAAACACGATTTCTTATGTTTTATAACAATATCAGCCCGTTTAATCACATAAACGCCCTGCTCTATGTGAATATCTGACACTATCCAAGGCCCCGACTATTCGGGCAGACGTTTCTCGGCCTCCCTGCGGCGCTCTATGATGCGGGCAAACGACTCGGGCAGGCGCACGTTGTACAAATCGTAAGCCTCGTCGAAGAGTGGTGCGATCTGCTCGTCGGTGAATCCGGCGATGCCGCAGCCTATGCGCGTGACATAGAATGTGTTCTGGTCCCACTCGCGGGCCAGCTTGATGAAGTCGTCGACATAGGGCTTGATGGTCTCGACCCCGCCCTGCATGGTGGGGATGGCGTATGACCGGCCCTGAATGCCGACCCCCTGCCCCATTATGGCGCCGAACTTCCTGTATGCCGTGCGGGCGGCGCCGCCGTTGTGCGCCCCCTGCAGGTTGCTGCCGAATACAAAGATGTCGTCAGGACCGAGAGAGGTGATGTTTTCGGGTGTATAGTTCATTTCTGATCCTTGATTATGATGCGTTTCACCTCGTCTACGCCGTCGATGACGGCGATGTGGCGCATGATTGACTGCAGCTCGGTGAACGAATGGACCGAGAGCGATATGGTGCAGGTGACTATCGAGTCGACCGTGCGGGTATTGAAGCTGTCCATGGTCAGGTGCAGGCCGTTGGTTATCGAGTCGACAAGGTCGATGAACAGATGATAGCGGTCTACGGCAGTGACCGTGAAGCTGACGGGATAGAGGGTGCCGTCCTCCTTGAAGTCTACCGACACAATATTGTCGCCCTGACGCGAGGCCAGCCGTATCACCAGCGGGCAGTCGCGCTTGTGCAGCGTTATGCGGCCGTCGGGCTCGCGGAATCCCACCACCTCCTCGCCCGGAATGGGGTTGCAGCAGGGACAGCGGTCATACTCCGGTCGGGGTATCTTGTCGAGCCACGCGCGGATGGCCTTCTTGGCCTTGTATGTCACGGCTGCGTCGAGCCAGTCGGGTTGCGGCGTCACGTCGGGGTCGGTGAACACCTCGACCACGTCGCCGCGGTGCAGGGGGGCCTTGATAGAGGTGAGGAAACCGTTGACGCGCGCATACTTGGCCTTCTCGCCCAGCCCGGCATAGACCTCGTATGCGAAGTCGAGCACCGTCGAGCGCTGCGGCAGCACGACGGGGCGCCCCTTGGGGGTGAAGGTCATGATGTCGTCGTTATAGAACGACGCCACCACGTTGTCCATGAAGTCGGTGCCGTCGCGGCCCGTGCGCGAGAGGTCGCGAAGCACCCCCTTGAACTTCTCGATCCAGCGGGCTATGTTGTCCTCGTTGCGCGTGGCCACGCACCCGAGCTGCGAGTCCTTGACCATGCGCTCGCTCGAGATGTGTACCTCCTGCCAGCGTCCGAAGTCGGCCAGCAGCTTGACATGAAAGCTCTGGTATCCGTTTTCCTTGGGCGAGTCGATATAGTTCGATATTCCGCCGGGCTTCTCCTTGAACCTGTCCGTCAGCACCGAGTATATGCGCAGGGCCATGTCCTTCTCGGTCACGTCGGCGGGTGTGCGGTAGACCACGTTGGTGAAGTGGCGGTATTTCAGATGGTTGAAGTCGTCGCCATACTTGCGCATCTTGCGCCAGACGCTGCACGGCAGGCGATACTCCACATAGACGTCGGCCATGATGCCGGCGGCGTCGAGCTCGGCCCGTATCTGCTCGCAGAACTTGGACAGGCGCTCGCGCTGGTGGGCCTCGTCGCGTGCAATGAGCCCTGCCAGCTCGTCATACTCGTGCGGACAGCGGAAACGCAGGCTCAGATTCTCCAGCTCTATCTTGACGTTATAGAGTCCGAGGCGGTTGGCCAGAGGGGCATAGAAGTAGTCGGTCTCTCCGGCTATCTTCATCTGCTTGTCGGGGCGCATCGACGACAGGGTGCGCATGTTGTGCAGGCGGTCGGCCAGCTTGACCAGCAGGGCGCGTATGTCATACTCGACCGAGCTGAGCATCTGGCGGTAGTTGTCAACCTGCTGCGACTCGACATACTTGTCTTTTTTCTGCTTGGTGACCACCCTGACCAGAAACGCCACGTCATCGCCGAAGGCTTCGCGGATGTCGGCAATCGAATAGTTCTTGTTGTCCTCGACCACATCGTGCAGAAACGCGGCCGCGACGGGATTGGCACTCAGCATCAGCTCGCGGGCGGCGATGTCGGCCACGGCGATGGGATGCAGTATGTAGGGCTCGCCCGTCTTGCGCTTCTGGTCCTTGTGGGCCTCGCGTGCCATGTCGAAAGCCTTGTGCAGCATGGCCAGCTCGTCGGGCGTGACCCTCTGAGCCATTGCGTCGAAGACCGCCGCTGCACGCTCTTCGATGATCTTGTCGTAGTCGTGTTCCATGATTACTTGTGGTTTAGGGTTGGTTATAAGTATATAGAGCTGACTGTCGGCTCCATTCTATCCGCCGGAGCGGAGAAAAAAAGACACACCGCATGGTCTTATGTCTTCATGCGGTGTGTCGTGATTTTGCTGAGGCCCGATCTATAGGGGTTTTATTTTCAATACTTGCGGCGCTTCTGCTCGTAGACGAGGGTCATCGAGGGACGGTCGCAGACCTCGGCCGGACCAAAGTACTGGATGGGGCCGGGATAGGTGTAGCAGGTGCCGATCTTCCAAGCGTCGCGCTCCTTGGCGAACTTGAGGAAGGGTGCGCCGTCCAGCTCGACGAGGGCCTTGCGAATCACGGGCTTCATCTCGCCGTGGCGACGCTCCATGTTCATCATCATGGTGATGGGTATGCCGCCGGCAATCCAGTTGACGGGAGCGAAGGTGAGGTTGCGCAGGCTGGACATATAGCCGGTCACGCCCGATGCGATGAGCATGGCGGCGGTATAGCCGAGGCCGTAGCAGTAGTTGGCGTCGAAGTTAGAGGGATCGGCGCAACGGCCCTCATAGCCGAAGAAGTGGTGCATGGTTGCATACTTGCCGTTATACTGGCCGGCCTCCTTGTATGCCTCGAGGCGCTTGCCGACCATCTCGGAGAGGAGCTTCTCGGTCTCGATGAGCGATACCTGCACGTTGCCGTGGGGGTCGCGGTCCAGAGTGAGCTGACGGGCCACGCCTGCGGGGAGCGACTCGTATGTCTCGGCATTGGCCTCCGAGAGGTTCTTGATCACCCATGCGCGCTGCTCCTCGGCGGGAACTGCGGCAAAATCGGCAGCCTTGGCGGCGAGCAGGTCGTTGAGCTCGGCGATGAGGCGCTTGACGGCGGGGATGAACTCGATGAGACCCTCGGGAATCAGGACTACGCCATAGTTGAGGCCCTTCTTCGAACGCTCAACGACAGCCTCGGCGATATAGTCGACGAGCTGGTGCAGGGTCATGTCCTTGGCCTCGACCTCCTCTGAGATGATGCAGATGTTGGGCTGGCACTGGAGTGCGCACTCGAGGGCGATGTGCGATGCCGAACGGCCCATGAGCTTGATGAAGTGCCAGTATTTCTTGGCCGAGTTGCAATCGCGCTGGATGTTGCCGATCACCTCGGAATAAACCTTGGTGGCGGTGTCAAAGCCGAACGATGTCTCGATGACCGAGTTCTTGAGGTCGCCGTCGATGGTCTTGGGCACGCCGATCACCTGCACGCCTGCGCCGATGGCCTTGTAGTATTCGGCAAGGATGGCAGCGTTGGTGTTCGAGTCGTCGCCGCCGATGATGACGAGAGCCTTGATGTCGAGCTCGCGGAGAATCTCGAGACCCTTGTCAAACTGCTCCTTGGTCTCGAGCTTGGTGCGGCCCGAGCCAATGATGTCGAAGCCGCCGGTGTTGCGGTATTCGTCTATGATGTCTGATGTGAGCTCCTTGTAGTTGTGGTCTACCAGACCGCCGGGGCCCATGAGGAAGCCATAAAGGCGCGAGTCCTTGTTGATGGCCTTGATGCCGTCAAAGAGACCGCTGATGACGTTGTGTCCGCCGGGAGCCTGACCGCCCGAGAGGATGACACCCACGTTGATGGGCTTTGAGGGCTCGGAGGCCGAAGCCTTCTCGAACACGATCTCGGGGAGACCGTAGGTGTTGGGGAACAGCTTCTTGATGTCGGCCTGATCGCCGGCGCTCTGTGTGGGCTCACCCTCGGTCACCTTGACTGTAGCGCCGGTGAGGACGATGGGGAGCTGCGGACGATAAGCCGCACGGGCTTTCTGCAACGCACTTTTTTCCATTATATAGTAAGATATTTATTGTTAGTAATATTATCTGAATCAACAGGTCCGCGTCGCGGTGACGTGGCCAATCCAAGCGCAAAGTTCGCAAAAAAAAACGTAAATATCAACCCGCAAACCATCTATTTTTCAAAAAATCAACGACAAATATAGAAAAAACGGGGCTGTCAGCAGACAGCCCCGTGGATTATGCGGGTTTCAGTACCTGCGCCGGCCGATTACTCGGGACGCTTGGTCTTCTTGCCGTAGCCGTATGCAGCGGCGTCGCCGAGCTCTTCCTGAATGCGGAGGAGCTGGTTGTACTTGGCCATACGGTCGGAGCGGCTTGCCGAACCGGTCTTGATCTGGCCGGCGTTGGTGGCAACAGCGATGTCGGCGATTGTAGCGTCCTCGGTCTCGCCCGAACGGTGAGAGATGACTGCGGTATAGCCGTTGCGCTGAGCGAGCTCGACGGCGCGGAGGGTCTCGGTGAGCGAACCGATCTGGTTAACCTTGACGAGGATCGAGTTGGCGCAACCGGTCTCGATGCCCTTCTTGAGATACTTGACGTTGGTCACGAACAGGTCGTCGCCGACGAGCTGGCAACGGTCGCCGATGAGATCGGTGAGGATCTTCCAGCCTTCCCAGTCGTCCTCGGCCATGCCGTCCTCGATAGAGTCGATGGGATACTTCTCAACGAGGCCCTTGAGGTAGTGAGCCTGCTCCTCGCGGGTGTAGGTCTTGCCGTTGGCCTCCTTGGGAGCGCCGTTGTTGAGGTGGCTGTAGTGATACTTGCCGTCCTCGTAGAACTCTGACGAAGCGCAGTCGAGGCCGATGGTCACGTCCTTGCCGGGCACGTAGCCTGCGAGCTCGATGGCCTTGATGATGCAGTCGAGAGCGTCCTCGGTGCCGTTGAGTGCGGGAGCGAAACCACCCTCGTCACCTACTGCAGTCGAGAGGCCGCGCTCCTTGAGCACTTTCTTGAGGTTGTGGAACACCTCGGTGCCCATGCGGATACCCTCCTTGAAGCAGCATGCGCCGATGGGACGGATCATGAACTCTTGGAAGCAGATGGGAGCGTCAGAGTGTGCGCCGCCGTTGATGATGTTCATCATGGGCACGGGGAGGCAGTAGGTGTTGCAGCCACCGATATATTTGTAGAGGGGGAGATCGAGGTAGTTGGCGGCAGCCTTGGCAACTGCGAGCGAAACGCCGAGGATGGCGTTGGCGCCGAGGTTGCTCTTGGTCTCAGTGCCGTCGAGAGCGAGCATGGTCTCGTCGATCTTGATCTGGTCGAGAGCGCTCATGCCCTTGAGGGCCTCGGCGATGGGGCCGTTCACGTTGGCCACAGCCTTGAGGACACCCTTGCCCATGTAGCGGTTCTTGTCGCCGTCGCGGAGCTCGAGGGCCTCGTTGACACCGGTAGATGCGCCCGAGGGAACGGAAGCGCGACCGAATGCGCCTGATTCGAGGATTACGTCAACTTCGACAGTGGGATTGCCGCGCGAGTCAAGGACTTCACGACCGATAATTTTTTCAATCTTCATAGTTGTGATATGTATAGATGAGTGTATTGAGTTTTAAAGATGTGTTGTCAAATCTTTTTTACGGGTGCAAATATACGAAAAGTCCGCGGAGATTACAACTTTTTATGGCCAATAATCGTCAATATTCGTCCCAGCTCTTTATCTCTATCTCGTCGACGGGATGCGTGGTGAACGCATCTATGTATGCCGAGGCCAGACGGGCGTTGGTGAGCAGGGGTATGTTGAGGTCGATGGCGGCGCGGCGTATCTTGTATCCGTTGGTCAGCTCGGTCTCCGAGAAGTTCTTGGGGATGTTGACCACCATGTCCACGCGGTGCTCGTGCAGCAGCTCGATGGCCTGTGGCTGCATGTCGGGCTGCGAGGGCCAGTAGACGCGAATGGCGGGGATGCCGTTGTCGTTGAGATAGGCGTGCGTGCCGCCGGTGGCATAGATGACATAGCCGCGGTTGGCCAGCTCGTGGGCGGCATCCAGCAGGTCGGCCTTCTGCTTGGCTGTGCCGGTCGACATCAGCACCGCCTTGGAGGGCACGCGGTTGCCCACCGAGATCATGGCCTTGATGAGCGCCTCGGCCGAGTCGTTGCCGATGCACCCTACCTCGCCGGTCGACGCCATGTCTACTCCCAGCACGGGGTCGGCGCCCTGAAGGCGCGAGAAACTGAACTGCGATGCCTTGATGCCCACGTAGTCGAGGTCGAAGGCGTTCTTGGAGGGTTTCTCGGGCTTGAGGCCCAGCATGACCTGCGTGGCGAGGTCGATGAAGTTGATCTTGAGCACCTTGCTGACAAAGGGGAACGAGCGCGAGGCGCGCAGGTTGCACTCTATGACCTTGATGTCGTTGTTCTTGGCAAGGAACTGTATGTTGAACGGGCCCGAGATCTCGAGGGCCTTGGCTATCTGGCGCGAGATCTTGCGTATGCGGCGCATGGTCTCGACATAGAGCTTCTGCGGGGGGAACTGTATGGTGGCGTCGCCCGAGTGGACTCCGGCATACTCGATGTGTTCCGAGATGGCATAGGCCAGTATCTCGCCGTCGTCGGCCACGGCATCCATCTCGATCTCCTTGGCCGACGAGATGAACTGCGACACCACGACGGGATGCTGCTTGGAGACGTTGGCGGCCATGCGCAGGAACCGCGTGAGCTGGTCCTGATTGTGGCACACGTTCATGGCGGCGCCCGACAGGACATAGCTTGGACGCACCAGCACGGGGAATCCGACCTCTGCTATGAACTCGTTGATGTCGTCAAAGCTGGTCAGCTCCCTCCAGCGGGGCTGGTCTATGCCGAGACGGTCCAGCATGGCCGAGAACTTGTTGCGGTCTTCGGCATTGTCGATGCTGCGGGCCGAGGTGCCCAGTATGTTCACGCCCTGATCGTCGAGGCGGGTGGCGAGGTTGTTGGGAATCTGGCCGCCCACCGACAATATGGTGCCGTGGGGCTGCTCGAGCTCGAGTATGTCCATGACGCGCTCGAAGGTGAGCTCGTCGAAGTATAGGCGGTCGCAGATGTCATAGTCGGTCGAGACGGTCTCGGGGTTATAGTTTATCATCACCGAGCGCCACCCCTGCTTCTTGACGGTGAGCAAGGCGTTGACCGAGCACCAGTCAAACTCGACCGACGAGCCGATGCGATAGGCACCCGACCCGAGCACGACTATCGAGCGGTGGTCGTGCAGGTAGTTCACGTCGTTCTCGCGGCCGTTGTATGTCAGGTACAGATAGTTGGTCTGCGCGGGATACTCGGCGCCGAGGGTGTCAATCTGCTTGACGGCGGGCACTATGCCCAGCCCCTTGCGGCGGGCGCGCACGTCGAGCAGTGCCCCCTCGGGGTCGGTCATGCGCTGCTGCAGCACCTCGCGGGCAATCTGGAAATCGCTGAATCCCTGCTCCTTGGCCTGACGCAACAGAGGCTCGGGCAGCGAGTCTATCTCGTCATACTGACGCAGCTCGGAGGCGGTGTTGATGATGTTCTGCAGGCGGTACAGGAACCAGCGGTCAATCTTGGTGAGCTCGTGTATGCGCTCCACGCTATAGCCCTTGAACATGGCCTGAGCTATGGCCAGAATGCGTTTGTCGGTAGGCTCGCTCAGGGCATGCTCGAGCTCGGGGAGGTCGTGCTGGTTGTTGCCGACAAAACCGTGCATCCCCTGCCCTATCATGCGGAGGCCTTTCTGTATGGCCTCCTCGAACGTGCGGCCTATGGCCATGACCTCGCCCACCGACTTCATAGACGAGCCTATCTCGCGGCGCACGCCGTGAAACTTGCCCAGATCCCAGCGGGGTATCTTGCAGACGATATAGTCGAGCGCCGGCTCGAAGAACGCCGAGGTCACCTTGGTGACCGAGTTCTTGAGGTCGAAGAGTCCGTAGCCCAGACCGAGCTTGGCGGCCACGAATGCCAGCGGATAGCCCGTGGCCTTTGAGGCCAGCGCCGACGAGCGGCTCAGGCGGGCGTTGACCTCGATGACGCGATAGTCCATCGAGGCGGGGTCGAATGCATACTGCACGTTGCACTCGCCCACGATGCCGATGTGGCGTATTATCTTGATGGCCAGCTTGCGCAGCCAGTGATAGTCTTCGTTCGAGAGGGTCTGCGACGGGGCTACGACTATCGACTCGCCGGTGTGAATGCCCAGCGGATCGAAGTTCTCCATGTTGCAGACAGTGATGCAGTTGTCGAATCGGTCGCGTACTACCTCATACTCGACCTCCTTCCATCCCTTGAGCGATTTCTCGACAAGGACCTGAGGCGAGAATGCCAGCGCCTTCTCGACCAGCGCCACCAACTCCTGCTCGTTGTCGCAGAATCCCGACCCGAGACCGCCGAGGGCGTATGCGGCACGCACGATGACGGGATAGCCCAGCGTTTCGGCGGCGCGGATGGCGTCGCCGACATTGTTTACGGCCTCGCTCTTGATGGTCTTGATGCCGATCTCGTCGAGCTTGTGCACGAACAGCTCGCGGTCTTCGGTGTCCATGATGGCCTGCACGGGGGTGCCCAGCACCTCGACGTCAAACTTCTCGAGTATGCCCGAGCGATACAGCTCGACGCCGCAGTTCAGGGCCGTCTGTCCGCCAAACGCCAGCAGGATGCCGTCGGGGCGCTCCTTGGCAAGCACCTTCTCTACGAAATAAGGGGTCACCGGCAGGAAATAGATCTTGTCGGCAAACCCCTCTGAGGTCTGCACCGTGGCGATGTTCGGGTTGATGAGTACGGTGGTTATCCCCTCCTCCTTCATGGCCTTGAGGGCCTGTGAGCCCGAGTAGTCAAACTCGCCGGCCTCGCCGATCTTGAGTGCGCCGCTGCCCAGCAGCAGCACTTTCTTGATGTTTTCGTTACGCATATCTATATAGGTGGTTAGAGGGGATTAGAGCATTGAGATGAATTCGTCGAACAGGAACTCGGT
Organism: Bacteroidales bacterium M8; assembly: GCA_001689495.1. Classification (GTDB taxonomy): domain Bacteria; phylum Bacteroidota; class Bacteroidia; order Bacteroidales; family Muribaculaceae; genus Duncaniella. The sequence continues at coordinate 45,728 of LUJS01000039.1, read as the reverse complement.
GTCCTTGGGGCCCGAGCTTGCCTCGGGGTGGAACTGTGCCGAGAAGAAGGGCAATGTCTTGTGGCGTATGCCCTCGTTGGTGCCGTCGTTCATGTTGATGAACAGGGGCTCCCAGTCGGCGGGCAGGGTGTCGCTGTCGACGGCGAATCCGTGATTCTGCGACGTGATGAAGCACTTGTCCGTCCCTGCGCGACGCACGGGCTGGTTGTGCGAGCGATGTCCGTATTTCAGCTTGTATGTCTTGGCTCCGGCGGCCTTGGCCAGCAACTGGTTGCCCATGCAGATGCCGCAGATGGGCTTGCCGATCTCCATGGCCTTCCGTATCAGCTCGACGGTCTCGCCGGCCATGTCGGGGTTGCCGGGGCCGTTGGATATGAAGAGTCCGTCATAGGGGATCGAAGTGAAGTCGTGGTTCCACGGCACACGTATCACCTTGACGCCCCTGCGCGTCAGACAGCGTATTATGTTGTGCTTGACGCCGCAGTCCACCAGCACCACGGTCTTGTCGCCCTCGCCGTGTGTCTCGACCTCGGTGCAGCTCACTTTGCCCACCAGATTCTCCTTGTTGGGGTCATAGAACTCGGGCTCCTCGCACCCCTCGACCACGATCTTGCCGAGCATCGAGCCGTGTTCGCGCAAGTGCTTGGTCAGCGCGCGCGTGTCGATGCCATAGATGCCGGGGATATGCTCTTCCCTGAGCCATTGCGACAGCGAGCGGTCGGCCTGCCAGTGCGAGTGTTCGTGGCTGTAGTCCTGAGCTATGATGGCGCGGGCGTGGATGTGGTCGCTCTCATAATACTCGCTCACGTCATCTTTTTCCCGTCGCGGGGGGACGCCATAGTTGCCGAGAATCGGATAGGTGGTCACCAGAATCTGTCCTTCGTAAGACGGGTCGGTGAGGCTCTCGGGATAGCCCGTCATGGCGGTGTTGAACACTACTTCGCCGGCCGTCGAGGCCTCATGGCCAAAGGATTTACCTTCGAAAGTTGTGCCATCCTCGAGTATTAGGGTGGCTCGCTTAAACTGTCGCATGCGTTAAGTTATTCTTACATGGACCCTCGCTGTGCCGGGGGCCCGGGTGTTTGACGCTGCAAAGTTACAAAATTTTTCAGGCGGCTTAAAACTTTTTGACCCATTGTTTGTTTCAAAAATTAAGAAACGTCTCCCGTGCGGGAGGCGTATGTGTTTAAAAATGTTAACGGCGTAAAAATTTATAACCGAAATGCTTCTTTTTAAAAATAAATCCGTAACTTTGGAGGGCAATAAGTCTCCAACTGACGCCAAAGGCGCCGGTTTCTACATTTATTCAATCTTACGCACCGTTCCCTCAGGATTCCTTATTTATAAAGAACCGACACTAACTTGACTACCGGGAAGCCGACTCCCCCCGAAGCTACGTATTCAAACGGATTTTACGCCGGAATTTTTTTACGCATCATTTTTTTCACCAACCACTTTTCAGGGACGACAGATCACCTGACCTCTTAAACCGTACGACAACATGAAGAGCGTTAAAGACACATTACTCGACCGCCGCAGCATCCGCCGATATGAGCGCGAAGACGTCAGCCCCGAGGACATGAACCTCATCTATGACGCCATACGCAACACCCCCACCAGCTATAACGGCCAACAGTTCTCGGTGATAGACGTCACCGACCCCGAGCTGAAACTGAAACTCTATGCCCTGATAGGTCAGAAACAGGTCAAGACCTGCTCGCACTTCCTGCTCTTTCTGGCCGACTACAACAAGATACAGCAGATCGGCGACCGTCTGGGCGAGGATATGCCCGACTTCACCGATACCATCGACGGACTGCTCGTGGGCGTGGTCGACGCATCACTGGCCATGATGAGCGCACTGACCATGGCCGAGTCGCTCGGACTGGGATGCTGCCCCATCGGATATGCCCGCACCGTGGCCCCCGAGGCCGTGTCGCAACTGCTCGGACTCCCCAAAAAGACATTCGTCGTCTGCGGTCTCTCTATCGGCGTGCCCCGCGAGCACCCCGACCTCAAGCCCAAGCAGCCACGCGAGCTCGTCGTGTTCAAGGACCGCTATCCGGCCGACGAGAACAAGATGGCCGACGAACTGATGCAGTATAACGACACCGTGCGCCAATACAACGCCACCCGCGAGGGCGACAAGACCGACAACGACTGGGCCACCCACATCATCGGCTACTATCGCGAGGCCATGAACCACGGCATGCTCCGCGCCCTGCAGCGCCGCGGCTTCGACCCCAAGAGATAAGATAAACCATTCGACTGACATATATCCCACATCATCCCCGCCCCGGCAACGAGGCGGGGATGACTGCAATTCGTGGTTTGCCGAATAATCCTTGTTTAAAATTTTTAATATTTTTCGTTTATTTCTGAAATATTCATTACCTTTGCGCTCTAATCACAAAAAGACAATAACCGATATGAGCGACAGACTTTTTATATTCGACACCACACTCCGCGATGGCGAGCAGGTGCCGGGGTGCCAGCTCAACACCGTCGAGAAGATCGAGGTGGCAAAGGCACTCGAAGGGCTCGGCGTAGACGTCATCGAGGCCGGTTTTCCGGTTTCGAGCCCCGGTGATTTCAATTCGGTGGTAGAGATTTCCAAGGCCGTGACTTGGCCGACGGTGTGCGCGCTGACACGCGCCGTCGAAAACGACATACGTGTGGCCGCCGAGGCCCTGAGATATGCCAAGCATCCGCGCATTCACACGGGCATAGGCACGTCAGACCCGCATATCAAGTATAAGTTCAACTCAAACCGCGAGGAGATACTCGAGCGTGCCGTGGCCGCGGTGGCATACGCCAAGAAGTTTGTCGAGGACGTGCAGTTCTATGCCGAGGATGCAGGACGCACCGACAACGAGTATCTGGCCCGCGTCGTCGAGGCCGTCATCAAGGCCGGCGCCACGGTGGTCAACATCCCCGACACCACGGGCTATTGCCTGCCCGAGGAGTTTGGCGCCAAGATACGCTATCTCATGGAGCATGTCGACGGCATTGACCGCGTCACCATAGCCACGCACTGTCACAACGATCTGGGCATGGCCACTGCAAACACGGTCAACGGCATCCTCAACGGCGCCCGTCAGGCCGAGGTGACCATAAACGGCATCGGCGAGCGTGCCGGCAACACCGCCCTCGAGGAGGTGGTGATGACATTCCGCTCGCACCCGCATCTGGGCATAGACACCAACATCAACGCCACCAAGATAACCGGCGTGAGCCGCATGGTGTCGAGCCTGATGAACATGCCCGTACAGCCCAACAAGGCCATCGTGGGCCGCAACGCATTCGCCCACTCGTCTGGCATCCATCAGGACGGCGTGCTCAAGAACCGCGAGAGCTACGAGATAATAGACCCCAAGGACGTGGGCATCGACGAGAACTCGATCGTGCTGACAGCCCGCTCGGGCCGCGCAGCCCTCAAGCACCGTCTGCATGTGCTGGGCGTGGATCTGAAGAGCGAGGAGCTCGACAAGGCTTACGAGGAGTTCCTGCGTCTGGCCGACCGCAAGAAGGAGATAAACGACGACGACATACTGATGCTGACCGGGCGCCAGCGCACCGCGTCGCACCGCATCAAGCTCGACTTCCTTCAGGTCACCGCCGGCGTGGGCGTACACTCGGTCGCTGCCATCGGGCTTGACATCGCAGGCGAGAAGTTCGAGGCATGTGCCTCGGGCAACGGCCCCGTCGACGCCGCCATCTCGGCCATCAAGATCATCATACGCCGCAAGATGCTTGTCAAGGAGTTCCTGATTCAGGCCATCAACAAGGGCAGCAACGACGTGGGCAAGGTGCACATGACCGTCGAGCACGAGGGCATCCCCTATCACGGATTCTCGGCCAACACCGACATCGTCGCCGCCAGCGCCGAGGCATTCATAGACGCGATAAACAAATTTGTAAGATAATTTTTAGGGTTATAGGGTTATGGGGTTATAGGGTTAAGGGGTTATAAGGTTAGAGGTCATCGACCGATACCTATTAGACCTATCAGACCCATTAGACCTATCTGTCCCATAACCCCATAACCCTCTAACCCCATAACCCCTCCAACCAATAAAGCCCATGGGAAAGACCCTTTTCGACAAGATCTGGGACGCGCATGTGGTGAGCCACATCGAAGACGGCCCCGACATGCTCTACATAGACCGTCATTATTGCCATGAGGTGACATCGCCTCAGGCTTTCGAGGGGCTGCGTCGGCGCGGCATCGGCGTGATGCGCCCTGACCGCACCGTCTGCGCCCCCGACCACAACATACCGACCCACGACCGCGACCTGCCGATTGCCGACCCCGTGTCGCGACATCAGGTGGAGACCCTCGAGGCCAACGCCAAGGCCAACGGACTCAGGCACTTCGGACCGAGCCACGAGCGCAACGGCATCATACACGTCATAGGCCCCGAGAACGGCTTCACGCTGCCGGGCATGACCATAGTGTGCGGCGACTCGCACACCTCGACACACGGCGCTCTGGGTGCCGTGGCATTCGGCATAGGCACGAGCGAGGTCGAGATGGTGCTGGCGTCGCAGTGCATAATCCAGCCCCGCCCCAAGACCATGCGCATCACCGTCAACGGCACTCTCCGACCGGGCGTGAGCGCGAAGGACATGGCGCTCTATATTATATCAAAACTCACCACGGGTGGCGCCACGGGCCACTTTGTCGAGTATGCCGGCGAGGCCGTCAGGGGCCTGTCGATGGAGGGGCGCATGACCCTGTGCAACATGTCGATAGAGATGGGCGCGCGCGGCGGCATGGTGGCTCCCGACCATACGACGATAGAGTATGTGCGGGGGCGCGACTTCGCCCCGGCGGGCGAGGATTTTGACCGCGCGGCCGCCAAGTGGCTCGCGCTGGCCTCGGACGATGACGCGGTGTTCGACCGCGAGGTCGTGTTCGATGCAGCCGACATAGCCCCGATGGTGACATACGGCACCAATCCCGGCATGGGCATGCCGATAGACGGCACCATACCCTCGCTGCCCGACGAAGCCGACCCGCAGGCCCGCCAGTCGTTCGACAAGGCGCTCGAATACATGGGATTCGTGCCCGGCGAGAAGATGGAGGGCAAGAAGGTCGACTATGTCTTCTTGGGCAGTTGCACCAACGGCCGCATCGAAGACTTCAGGGCATTCGCCTCGATAGTCAAGGGTCGCCGCAAGGCCCCGGGCGTGACGGCGTGGCTGGTGCCGGGGTCAAACAGAGTGAGAAAACAGATCATAGCCGAGGATCTGGACAAGATACTCGAGGAGGCCGGTTTTGAGCTCCGCGACCCCGGGTGCTCGGCATGTCTGGCCATGAACGACGACAAGATTCCCGCCGGGATGCTTGCCGTCTCGACCTCAAACCGCAACTTCGAGGGGCGTCAGGGCCCCGGAGCGCGCACCGTGCTGGCAGGCCCCATGGCCGCTGCCGCTGCCGCCGTGACAGGAGTGATTACCGACCCACGCAAACTGACCGTACAATCATGAAAGAGAAATTCACCACCATAGAGTCGCGTTGCGTGCCTATGGCCGTCGAGAACATTGACACCGACCAGATCATACCCGCGCGATTCCTCAAGTCGACCTCGCGCGAGGGATTCGGCGAGAATCTGTTCCGCGACTGGAGATATGACGCCGACGGCAACCCCGTCGAGGGTTTCGCGTTGAACGACCCGCGCTATTCGGGCGTTATACTCGTAGCGGGCAAGAATTTCGGATGCGGCTCGTCGCGCGAACATGCCGCGTGGGCCATCCACGACTATGGCTTCAGGGTCGTGATCTCGAGCTATTTCGCCGACATCCACAAGCAGAACGAGCTTAACTCGTTCGTGCTGCCCGTCACCGTGAGCGAGGGCTTTCTGGCCTCGCTGTTCGGGTCGATAGAGTCTGACCCGGAGACCAAAGTGAGAGTAGACCTCGAATCGCAGACCGTAACCAACACAGCTACCGGCGAGACGGAGCGGTTTGACATTAATCCATACAAGAAACAATGCCTCGCCGAGGGTCTCGACGACGTGGAATACCTGCTGAGCCGTCGGGCCGACATCGAGGCATACGAAAAAAACATAGCTAAGAAATGAAGATAGCAGTATTGCCCGGCGACGGCATAGGGCCCGAAATATCGGCCGTCGGTGTTGAAGTCATCAAGGCCGTATGCGGCAAATACGACATACCCCTAGAGCTGGAATATGCCAAGGTGGGCGCAGCGGCCATCGAGGCCACGGGCGACCCCTTCCCCGACGAGACTTACGAGGCATGCCTGCGTGCCGACGCCGTATTTTTCTCGGCCGTGGGCGACCCGCTCTATGACAACAATCCCAACGCCCCCGTGCGCCCCGAGCAGGGTCTGCTGGCCATGCGCAAGAAACTGGGCCTGTATGCCAACATACGCCCCGTCGAGACCTTCGACTGCCTGCTCTACATGTCGCCCCTGCGCGAGGATATAATCAAGGGCGCCGACTTCGTGTGCATCCGCGAGCTGACGGGCGGCATGTATTTCGGCGAGAAATACGAGGACAACGACCGCGCATACGACACCAACGCATATACCCGCGAGGAGATAGAGCGCATACTGCGCGTGGCATACAACTATGCCCGCCACCGCCGCCGTCACCTCACCGTGGTCGACAAGGCCAACGTGCTGGCGTCGTCGCGTCTGTGGCGCAAGGTGGCCATGGAGATGGCCGCCCAGAACAGCGACATCACCACCGACTTCATGTATGTAGACAACGCGGCCATGCGCATGATTCAGGATCCGCGGTTCTTTGACGTGATCGTGACCGAAAACACATTCGGCGACATCCTCACTGACGAGGGGTCGGTCATCACCGGCTCGATGGGACTGCTCCCCTCGGCCTCGACCGGCGACAAGACACCGGTGTTCGAGCCCATACACGGCTCATGGCCTCAGGCAAGGGGGCTCAACATAGCCAACCCGCTGGCTCAGGTGCTGTCTGCCGCGATGATGTTCGAGCATTTCGAGATGAAGGAGCAGGCCGCGCTGATACGCGACGCCGTCAACGCCTCGCTGGCCGAGGGCATCAGGACGCCCGACATACAGACCGAGGGCAAAAAGCCATACTCGACCGTCGAGGTGGGCAAGTGGCTGGTTGACTATATCGAAAGGCACTGACAATGCTTGCACTCATAGCCGAGTCAAAGACAATGACGCCGTGCGATACTCCCGTGGACCCCGAGGTCTGCGCGAGGCATCGCCCGGCGTCTGACATCGAGGCCGGGGCGATAATGCAGGCCCTGCGCTCCATGCCCCCGGCAGAACTGGCCGAGCGCACGCGGCTGAGCGCGCAGATGGTCAAGCGCCTCGCCGGGATGATATACGAGTTTCCCAACAAGGCGCTTGGCGACATGGCCATCGAGGCATTCACGGGTGTCGTGTTCAAGGCATTCGGCTACAGGACGCTCGATGCCGCGGCACAGGCCGAGACATGCCGCCGGGTGCGCATAATATCGTCGCTCTACGGATGGCTCAGGCCCGACGACATCATCAAGGCATATCGCTTTGACTTCACCACTCCCCTCGCCCCGGGCGGCCTGAAGTTCGCGGCATACTGGCGCGCGGACGTGACCCGGCGGCTCATCAACGAGATTACCTTGGGCGGAATACGCGACGTGCTCGACCTGATGCCCGGCGATGCTGCAAGATGCATCGACATGAAGGCGGTGTCGGCCCATGCGCGGGTCTGCAAGGTGGATTTTCGCGAGATCGTCGACGGCACCACAACGCGCACCCCAAACGCGGGGCGCCTCAAGACGCTGCGCGGCACGCTGCTGCGCCTGATCGTCACCGGGGGGATAACATCTGCCGAAGAGCTCTGCTCGCTGTCCACCGACAGCTTTGTCGCCTCGCCCGACAGCACCCCCGGGCACATCATCTTCGAGACCGCCTAAACCTCTTCCTTCTCCTCCTTTATTATCAGCAGTGTATCGCCGGGTTGCAGACGTCTGGTGCCGTTGGGCACGATGTATCGCGACCCGCGGCGTATCATCATGACCAGCGTTCCGGCCGGCAGGTGCATGTCGCGCAGGGTGTTGCCCCCCGCAAGCAGCGACTCGGTCAGGGTGATGGTCTGGAGCGACGTGGGCAGCTCGTCGGCAAGCTCGACGCCGAAATCATCGTCGGCGGGCGCATCGTCGTCGACAAGCCCCAGCTTGCGGGCGCAGGCTATGACCGTGGTGCCCTGAATGAGCAGCGAGATGATGGTGACGAAGAAGACTATGTTGAATATCTGTCCCGCGCCGGGTATCTCGGACACCACGGGATATGTGGCGAAGATGATGGGCACGGCTCCGCGCAGGCCCACCCACGAGACGAACGACTTGGAGCGGGTCGTGATGGCCCTGAACGGCGCCAGCGAGAGAAAGACACTGAGGGGACGCCCCACGGCAATCATGAAGATGCCTATCAGCAGCGACACGGCGGCGACATCGAGCATCTCGTGCGGATTGACCAGCAGGCCGAGCATGAGGAAGACCACTATCTGCGACAGCCAAGACATGCCGTCGAAGAACTTGGTGATGCCCCTGCGCCCCGCCAGCTGCGCGTTGCCTATGACGATGCCGCATATATAGACGGCCAGATAACCGTTGCCCGACATGGCCGTGGTCAGGGCGAACGTCAGGAAGACAGCGCCCATTATCAGTATCGAAATCATCGAGATGGCCTGTGCGGCATCCTCCTTGGCCCCTGCGTTGCGCCCTATGCGGCGATAGATGCGTATCAGCCACAATGTCGCGTTGCCCATCAGGAATCCGCCCGCGGCGCCGACGCCGAACTGCAGCACCAGCTCGCCGGCTATCGACCACCCCGACAGTCCACCGCCGAGGGTGATGGCCTCGATGAGTATGATGGTGAGCATGTATGCCATAGGGTCGTTCGAGCCGCTCTCCAGCTCGAGCATCGGGCGCAGGTTGTTCCTCAGCGACACCTTCTGGCTGCCCAGAATTCCGAACACCGACGCCGAGTCCGTCGACGACATCGTGGCGGCGAGCAGCAGCGACGGGAGGAACGCGAAATGGATGTTGGTCCAGCTCATGCCCGACAGCCACCAGATGAACAGGCCGGTGATCAGTGCCGTCAGCAGCACCCCCACCGTCGACAGCACCAGACCGGGCAACAGCACCGGACGGATGGACGAGACCTTGGTGCCCATGCCGCCCGAGAAGAGGATGACGCAGAGCGCTATCATGCCGATGAACTGGGCGGTGTGCATGTCGCTGAACTGTATGCCGAGGCCGTCGGTGCCGAACAGCATCCCGACGATCAGGAAGATGAGCAGCAGCGGCAGGCCGAAGCGATAGCTGGACTTGCCTATGAGGACTCCGGCAATGAGCAGTGTCGAGCCGATCAGTATGATGTTTTCGGAGGTGATGTAATCCATTGTGGTCTTTATGGGGTGTGCGGTGTGGCTGGAAAATGGTTTCTACCGCAAAGTTACGGATTAATTCGCTGCAAAGCAAAAAACCGCCGCCACTGAGGGGTATCTCGGTGGCGGCGGCGGGTGTTATAGGTCAGTATGAGTCAGTATTCACTCTTTGTCTTTCTTGGCCTTGGGCTTGCAGGCGCGCTTCTTGGGAGCTGCCTTGGGCTTCTCGGCACATGCGCACTCCTCGGCCTCCTTGCGGGCCTGCTCCTCGCGCAGCAGGTGCTCCTCGTTGAAGTGCTCGATGTTCTTGCGCATCGACTCTGCCTCCTTGTTGAGCATCTCGATCTCATTCTCCTGATTGCGGATGGTGGTGAGCAGCGAGTTGAGCTCCTCGTTGTCGATGCTCATGGGATACTGCTCCTCGACACGCACGATGAAGTCGGCAAGGACGTTCATGTAGTTGGTGAATGCGTCGAAGGGGGTATCGTAGGGCGAGAACTGCGAGTGGACGGAACCGTCGTGCATGTTCTTGGTCGACATGTAGAAGAAGTGGTCGGCCGACTGGAGATAGTACCAGTCCTGCTTGAGGCGGCGGTCGTCGCAGAGGCGCACGCGCTCGCCTACGCTATAGAGCTTGGCAAACGCCTCGTTCTGCAGCTGGTTGCCCAGCCATGCCGAGGTGTCGCGTGCCTCGTCGGCCCACGAGATGGGGTGAACGACAGAGAGCTCGCCTACGGCCTTGAGCTTGCTGACGGCCTCGGAGGGGGTCCAGAACTGCAGACCCTTCTCGGCGGCAAAGCGGGGCAGAGCCTCGAGGAACTGGAAGATGCCGGTCTCGCGGGGCTGGAAGTCGCCGAATACCTCGAGATTCATGAACAGGTTGACGATCTGCTCCTCGGCGGGCGTCGAGGAGATCCAGTTGATATACTTGTCGGCGGTGAGGGGATACTCGTCCCAAGCGGTGTTCGAGAAGCGGTCCGAGATGTCGTCAGACAGCTTGTCGTTCTTCAGCAGTATCTTGAGGTCGGGAGCCGAGGCTGCGCTATATACATAGTCGGGCGACTTCCAGCCGAGGATGTGCTTGGCACCCTCGGTGATGACACCCTTGTATCCCATGGCGAGGATCTGGGGTGCCAGATCGTCGCAATAGATCAGCTCGGTGTTGCGGAGCACCTTGGGCTCCTGACCGAAGAGCTCCTTGATCTTCTCGTCGTGCACCTTGACCTGACTTGCAAACTCGTCGGGATCGGCCAGCGAGGCCAGCGAGTGGGCATAGGTCTCGGCGAGGAACTCGACGCAACCCGTGGCGGCGAGTTTCTTGAGGAGGTCGATGAACTCGGGCACATACATCTCGAACTGCTCGAGGGCGGTGCCGGTGACCGAGATGGCACACTTGAAGGCGCCCTTAGACTGCTCGATCATGCGCAGCAGCGACTCTGCGGCGGGGATGTACGAGCGCTCGGCTATACGGGTGATGATGTCGTCGTTGGCGAAATCGTCATAGTAGTAGTGGTCGTTGCCTATGTCGAAGAAACGGTATCTCTTCAGACGGAACGGCTGGTGAATCTGAAAGTAGAAACAGATTGCTTTCATATTGATTTAGAGGTGTTTTGGTTTCTTGGTTTGATTTTCAGTCTCTGAGGCTACCTGTCAGCGTCCCAGCACTTTGTTATAGATGTCGATGACCTTGCGTCCGGCCTTGTCCCATGTTATCTGGTTTACCTCGGCCAGACCGTCCTCGCGCAGCTGCTTGTACATGGCGGGATAGGTCACGATCGAGTTGATGGCGTCGGCCATGGCGTCGATGTCCCAGTAGTCGGTCTTGATGACGTTGGTCAGGATCTCGGCGCAACCGCTCTGCTTCGAGATGATCGAGGGCACGCCCATCTGCATCGCCTCGAGAGGCGAGATGCCGAAGGGCTCGGACACCGAGGGCATCACGTACACGTCAGACGAACGCAGCATCTCGTAGACCTGCTTGCCCTTCTGGAAGCCGGGGAAGTGGAATCTGTCGGCTATGCCGCGCTCGGCGGCCAGAAGTATCATCTTGTTCATCATGTCGCCGCTGCCGGCCATGACGAAGCGCACGTTGGGGTTGTTCTTGAGCACCTTGGCCGCGGCCTCGACAAAATACTCGGGGCCCTTCTGCATGGTGATGCGGCCGAGGAAGGTCACCACCTTGTCCTTGGCGTGGTGGTCGGGCACGTCCATCTGCTCGGGGGTGAGGGGCGTCACGGCGTTGTGCACGGTGGTCACCTTCGAGGGGTCGATGCCATAGTTGTTGATGACGGTGTCGCGGGTCAGGTTGGACACGCACATGATGTGGTCGGCGTTGTTCATGCCGTCCTTCTCGATGCCGAACACGGTGGGGTTGGGTTTGCCGCGCGAGCGGTCGAACTCCGTTGCGTGCACGTGTATCACCAGAGGCTTGCCCGAGACCTGCTTGGCGTGGATGCCGGCGGGATAGGTGAGCCAGTCGTGCGAGTGGATGATGTCGAAGTCGAGGGTACGGGCCACGACGCCGGCGCAGATCGAGTAGTTGTTGATCTCCTCGACGAGGTTTTCGGGATAGCGGCCCGAGAACTCGATGCAGCCGAGGTCGTTGGTGCGCATATAGTTGAAGTCGGCATAGATGTGGTCGCGCAGACGGAAGTACAGATCAGGATCCATGACATTGCCGATGCGCTCGCGCACATAGTCGGCATTGACGTCGCGCCAGCACACGGGCACCTGTGACATGCCCACGATGTTGGCAAAGTGGCGTTCCTCATCGCCGAACGGCTTGGGGATGACAAATGTTATCTCCATGTCGCCACACTCCCACATGCCTTTTGTGAGACCGTAGCTTGCGGTGCCGAGACCGCCGAGGATGTGAGGGGGAAATTCCCACCCGAACATTAAAGCTTTCATGCGTCAGATATGGTTAGCGGGGAGGGGGTTAGTCCATTGTGAATTTCTTGAGGGTAGTGAGCGTGCGCAGTACCTCGGCCACGTTGGTGACATGGCTGATGGCGCCGCGGCCCACATAGGGAGGATTGGCGTCATAGAGCTGCGAGAGCGAGCCGATGCAGCCCTTGGTCATCTCGTCCTCGAATCCGATGAGCATGCGGTCGATGTAGCTGACGCCGCTCATGCCGAACACCTTGAGATATGCGTCGGCATAGAATCCGATGAGCCACGGACGTGCCGGGCCGTTGTGCAGCGACATCTCGCGCTCTTCGGGCGACCCGAGATAGTTGGGACGATAGCCGAAGCTCTTGGGCGAGAGGGTGCGCAGGCCCTTGGGGGTGAGCAGCTCGCGGGTCACGATGTCGAGCACGCGCTTGCGCTGACGGCGGTCGAGCGGCGAGTAGTCGAGACCGATGGCGATGGCCATGTTGGGACGCACAGACGGGTCGGCATACATGCCGTTGACAAAGTCATAGAGATAGCCGTAGTCGTTGAGGAATGTCCTCACGAAGGGCTCGGCCATCTTGTCGGCGGCTGCCTGATATGCGGCCTGCTCGTCGCCCTCGGTGAGGCGGGTGGCAAAGACGAGGGCGTTGTACCACAGCGCGTTGAACTCTACCAGATAGCCTGTGCGGGCCACGATGGGGCTTCCGCCCAGCGAGGCGTTCATCCACGACATCGGCTTCTGCGTGCCGTCTGTCCGGAGCATGCCAGTCTCGGCGTCGACCTTGAGGAAGGGATGCTTGCCGGCCTGAATGAACTCGATGATGGCGCGGATGTCGGCCAGATACTTTTCGGCTGCCTCTGGACGGCTGTATGCCTTGGCATACTGCTGTATGGCCCAGATGGCCCACAGGGGGATGTCTGGCAGGTCGATGCCCTGAATGCGGGGATCGAGGTTGCCGGTCTCCATGAAGTGCCTCAGCGAGCGCAGGGCCGTCTCGGCTATCTTCTCGAAGTCATCGCGGTGGTTGATGGCGATGGTGGCACCGGGGAGCGCCATGAATATGTTGCGTGCAAGAATCTTGCCCCACGGGAAACCCGAGATCAAGTACATGCCGTCGGGCTCGGATATATAGCACTGCTTTACGGCGTTCTTGAGACAGTTGAAGAACGACGTGCGGCATGTGCGCACGGCAATCTCCTTCTCGTACATCTGCGGCAGGGTCGAGGGGTCTACCTCGCTCAGGCCGGCCGAGAATATGATGCTCTCGCCCTTCTTGATGGGCACTTCGAAGTATCCGGGCACCCAGAGGTCTTCGGTATAGGGCACGCCGCGCTCGAGGTCCTTGACATACTCGAATCCGTTATACCAGTGCGGGTCATATACCCACTGGGGCTGACGCGAGAACTGCATGTAGAGACGGGGATAACCCTCGTACATACATGCAGACACGCCGTTCGAGGCCTCGGGAATCTCCGTGTTGACGGCATCGTTGGCTATGCAGAGCTCGTTGGCGTCGCGGAATGCGAGGATCGGCTTGAAGCGCAGGGTCGTGGCCGAGTGGGCCTCCTCGAGAGTATAGCGGATGAGGATGCGGTTCTCGCCCGAGATGAAGATCTTCTCTTTGGTCAGGATCACGCCGCCGACGCGATAGGTGGTGCGGGGCACGCTCTCGCAGTCGAACTCGCGGATATACTTGTGGCCGTTGGGGTTCATCACGCCGCCCTGATAGCGGTGCAGGCCCAGATTGAACGGAGCCCCGTGCTGATAGACGGTCTCGTCGAGAGACGACAGCATGACATGCCACGAGTTGCCCAGTTCGGGCACCGGCACCACAAGCAGGCCGTGCTGCTTGCGGGTGTTGCAGTCGACTATCGTCGTGCAGTGATAGGCGCCTGACTGATTGGTGCGCAGCATCTCCTTTGGCAGAGACTGCTCCAGATTGATCATCAGGTTCTTATCAAATTTCAGATAGCTCATTTATTGATAGAGTTTATGGTTTGGATTGCGATGGTAATAGACTTGAGACCACGCCGGGTCTCTTGGCTTAGAATGATGATTAAAAGTCGTGAGGCATCAAGTGTGTGGGGAGAGGGGTATGTGTCTTACGGCTCCTCCGAGCCGTGTTTCGGGTCAGGTGAGGTCTCTGGTTCGGCTTTTAAATTCACAAATTTACTAACTTTTGAGACTTTGGGCAATTATTCGGCCCAAAAATACACAATGTTTTTAAACTCTCCCCCAAAACAATGTTTTAAAACATATTTTTCGTCCCCGAATCGCTCCGATACAATAAGTCCCGAAGGGGCACAAAAAAATGGAATTGTCTCCCGACAACTCCATTTCGCTTTTTAAACCTTTATCTTAATCTAATACTATGAAAAACACACATGCAAATGTACGCATTTTTTGCGATACGGAGCAAATTATTAGCGTCAAATTAACAATAATTAGCAATATTCTTTCTGTAACGCATACGATTTGCCCGAAATCGCCCGAAAATACGGTCAGAGCACGCCGTGAGCCGACAGGAGGATGGTCATGTGGTCACGGAGCTTGCGGGCCTCGGCGGCGGCGGCTGCGGCGAAGTCCTCGCCCGACGAGGCATAGATGATGCCGCGCGACGAATTTACAAGAAGTCCGCACTCGCGGGTCATGCCCCACTTGGCCACCTCGTCGAGGCTGCCACCCTGTGCGCCCACGCCGGGCACCAGCAGGAAGTTGTCGGGAGCCACGCGGCGCACCTCAGAGAACATGGCTCCCTGCGTGGCGCCGACGACAAACATCAGCTTGTCCTCGTTGCCCCACTTGCGGGCCGTCTCCATCACCTGCTCGAACAGGCGGGTGCCGGTCATGTCGGTGAGGAACTGGAAATCGTGGCTGCCGGGGTTCGAGGTGAGGGCCAGAAGTATCACCCAGTGGCCTTCGTACTCCATGAAGGGCTTGACGCTGTCAAATCCCATGTAGGGGGCCACGGTGAGGGCATCGACGCCCATCTTCTCGAAGAAGGCACGGGCATACAGCGACGAGGTGTTGCCGATGTCGCCGCGCTTGGCGTCGGCGATGACAAACTGGTCGGGATAGTTCTCGCGCAGGTATGCCACGGTGCGGTCCAGCGCGCTCCACCCCTCGGTGCCCAGACTCTCGTAGAAGGCGGTGTTGGGCTTATAGGCCACGCAATAGGGTGCGGTGGCGTCGATGATGGCCTTGTTGAAGGCAAAGATCGGGTCTTCCTGATCAAGAAGGTGTGCCGGAATCTTTTTGATGTCGGTGTCGAGACCCACGCAGAGGAACGAGCCCTTGCTGCGGATGTTCTCAAGAAGTTGGGTACGGTTCATATTATATATATGTGTATTTGTCTTTATTCTTATTTCTCGAATATATATCCCTCGACGCGCACGTCGGCATGGCCGTTATTGCGGTAATTGACCATCAGGCGGGTTATGTGATAGGGTTTCTGCTTCTTGGTGCGACGGTCGGTGATGCGGGCCTTGATGGGCAGGCGGCGGGCGCCGTTGCCGCAGAGCTTGCGCAGCTCCTCGTCGTTCATCTCGAAGAGGTATGCCCTGTCGCCTATGCTGACGCGCCCGGCGGGCATGGCGATGTTGTCGGCACCGAGCGAGTATTTCTTGACCCAGTTATACTCGAGGGGCACGCGCACGAATCCGGTCGAGCTGTTCATCTCGAAAGACATCTCCTTGTCGGGGATATATGCGTCGGGCTGCTTGGGCGCCGGGAATGTCGGGTCGGAGGCCGCGCCGAACGCGACGGCCAGACAGACGGCAAGCATTATGTTTCTTAATGGCGACATGGCTGTTGTTGTTATTTTATTATCTCGTCAGGACAAAGCCCGATACATTGAGGTAATCGACTTGGCGCTCGTCGGAGGATTGCAATATGGTGATGTTCATGTCGTTGGCCACGAAGACCGTATCGGCATTGCCCGATACGGGTCGCAGGGTCACGGCCTCGAACAAGCTATCCGCGTCGAGCGAGGCAAGGCTGTCGACAGGCAGGCGATAACGCACCTTGTCGACAGTGATGTCACAGCATCCGTCGGTCATCTCCATCGTTTCGTATGTATTGAGACTGCCCCTCTTGACGCCCCTGAATCCGTCGGGTATCACGGCGGTACGTTTCGTGGCGTCGAGGTTGAGCCTGATTCTCGATGCGTCTATCGTCTCCTCGATGACGACGGTCTCAACCTCATAGGGTTCGAGGTCCTGATTCAGGCCATCGTCCGAGTAATATCCAAAGTCGGTGATGCCGTCGAGCAGCGAATGGTCGTCGCGGGTGTCGAGATATTCTATCTTCGAGCGTATGTTCTTGCGCTGGGACTTGGGCAGGTTTTCAAACACCTTGTTGAACTCCTCCTGACTCACCGGAAACTCCTTGAGGCCGGCCTTGACCAGCGCCGACCTGAGGCTGTGGCGCATCAATTGGTTTGAGACATTGACATAGTTGGCCCACGGCAATATAGAGGTGGCGAGAAAGACGATGGCAAACGACAGCGCAACGCCGTTCAACCGCCGCGTGCGCGAGACACCGAGATAGATGAACACGCAATAGCACCACACGTTGAAGGTGAGCACATACAGGCGCGAGGCGGTCATGCCGTACTCCCCTATCCTGTATCCCACGGCCACGCTCATCAGCACCAGCAGCGGCAGCATGAGCCACGGGGCGATGCGTGATGCCACGCGGGCCGGGCGGTCGTCGGACAGGGTGCGCCTGACGCCCTCGAGCATGAACATCAGCACGAGCACCGCGGCCGACAGGCCGGTCACCGAAAGGCTCACCACGCCGCGCGGCAGCGTCCACGTGAACAGAATCCTGAAGCCATACACATACAGCACGGCCATGTAGACGGCCACGATGGGGAGCACGAAGAACTTGGCCGTGCCGCACTGGAATTTGGTGAGGCCGTCGGTGGCCGCGCGCGCCTCGCAGTCGGCGGGCGTGAGTATGCGGTTCAGGAATATGACCGTGGGTATGACTCCGCACCCCACGACGTCCATGCACGCGAAGAGCTTGACGCTCCACACCCCGAACAGTGCCCCTATGGTGCCGTATATGAGCATCGTGGCTATGCCGAAGCAGAACGAGAAGCAGGCCGCGATGACGAGCCCGGCTATCTGGTTGTCGGCGAAGTTCCACGCCATGGGCTTGCGCGACGGTATGAAGACTATGCCGACGCCGAGGGCCGTGACAAGCGCGCCGCGCCCTATGGTCCACGCGCTGCCCAGCGACGAGCCGCAACAGAGTATGTACACGAAGTCGGCCGCCAGCAGTATGTTGGCGATGACCATCGGTTTCCTCCAGTCATGGTCGAGATACTCGCACCACAGCTTGACGGCCAGAGTGAGGGGTATCCCCACCCCGCCGAGATACCACAGGGCCATGACGAGGTTCTTGGGCTCGGATATTTCGGTCGCGATCTCGACCATGGACCACAGGGCGAGGTAGATGACATATATCATCGTGACCGGAAAGCGCCGCATGGCGCCGTCGAATGCGTCGACGAGCATGGCGGGCGTGATGCGTCCGTGTCTGCGCTGGGTCCGGTTGTCGGAAAAAGGTTGTTCCATGACTTGTAAGTTGGATTGTCAGAGTTCGGCTGCCTTGAGCTTCTCGGCGTTCTCGGCAATGGTGAGCTGGTCGATGACATCCTGAATGTCGC
Source organism: Bacteroidales bacterium M8 (assembly GCA_001689495.1). Taxonomy (GTDB): domain Bacteria; phylum Bacteroidota; class Bacteroidia; order Bacteroidales; family Muribaculaceae; genus Duncaniella. The sequence continues at coordinate 27,769 of LUJS01000039.1, read as the reverse complement.
CGTCCATGAACGCCTGAAGGTTGTATATCGTATAGTTGATGCGGTGGTCGGTGATGCGCCCCTGCGGATAGTTGTAGGTGCGTATCTTGGCCGAGCGGTCGCCGGTCGAGACCATCGTCTTGCGGCGCGACGCTATGTCGTCGATATATTTCTGGTGCTCCTTGTCATAGATGAAGGTGCGCAGGCGGCTCAGGGCCCTCTCCTTGTTCTTGGGCTGGTCGCGGGTCTCGGTACACTCTATGAGTATCTCCTCGGTCTCGCCCGTGTTGGGGTTGCGCCACATGTAGCGCAGGCGCACGCCCGACTCGACCTTGTTGACGTTCTGGCCTCCGGCGCCGCCCGAGCGGAAGGTGTCCCACTTGATCTCGCCCTCGTTTATCTCGACGTCGAATGCCTCGGCCTCGGGGAGCACGGCCACCGTCGCGGCCGACGTGTGCACGCGGCCCTGAGTCTCGGTGGCGGGCACGCGCTGCACGCGGTGCACGCCGCTCTCATACTTGAGGGTGCCATAGACATTGTCGCCGGTCACGGCGGCCACTATCTCCTTGTATCCGCCCGCGGCGCCCTCGCTGCAGCTTGTCACGGCCACGCTCCAGCCCTTAGACTCGCAATATTTGGTATACATCTTGAAGAGGTCGCCGGCAAATATCGCGGCCTCGTCGCCACCCGTGCCGCCGCGTATCTCGAGCACCACGTTCTTCGAGTCCTCGGGGTCGGCGGGTATCAGCAGCAGCTTTATCTCCTCCTCGAGGGCCGGGAGGGCGTCGGTTGCCTCGTCCAGCTCCTCCTTGGCCATCTGGCGCAGCTCGGCGTCATCCTCGGCGGCGAGGACGGCGCGGGCCTCGTCTATGTTGGCCAGCATGGTGCGGTATCGGCGGGTGACGGCCGTGAGCTTCTCGAGGTCCTTGTACTCTTTGGTCAGACGGACATAGCGCTTCATGTCGGCTATGACCGAAGGGTCGGTGATGAGGGTACTCACCTCGTCGAAACGTGCCTCGATGCCGTCGAGCCGCGAGAGCAATGAATTGTCTGCCATAAATCGGAGTTGATAATGAATGGTTGCGTCCGCAAAGTTACGAAAAAATCCTCAGACTAACCCTATCGCACGCACGTATAGATAGGCATTATTCCGCCGACCCTGCCACGGCCCGGTACGTCCTTGTCGTTTTTTAATAATTGTAAACTAAAAATATTTGGCGGTGGGCGGGATAATGAGTAATTTTGCACTTCGAAATCATCAATCACAAGGTTATGAAACATCTTGATCTCATTCTTGCCGAGAAACTTCTGAAAATCAGCGCCATTAAACTTCAGCCCGACAATCCCTTCACTTGGGCCTCTGGCTGGAACTCGCCCATCTATACGGACAACCGCAAGACGTTGTCCTATCCCGACGTGCGCAACTTCATCAAGGTTGAGCTGAGCCGCGTAATCCTCGAGAACTTCGGAGATGTCGAGGCCGTGGCCGGCGTAGCCACCGGTGCCATCGCACAGGGCGCTCTTGTCAGCGATACTCTCGGCCTGCCCTATGTCTATGTCCGCTCGACCCCCAAGGACCACGGACTCGAGAACCTCATCGAGGGTGATCTCCGTCCGGGCAAGAAGGTGGTTGTGATTGAGGATCTCATATCTACAGGCGGCAGCTCGCTCAAGGCTGTCGAGGCCATCCGCAATGCCGGCTGCGAGGTGATTGGCATGGTTGCCATATTCAGCTACGAGTTCCCCGTAGCCACCAAGGCGTTCAAGGATGCCGACGTCAAGCTGGTGACCCTCTCCAACTATTCGGCCCTCATCACCGCAGCCCTCGAGACCGGTTTCATCCGCGAGGACGACGTGGCCACCCTCAAGGAGTGGCGCAAGGACCCCTCGGTCTGGGCTCCCAAGAAGGCCGACGAGTAATCAGTCCGTCGCAACCCCCGAAAGAAGAATTTCAAACCGTTCAGGGACGCGGCAACCCGCGCCCCTGAACCTACATACACAAACCTCATGTCCGTTTATAAAGGTAAATCCGTTACTATCCCCCGCCCCATCGGCGACATATATGCCAAAATCTCCGATCTCGGCCAGTATCAACCCATGGTGGACCAGCTGCCCGACGAGCAGCGCGCACGCCTGCAGGGCGTCGAGTTCACGGCCGACTCGGTGCGCATGGACGCGCCCGGCGTTGGCAAGCTCGAGTTCAAGATCTCCGAGCGCAAAGCCCCCAACCACGTCGGCCTGACCGCCGCCGGCTCACCCGTGCCCCTCAAGCTGTCGGTCGACCTCAGCGAGGATGGACCCGGGGCCACTGTGGTAACACCCAACATCGACATCGACATCCCCATGATGCTGCGCCCGCTCATCGGCGGCAAGCTGCAGGAGGCCGCCGACAAGTTTGGCGAGGTATTCACGTCGGTGTTCCAGCAGGCCTGACCGCGATGCGCGTATTTCTCTCCCTGCTCAGGGTGCTGATGCCGGCACTCATGGCCGCGATGCTGTGGGGGTGCGACTCGGTCGACGATGACCGCATACCCTATTGCGACGTCCGGCTGACCTTTCACACCGTGGCCGACTGGAACATACACGGCGTCAAGGGCGATGCCGCGGACTATTGCATCTATGTGCGCACCAAGACCATCCGTCAGCCGGCCAACTTCCCCTTCACAGACCTCGACCGCACTGGCTATGGCGGCCTGCTGCTGGTGACCGACGTGCTGGGCAACTGTCTGGCCTACGATCTGGCGTGCCCCGTCGAGGTTAACCCTTCGGTGAGGCTGCGAGTGCCCGACGGCCAGCTCTATGCCGAGTGCCCCGACTGCGGCAGCACCTATGACATATATACCAACCACGGCAACCCGAGGTCGGGCCCCGCGGCCGAACGAAAGTTTGCGCTCAAGCGTTATTCAGTCGTGTCGGGCGGCACGCTCGACTATCGCGTAGTGACAAGATAAACCCCTCGATGGCAGAGATTCTCAGCGACATGGCCGCCGGCATCAAGAGTCTGGCAAAACTGGCACTGAAGGCCCGCAGGCCCTCGGTGACACGCCGCGACCGTGGCGACAGGCGGCTGATAATCATGGGCAACGGCCCCTCGCTGGCCGCCAACATAGCCGACGACCTCGACCTGCTCAGGGAGTCGGACACGATGGCCGTCAACTTTGCCGCCAATGCCGACGAGTTTGCCCTGCTCAAGCCCAAGTTCTATCTGCTCGCCGACCCCCATTTCTTCACTCCGCGTGGCACCGACCCCAACGTAGACCGGCTGTTCGACCGCATCAACACCCTCGTCGACAGCCCCATGACTCTTTACGTGCCCGTGGGGAGCAACCCGGCTATAACCAACCCGAACGTCAGGGTCGAGAAGTTCAACATGCTCGGCATCGAGGGTTTCGGGTGGCTCGAGCGTTGGGCATACGGCCGCGGCCTCGGCATGCCACGTCCGCGCAACGTGCTGATACCGGCCATAATGACCGGTATTCTGGCGGGCTACAGGCACATCGACATCCTCGGCGCCGACCACTCGTGGCTGCGCACGCTCAGTGTCGACGACGACAATACAGTGGTGTCGGTCCAGCCCCACTTCTACAAGGACAACGACGACGAGAAGGAGCGCGTCACCGCCGTCTATCGCGACGTGAGGCTGCACGAGATTCTGTTGAGCTTCCACATAGCCTTCAAGAGCTATCACGCCATCGAGCGCTATGCCCGCCGGGCCGGTGTGGAGATATGCAACTGCACGCCGGGGTCGTATATTGACGCATTCAGACGTAAACCTCTTAAATAAAGACACCCACATGATTGAAATCGGACAAAAGGCTCCCGACCTTCTGGGCAAGGATCAGGACGGCAAGGAAATAAGGCTCAGCGACTATCCCGGCCGCACCATAGCGCTCTATTTCTACCCCAAGGACTCGACCTCGGGCTGCACGGCGCAGGCATGCAATCTGCGCGACAACTATCACGCGCTGCTCGACGCAGGCTATCAGGTGATTGGCGTGAGCGTCGACTCGGCCGACTCGCACAAGAAGTTCATCGCCAAGCAGCAGCTACCCTTCCCGCTCATTGCCGACACCGACCACAGGCTGGTCGAGGAATTCGGCGTCTGGGGCGAGAAGTCGATGTATGGCCGCAAGTACATGGGCACGTTCCGCACCACCTTCATCATATCGCCCGAGGGCATCGTGGAGCGCATCATAACCCCCAAGCAGATCAAGACCAAGGACCACGCCGCCCAGATATTGGGCTGAAAGTCAGCAATGCACATGCGGCTGTGTCTGCATGAACATTAGCCGCAGGAATATCGTTAGTAATTCTGTATAGTTTTACTAACGGTTTTTTTATTATGAAGAATGGTGTGCTGATGCAATATTTCGAGTGGAACATGCCCAACAACGGACGTCTGTGGCGCGAGCTCGCGGAGGATGCTCCGCATCTGGCCGAGATCGGCGTGACGGCAGTGTGGATTCCACCGGCATACAAGGCCGACGAACAGGCCGACGAGGGATATGCCACCTATGACCTGTGGGATTTCGGCGAATTTGACCAGAAGGGCACCGTCCGCACCAAATACGGCACCTGCGCCGCTCTCCGCAAAGCCATCAAGGCGCTGCACGACAACGGCATACAGGTCATCCTCGACACCGTTCTCAACCACAAGGCCGGCGGCGACAGCCCCGAGCGATTCATGGCCGTGCCCGTCGACGGCGAGAATCGCAACGACGAGACCGGCGAGCCGCGCGAGATCGAGGCCTACACCTCGTTCGAGTTTCCGGGCCGCAAGGACAAGTACTCGGCTTTCAAGTGGCACTGGTATCACTTCTCTGGCGTTGACTGCGACACCTCGACAGGCGACTGCGGCGTGTATCGCATACTCGGCGAGGGCAAGGGCTGGAGTCAGGGAGTCGACAGCGAGAACGGCAACTATGACTATCTGCTGGCCAACGACATAGACCTTGACAACCCCGAGGTGACCGAAGAGCTGTTCAAGTGGGGCAAGTGGGCCGTGAAGCGATTCGGGTTTGACGGATTCAGGATGGATGCCGTCAAGCACATGGACTACAACTTCACCCGCGAGTTCCTCAAGCAGGTGCGCTCCGAGGCCGGCGACCGCTTCTATGCCGTGAGCGAATACTGGATCGACGACTTGGACACCCTCAGGGAATACCTCGACCACGTCGAGGGCTCCACCGACCTATTCGACGTGCCGCTGCACTACAACCTGCACAGGGCCGGCGAGGAGGGCGCCGACTTTGACATGTCCACCCTGCTCGACGGGTCGCTGGCCATGGAGGACGGCACACATGCCGTGACGTTCGTCGACAATCACGACTCACAGCCCGGCAGCAGCCTCGAATCGACGGTGTCAGACCGTTTCAAGCCCATGGCATACGCACTGATATTGCTGATGCAGCGCGGCTATCCCGCCATATTCTATGGCGACTATTATTCCATTGGCGGCGAGGCATCCGTGCACCGCAGCATCATCGACACCCTGCTCGAGGCCCGCAGGAAATATGCCTATGGCGACGAGGAACTGCTCTTCGACCACCCGACCACCGTGGGCCTGATACGCCACGGCGATGCCGAGCACCCGGGCTCGGGAGTCGTGCTGCTGATGAGCAACGACGAGGACGGCACCAAGGACGTCTGCCTCGGCGACAGCCACGCCGGCGAGACGTGGCGCGACATCACCGGCAGCTGCACCGAGCCGGTGACGGTGGGCGACGGCGGCAACGCCACCTTCTGCGTCAAGGGTAGCAACATCGCCGTCTGGGTCAAGGCTGAATGAAAAAAACGGCGTCCCACCTGCCACTCGGGCAGACGGGACGCATTGTGTCTTGGCGACCGGGTTGTCAGAGTTCCTCTTTCTCGAAGACAATCTCATAGCCGTCGCCGCTCTTGTTGCCCTTGTATGCAAACTTCAGGCCGCGGTCGGTCAGCTTGACAAGCTGGATGAACTTCTGCTGGTCGGGATTCTGGAGCACCTGAGCCTTGATTTCGGCCTTCTGGTCGGCGGCAGACTCCTTCATCACATTGATGTCGGCCTGATTCTCGTCCACGACATAGTTGTAGACCACATACCCGTCCTCGGCCGACAGGTTCATCTTCTCGATGCCGGACATCTTCTGACCCTCGAGCTGCTTGTTGATTTCGGTCACGGCCATGTCGAGAGCCTTGTCCGAACTGCCGCACGAGCTTGTCACGGCCATCACCGCCATTACGGCCATCATGGCAAAGAAACGCAAAAACTTCATAATCTCTTTTTGTATTTGTATTGGTTTGATTTTCGTCATACAAAATTAACAATAATTTCACAACGGGCCAAATGCTGTGACTCACCTTGACGCCGGTCACTGCAAGCCGGATAGATCTATCTTATAGACGCCGACGCCATCCTCCTGTTTTCTGATGCACATGGTCATATAGACGGGCGCATATATTACGCGACCCTTGCTCGTCATGTTGCCCGAACACAGCACATACGCCTTACGGATGTCATATTCAGCACATTCCAGAACATTGTCAAGCGCATTGTGACGCTCGTAATCCTTTCCGGATTTCACCTCGACAGGCACCACTCCGTCTGCATCGGATATAACGAAATCGAGTTCGCCCATGCGCTTGCTGTTAAAATAATACGGACTGAAGCCGTGACAAAGAAGTTCCTGAGCCACCACATTCTCATAGACGGCGCCATAGTTGACATTGATGTCGCCCGACAGCATCTTCAACTGAATCCCGTCAGCATACTGGGCCGTGAGCAGTCCGGTGTCGTTTGAAAACAGCTTGAACAGGTTGCGCGTCTCGGCCAGACGCAGGGGTTGGCGCGGCTCGTCAATATTATAGACCGGGATGGCGACGCCTGCGTTCTTGAGCCACAGGAAATCATTCTGATAGCGGTCGAACTTGGCGTGCTCGTTGAGCCGTTTCAATATGAAGCGCTTGTTCTTGGCATCGAGCTCGGATGGTATCAGATCGAAAATCTCCTTTATCTTGAGCTTTTCCTTGTCGGCATACTGCGATATGTCCTCGCGATAAAGCGTCACTATGTCAGACTGCGTCCTGCTGACCACATTGATGTCGTTGGTGGCGATATATCGCTCGACCGCCGCGGGCATGCCGCCGGTTATGGTGTATAGCCTGAACAATGCCAGCAGCTTTTCGTGGACCACGGTGTCTACGGGCGTGCATTTCTCCCAACTGTCGCGCACGTGGTCAATCACCCGACGCGAGACTCCGACATTAAGTATGAATTCCTCGAAGTCGAGCGGATAGACTTCCTTCACGCCCATATACCCCACGGGCACCGATCGCAGGTCCTTGAGCTCTACACCCAGCAGCGAGCCGCTCAGGGCATACCTGTAGCTCCCCTCGTCGACAAGAAACTTTATGGCCGTGACGATGTTTTCGCAACACTGCACCTCGTCGAAGAACACGAGCGTCTCACCCTTGACCAATGGTCTGTCGGCAATGGCAGACAGCCTCAGCAGTATCTCGTCTGCCGAAGTCACGCCACTGAACAATCTCGCCGCCTCGGGCTGTTCTATGAAATTGATCTCGACAAAAGACTTGAACTTTCGTCCAAGCTCTCGCACGGCATAAGTTTTACCGGTCTGTCGTGCTCCGGTCAGCAGCAGGGCGTTTTTTTGAGTTTTATAATACTCGTCGAGATAACTTGTAAGATAGCGGAACAAAGCCATATTGTCATATTGTTGGTGAGGATTACATCAATGCAGTCATAAACACAATGATTATTAACCGATTAATGTCTATCAGACTGCAAAGCTAACCATTTTTTGCCGCTTTTCCAAGACTTTTCGGGCCATTTTTGCCGTTTTTCCAAGTTTTTTTCGCCTGTTTTTGCCGTTTTTCCAAGGTTTTTCGGGCCGTTTCTGCCGTTTTTCCAAGATTCGCGCCGGAGTCCGCGAGCAATTATCGGGCCTTGATTGTGTCCGTCAAAGGATTTTTGCTTATCTTTGCACCCGAAACGGCTGTCGAAAGGCAGAGGCCGCGCCGTTTCGCCAAATACTATGCCCGACCCCGACGTGGCCGGGCTGCAAGGGTGTTATTGAAATTCTTATCCCGGTCATTCAAACTTGGCAGTTTACATTCACAGGCTTAGGGATACGGAAGGACAATAGCACCACATCTACCGGTATGAATTGCCGCAGGGTGCATCGCACCCGGGCACGACATATCCATAACGGTGTGGGGCTGTTGTCTTATCGTTGCCTGAGGTAAGCCAAGACCTGAATGACCGATAAGACAGAGATACGATCCTCACACCTTTTTTATATAGCTACTTTTCAACGCGCCCTGTCGGGGATCTCGGGCCGGACTTAACAACCAACATTATCCCAAAGACATGGACCTGAAACTCCATCAACTGATGTTGCGGCTGTTCGTGGTACTGCTGTTGCCCGCCGCACTCACCGCTTGCTCCGACGATGACGACGACGAACCCACCATCGGCAATGGCGAACCCGAATACCTGTACGGGTGGTCGGATAACCTGAGAAACGTATGGAAAATCACCGAATGGGAGGAAGCCGGCAAATCATTCTTCACCAAGGACTTCGCCACATCGTGGCTGATATGCCCCGAAAGAAGCTCCAGCATGTCATACAAGCTGACCAAAGAGCTGGAAATAAAATATATCAGCGGCGTGGCAGTCTATGACATCGACGGACGTCAGTACATCTGCGAGTCCGGCGACAAAATCACCCCTATATTCGAAATCGAGTCCATGACCGACGGAGGCAACAAGAAGGTGATGGTTATAATCGACGGACGCGGCAACCGCTATCGCTGCGAGACAGTGGCTAATCCTATGGTCATGTTCATCGAAAACCAGACCAACTACGAGAGCCTGTCGATAGAATACACCGAATACGAGTCAAGGCTCAGCGGCAGCACATACGCCGAACGCGACCTCGAATACATAGTCAAGGCGCTGCCAAGAGGCAACTATATAGATATGTATTATTGTGTACTCGTCGAGCCCTTCTCGGCCAACAGCCGATATGAGAATTTGGTGAGATGCGAGGTCACGACCCCCGACCGCGAGACCATAAAGCTGGAATACGGCCTTGACTATGGCTATAACCGCGGCATATTGTACGACTCCGACTTCACCGGCATCCCCAACAACTGACCACACCCATGCTCCCGATGGCTATTGACCCCACCCCGGTCAATAGCCATCCCTCCATCCGCCCAAACGAAAAATAAAGACTAAAAACCGCAATATCGCTTGGCGGGATGAAATATTTTTCGTACCTTTGCGCCCGGAAATGCAGACATGCATCATCCAATCATCAATCAATCAACACTAATTCACCTAAAATGAATCACTACGAAACCGTTTTCATTTTAACTCCCGTTTTGTCTGACCAGCAGATGAAGGAAGCGGTAGAAAAGTTCGAGAAGGTGCTCACCGACAACGGCGCCACTATCGTCAACGAAGAGCTCTGGGGCCTTCGCAAGCTTGCCTATCCCATCCAGAAGAAATCGACCGGCTTCTACTCGCTGGTAGAGTTTGACGGCGATCCCACGATCGTTAAGAAGATCGAGACCGCCTTCCGCCGCGACGAGCGCGTGCTCCGTTTCCTCGTCTTCCGTCTCGACAAGTATGCCGCAGAGTATGCCGAGAAGCGCCGCAACCGCGCCAAGACACCCGCAACAACAGTAGCAACCGAAGAAGCAAAGGAGAACTAAATCATGGCACAAGCATCTGAAATCCGCTATCTCACACCCCTGTCGGTGGACGTGAAGAAGAAAAAATATTGCCGTTTCAAGCGCAGCGGCATCAAGTATGTCGACTACAAGGATCCCGAATTCCTCAAGAAGTTCCTCAACGAGCAGGGCAAGCTCCTGCCCCGCCGCATCACCGGCACCTCGCTGAAGTTCCAGCGTCGCGTGGCTCAGGCCGTCAAGCGTGCTCGTCACCTTGCTCTGCTGCCCTACGTAACAGACTTGATGAAATAACTTTAAAAGCTATCAGGAATTATGAAGATCATTCTCAAAGAAGACATCTCCGGTCTCGGCTACAAGGACGACGTGGTCGAGGTGAAGAGCGGTTATGGCCGCAACTATCTCATCCCCACCGGCAAGGCCGTCATCGCCACTGAGTCGGCTCTTAAAGTTCTCGCCGAGAACCAGCGCCAGCGCGCACACAAGCTCGAGCGCATCAAGGCCGAGGCAGAGGCTCAGGCAGAAACCCTCAAGGACGTCAAGCTCACAATCGGCGCCAAGACTTCGAGCACGGGCACTATCTTCGGCTCGGTCAACGCAATCCAGATCGCCGAGGCCCTCGAGAAGCTCGGCCACAACGTGGACCGCAAGCTCATCTCGCTCGACCCCGTCAAGGAGGTCGGCGCATACGAGGCAACAATCCGTCTGCACCGCGACGTCACCGTCAAGGTTCCCTTCGAGGTCGTAGCCGAATAATCGGCCTCACCGCGACAGCGACAACCAACACAGACCCGCACCGCTCTGACAAACAGCGGCGCGGGTCTGATTTTTTATGCCCCGCGGAGTTGACATTACCGATTATTTTGGTTAACTTTGCGCACGGCTTTGAGCGCGGATGCCGCGCCCGTGGCCCGGCGACCACGCCTTAATCACGACAAACAACTAACTCACAACCACATACAACTACAACCATGGATATTTCGCATATCGAACATGTGGGCATCGCAGTGCCCAACCTCGAGGAGGCCATCGCATTTTACGAGAACACCCTCGGCCTTAAATGTTTTGCCATCGAAGAAGTCGCCGACCAGAAGGTGCGCACCGCATTCTTCAAGGTAGGCCAGACCAAGATCGAGCTCCTCGAGGGCACCGCACCCGAGAGCGCCATCTGCAAGTTCATCGAGAAGAACGGCGGCCGCGGCGGCATCCAGCACATCGCGTTCGCCATCGAGGACGGCGTAGCCAACGCGCTGGCCGAGGTGTCAGACAAGGGCTGCGCCCTCATCGACAAGGCTCCCCGCAAGGGCGCCGAGGGCCTCAACATCGCATTCCTCCACCCCAAATCGACCTGCGGAACTCTCATCGAGCTCTGCGAAGACCCCAACAAGTAATTTCAGAAAACCAATCCCCTCCCCACATATATAGCAATATATGAGCAATCAGCTTGAAAAAGTAAAAGAGCTTATCGCCCTGCGCGAGGAGGCTCGTCTGGGCGGCGGCGAGAAAGCCATCCAGAAGCAGCATGAACGTGGCAAGTACACAGCGCGCGAGCGCATTGCCCAGCTCCTCGACGAGGGCTCGTTCGAAGAGATAGACATGTTCGTGCGCCACCGCTGCCACAACTTCGGTCAGGAGAAGAAGAGCTTCCTCGGCGACGGCGTCGTGACCGGCTACGGCACCATCGAGGGCCGTCTGGTCTATGTGTTCGCTCAGGACTTCACCGTATTCGGCGGCTCGCTCAGCGAGACAATGGCCCTCAAGATCTGCAAGATCATGGACATGGCCATGAAGATGGGCGCACCCGTCATCGGCCTCAACGACTCGGGCGGCGCCCGCATTCAGGAGGGCATCAACGCCCTCGCAGGCTATGCCGAGATTTTCCAGCGCAACATCCTTGCATCCGGCGTGATACCCCAGATCTCGGCCATCCTCGGCCCCTGTGCCGGCGGTGCCGTCTACTCGCCCGCGCTGACAGACTTCACCATCATGACCAAGGGCATCTCATACATGTTCCTCACGGGCCCCAAGGTGGTCAAGACAGTGACCGGCGAGGACGTGACCCAAGAGGCTCTCGGCGGTGCCGCTGTGCACTCGCAGAAGAGCGGCGTGGCCCACTTCGCGGCCGAGGACGGCGAGGAGACGCTCTCCATCATCCGCAAGCTCTTCAGCTATATTCCCCAGAACAACCTCGAGGAGCCGCCGTTGGTAGAGTGCAACGACCCCATCGACCGTCTCGAGGACTCGCTCAACGAGATTATCCCCGACTCGGCCAACCGTCCCTATGACATGTACGAGGTCATCGGCGCCATCATCGACAACGGAGAGTTCCTCGAGATACAGCGCGACTATGCCAAGAACATCATCATCGGCTTCGCCCGCTTCAACGGTCAGGCCGTGGGCATCGTGGCCAACCAGCCCAAATATCTTGCCGGCGTGCTCGACAGCAACGCCTCGCGCAAGGGTGCCCGCTTCGTCCGCTTCTGCGACGCATTCAACATTCCGCTGGTCACTCTGGTCGACGTCCCCGGATTCCTTCCCGGCACCGGTCAGGAGTATAACGGCGTGATCCTGCACGGCGCCAAGCTGCTCTATGCCTATGGCGAGGCCACCGTGCCCAAGGTCACCGTGACACTGCGCAAGAGCTATGGCGGCTCGCACATCGTGATGTCGTGCAAGCAGCTCCGCGGCGACATGAACTATGCATGGCCCACCGCCGAGATCGCCGTCATGGGCGGTGCCGGCGCCGTCGAGGTGCTCTATGCCAAGGAGGCAAAGGCTTCTGACGATCCCGCCAAGGTGCTCAAGGAGAAGGAGGAGGAATACAACAAGCTCTTCTGCAACCCCTACAACGCAGCCCGCTACGGATATATCGACGACGTCATCGAGCCCCGCAACACCCGATTCCGCGTCATCCGCGCCCTGCAGCAGCTCGCCACCAAGAAGGTGGTCAACCCCGCCAAGAAGCACGGCAACATACCCCTGTAAAAATCAAGCAAAACAGCCAAATGACACATCATCGTATCATAACCCTGCTGCTTGCAGCCGTCTTGGGCATTGCCTCGCTCTCGGCACAAGGCAGACGAGGGCTCAGGATCAACGAGGTGATGGTGGCCAACGACTCGACCAGCGTGGTCGACGATTTCGGGCGCTATTCGGCTTGGGTCGAGCTCTTCAACTCGACCTTCGGCCCGCTCGAGATCTCGAGTGTCTTCCTCACCAACGACTCCCTGAACCCCACCAAGTATCCCGTGCCCCTCGGCGACGTCAACACCGAGATTCCCACTCGCCAGCATGTCCTCTTCTGGGCCGACGGCGAGCCCAACAAGGGCACGTTCCACATGAACTTCACCTTCACCCCCGGTCAGGACAACTACATCGCCATCTATGATGCCGACGGCAAGAGCCTGATCGACGAGATCGTGGTGCCCGGCACCCTGCTGCCCGGACAGTCCTATGCACGTCGTCAGGACGGCATCGGCGGCACCGGCAACCCCGAGGCTTGGGAGGTGCGCGACGGCTCGGACGCCATGTACATCACACCGTCCAGCAACAACATCATCAAGAGCACCAACTCTAAGGTAGACATGTTTGCCGAGCAGGACGAGAACGGATTCGGCATGGCCATCATGGCCATGTGCATCGTCTTCACCGCGCTGCTCGTACTGGCCATCTGCTTCTACATCATCAGCAAGATCGGCGAGAACGTGTCGCGCCGCCGCAAAATCAAGGCATTCGCCGACAGCGACGAAGACCACGAGCATGCACGCGAACAGGATTCGGGCGAGGTCATCGCAGCCATCGCCATGGCCCTGCGCGACCACCTCGAGGCCCACGACCGCGAGAACACCGTGCTCACCATCAACAAGGTGCGCCGCTCATACTCGCCGTGGAGCTCTAAGATCTATTCGATGCGCGAACTCCCCAAGCGCTGAGAGCCTCACTCCCCATTCATCACACCTCAGTCACATCCCCCTAAAGATTCACCAACAGAATGAAAGAATATAAGTATCGCATCAACGGCAACCTCTATTCGGTGAAGGTGGGCGACATCGACAACAATGTCGCCAAAGTCGAAGTCAACGGCATGCCCTACAAGGTCGAGCTTGACAAGGCCGAGAAGCCCGTCACCATCGTCCAGAAGCCCCGTCCCTCGGCCGCTCCCCGCACCGACTCGGGCGCCAAAGTCATCGCCAAGCCTCAGGTTGCGTCAGGCGGCTTCCAAGTCAAGGCTCCCCTGCCCGGCGTCGTCATGAACATCCCCGTCAAGGTCGGCGACACGGTCAAGGCTGCCGACACCGTGCTGACACTCGAGGCCATGAAGATGGAAAACGCCATCCACGCCGGCCACGACGGCCGTGTGGCATCCATCGCCGTTTCGGTGGGCGACTCCGTGCTCGACGGCGCAGTGCTCATCACCCTCGAATAATCACTGAAAAGATCAACCGACATGACTTTTAGCGATTTCCTATTACAGAACCTTCAGGAATTCTGGCATCTGACAGGATTCTACAATGCCACATGGGAGCACCTCGTCATGCTTGTGGTGGGCCTCTTCTTCATCTGGCTCGCCATCAAGAAGAACTTCGAGCCCATGCTGCTGGTGCCTATCGGCTTCGGCATACTCATCGGCAACATCCCCTTCAACACCACCGCCGGTCTCGAGATAGGCATCTATGAGGAGGGCTCGGTGCTCAACATCCTCTACAACGGCGTGAGCGCCGGATGGTACCCGCCCCTCATCTTCCTCGGCATCGGTGCCATGACCGACTTCTCGGCACTGATCGCCAACCCCAAGCTGATGCTCATCGGCGCCGCGGCCCAGTTCGGCATCTTCGGAGCCTACATGGTGGCCCTGCTGCTCGGCTTCGCGCCCGATCAGGCCGGTTCCATCGCCATCATCGGCGGCGCCGACGGCCCCACGGCCATCTTCCTGTCGTCCAAGCTGGCACCCAACCTCATGGGCGCCATCGCGGTCTCGGCCTACTCTTACATGGCCCTCGTGCCCGTGATACAGCCCCCGCTGATGCGCCTGTTCACCACCAAGAACGAGCGCCTCATCAAGATGAAGCCCGCCCGCGCCGTGTCGCAGAACGAGAAGATCATCTTCCCCATCGTGGGCATGATCCTCACCTGCTTCGTGGTACCCTCGGGCATCCCCCTGTTGGGCATGCTCTTCTTCGGCAACCTGCTCAGAGAGTGCGGCGTCACCAACCGTCTGGCCAAGACCGCCAGCAACGCCCTCACCGACATCGTCACTATCCTGCTGGGCATGACCGTAGGTGCGTCCACACAGGCCTCCGAGTTCCTTACCTCAGAGACAATCCGCATCTTCCTGCTCGGCTTCATGGCCTTCGTCATCGCATCGTCGAGCGGCGTGCTCTTCGTCAAGCTCTTCAATCTGTTCCTGCCCAAGGGTAAGAAGATCAATCCCCTCATCGGCAACGCCGGCGTCTCGGCAGTGCCCATGTCGGCCCGAATCTCCAACAACCTCGGTCTCGAATACGATCCCAGCAACTATCTGCTCATGCACGCCATGGGCCCCAACGTGGCCGGCGTCATCGGCTCGGCTGTGGCCGCGGGTGTGCTGCTCGGATTCCTTGCCTGACCCCGAAACCAACCTTATGGTCGTCCCGCAGGCTGCGGGGCGACCATAATTTTTTACCCTCTCTCTGAACTTACTCTCTCTCCCATACGTTTGAATAGTAACATGAAGGCCAAAAGCTAACCAATTCATCGCCGAATCTGAAACCCCTCCTTCTATCATTTTAGAACCGAGCCAGCTTCAAGCCATCGACCACCTCGTTTCAACAATGCCTATTCAAAAATGATATGGTAACAAAAAAAGTCATACAGACACTCTACAAGCAGTTCAGCCGCCCCCCCAAGTCGGCCGACGAGCTCAACATATCTCTGCTCTTTGACTATGCTCTCGAGAATCACGGCATTTTCATAGACGAGGATAATCTGTATATAGGCAGTGTTGACCCGGCATCGCCGTTCGCCACCATACCCCTGCCCCGCATCAATCAGATCGTCGAGTTCGAGACGTGTCTGGCCATCGTGCTCCCCTCATCCATCATATTCCTCGACAAGGACGACTCCGACGTCAACATACACCTCCGTCTCGACGACGAGAAACCGTCGCTGTGGCAGCGCATCAAGGATGCCTTCAAGCCCGGCAGACTCAAATGCGACTGCCGATGAGCCTTCCCCTGATGCCCCGCGACAGCCGTCTGGACCGCACGGCACGCCTCACAGGTCACGACGCCCTCGACCTGATGGACACGACACCCGTCATCATATTCGGCCTCGGCGGCGTGGGCTCGTGGACAGCCGAGGCACTGGTCCGCACCGGATTCAGCCGCCTCACGCTGGTCGACGCCGACTGCGTGGCCCCCACCAACATCAACAGACAGATGCCCGCCACGGCCTCGACCATAGGCCGCGTCAAGGTCGATGTCGTGGCCGAGAGGCTGCGCGACATCAACCCCGAGGCAGAGATTACCGCCATCCACGGCCTCTACGACAAGGAAACGGCCGGACAATACGACCTCGCCTCATACGGATACGTCTTCGACTGCATAGACTCCCTCTCCGACAAGGCCCTGCTCATCCTCAACGCCACCCGCGCGTCATCGCCCGCGGGCATGAGATTCTACTCCTCCATGGGCGCCGCGCTCAAGACCGACCCCACGCGCATAGCCACGGCCGAGTTCTGGAAAGTCAAGGGATGCCCCCTCGCCGCAGCCCTACGCCGCAGATTCAAGAAAAGCGGCCAATTTCCCGCCCGCAAATTCACCTGCGTCTACTCTGACGAACTCGTAGGCCAACACCCCGCCTACCGCCCCGCCGCAGAAGTAAATGACGGCTCACTGACCTACAACAAAGCCGCCACCAACGGCTCCCTCATGCACATCACCGCCACCTTCGGCCTGATCCTCGCATCCCTCGCCATCCGCGACATAACACGCCGGGCGGAGAAATAGATTAATCAAAGGACACGAGGTGGCCCCGGAGCATCCGGGGCCACCTCGCTTCATATCACGGCTATTGCGGGTCACTCGCCCTTGAAGAGGGACGAGCCACCGTCAGAATTCTCCAGCGAACGGCGGACGGAGCGGAATATCGAGCCGAAATCGGCCGAGTAGGTCACGCTGAGCGTCACCATATTGCCATTGTGGGCTATGTTACGCCATGAGGTCGACGGGTTGACCGCCGAGTAGTTCCACGAGGGATAACGTGTACCCTTGACATCGAACATATACATCCATCCGGCTCCGAGTGTCCAGTGCTTGTCGGGCTTGTATTCAAACTGCAGGGCGTCCCCGTTCTCCTCTTTGCTCACATAGTGGGCGGCGAGATACTTGCCCGGGAGCTTGCGCCAGTACGTGACCGTGAAGGGCCCCCTGTTCCACCACAGCGATACAGAGCCGCTGAACGATGTCAGATGGTGGTTCCACCCCTCGCCCGAACTCTCATATCGCGAGAGATTGACCGAGAGATTGAATCCGAATCCCGCAAGATTTTTCATGCCCACCTGGAGCTCTCCTCCGCCACGGGAATAATCGCGCATGTTCACTGTCTGGGAGAGGAATACCCTGTCACCGAGATAGCGGATGTCCTGAGACATGGCATTATTGCTATGCATGTAGAAGAGGTAGAGTGCACCGCTGAATTTCTTGTGTCTGAACGTAGGCGCAAGGTTGTAGATGAAATGCTCGGACACCTTCAGACCCGGATTACCGTTGGTGACAAGATAAGGGGTCGACTGCTGGGGATAGTCAGTCAGTGCCGATAGCGACGGAATGGAGGGCTCGTAACGGAAAGATCCTATGAGATTCCATCTGTCGCTGATTTGCCACGAGGCATACACATTGGTGAGATTGCGCACAAAGTCGCGCCTGTCAGTGTTGTTCCTCATCTTTAATACCTTGAGGCCTGTGGATAGCGACAGATAGACCTTGCCGACACGCTGACCCAGGCGGGCATAGAGATAGTTGTTGTTCTCGGTGAGTAGCGGACGGAAATCGGTCGTCAGATACTTGTTGCGGTTGTGTGACACAGTGTTCTGGAAACCGCCCGAAAGGGAGGTCTTGTCGCTGAAGGTGTGGGTATAGCTGATTTCGGTGATTAGCGACTGGCGAGACTCCTCGACATCCGTCACATAGTCCTCGACACCATCTATATGATAGCTGTTGACGCGCCTGTAGGTGTTGTCGGCCAAAGTCCCCACCACCTCTGCCTCAAGCGAGTTGCGGTCGTTGAAATCATGACGCACGAACAGGTCGAGCGACGGCGACTTGTCCCTACCCGATGACCTGTTGAAATTGTCATAGCGACCGAGCTCAGAGTCGATGGTCGTCCCCATGACCTTGCGGTTATTATCCACCAGATTCAGGTTGAATGTCGCAGAGAAGAGGGTCTTGGCCGTGGGAGTATAATTGTAACGCGCCTGAATCTGGTTTACCAAATAGTTGAACGGATTGCGGTCGTTGCTCTCGAGATGTACCTTGAAATCATCGCCGATATACCACTCGTCGCTACGGTCATAGACCTTGTGATAGTTTCTCCACGAATCCCTATATGAGAGCGAGAACTGCGAGGGCCCCTGGTGGTAGGTCGAGCGCAGGTTAGCGTCGAGAAAGGCAGTCGTCACCGCCGAGCGCACCCACCCATAAAACGAGCCGCCGTCAGAGCGCTTCTTCAGCGTGATGCTGATAAGTCCGTTAGTGCCCTTGTCGGCATACCGGGCCGGAGTGATGCGCGAGTATTCTATCTTGGCTATCTCCTTGGGCTGCAGCGACTGCACGTCCTCGAGGCTCGAAGGGACACCATTGATGAGAAACATCGGCGCGCCACGGTCCACCGTCAGCGAGCGGGTTATCGGATTGGCTTCCAGCCCCGGCAGCATCAGCTTCTGGAATAGGCTGATGGATGTGCCAGATGCCTTAACCTCTGAGTCCGACGGAAAGACAATCATCCTCCCCTTCGAGTCTACCCCCGACCGGGCTGTCACCGTGACCTCGCCGAGGGCTACCGCATCCGACATATATATGTCGCCAGCGTCGACATCCTTGCCTCCGGGTGCCACGATGACCTCTGTGGGCGAGTATCCCGCCAAACTTATGAGCAGGTCGAGCCCCGAGCGCGACCCTGTCTGCAGGCTGAAACGCCCCTTGGCATCAGACACACCGATGGCAAGGGTGTCACCCTGCTCGCGCAACATGCACGAGGCTCCGCACACGGCGGCCGAGTCACTGTCGGCCAGCACGCGGCCACTGATCACCCTCGCCCCGGCTGTGGGGACGAGGACGACTAAAGTAAACATTAAAAGTAAAATCTTTCGCATTATCGTGAATGAATTTTTTGTGACGTCAATATCCATGATGCCGCCCTGCGACATACACGGCAGATGGTGTAAAATTAGTCAAAAAGATTGTTACGGCCAAATTATACAACATTACATTTGGCCCTTCAAGGCAAGAGCCAATATATTGATGTCAAAATAATTGCATATAACAACACGCTAAAAGTTTTCAATCCACCCACATCCCTATAAAATCATCCCGCCCCGGCTGTCTTGCGAAAGACGCCGGGGCGGGAATAAGCCTTTTGTCACCTGACGGCCTATGCCTTGATGCTCTTGTGAATCTTGTGAAGTTCGTGGACGGCGCAGAATGCGGCGGCGACGGCTGCGGCCTTGAGGGTCATGCCTGCAATCCTGAATGCGATGTGGAGGGCGCAATGCTCGTGATTATGTTTCATAACGTGGAGAGAAATAAGTTGTTTGATAATAGTAATGTCAACGATAAAACATCTCCGCCCCATGCTTTGTTCAACGGAACACCCGCCGCGGCCGTTCGGCCTGCGGCGGGTGTCGCCTTATGGTTTATGTGACGGGGAGACTTAGAGCACGCCCTGAGCCATCATGGCGCGGGCCACTTTCATGAAGCCTGCCACGTTGGCACCCTTGACATAGTTGATGTAGCCGTCCTCCTCGGTGCCGTACTTGACGCACTGCTCGTGGATGTCTGACATAATCTGCTTGAGCTTGGCGTCGACCTCCTGCTCGGTCCACGACAGCTTCTGCGAGTTCTGGGCCATCTCCAGACCGCTCACCGAGACACCGCCTGCGTTAGCGGCCTTGCCGGGAGCATAGAGTATGCGGGCCTTCTGGAACTCGCGGATGGCCTCGGGGGTCGAGGGCATGTTGGCACCCTCGCTGACAGCGATACAGCCGCCGGCCACGAGAGCGCGGGCGTCGTCGCCGTCGATCTCGTTCTGGGTTGCCGAAGGCATGGCGATGTCGCACTGTACGCGCTGCCAAGGACGCTCGCCCTCGAAGTATTCGCAGCCGTACTCCTCGGCAAACTCGCGGATGCGGCCGCGATAGATGTTCTTCAGCTTGAAGATGAAGTCGAGCTGCTGGCGCGACAGACCTTCGGGAACATAGATAGTGCCGTCAGAGTCGCTCATGCTGACCACCTTGGCGCCGAGCGACAGCAGCTTCTCGGCGGTATACGTGGCCACGTTGCCCGAACCCGAGATGGCCACCTTCTTGCCGGCCAGCTCGATGCCGCGGGTCTTGAGCATGTTGAGGAGGAAATATACGTTGCCATAGCCCGTAGCCTCGGGACGGATCTTCGAACCGCCGAACTCGAGGCCCTTGCCGGTGAATGTGCCTGTAAACTCGCGGGCCATCTTCTTGTACTGGCCGAACATATAGCCGACCTCGCGACCGCCCACGCCTATGTCGCCTGCGGGCACGTCGGTGTCGGGACCGATCTGACGCCAGAGCTCCGAGATGAAGGCCTGACAGAAACGCATCACCTCCATGTCGCTCTTGCCGCGGGGCGAGAAGTCGCTGCCGCCCTTGGCACCGCCCATGGCGAGCGTGGTGAGCGAGTTCTTGAAGGTCTGCTCGAAGGCAAGGAACTTGAGGATCGAGAGGTTGACCGACGAGTGGAAGCGGATACCGCCCTTGTACGGACCGATCGCATTGTTGTGCTGGACACGATAGCCCATGTTGTTGTGGACCTTGCCCTTGTCGTCGACCCACGACACGCGGAAGGAGAAGATGCGGTCGGGGATGCACAGGCGCTCGATGAGATTGTAGCGCTCAAATTCGGGATTCTCGTTGTAGACATCCTCGATGGTGCTCAGCACCTCGTCCACTGCCTGGATGTACTCGGGCTCGTTGGGAAAACGACGCTTCAGGTCGTCAATCACTTCTACTGCTTTCATACCTTAATTGGAAGAGTTTTCTAAAATTCAGCGACAAAATTACACATTTTTCACAAAACAACAAAACATTTGCCATTTTTATTGACAAATTTACGGCAAAAAACTGCGCTCCCCGCCGCGAGACCTCTCGAAGCGGGGAACGTCTTACACCTATTATATTTAATCTAACCAATAATAAAGATAAGTCTGTGTCCGTTTATTCGTACCTGATTGCCTCGATGGGGTCGAGACCCGCTGCCTTCTTGGCGGGATACCACCCGAAGAAGACGCCGGTGACGGTGCAGACGGCAAACGAGAGCACCACCGAGTATATCTGTATGGCCACGGGCCAGTGGGCCACGACGTTGACTATCCACGAGGCCAGCACGCCCACCACTATGCCGATGACGCCGCCGCTGACGCTGATGATGACGGCCTCGATGAGAAACTGCGAGAGGATGTCGATGCCGCGGGCGCCGATGGACATGCGCAGGCCTATCTCGCGCGTGCGCTCGGTGACCGAGACATACATGATGTTCATGATGCCGATGCCGCCGACGAGCAGCGAGATTCCGGCGATACAGGCAAGCAAGACGGTCATCATGTCGCTGGTCGAGTTCATCATCTCGCTGAGTTCCTGCTGCGAGCGTATCTCGAAGTCGTTGTCGGCCCCGGACTGTATCTTGTGGCGGGTGCGCAGCACGTCGGTGATGGCGTCGATGGTCTGGTCGGTGCGGTCCTCGTCGGTGGCGCTGGCGAATATGCCCTGAATGTAGTCTATGGCCAGCACTCGCTTCATCACAGTGGTGTATGGCGCCAGCACGACGTCGTCCTGATCCTGTCCCATCGAGTTGGTGCCCTTCGACTCGAGGATGCCGATGACGGTGAGTGGTATCTTGCCGAAACGTATCACGCGCCCCACAGGGTCCTCGCCGTTGGGAAAGAGGTTGTCGGCCACGGTTTTGCCGAGTATGCAGACCTTGGCGGCGCTCTTGATGTCGTGGTCGGTGAACATCGTGCCTTCCTTGATCTTGAGCTTACGGATGTCGAGATAGTCGGGCGTGATGCCTGTGACCGACGATGGATAGTTGTTGTTGCCGTTGACGAACTGTCCGCCCGAGTTGACCGAGGGTGAGATGGCCGCGATGCCGGGGAGGGCCTGCAGGGCCTCGTAGTCGGATACCTCGAGCGTCTGCATGTCGTCGGCGCTCTGGCGCACGCCTCCGCGCTGCATGTTGCCGGGATGAATCATTATCATGTTCGAGCCCATCTCGGATATTTGGTCGCGTATGCTGTTCTTCGAGCCCTGCCCTATGGCGAGCATGGTTATGACCGAGGCCACGCCGATGATGATGCCGAGCATGGTGAGGAAACAGCGCAGCTTGTTGTTGTTGAGCGCCTTGAGGGCTATTTTGAGTAGATTGCCGAGTTTCATGTGCGGATGGGTGTCAGTCGTTGTCGGTTGGCAGGTTGTCGTATGCCTCGCGGGCCGAGGCCATGCAGGGATTGACGGTGTCGGAGACCACCTTGCCGTCGCGCAGCACGATGTTGCGCGACGAGTATGAGGCCAGTTCGGGGTTGTGGGTCACGAAGATGATGGTGCGGCCACGGGCATGGAGCTCCTGAAACAGCATGAGGATGCTGAACGAGGTGCGGGTGTCGAGGTTGCCGGTGGCCTCGTCGGCAAGGATGATGACGGGGTCGTTGACCAGCGCGCGGGCTATGGCGACGCGCTGCTGCTGGCCGCCCGACATCTGGTTGCTCTTGTGGTTGAGGCGGCTCTCGAGCCCCACGGCCTCGAGAGCGCGGACGGCACGCTCGCGGCGCTCGCGCGACGAGACGGCGGGGTTGTAGAGCAGGGGCAGCTCGACATTCTCGATGGCCGTGGTCTTGGGGAGCAGGTTGTAGTTTTGGAACACGAAGCCGATCTTGCGGTTGCGGGTCACGGCACGCTGATTCCTGCTCATCGACTGCACGGACACTCCGTCAAGCTCGTATTCGCCCGAGGTCGGGGTGTCGAGACAGCCCAGTATGTTGAGTAGTGTCGACTTGCCAGAGCCTGAGGTGCCCATGATGGTGACGAACTCGCCCTCGCGTATGCTGAACGACACGCCCCTGAGGGCCTTGACCTTCTCGCCGCCCACGATGAACTCGCGTCGCAGGCCCGAGACACGGATTATTTCCTTTCTGTCGTTGCTCATGGGGGTCATTTCTTTTTGTTGCGGCCCGGGGGCTGGGGTGCGAAGGGGCTGCGCTCGGAGTCGGCACCGGGTGCGTCGGTGAGCGTTGCGTCCTCATATCCTGTGGCCACGACGGCCCCCTCGGCGAGTCCTGAGATGATCTGAGTGCGTATGCCATTGCTCTCGCCGGTGGTCACGGCCACGGGCTTGAGGCGGTCACCCTCGACGGTCCAGACGCATTTCTGTCCCTCGGTCAGTTCGGGCTCGGCCCCGTCTGCCACGGGGAGGTTGTCGGCCTTGGGGAAATCGCGCGGCTCGAAGGTGAATGCCTTGGTGGGAAGCAACAGCACTCCCTGCTGGCGCATCACATAGATGGTGAGGTTGGCCGTGAGGCCCGGGATGAGCTTGTGGTCGGGATTGTCGGCGGCCACGACTACCTCGTATGTCACCACGTTGCTCTCGGTCGTCGGGTTGAGGCGCACCTGCGTCACCTTGCCGTCGAACATTTGGTCTGGATATGCGTCGACCGAGAAAGTGACGTCCTGCCCCACCTTGACGCGCCCTATGTCGGCCTCGTCGACATTGCCAATGACCTGCATGTTGTCGAGGTCGGCGATGGTATAGAGGTTGGCGACGCTCATATTCGATACCACGGTCTGGCCCACTTCGACGTCGCGCGAGATGACAATGCCGTCTATCGGCGAATATATCTCGGCATAGTTGAGGTTCTTGGCTGCGCGGACCCTGTCGGCACGCGCCTTGTCATAGGCGGTCTTGGACACCTCGAGGTCCTTGGTCGAGGTCTGATACTCGTAGTCGCTTATCAGCTGCTTGTCGTGCAGGGCCTTGTCGCGGTTGTGGTTGGCGAGGTTGTACTCGTATGTCAGTCGGGCCGACTCGACGTTGGCCTCGGCGCTGCGCAGGTCGCTCTCGAGCATTGTCTTCTCTATCTCGGCTATCAGTTCGCCCTTGGTGACGACGCTGTTATAGTCGGCATAGAGCTTGTCGATGATTCCGGTGACCTGAGTGCCCACGTCGACCTGAGTGACAGACTCGACGGTCCCGGTGGCGGTGACGGTCTCTGTTAGTTCTCCCCGCTCGGCCCTGACGGTCTCGAGCGACACTTTCCGTTTGTCGCCGCATGCCGTCGCGAGCAGCAGCGTCATGGTTGCCGTCAACAGTATTCTGCTTGGTTTCATATCTGTTATATATAAAGGTGTTTTCAGGGGAGTGATACGGTTGCGTTGCGATAGAAGTCGATCATCTTGCGGCCCAGCATGGCCATGTACTTGGCCTGCAGCAGGGTGTGACGGGCCTCTACATAGGAGTTGTGGGCCGTCATCAGCTCGACTGTGTCGACATAGCCGAGGCTGAACTGCTCGTTGGTCAGTTCGTCGGTCAGGCGGGCCGACTCGAGTTGCTGCTCGGCGGCGGTGAAGCGCGACTGGGCCGAACGGGTGTCTATGTACCAGTTCTCGACGGTGCGGTCGAGCTCGGTGATGCGCTTCTCGATGTCGAGCCGGGCATCCATCTGCTGCACTTTGGCGCGGGCCACGGCGGTCTTGGTCTTTTTGTTGTCGAAGATGGGGATGGAGAGCGTCAGTCCGACAGACTCGTTGAGATTGCGTTTGAGCGACGAGCCGAACGCACCGCCCGGCGCGGCATATCCGGTGCCGGCCCCGGCATTGAGCGAGATGCGCGGCGAACGTCCGGCCCGGGCAATGGCGATGTCGAGCCCGGCGGCCTCGTCCTCGAGCTCGAGCCCCTTGATGCGCAGGTCGGTGGTGCGGGCCATGTCGCAGCTCTCGGCCAACGGCGGCAGCTGTGCCATGACCTCGGCGGCCGACCATTCGACGGGGGCGGGCACGACGTCGGTGTCTATGCCGAGCTCGAGCAGCTGTTTCAGCTCCATGCGGCGGGTGTCGTAGGTGGCCTGAGAGTTGACCAGCGCATAGCGGTCCTGCTCGGCCTGCGATTTGAGGCGCGCATAGTCTACGCGCGACATCCGTCCGGCCTCCATGAGCTGTCGGCCCCGCTCGGCCTGAGCCTCGCTGACGCGGGCTGCCTCCTCGTATATCCCTATCGACTCGCGGGCATAGAGGATGTTGACGTAGACCTGAAGGAGGTCGGTCTCGAGGGTGCGCAGCTGCTGGCCGGTGCCGAGGCGGTCTATCTCGGTCTGCAGGCGGCTGCGCTTGATGGAGTTCTCGCGCTCGCCTCCGTTCCACACTGTCCAGCCGGCGTTGAGTCCATACGAGCTGTTGTAGCCGTTACGGCTCCCCTCGGCCCACGGATAGTTGGCATAGGAGTGCGTGGTGGCAAAGTCGAGCGTAGGCTGCCATTGGGCCTCGGCCTCCTCGAGATTATAGGCCGAAGTCTCCTCGCTCAGCCGCGACTTCTGCAGGTCGATGTTGTGCTCGCGGGCATAGCCCACGCAATCGGCAAACGTCCAGACCTGCGAGTCGGCACGGGCGGACATGATGGCCCCCGAGAGCAGCAGAGCGATGGTGATGACGGTTGGTTTCATTGACGTAAGGTTGAAATTACGCTGCAATATTACATATAATAAGGCGACCGGGAAATTAAATTCAACCAATCGCCTCAAATGTTCAACCAACCGGAACGGGGGTCAGGATTTCTGGTTGCGCCCGATGGAATGAGTGGCAATATATTGCTGGAAGTCCCCCTTGTAGCTCTCCCCTATCGGGATTATGGTCTCGGGGTCCATGAAGATGCGCCCGCGCTCGATGGTGCTGATGCGGTCCATGTTGACGATATATGACCTGTGCACCTGAAGGAACGACTCGGGCAGGCGGTCCCTGACAGCGGCGAACGAGCTGAGCGTGACAAGTGGCTGACGGGCGTCGTCGAGATATATCTGCAGATACTCGCCATAACCCTTGATGTAGCGTATCTCCTCGGGCTGGACGCGCACGTAGCGATAGTCGACCTTGACGAACAGAGGTCCGGGGACGACCGTGACCTCGTTGGGGCGGCGCGAGCGGAACAGATCGAGCGCCTTGTTGACCGCACGCTGGAAGTCGGCAAAGCCATAGGGCTTGAGCAGATAGTCGACCGCCGAGAGTCTGTAGCTGTCGACGGCATACTCCTGATAGGCGGTGGTGAAAACAATCATCGGTATCCGCGCCAGCGAGCGCACGAACTCCATGCCGCTCAGATCGGGCATGTTTATGTCGGTGAATATCAGGTCGACCTCGTTGGCGGCAAGATAGTCAAGAGCCTCGAACCCGCCCTGACACGAGGCGACAAGTTCGAGAAAGGGCACCTTGGCCACGTATCCGGCCAGTTTCTCGAGCGCGATGGGCTCGTCGTCAATTATCAGAGTTCTCAGTTTCATGTGCGGGGATTGTAAGATTAACGGTATATGCCGACGGGCCGTTGTCTATCTCGAGGCTCGCCCTATCGCCATAGATCAGCGACAGGCGGCGGCTGACATTGCGCAGGCCGATGCCTCCGCCCGTGGCAGGCGCGGGGGTGGACGGATGGATGCTGTTCATGCAGCTGAAGCGCACGACATCGCCCGAGACCGACATCGAGACAGCCACGAACGAACTCTCACGATAGCTGACGCCGTGCTTGAAGGCATTCTCGATAAAGACAAGATAGAGCAGCGGGGGCACCGTGATGCCGGCCGACTCGCCCTCGGAGGGAAACGACGAGGTGATGCTGACCTTGTTCTCGGGATAACGCAGACGCATCAGGCGCAGATAGTTCCGGATGAAGCCTATCTCGCGCCACAGCGGCACGCGGGGCTGCGAACTCTCGTAGAGCATGTGGCGCATCAGTTGCGACATGTCAATCACCATGCTCTGCGCCCGCTCGGGGTCAATCTCGATCATGCCGTGGATGTTGTTGAGCATGTTCATGTAGAAATGTGGATTTATCTGGGCCTTGAGGTTGGCCAGCTGGCTCTCGGCATTGGCCTTCATCAGCGACTCGCGCTCCAGCTTGTCATAATAACGCTGAAACATCAGCGCCACGGCCAGATTGACACCCACCACCACAATGGCATACATGAAGTCGAGCAGCAGCGGCAACGGCAGCATGGGGCGCGGCATGTCGGGATGCCTGAAGCGCGGATGCGGCCTGAGCGCCTCGGCGTGCATGAAATCGAAATACTGATATATCCAGAACAACAGCACCGCCACGGCCACGGCCACGAAATAGAGCCCCGTGCGGTTGCGCAACAGCAGCCGGGGTATGAGCATTGCATTGTTCACCACAAACAGCACTATATATGGCAGCAGGGTCAGCACCATCCGGGCAGCCGTAGGCCCGTCGAGCAGCGGCAACGCCGTCGTGGACCGGGCACGCATCACGTCAAGCACAAAAATCCCGGCCACCAGCAACCACAAGGCCACATAGACCGCAGTCTCGGTTTTTCTATTATGCAAAGCTGAAATCATAGCGGTATCTCGAAAAAAATCTACATAGGCAAAATTAATCAAAACCTCCGACAACCCGCAAAAAAATCAACGAACAGCCCGTTAAAACCCACCAAACACCCCCAAAAAGGCCCAAAAACACCCCTTCAGGAAAAAAATTAGAAAAATTTTGAAAAAAGTTGCCAAAAAATTTGGTCAGTCCAAAAAAAGTGCCTAACTTTGCATCGCAAATGAGGGAAACACCTCACGAAAGCAAAAGAAAATGACTCCGTAGCTCAGTTGGTAGAG
>LUJS01000038.1 GCA_001689495.1 Bacteroidales bacterium M8 | reverse complement strand
AATATACACAAATAACCGCTATTTGCAACTTTTTGAGCATTGCAAAATCGAGAACCAGCACAAAATAATCGGCGCATAGCCGACCTCCAACCACCGCTCGACCGCCGGAACCGGTGATGTAAACCGCCACACGTCGATGAAGCGCACCATGTAAGCCTCGTGTAAACTTGCGGAGCCGAAAATTAAACCGAAATTAAAGCAATGTAAACACTTCGTTTTTTTTGGCCTCCCACACCCTCGACCCCGTAACTCTCGCAATCTCAAAGCATTCCACCCAAAACCGCCGACCTCTCCCTCAAACGCTTCGTTTTGTGCCCCATACTCGGGACAGACATTAGATGAGGATACAATTACCTCATCCCACTATTTGGATGAAATAGTGGTAGAAGCAGACATGCAAAGGACTTCAGCCAAATCATCCACGTATCTCCCCGGAAAAAATCAAAAAAATGCCGCGCAAAATGCTGTTTCCCTGCTTGGTCTGATGTCAATCCCTGAGATTGATATTGACCCCGTCTCCAATGCAGTCAGGACTGCGGCTGGTGAGAATGTATCTATCTTTATAGATTATGTTCTGGCAACAAAAGAGGATTTGCAGGGAATGAAGACTACCGATGTCAAAAAGGTGGAGTATTATCATTATCCAAGTGATCCCCGTTTTCAGAACGCCCGATATGCCATCAATTTCATCATGCAGAAATATGAGTGGGGGGGATATACCAAAATCAATGCAGACAAGAGTTTCGGCGTAAACCGGACAGAAGCATATTTATATTCCAAAATGACATATAAGGCGATGACATTCGACATATATGCCCGGGAGTATTATATGACAAACAGACACAACGGTGTTTCCACAATTGAGAAATTCCGTTTTACAGACTTGTTTGGGAACGGCCCAATGAATGTCGAGCGTACTACCGAAACTGACGCTTCAAAATTTCGCAATAACATCAATGATGTTTCATTCAGAGCGTTATACAACAAAGAAAAAATCCAGATATCCAATGTTGTTGGAGTGAATTACTCAAAAACTCCAGTGAGCGAACAATTCAACAGTCTTAAATATTCATCGGAATTGTTCAATGGCTCTGAATCAAGGGCCAATACGTGGGGGAACAATATGACCTTCACATATACCGGAGATTATTTTTTCGTTCTGCCTCGTAATCTATCCCTTTCCATGTATGCAATGTTCAGATACGGGAATAATAAAAATAATTCTGATTACTCGATAGATGACGGCTTGGAAATAGTAAACAATGCCTCTGAAAAATCCTACAACGGGATATTCGCGCCAACACTGGCATGGAATATAAACGGCCATAATTCGCTATCCTTTTTCGGAAGTGCCAACTGGTTGAAAGACAATATCCATTATTTCGGTGATTCACAATCCAGACAGAAATATATAGTATCGAACTACCGTGTTGGTACTCATTATGACATTTTTTATGATAAATGGCAGGCTGGTATAGATTTTGGCTGGAACTGGGAACGGAATAGCATATCGGGGAATAGATTAAACAAATCATATCCTAATGCCTCAGTATATGCTTCATACAATCCTGCCGACAGGATGCAGCTGTCTCTCGCTTACAATATAAATGAAGATGTACCGAGTGCGATGGAAAAAAGTCCTAACCGGCTGCAACAAGATGAACTTCTATGGTATCAAGGCAATCCGGATCTTAAAAACACTCTTAACCAGAATGCCAACTTTCAATACCTGTGGCTTATCTCAAACAAATGGCAAATTGCAGCAGTCGGTATCTATGCATGGCTTAACAATCGCAGAGTTTCTTATTATTCTCCGTCGGGTCCTGACGGAACAATGTTGAGACAATATATCAACAACGGCAGCCACCGGAACGGAGCTATCATAGTAAGTGCTTCCGCCAGATTCCTTAATGGTAATTTGGTTGCAAAGGTAAGTCCCCAGATATGGTTTAAGAAAACCACAGACGAATACGCTCTGACCCGAAATGAGTTTATTTGTAGTCTTAATCTCTCATATTATTTTAAGAACTTCTATGTATCAGGATTCTATAAAACACCAAATTATAATCTTGAAGAACAAAGTGGAATGGAGGTTTACGAACCCTCGCAATATAATATTGAGATTGGCTGGGGTAATGGAGTATGGAACCTTTCAGCGACTGCAAACAATTTCCTACGCTCAAACTGGGAATCAACCCGACAGACTCTGTCAGGAGAATACTACTCTATGCGTAAATATGTTTACAGTCCCGACAAGCACATGCGGTTTTCAATTTCTGCCACATATACTTTTGGATATGGTAAAACGGTTGACCGCAACAATGAAGTAAGTGGATCAGGATCTGCAGAGAGCGCTATATTGAAATAAAAATAGTTTAATTATACATGCAAGAAGGCAGACAACTCCGGCAGTGATGTCGGGGTTGTCTGATGATAAGGGGTAATGTACTCATATTCCGAGGTAAAGAGGACAGAAAATGACAAGCGCGATGATTAACCCGATTAGGTATCGTGCGAAGCGGTAATGAACTCGCTTTTTGAGCCATTCCGAATCAGCTATCCCAACTCCCAAAAAAGTTACGATGATAGCTGTTAAGACTGTAAGAAATATTCCGTATGCCATAGTCTTGATATTTACTATACATAACAAACTGACCCGCAGATAAGTTGCAATCTCTAACCATTCACTGAATTTGGTGTTAAATCACACATAGACAGCGTCGGGGGCTTGGTTTAGTATAAAGAGAGATACTCCCTAAAGGCTGCAGAAGAGGGTGACGAGGAAGGGGACGGTGAAGTCGACGATGAAGCCGTGATAGACTGAGAGGACCGAGAACTGCTTGCCGGAGACTGATGTGATGATGGGCAATGTGGTGTCCATCGAGGTCGCTCCGCCCGAAGATATGGGCGCGAGGGGGCCGAAGATTCGGCACAACAGTGGTGCGCCGACAAGGGTTATGATTTCCCTGACGATATTGGCCAACAGGGCTATGGTGCCCAGCTCGACGCCGCGATATTCGGTTATGAGGATGCTTGAGAGCGAGTAATAGCCGAATCCCGACCCTATGGCGAGGAGATCGGTCAGCCGTCGCCACGGCATGAAGAGGGACACCACGGCGCATCCGGCCAGCGTGCCGAGAATCGTAGCAACGGGCAGGAGCAGCATCTTGGGACCGAGGGCCTTGAGATTGTGTCGCATATTCGGCAAGTCGCGGCCTATGCCTATGCCGACACAGAATATCAGCATGGCAAGAGCAAGAAAACTGACATCGAATCCAAAACAGTCTATGTCAAGGATGCCGACATAACCGCAGACGGCCCCTGCGATGAAGAATCCGATTATGATGAGACTACCTTTCATTCGCCGACTCTTTTTTCCCTGTCATTGCCTCCGGCCCAGCGCCACAGCAGCATTGCGAATAGCGAGCTGCCGACGACACCACCGATACTGATAATAAGCGCCTCCGCGCCGAGCGACGCCAGCCACCTGACAATCCTTTCGTCGCTGCCGGCCTGAACGCCGAGCAGAAACAACAGCAGCCAGATGAGGACAGTCATCATGCCGTCGAGATTACCGAGCCTTTTCTTACGCAGCAAATATCCGGCCATAATGCCGAGCGCCATTACTCCGATTATATACAACATAACCATACCTGTTTTTCGGCTGCAAATTTACTAAATCCTCGCTTATCCGCCAATGGTTCGCCTCTCCGCCCCCTGCCGATTGAAAAAATACATTTGTCGAGACAATATTTTTTCGCTAACTTTGCCTGCGTTCCGTCTTATCCGGATCTTGATATTATGAAACAGATTTTGAAAAACAATCTTCTAACCGTTGAGATCGACTCGCTCGGGGCCGAACTCCGGAGCATAGTCTGCAACAGCACGGGCCAACAGTATCTCTATCAGGGCGACACACCTTTCTGGGGACGCCGCTCGCCGGTATTGTTCCCCATCGTCGGGTCTGTATGGGACGGTAAATACCGTATGGATGGTCAGGAATACCCGATGGGTCAGCACGGATTCGCGCGCGACTGCGAGTTTCAGGTTGTCGAGGACACCCCCGAAGACGAGGCTTGGTTCCGGCTCGAGTACGATGACAAGACCGAGGCCGTCTATCCCCGCCGTTTCAGGCTCGAGATAGGCTATCAGCTTGTCGGCGAGAGGCTGAGGGTGATGTGGAAGGTCACGAACCTCGACGACAGGGATATGGCATTCCAGATTGGCGCACACCCGGCGTTCTATTATCCCGAGTTCGACAAGTCGGACGACATACACGCATATCTGCTCTTCGACCGCAAGCCCAAGTCGACACAGCTACTCGAGAGCAAGGGGTGTCTGGGTATGGAGGAGATGGCCGTCACCCTTGACGAGCGCGACATGTTGCCAGTGACAAACAATACATTCGACATCAACACCATCGTGCTTGCCGACAATCAGGTGAATCGTGTCTCGGTGCTCGACAAGGACTTCAACCCCTATCTCTCGCTCATGTTCACCGCTCCGGTCGTGGGCATCTGGTCGCCCTCGCCCGAGGCCCCGTTCATGTGCATCGAGCCGTGGTATGGCCGCGCCGACCGCGTGAACTTCAACGGCGATTTCACCGAGCGCGAGTATGTCAATACCATTGCCCCCGCCAAGACATTCGAGGCGTCATACATGATCATAATCGAGAATATCTAAACACCGATAGCCATAAAACGAAACTCGCGGTCGCCCCTCAAGGAGGGATGGCCGCGAGTTCTGTTTCATCATTAATTTCTGAAAAGCAACGGAGCGAATTCCGAAAGATATATTCTCCAGTTTTTCCAGACATGCCCCTCGGGAGTCTCGTAATAGACGTGGGGATAGGATTTCTCGTCGAGCATTTTCAGATATTTCCTGTTGGCGTCATATAGAAAATCGGTATTGCCTATGCCTATCCAATACAGCGCCGGAGACTTGTCGAACTGTGTCTTCAGCTTACTGTCGGCATCTTCATATATGGGCGACTTGACCCCGTCCCGCGGGACAATGGCCGCCGAGAAAAGACCGACATAATCGAACATGTCGGGATACTCTCTCGAGATATTCATGGAATGAAATCCTCCCATCGAGAGGCCGGCTATGGCGCGGTGACTCTTGTCCGCCTTCGTGCGATAGGTCGAGTCAACAAAGCTGACAATCTCGGGGAATACGGTCTCGAAGGTACCGTCCATCGTCTTGGGCAGACGTATGTCGGGTGGATTGAGTCCGGCCGAAGACTCGCCCGGGGCGGCCTCCTGAGCCACATTGCCGTTGGGCATCACCACAATCATCGGCTCGGCCTTGCCCGAGGCAATCAGGTTGTCGAGAATCTGGGCCGCACGCCCCAGTTCGGACCAAGAATTCTCATCGCCGCCCATGCCGTGGAGCAGATAGAACACCGGATAGCTTTTGTCACCCTTCTCATATCCGGCTGGGGTGTAGACCGTGAGCCTGCGGTCCATGCCGAGGGCGGGGCTGTGATACCAGACCTTTGACACCGTGCCGTGTGGAACATTGTTGACGCGATAGAGGTCTGCCCTCTCGCCGGGCACGATGAATATGTTTGACACCATGGCCACGTCGCGGAGCATATAGACATCGTTGGGATCGTTGATCCTGAGCGAGTCCACCAGATAGGCATAGCTATAGAGCTCGGGCGACAGAGGCGCATCGGTGGTGAACTCCCACATGCCGGCCTCGTTCCTTTTCAGCTCGGCCGACCCCGGGACCTCATAAGAACCATTGGGAGTAGTGATTTTCTTGGCAGGCAGAAAATCTCCCGTCACGATGACCTGACGGGCCTTTGGCGCGTCGAGCCTGAACGTCACGGTATTGTCTTCGTGAATATCGGGCGATATGATTGTGGGCACGCCCCATATCGACTGCTGCGCGGCACACGGCGACCAAGACGCAGCCATGAGCGACAGAATGCCTATAAACAGTTTTTTCATCTCAATGATAATATCGTTTATTTATGTTCACTTTTTTATACGGTCTATATATTCGTCGGCCTCGGCGCGCGAACTGAACACCGTCACGTCGTGGCCGCACGCTCCGAGCAGGCGCATTATCTCGGGCCTCTGGTCCTTGTCGAAGTCGAGAATCCACTGCCTGAATTCCTCGTCGAGTTCATTGTCCATCCACGGCATGTCCTCGCGTTGCCGCCCGAGACGGGCGATGGCGCCGGCGAGACAGACCTCGACCGGCAGGTCGAAAAAGAAAACGGCATCGCAGCGCGACAGCCTCTGCGGCAGGGTGGATATATAGTTGCCGTCGATGATCCAGCTCTCCCCCGCCATGACCCGGTCAAGCTCGCGAATCAGTGCCTCGCGCCCTATGACAGTGCGGTCGGGACGATGCCATATCATATCCATGTATGTCAGCGGCAATCCGGTGGCCTCGGACAGCTTTCTTGCGAATGTGCTTTTGCCAGCGCCGGGGCAGCCGAGCACGAGAACCCTCTTCATATCCGTGGCTTCAGGTCCTTGAGAAAAACATCGGCAAACTCCTTGCGGGCGCGCGACAGAATCTTGTCGCAATTCGCGCGCGTCACCTTCAGCGCCAGCGCGGTCTCGTCTATGGTCATGTCCTTGAGATAGCGGTATTCAATGACTCTGGCATGACGCTCGCGCAGATGGCCGAGCACGCTCCTGACGTCCGCGCGGTCCATCCACTTCAAGTCCATTTCAGCCATCGTCACCTCGACCATGCCTGCGGGATACGGAACCTCGGAACGTCGTTTGTACACGTGGTTGCAATAATTGCGGCAGACAGTGCCGAGCCATGCCCGCAGAGGGGTTTCATAACGGTATGTCTGCAAGCCGCAGCGGTGTGTCGAACCGCCGGGCGACATGATAAGGCAATATATGTGGTTGATGAACTCGTCGGTCGACCCGCAGTCGGTGCTGTACTGACGGTAATAACGGTCGAACGTCCCGCGCATGTCCTTGAACATGAAATCGGCCGTCACGGAATTGTCTCGCGACAGCAGGGCATCGACCAGTTCGCGGTCTGTCATGGATGCGACGGTTTTCTTAATCATTGGAGTCCCTTTTTTCAGCGACGTAAAGTTAGTCACTTTCACACGCAATTCACAGAAAGAGAGATGGATTTTTAGTTAATAATTGCAAATATCCTAAAACCTACCACTGCGCGTTATACTTTTTTATCATTTTCTTTCAGAGTTGGGGGATTTAGTTCTCAAAGTCATCGGAATTGCTTACTTTTGCGACAAACAATCATTCTCACTTACCAATCCATGAAATCCAAAGCTTTATTCCTGAGCCTGATTTTAGCCGGAATCTCCTCGAGTCCGCAAGTCATCATGGCCGAGACGGTAGACATCTCCACCACGAACACATCGCTGCTGCTCGATGCCACCAACGGACAGCCCCTCAAGATCCTCTATTACGGTGCCAAGCTCAACCCCGCCGATGCCACCGCACTGGTCGAATCGGGCGAGGCCATCAACCGCGACGCATATCCCGTCTATGGCATCAACCCCATGGCCGAGGCCGCGCTAAGCGTGACCCACGCCGACGGCAACCGCACCACGGCCGTAGAGGTGACCGGCGTTGAATCACGCCAAGAAAAGACCGGCGCCAAGGTGACCACGGTCAAGATGCGCGACAAGGTCTATCCCCTGCAGGTCGACATCAACTATCGCACGTATCCGGGATATGACATCATCGAGACATGGTCCGAGATAACCAATGGCGAGAAAGGCAACATCACCCTCAACCGCTTCATGTCAGGCTATCTGCCCGTGCGCTATGGCAACGTATGGCTGTCGAGCCTCTATGGCACTTGGGCCAACGAGACCCAACTGACCGAGGAGCCCCTGCCCCACGGCGTGCGCATGATAAAGAACAAGGACGGCCTGCGCAACTCGCACACCGCACACTCAGAGGTGATGCTGTCGCTCGACGGCAAGCCGCGCGAGAACGAAGGTCGCGTCATCGGCGCCGCACTCTGCTATCCCGGCAACTACAAGGTATTCGTAGACACCGACGACTCGGACTATCACCACCTCTTTGCCGGAATCAACGAGGAGAACTCGGAGTATCATCTCAAGAAAGGTGAGAAATTCACCACCCCCGAGCTGGCACTCTCTTACTCCGATCAGGGCCTCTCGGGCGTCAGCCGCAACTTCCACCGCTGGGGTCGCGCCAACCGCCTGCACGCCGGCGACAAGGAGCGCAAGATCCTGCTCAACTCTTGGGAGGGCGTCTATTTCAGCATCAACGAGGAGGTCATGGCCGGCATGATGGAAGATATAGCCTCGATGGGCGGCGAGCTCTTCGTGATGGACGACGGATGGTTTGGCGACAAGTATCCCCGCGACGTCGACAACTCGTCGCTCGGCGACTGGGTGGTCGATACACGCAAGCTCCCCAACGGCATCAACGGCCTGCTCGAGACCGCAAAGAAGAACGGCATAAAGTTCGGCATCTGGATCGAGCCCGAGATGTCGAACACCGTCAGCGAGCTCTATGAGAAGCACCCCGACTGGGTCGTCAAGGCCCCCAACCGTGAGGTCACGCAGGGTCGCGGCGGCACGCAGGTAGTGCTCGACATGGCCAATCCCAAGGTGCAGGACTTCATCTTCAACCTCGTCGATACCCTCATGACAAAATATCCCGAGATCGACTACATCAAATGGGATGCCAATGCGCCCATCATGGACCACGGATCGCAATACCTCACAGCCGACAACCAGAGCCACCTCTACATAGACCTCCACAACGGACTGCGCAAGACACTCGACCGCATCCGCGAGGCTCATCCCGACGTGACCATACAGGCCTGTGCCAGCGGTGGCGGACGTGCCAACTGGGGCTTCCTCCCTTGGTTTGACGAGTTCTGGACATCAGACAACAACGATGCGCTGCAGCGCATCTACATGCAGTGGGGCACCAGCTACTTCTTCCCCGCCATCGCCATGGCATCGCACATATCCGCCTCGCCCAACCACCAGACATTCCGCCGCATCCCCACCAAGTTCCGCGCCGACGTGGCCATGAGCGGCCGCCTCGGTCTCGAGATGCAGCCCCGCGACATGAACGACGATGACAAGGCCATCTGCCGTCAGGCCATCGCCGACTACAAGACCATCCGCCCGATAGTCCAGTTCGGCGACCTCTACCGCCTCGTATCGCCGTTCGACAAGAAGGGCGTGGCATCGCTGATGTATGTCAGCCCCGAGAAGGACGACGCCGTCTACTTCTGGTGGAAGACCGAGACATTCATGAACCAGCAGCTGCCCCGCATCCCCATGGCCGGCCTCGACCCCGACAAGGTCTATACCATACACGAGCTGAACAGAATCGACAATCAGCCTCTCCCCTACGAGGGCAAGCGATTCACAGGCCGCTACCTCATGGACAACGGTCTCGAGATGCCGCTGACATACAAGGTCGACTATAACAAGAACACCGACTACGCATCACGAGTGCTCAGACTCACGGCAGAATAAGCTCATAGTACTCAATATAATCTACAAACCTCGGTCCGGCGCACAAACCTAATCCGGTGCGCCGGACCTTTTATATCCAAATGTTAAAATTATCTTAAAATCACATCGCACTATTGCACAATAGAAAAAAACGTCGTAACTTTGCATCGCAAAACAAGGGAAACACCTCCCAAGCGATGCAAGTTAGAAATAAATGCTGGCGATTTAGTGTAGAGGCCTAGCACGCCGCCCTCTCACGGCGGAAACCCGGGTTCGAATCCCGGATTCGCTACACAGCTCAAGAGATTCGATTCTTTTCGAATCTCTTTTTTTGTTTCACGAAATTTTTTTCAAAGATTTTTTCAAAAACTCTTGCAGGATTCAAAAATTGTCCGTAACTTTGCACCGCAAAACAAGGGAAACACCTCCCAAGCGATGCAAGATAGAAATAAATGCTGGCGATTTAGTGTAGAGGCCTAGCACGCCGCCCTCTCACGGCGGAAACCCGGGTTCGAATCCCGGATTCGCTACACAGCTCAAGAGATTCGATTCATTTCGAATCTCTTTTTTTTGCATCCTACCGCATCCGGGGACAATACGGGGGCATGGTAAAAAACGGGTCAGCGGATTTTCACGGTGGGCAGA
>LUJS01000037.1:19983-93951 GCA_001689495.1 Bacteroidales bacterium M8 | reverse complement strand
CGAAACCGTTCAGAATTTAAAATAATTTCATCATCTACCAAATTACATACGGCAAGCAGATTACCATCCTTACCAATGATTGCCGAATTTTTTATAATATTTTCTTTATCAATAAAACTACCTGATTTATTTTTTTGGTGTACGAAACCAAATAATTTCCGTACGCCGGTATATGTTAATGGGCTCACAATATTATGTTTCTCTACATGGTGAATCCTATGTAGAGTAAACTCAACATTATGTGTTATCTCAGAATTACCAAACTCTGGTAATTTAGTTTCAATTTGTATGTTTGGTGTATACCCCCACTCTCGAAGAAGATAATATGTTATTATTTCTACGATTGTTCCAAGTGCTCTTCCTGCAGCTTTTTTTGCATCTTTCTTAGTTGAAAAGATCGTTGAAGCCAGACTTCGTTGTAAAATATCAATAGATTTATAGCTCATACTTGTTCGAATAAACGAATTTGTGTTGTAGTCTCTTTTAGGATTACACCAACAAAATATGCTTACTGTTGGTTATCCAAACACAAAATTACAAAAAATTTACCACAAAAAATTAAAGCCGAATTCTTTTATTGCATAGTTGTCACGACTATTTCATTACAATTTCATTAAAAGCACTTTTGTCTTCTCAAAAAAGGCTCTTTATTTCAAGAACTTCTATGACTATCAGGAGTACTCAAAAATCTACCTAGTCCAATAGACGATAATTCCTTAAAATGGGTATGTTGAACGTCCAAGACGACTCTATGCCACGCTCCAAACGGCATAGATGATCTTGCAATGACCGACAGAATGCTGCTCTTAGCGTAAATATTTTACTGAGATCTTATGGACTATGGGAATTTGGAGTTATCTATACCGTGTCAGGGCGACGAAGAGTCGAAAGAGTTTTTTGGAAGAATCAATCTTATATATGGCGCTGAGGTCTTTTCAACGAGTTTTCAATATGCCGGTGTTGAAAAATCGAGTTGCCTCGCCGAGTCCGAGTCCGTAAATTTGCATCCGGTTCCCGAGACGAGGCGCAGAGTGTTCCGACCCTCCGGAACGCCCCTCCAAAAGGGGTGTTGATAAGTGTGTAAATAAGTGTTGAAAACATTTCAATAGCTTTTCATAACTGTCTCTTGACTCGTATTGCCGAGAGTGCGTATATGACTCGCGGCGAGGTGGCCAAAATAGTTATTGTTTCTCTTTCAGCGGGTTTTCAATACGCTTATCTACAAAAACAGGTTGTATTACTCACAAAAAGTTCTTAACTTTGCACTTTATTAACAGGATGTTAATAACTACGATAAAGAGCTGATTCATAGCGAAAACAGATGTTGATAACACAGTGAAAAATGTTAACGGGAGTGCAATAACCCATATTTGCAAGCATTTGGCCCGAAAGTTATCTTCTCTATTAACAGCTATTACTCTTCTTCTTTAAAATTCTTATTCAAAAAATTTTTTTTCAAATATAATAACTAATGAAAGCAGACAAAGGGTTTGTGGAGGCAGAGGTGCCGGCAGGGATTGACCTCGCGGCCGAGATCGCGCGCCTGAAGAAGGAGAAGAACGCGGTGATTCTGGCCCACTACTACACGCTGCCCGAGATTCAGGATGCGGCCGATTTCATAGGCGACTCTCTGGCGCTGGCCCGCATCGCCGAGGATCTCGACAACGACATCATCGTGATGTGCGGCGTCCACTTCATGGGCGAGACGGTCAAGATACTCTGTCCGGACAAGAAGGTGCTCGTGCCCGACCTGAACGCGGGATGCTCGCTGGCCGACAGTTGTCCGGCCGAGGAGCTCGAGAAGTTCATTGCCGAGCACCCGGGCCACACGGTGGTCTCGTATGTCAACACGTCGGCTGCCGTCAAGGCCCTGACCGACGTGGTGGTGACTTCGGGCAACGCCATGCAGATTGTCGGCGCGCTGCCTGCGGACGAGAAGATAATCTTCGGGCCCGACCGCAATCTGGGCAATTACATCAACTCGCAGACCGGACGCGACATGGTGCTGTGGGACGGTGCCTGCCACGTGCACGAGAAATTCTCGCTCGAGGGCCTCATCGCGCTCAAGAAGCAGCATCCCGAGGCCAAGGTGCTCGTGCACCCCGAGTGCCCGGCGCCGGTGCGCATGCTGGCCGACAAGACCGGCTCGACGGCCGTCCTGCTCAAGTGGGCCGAGGAGCAGCCGTACAGTGAATATATAGTGGCCACCGAGAGCGGCATACTGCACGAGATGCGCCGCCGCTGTCCCGACAAGACTTTCATCCCCGCGCCTCCGTCAGACTCGACATGTGCATGCAACGACTGCTCGCACATGAAGCTCAATACCATGCGCAAGCTGTATCTGACCCTGCTCCACGAGCTGCCCGAGGTTACGGTGGACCCCGCAATAATAGAT
Source organism: Bacteroidales bacterium M8 (assembly GCA_001689495.1). Classification (GTDB taxonomy): domain Bacteria; phylum Bacteroidota; class Bacteroidia; order Bacteroidales; family Muribaculaceae; genus Duncaniella. The sequence goes on along the minus strand of LUJS01000037.1, from coordinate 91,556 downwards.
CGCGCGCGCAAGCCCATAGAGCGCATGCTGGAGATGAGCAAGGCGTAGAGTATAGGGTTATGGGGTTATAGGGTTATGGGGTTAATTTGGAGGTTATAGGGTTATGGGGTTAATTTGGAGGTTATAGGGTTATGGGGTTATGGACAATGACTCAACAATCTCTCAATTACCCCACCACCTCATAATCTCCCAATCCTCATAACCTCCCAATTAACCCTATAACCTCCAAATTAACCCCATAACCCTATAACCCTATAACCTCCAACTTAACCTTATAACCCTATAACCTCCCAATTACCCCTATAACCTTATTAAGAATATATGGAATACAATCATAAATCAATCGAGTCGCGCTGGCAGCGTCAGTGGCGCGACGACAAGGTCTACAAGACCGAAATAGATAAGTCGAGACCCAAGTTCTATGTGCTCGACATGTTCCCCTACCCCTCGGGCGCCGGCCTGCACGTCGGACATCCGCTGGGATACATAGCATCCGATATTTTCTCGCGCTACAAGCGTCTGCGCGGTTTCAACGTGCTGCACCCCATGGGTTATGACGCATACGGTCTGCCTGCCGAGCAGTATGCCATCCAGACAGGCCAGCACCCCGAGAAGACCACCCGCCAGAACATAGCCCGCTATCGCGAGCAGCTGGACAAGATAGGATTCTGCTATGACTGGGACCGCGAGGTGCGCACATGCGACCCCGGTTTCTACAAGTGGACCCAGTGGGCGTTCATGAAGATGTTCGAGAGCTATTTCGACACAGCCGAGAACAAGGCCCGCCCCATCGCCGACCTTGTCAAGCATCTCGAGACCCGAGGCACCGAGGGGCTGAACGCCGCCGGGTCTGAGCCTTTGGAGCTGACAGCCGAGCAGTGGAACGCCATGGACGACAAGCAGAAGAGCGACACGCTGATGAACTGGCGCATAGCCTATCTGGGCAACACGATGGTCAACTGGTGTCCGGCTCTGGGCACCGTGCTGGCCAACGATGAGGTGAGCGAGGGCGTGAGCGTGCGCGGCGGACATCCCGTAGAGCAGAAGCTGATGTATCAGTGGTGCCTGCGCGTGTCGGCCTATGCGCAGCGTCTGCTCGACGGCCTTGACGAGGTCGACTGGACCGACTCGCTCAAGGAGACCCAGCGCAACTGGATAGGCCGCTCGGAGGGCGCCGAAATGCGTTTCCCCATAGCCGGCCGCGACGATCTGGATCTGCTCATATTCACCACCCGCGCGGACACTGTCTTTGGCGTGACCTTCATGGTGCTGGCCCCCGAGAGCGAGTATGTCGACATGGTCACCACTCCCGAGCAGCGCAAGGCCGTGGACGAGTATCTCGACTCGATCAAGCACAAGACCGAGCGCGAGCGCATGATAGACAAGAAGGTATCGGGCGTATTCACCGGCTCGTATGCCGTCAATCCGCTGACGGGCAAGGAGATTCCGGTATATGTCAGCGACTATGTGCTGGCCGGATACGGCACGGGCGCCATCATGGCCGTGCCCGCGCACGATAGCCGCGACTATGCGTTCGCACGTCACTTCGACCTGCCCATAATCCCCCTCATCGAGGGTGCCGACGTGAGCGAGGAGAGCTTTGACGCCAAGAGCGGCAAGATGATAAACAGCGCCTCGGACCGCCTCGACCTCAACGGTCTCGAGGTCAAGGAGGCCATCGCCGCCGCAAAGCGCTACATAGCCGAGGCCGGCATAGGCCGCGTCAAGGTGAACTATCGACTCAGGGACGCCATCTTCAGCCGCCAGCGCTACTGGGGCGAGCCCTTCCCCGTATATTATAAGGAGGGGATACCCACGCTGATGTCCGAGGACAAGCTGCCCCTGCTGTTGCCCGAGATTGACAAGTATCTGCCCACCGAGAGCGGCGAGCCCCCGCTGGGCCGCGCCAAAGGCTGGGTGACCGAGGAGGGCTATCCCATCGAGCTCAACACGATGCCCGGATTCGCAGGCTCGTCGGCATACTATCTGCGCTACATGGACCCCCACAACGACAACGCGCTGGTGAGCCGCGAGGCCGACGAGTACTGGCGCAACGTCGACCTGTATATCGGCGGCACCGAGCACGCCACCGGCCACCTCATATATTCGAGGTTCTGGAACAAGTTCCTCTATGACCTCGGTCTGGTGTGCGAGCCGGAACCCTTCAGGAAGCTGATCAATCAGGGCATGATTCAGGGCCGCAGCAACTTCGTGTATCGCATCAAGGACACTAACACCTTCGTGTCTCACGGCCTGAAGAAAGACTATGACGTGACCCCGATACATGTCGACGTGAACATCGTGAGCAACGACGTACTCGACCTCGACAAGTTCCGCGCATGGCGCCCCGAGTTCAACAACGCCGAGTTCATACTCGAGGACGGCAAATATATCTGCGGCTGGGCCGTGGAGAAGATGTCGAAGTCGATGTTCAACGTGGTCAACCCCGACGACATCGTAGAGCGCTATGGAGCCGATACGTTGAGGCTTTACGAGATGTTCCTCGGCCCGCTCGAGCAGAGCAAGCCGTGGGACACCAACGGCATCGACGGCGTCAACAGATTCCTCAAGAAACTCTGGGCACTCTATTACAAGGGCGACAACCTGCTGGTCGACGACAGCAAGCCCTCGGCCGAGGCGCTCAAGTCGCTGCACAAGCTGATAAAGAAGGTGACCGGCGACATCGAGACATTCTCGTACAACACCTCGGTGGCCGCGTTCATGATCTGTGTCAACGAGCTCTCGCAGCTCAAGTGCCACTCTCGCGCCATACTCGAGCCGCTGCTGATAGTGCTGGCCCCCTTCGCGCCCCACATCGCCGAAGAGCTGTGGCACTCGGCACTTGGCCATGACACCACCATAAACGACGCACAGTGGCCCGAATGGAACGAGGAATACCTCGTAGAGTCGATGGCCCGATATGCCGTGTCGTTCAACGGCAAGGCCCGATTCAACATCGAGGTGCCCGCCGACATGAGCGCCGACGAGGTGCAGGCCGTGGCCATGGCCGACGAGGCCGCCGCCAAGTGGCTCGACGGCAAGACCGTCCGCAAGGTCATAGTCGTGCCCGGCAAGATAGTCAACATCGTGGTGGGTTGAGGTCGCTTGACCCATAATAACCATACCCCCAAATAAAAAAATCGGGCGAAATCTATGATATTTCGCCCGATTTTGCATATCTTTGTAAAAAATAGCATCTATATGGAACTGAAATACAAACGCATCCTTCTGAAACTGAGCGGCGAATCGCTCATGGGCAATCAGGGCTACGGCATCGACACCGAGCGTCTCGACCAGTATGCCCGCCAGATAGCAGCAATAGCCGGCATGGGCGTGCAGGTAGCCATCGTCATCGGCGGCGGCAATATATTCCGCGGCCTCTCGGGCGCAGCCAAGGGCTTTGACCGCGTCAAGGGCGACCAGATGGGCATGCTTGCCACCGTCATCAACTCCCTGGCCCTGTCGTCGGCACTCGAGGCCATAGGCCAGCCGGCGCGCGTGCTCACCGCCATCAACATGTATCCCATAGGCGAGCAGTATTCAAACCGCCGTGCCATCGAGGCCATCGAGAGCGGCGAGGTTGCCATCATGGCCGGAGGCACGGGCAATCCGTTCTTCACCACCGACACCGGCAGCGCGCTGCGCGGCATCGAGGTGGGCGCAGACATCATGCTCAAGGGCACACGTGTCGACGGCGTCTATACGGCCGACCCCGAGAAGGATCCCACAGCAGTCAAGTTTGACGAAATTACATACGATGAGGTTCTGGCCCGCAACCTGCGCGTCATGGACATCACGGCCACCGCTCTGTGCAAGGAAAACGGCCTGCCCATACTCGTGTTCGACATGGACACCCCCGGCAACCTGCTCAAGGTGATCGAGGGCCAGAACATCGGCACCAGAATACATCCTTAATTGGTCATAAGAGGTTATGAGGTTATGAGGTTATAGGGTTATGGGGTTATACTCCATAACCTCCAAATTAACCCCACAACCCCACAGCCTCCCAATTAACCCCATAACCTCCAAGTTAACCCTATAACCCTATAACCCTATAACCCTATAACCTCCCAATTAACCCTATAACCCCATAACCTTATACTCTATGTCCCCTTCAGACTATCTTGATCCCGCCGAGGAGAAAATGGAGCTCGCCGTGGCTTATCTTGACGAGGCTCTCGCCCACATCCGCGCCGGCAAGGCCAATCCCAAAATTCTCGATGCCGTGCGTGTGAGCTATTATGGCTCAAACGTGCCCGTGTCTAATGTCGCCAACGTGTCTGTGCCCGATGCCCGCACCATCATGATCACACCGTGGGAGAAGGCAATGTTCAAGGAGATCGAAAAGGCTATCATCAACTCCGAGCTCGGCATCATGCCCGAGAACAACGGCGAGGTGATACGTCTCTCCATTCCCCCGCTCACCGAAGACCGCCGCAAGACTCTGGTAAAGCAGAGCAAGGCCGAGGCCGAGAACGCCAAGGTGAGCGTGCGCAATGCCCGCCGCGACGCCATAGAAGGCCTCAAGAAGGCCGTTAAGCAGGGCATGAGCGAGGATGTCGAGAAGGATGCCGAAGCATCGGTGCAGAAGCTGCACGACAAGTATCTCAAGAAGATCGACGACCTCTTTGCCGCCAAGGAGAAGGAGATCCTCACCGTCTGACACATCCCCGCTGCCCAGTGCAGGCAGTGCGCTAAGAAAACAGACCCGGTCCGACTGCATCGCGCATTGGACCGGGTCTTTGAATTTCTAATAGATTAACATAACATCGGCCCGGCAGCATCGCGCATTGGACCGTGTGCCTGAGTTGCAGTCGCGGCCACGGGGGTCGTGACTGCAATATATGGTGTCTCTTACTTGACGCGCTCTACGTACGAGCCGTCGCGAGTGTCGATGCGAACCTTGTCGCCGATGTTGCAGAAGAGGGGCACGCGCACCTCGGCACCTGTCTCGACGGTGGCGGGCTTGAGCGTGTTGGTGGCGGTGTCGCCCTTGATGCCGGGCTCGGTATAGGTGATCTCGAGGATGACCGAGGTGGGCATCTCGCAGGTCAGGATGGTCTCTGACTCGGCGTGTACGTTGGCCTCGCAAACGTCGCCCTCCTTGAGGAACTCAACGCCTTCGATGCTCTCGCCGGGCAGGATTACCTCTTCCCATGTCTCGGTGTGGAGGAAGTGATAGCCCATGTCGTCCTTGTATGAGTACTGGTAGGGACGACGCTCGATACGGACCTCGTTGACCTTGACGCCCGAGTTCCATGTCTTGTCGAGGATGCGGCCGGTGCGTACGTTCTTGAGTTTGGTGCGCACGAAGGCCGGACCCTTGCCGGGCTTGACGTGGAGGAATTCGACGATGAAATAGTACTGGCCGTCGATGTCGAGGCACATACCGTTCTTAAAGTCTGCAGTTGTTGCCATTATGATTGGTTTAGCTGTATGGTTTTGTTTGTTTTGATTGTTCTTCTGTGTTGTCTTCGTTCTATGCTCAGTTGCATCCGCCGCAGCATCCGCCCTGTGCGCAGTCAGAGTCTCCCTGACCGCCGCAGCAACCTCCGCCGCCACAGCCGCCGCATCCGCCGAAATAGGGACGCAGCTCGTCGGGGGTGGCGTCGCGCACGGTGAGCACCTTGCCCTTGAAGTGCAGGTCCTCGCCCACCAGCGGGTGGTTGAAGTCCATGGTGACGTGCTCGGCTGTTAGGCCCTTGACGATGCCTGTTATCTGGTATCCGTCGGCGGTGATCATGGGCAGGAGCGCGCCGGGCTTGACGCGGTCGGTGTCCACCTGACCCTCGTCGTCGGTAAAGAGGTCGATGGGGAGCGTCACGACGTCGTCGGGCGAGTAGAGGAATCCCTGCTCGGCGGGCACGGCCACGTCAAACTCCTCGCCGGCGTTCATGCCCGAGAGTCTGGCTGCGAGGCCCTCGACGAGGCCGGGGGTGACGCCATATATGAAGCACTCGGGCTGCGAGGCCTCGACGGTATGGACGAGTTCTTTCTTGCCGTCCTTGCCTACGGTGAAGAGGTCGTAGGCTATCTCGACATACTGTCCGGGTGTGATTGTGGATACTGACATTTACTTGCTGTTCTTGGGCTCTTCGGGTGCGATGCCGGCGAGCTCGGGGTCTATCATGATGCGGCCGCAATACTCGCAGACGATGATTTTCTTGTGCATCTTGATCTCCATCTGGCGCTGCGGGGGGATGCGGTTGAAGCAGCCGCCGCAGGCGTTGCGCTGGATGTAGACCACGCCGAGGCCGTTGCGGGCGTTCTTGCGTATGCGCTTGAATGCGTTGAGGGTGCGGGGATCGTCGATCTTGGCTTCGAGTTCCTTGGCGTTGATGCGGAGCTGCTCCTCGTCCTTGCGGGTCTCGGACACGATCTCCTCGAGCTGCTGGCGCTTGTCGGCCAGCATGTGGTTCTGGTCGGCCAGATTCATGGTGGCGGCGTCGATCTCGGCGGCCTTTGTCTCCATGTCGCGGGCATACTGGTTGATGCGCTTCTCGGAGAGCTGTATCTCGAGCGTCTGGAACTCGATCTCCTTGGTCAGCAGGTCGAACTCGCGGTTGTTGCGCACGTTGTCGAGCTGTGTCTTGTAGGTCTCGATCTTGGTCTGCGAGTCGAGAATCTTGTTGTGCTCCATAGCCGAGCGGCCTCTCAGGTCCTCTATTTCGGCTTTGAACTTTTCGATGCGGGTGTGGAGGCCCTCGATGTTGTCCTCAAGGTCGCGCACCTCTTCGGGGAGCTCGCCGCGTATGGTGCGGATGCGGTCTATTTCCGAAAGGATGGTCTGCAGCTCGTAGAGCGAGCGGAGACGGTGTTCAACCGAGTTGGTCTGGTCGTTTTTGTTTTGCTCTTTGGCCATATATGGATTCGTGTAGATGTAATCTGTCAATGGTTTTCGGCGTAGTATGCCACCGGCTTGCGCTCGCAATGGCACATACGGACTGCAAAGTTAGGAAATTTTTCGGAGATTATGCGCGAAAAAATTGATTTAGTGCATATTTCGCTCTCATAATGTCCGGTGTCGACAAGCATTATATCGCCTCCGCGGTCCAGAAAGTCGTGATAACGTATGTCCGAGGTGACGTATGCGTCGGCGCCGAGCGCCATGGCGGCCGTGATGAACTCGCCGCCCGAGCCGCTGCACAGTGCCACGCGGCCTATCATGCCGCCGCGTCCCGGGGTCACCCTGAGCCCTCCGCCATAGACCTGACTCACGCGGTCGGTGAACTCGGCCGGGGTCAGCGGCGAGGCATAGCTGCCGATTATTCCGAGCCCCGAGGCGGGGTCGAGCTGCGCGGTGTCGGCGAGGCCGAGCCTGTCTGCCAGCCATGCCGACGGGCCGCACGGGGCGCAGTCGAGCGACGTGTGGGCCGAGTAGACGGCCACCCCGGCGCGTATGGCGTCGGTGACGGCGCCGGGCATGATGGACTTGAGTCCCTTGAATATGAGGGGGTGGTGGCTCACTATGAGGTTGCACCCCCCGGCGATGGCCTCGGCCACGACACAGGGCGTGACGTCGAGACAGAGCATGACGCCCGTACACTCGGCGCCGGTGCCGTCGGGCGCGGTCTGCCAGCCCGAATTGTCCCAGCTTTCCTGTAGCGGCAGGGGTGCCTCGGCCTCGATGGCGGCGGCTATATCTGCGATTGTTGGCATGGATGTGGGTGTGATAATGCAGATAAGTCCGACAGGCCGTGCGAGATGCCTGTCAGACTTATCGTTGGTGGTGTCGTTTATTTCTCCTCCTTGAGGTCGAGTCTGATCTGCAGTTCGTCGAGCTGCGAGTCGTCGATCTGTGAGGGTGCGTCGATCATCATGTCGCGGCCCGAGTTGTTCTTGGGGAACGCGATGACGTCGCGTATCGAGTCGAGGCCGGCAAGTATCGACACGAAGCGGTCGAAACCGAAGGCGAGGCCGCCGTGAGGGGGCGCGCCATACTTGAAGGCGTTCATCAGGAATCCGAACTTATACTGTGCGTCCTCCTCGCTCAGGCCCAGCAGGCGGAACATCTTGTCCTGCAGCTTGGCCTCGTGGATACGTATCGAGCCGCCGCCCAGCTCGTTGCCGTTGACAACCATGTCGTATGCCGTGGCGCGTACGGCGCCCGTGTCGGTGTCGAGCATGTCGATGTCGTCGGGGTTGGGCGAGGTGAAGGGGTGATGCATGGCATAATAGCGCTGTGTCTCGTCGTCCCACTCGAACAGGGGGAAGTCTACTACCCAGAGGCACGAGAACTTCTGCGGGTCCCTCAGGCCCAGACGCGAGCCCATCTCGAGGCGCAGCTCGTTGAGCTGCTTGCGGGTCTTCATGACCGGACCGGCCAGTATCAGCATCAGGTCGCCGGGGTTGGCGCCGGCACGTTCGCCCCAAGCGCGTATCTGCTCGTCGGTAAAGAACTTGCCTACCGACGACTTGATCGAGCCGTCTTTCTCGAACTTGACCCACATCATGCCCTTGGCGCCTACCTGCGGACGCTTGACAAAGTCGGTGAGCTGGTCGAGCTGCTTGCGGGTATATTCGGCACAGCCGGGGGCCACGATGGCACCGACATAGTCGGCGTCGTCCATAACCGAGAATCCGCTCCCCACGGTGAGGTCCTTGAGCTCTACGAAACGCATGCCGAAGCGCGTGTCGGGCTTGTCGGAGCCATAATATTTCATGGCATCGGCCCATGTCATGCGTGGGAAGGGCTCTGTGAAGTCTATGCCCTTGACATATTTGAAGATGTGCTTGACAAGGCCCTCGAACATCTGCAGCACGTCCTCCTGAGTCACGAACGACATCTCGCAGTCAATCTGCGTGAACTCGGGCTGGCGGTCGGCACGCAGGTCCTCGTCGCGGAAGCACTTGACAATCTGGAAGTAACGGTCAAAACCGCTCACCATCAGCAACTGCTTGAATGTCTGGGGCGACTGGGGCAGCGCATAGAACTGGCCGGGATTCATGCGCGAGGGCACGACAAAGTCGCGCGCTCCCTCGGGGGTAGACTTGATGAGCACCGGAGTCTCGACCTCGAGGAAGCCCTTCGAGTCGAGATAGCGGCGTATCTCGAACGCCATGCGGTGGCGCAGCTCGAGGTTTGAGCGCACGCAGCCGCGGCGCAGGTCGAGATAGCGGTACTTCATGCGCAGGTCGTCGCCGCCGTCGGTGTTGTCCTCGATGGTGAAGGGGGGCACCTCCGATGTGTTGAGCACCTTGAGCTCCTTGGCTATGATCTCGATGTCGCCGGTGGGGAGGTGGTCGTTCTTGCTGGTGCGCTCGGATACGGTGCCCGAGATCTGCACCACATATTCGCGGCCCAGTTTGTTGGCGGCCTCGCAGAGCGCGGCGTCGGTGTCCATGTCGAAGACAGCCTGTGTGATGCCATAGCGGTCACGGATGTCGACGAACGTCATGCCACCCATTTTGCGGGTGCGCTGCACCCAGCCTGCCAGAGTGACTTCGCGGCCCGCGTCGCTCAGGCGCAGCTCGCCGCAAGTATTTGTCCTGTACATATGCTAAATTAATGTGATTTTGCTCTTATCCCACAAAATTACACAAAATTCCGCGACGCACAAAAAAACCAAACGAGAAGATGATATCACATCGTCTTCTCGCTTAGATAATAAACCAATCATTATCACATTTCTTGCAATGGAAAAAGTAATTTTGCTATGTACTTTATAAACGCCGACGTGGCGCGATGGTTCACGCCGAATGATAAAAAATCATATAAAAATTCATTTTTTTTGGCTTTAAGCCCCGAAATTGCTAAATTAGCGGATGAAAGAGGTGTGTTTTAACTAATTTTAAGTACAGTCGGCATGATTGCTGCACACCTCCGGCACTATCTTTGCATCAAAGAAACAAAACACCACATACAGACAATGGCAAAAAAAGAAACCACCAAGGCCGCGGCGGCCACCAACGACCCCGCCAAGGCCAAACTCAATGCTCTGGCTCAGGCCATGGGCAATATAGAGAAGAACTTCGGGCGCGGCGCCATCATGAAGCTCGGCGACGAGCAGATTGACGATGTCGAGGTGATTCCCACCGGCTCGATCGGTCTTGACTATGCACTGGGCGTCGGAGGCTATCCCCGCGGCCGCATCATCGAGATCTATGGTCCCGAGTCGTCGGGCAAGACCACTCTGGCCATCCACGCCATAGCCGAGGCACAGAAGGCCGGCGGCATCGCGGCCATCATCGACGCCGAGCACGCCTTCGACCGCTTTTATGCCGAGCAGCTTGGCGTTGACGTGAACAATCTGCTCATGGCCCAGCCCGACAACGGCGAGCAGGCCCTCGAGATTGCCGAGCAACTGATACGCTCGAGCGCCATCGACATCCTCGTGGTCGACTCGGTGGCCGCGCTGACCCCCAAGAGCGAGATTGACGGCGACATGGGCGACAAGAACGTGGGCGTGCAGGCACGACTGATGAGTCAGGCCATGCGCAAGCTCACGGGCACCATCTCGCGCACCAACACCTGCTGCATCTTCATCAATCAGCTGCGCGAGAAGATCGGCGTGATGTTCGGCCCATCCGAGACCACCACGGGCGGCAACGCCCTCAAGTTCTATGCCTCGGTGCGCATCGACATACGCCCCTCGACCGCCATCAAGGACGGCGACGAGGTGCTGGGCAAGCTCACCAAGGTCAAGGTGGTCAAGAACAAGGTGGCGCCCCCCTTCAAGCGCGCCGAGTTTGACATCATGTTTGGCGAGGGCATCTCGCGCAGCGGCGAGATCATAGACCTCGGCGTCAATCTGGGCATCATCAAGAAGTCGGGCTCGTGGTTCTCTTACAACGACTCGAAGATCGGCCAGGGACGCGACGCCGCCAAGCGCATGATGCAGGACAATCCCGAGCTGGCCGAGGAGATTGCAGCCAAGATCATGGAGGCGCTCAAGGAGCAGTCGGCCACCGGCAAGAAGGCCGCTCCCGCCCGCCGCGGCTCAGCAGCCGCGTCAGCCACGGCCGACACCGACGCCGCCGACATCGCGGCCATACCCGATACCGATTTCGACGACGGCACCCTCCCCCTGCCCGACGACTTCTCCATCGAGGAGGATATTTGAGGAACATAAATCCCGATACAAAGCAAAAACCCGCAGCGGAAATTTCCGCTGCGGGTTTTTTGTGGATCTGGGCTCTATCGGTCTCAGAGCATTATCTTTGATACATAGCGGGTCTTGCCCTGCTCTATCACGAGGATGTAGACGCCGGGAGCCGCACCCGAGGTGACGTTCTCGGGTTCGCCTACGCCGCGGGCCACCTCGACGCCGGTAGTGGCGTCATAGAGCTTGAGATACTTGGGCGCGTCGCTCTCGTCGGTGATGTCGACGATGCCCGAGTTCATGTATCCGTTAAATCTCTCGGCCACCTTGTTGGCGCTCATTGCGCCGGTATAGATGGAGAGGTCGTCGAGCGCGCCTTCGAAGAAGTTATTGAAGGTGTTGTTGACGTTGCCGATGACGAGGGCCTCGTTGTTGTCGTTGATGGCACCGGTGCCGTCGGCCGACTCGGCTACGAGCGTGCCGTCGATATACATCTTGAGTGTCTTGGACGCACCCTCGCGCACCAGCACGAGGTGGTGCCACTTGCCGTCGAAGTAGCTCGAAGCCGATGCCGATGCCTCGCTCTTCTGTGCGTCGTCGTCGATGGCAAACTTGAGGTTGCCGTTCTTGTACTCGAGGCCGATCCAGTTGCCGGTGGCGCCGGGAGCGTCGTTGGCGGTCGTCGAGCCCTTGTGCATGATGTATGCGGCGTCGTCGGTCGACTTGAAGAGCATCTCGATGGTGAAGTCCTGAGCGCCCATCTGTATCTTGTCATAGGCGGCCTGTGTCAGATAGTCGGTTGTGCCGTTGAGTCTGATTGCACCGTTCACCTTACCCTCGGTGGCGGCGGGTGTGCCGTGTGCCTGTGCGGTGCCCTCGATCTGGTTGGCGACGGTCTCGCCGATCTGGTCGAAGGTGAAGTATGCCACCTTGGTCAGGTCAGAGGCCTCGGACACGGTGATGGTGCCCTCGGTGCTTGTGGTCTTGCCCGATGCCGACTTGAGGGTCAGCTTGAACTTGAAGTTGCCGGCCTTGGCGGGGGTGCCCGAGATGACGAATGTCTTGGCGGCGTTGTCCGACGTCATGGTCACGCCCTCGGGGAGGCCGGATGCGGTGATCTCCTCAGACTTCTCCCACGAGCCCTTTATCTCTTCGATGGCATAGCCCAGCTCGACGGACTGCACCAGATTGCCCTCGGTGACAGAGAGGATGGGGTCATCCGAATAGCGGTCATAGAGGTTGTAGCCGAGGTGAGGGGGCTGGTTGTAGGCCGTGTTCTGCCATGCTATGGCCAGACGGTAGTTGTGGTCTTCCATCAGGCAGGGCACGCGATATGTGGTGGGGATGGTGGTGGTGAAGATCATGATGTCCTCGGGCTTTTTGTAGTCCCAGAGTATCACTTCCTCGCGCCAGTCGCCCAGTATGTCGGCCTGCAGGCAGGGCGTGCCCTTGGTGGTGTTGCAGCTCTGTGCGTTGTACTTAGAGAATCCCATCGGTGTCGAGCCGCCGGTCAGGGTGGCGTTGCGCTTGGTCACCTCGGGCGACGACTTCTTGGTGTTGCTGTCATAGCAGCCGTCAAAGAGCTCGTCGAGCAGGTCGCCGTCCCAGTAGATGCGGAAGTTGGTCGAGCCGCGCTTGCCCACCAGCAGGTTGCCCTTGCAGTCGAACGTGGCGTTGGCCTTGGTGCCGTCGCCATAATATGCTCCGGGCCACATCTCGTGTCCGCGCCAGTTGGCCGAGAGGTCGGCCACCATGCCGCGGCCTATGTCGTTGCCCGACTGCTTGACGCTCCAGAGTATCTCGCCTGTCTTGGCGTCGCGGCACTCGGCATCCCACTTATAGTATTTGTCTTTCTCCTCGTGTACCATGAATACCTCGAGGCCGGGACGGTCGGGGTCGAAGTCGCCCAGATGCAGGGCGTCGCCGTGGCCGCCGCCGGTGCGATAGAGCAGCTTGCCGTCGTGGTCTACGGCAGCGGCGCCATAGACGATTTCGTCAAAACCGTCGCCGTCACAGTCGCCGATGGTCAGCGAGTGCGCGCCCTCGCCATAGAGGCCCTCTTTCTTGGTGTTGCTCTTGTGGAGCCACTTTTCGGACAGCTTGGTGCCGTCGAAGTCTACGGCCCAGACGTATGCGTGGGTATAGTATCCGCGGCAGAAGATTGCCGAGGGCTTCACGCCGTCGAGATATGCCACGCCGGCCAGATAGCGCTCCGGGCGGTTGGTGTTGTCCTTCTTCTGCGTGCCTGTCTGCAGGGCACCCCACTCGGCGGCGGTGTGGATGGTGCGCGGCGGATTGTATGCGATGGTGTTGATCTCGGCGCCGGTCCGGCCGTTGAACACGGTGAGGTATTCGGGGCCGTCCACAACGTGGCCGTCAGAGTTGGCATACGACTTTGTGGGGTCGTCCGAGCCCATCAGCACGTTCTTGCCGGTTCCGTCGACAGTGCCGGGGGCGGTCTTGCAGATCATCTCGGCCTTGCCGTCCTGATCGAAGTCAAAGACCATGAACTGCGTGTAGTGTGCGCCGGCGCGGATGTTCTGGCCCAGATCTATGCGCCAGAGCTTCTGTCCGTCCAGAGTATAGCAGTCGATGAATACCTTGCCTGTCTTGCCCCTCTCCGAGTTATCGTGCGAGTTCGAGGGGTCCCACTTGACAAACAGCTCGTACTTGCCGTCGCCGTCGACATCGCCGACTGACATATCGTTGGGGGTATATGTGCAACCGTCGCCGGTGGGACGGTCGAGCGTGAGGCGGCGATATACGTCAGTCTCGACAGATGTCTCGGGCGAGGTCTCGACTACCGTGCCGCCTACCGATGCCTTGATGACATATTTTGAGGTTGCTGTTCCGGCGCCGTCCTTGATGTTGGTGCCTGCGGTGATGGGCTCTGTGTTGATCTTGGTGCCGTCGCGATAGACATCGAACGTCATTGATGCATCGTCAGACGTGAGCGAGCGCCACGAGATGAAATTGCCCGTTGAGGTCTTGACTGCCACGACGCCGCGGTCGAGCTTCTCGGCGATGGGAAATGCCGATGCCGTGCCTGCGGCTAACGCCAGTGCAAGAATTGCGGTAGAGATTTTTTTCATGTATGACTCAGGTTAAACTATTGTAATCTTGGTATTAAGCCACAAAGATAGTGCAAAAAATTGATAAATACAACTTTTGGATAATGCATAATGCATAATGCGTAATGCATAATTATGAGTTGTGAATTGGGAATTGTGGATGACAATTCCCAATTCCCACAAAAAAACATCCCGCCCTTGTGGGGCGGGATGCACTATGAATTATGCATTATGAATTCTGCATTACTTAACGACCTTGGTCACGGTGTTGCCCTGACGGCGGATGAATACGCCACCCTCGGGGTTGGCAACGCGGATGCCCTGCAGGTTGAAGTACTCGACGGGGGCGTTGGCGTCCTCATCGGCGATTATGTCCTCGATGGCCGAGGGTGTGCCGGTGATGTCCTTGCCATAGACCATCTTGGCGTTGATGATCTCGTTGGTCTTCGAGTCGATGACATAGCAGATGGCGTTGATCTTGGTGCAGTCGGTCACGGCAGACGACATGGTCATCTTGTGGGTATAGGTGTACTCCTTGCCGGCCTCGATGGTGGCGGGGATGGAGTTCTCGATGCCCTGATAGGTGTCTATCTGGCGTGCAACGTCGTTGAAGGTTGTCTTGACGGGGTTGGGCAGTTTGTCCCACTCGGTGCCCGAGCCGCTGCCGCGCAGGCCGTTTGACTGATTGTAGGGACCCATCTCGTCCTGAGTGATCACGAACGACAGGCGATAGTTGTGCTTGTCGTAGTCGAAGGCAAACTTGTTGGTGACGTTGAACGTCAGGTTGCGGGTGTCGTTCTCCCAGCTGCAGGTCATGTCGATGCCGGTGAGTGCGGGTGCCGAGTGGAGCATGTCATAGTAAGACTGGAGCTCGTCGAACGCATAGATCCAGCCCATCTGCACGGGGATGAAGCGGTTGACGATGGCTGCGGGGATGCCGCCCGAACCGATAAGGGCATACAGGTTATAGAACTCGTTGACGGTCATGGGGTCTTTTGAGCTCTGGCTGAAGTCCCAGTGGATGGCAACGGGGATGAACGATCCGTCGGTATATGTCTCGCGGATGCGCTCGAGCGCGATGATGCCATAGGGGCAGTAGATGCAACCGGTCGACGTGGCCTCCTCGACAACTACGTTCTGCACGTTGTCACAGTCCTTGGGCATGACGATGGTGCTGCCGGTGACCGAGGTGCCGGTGGGCTGCAGGTTGTCCTTGCCGTTTACCTTGGTCACGGTGACGGTGACGGGAACCTCGTTCTTGCCTGCAGTGGCATAAGAGGCGTTCTCGATCCATACAACCTCCTGTCCGCCGAAGGGTACGGGCTTGGAGGCCGTGGCGGTGCCGCTGACGGGAGCGTTGTCGCCCACGGTATATGTATAGTCGATCGAGGTCACTTCGTTCGATGCCTTGTTCTCATAGAGGAATCCGATCTCGAATGAGTTCTCGGCGCGTACGCGCACGGGCACCGAGATGTCTGCGGCCTTGACCATGTCCTCGGGCAGGTTTTCGCCGGTGATGGTGGCGCTGACGCATACATAGCCGTAGGCGTCAGAGAGGTTGTCCCAAGTCCAAGGCGAATTCTTGTCGGGGCGGGTTGCTACCCAGCCACCCTCGATGCCTTCGTGCAGCTTGTTGTCGACAACGACCTGACAGTCATTGGCGCTGGTGGCGGTGCAGTAGACACCGATATAATATGTCTTGCCGGCCTCGATGGTGACGGGATTCTTGAGGCTGATCTTCAGGGCAGCTCCGGCCTTGCTCGAGGCAAAGGCACCCGAGGTGGAGATGGGTTCGTTCTCTTGGTCGCCCTCGATGACAAATGCGTAGTATGACGTGCATTTGTTTGTGTTCGATATGTTATTCAAGCCCGTATAGGCGTTGATGGCCGTAATCTGCGATCCGGCAAAGACGGTGCTGACCTCGGGGGTCATCTCGAATGCCTGTGCTATCTGCTGGCCCTTGACGGTGTTCTTGAAGCCGATGAACTGATAGGGATCGTCGGCGAGAGTGTAGATCATTGTTCCGGCTGCGCGCTGGGGGCCGCTGACTGTCTCGACGCCCTCGAAAGGCATGGTCAGATGCAGGTCTGACATAGCCACGGGGAGCTGACGTTTCTGGGTCGTTAACTGACCGGCCGATGCTGTCAGCGTCAGGGCCGCGGTCAGGAGACTGAGTAGAATTTTCTTCATAAAGTTGCTATGAATGGAGATGGTTAATATATTTGTTACCTATTTTGTCGGGTATGGCTACAGAATGTCAGGCAAAATTAGGGATTTTGTCGCAATTTTACAATAACGAGGGGTGTTAAATGTTTCTATTGATTGATTTTTAGGCATTTTTTTCGCGTATCGCCATAGATTGACAGAAAATAATGATTATATTTGCACTCGCGAACTTGTCATCCGAAAGATATACAAACAACCATAAAAAACTGACATTAATATGAAACCTTACGTAGTGGGTATCGACATAGGCGGTACCAACACCGTGTTCGGCATCGTCGATGCCCGTGGCGTGGTCATTGCCAGCTCGTCGATCAAGACACTCAAGCACGCAAATGTAGAGGACTATATCGAGGAGCTCTATCAGGGCGTGATGCACCTCATGGCAGCCAACGACGCCGTCGACAAGGTGGGCGGCATCGGCATAGGTGCCCCCAACGCCAACTATTATACAGGCATGATCGAGAAGCTGGTCAACATACCTTGGCCCACTCCCCTGCCCCTCGCACAGATGGTGAGCGATAAGTTCGGCATCCCCGTGGCCATCACCAACGACGCCAACGCCGCCGCCATCGGCGAGATGACATACGGCGCGGCCCGCGGCATGAAGAACTTCATCATGATCACCCTCGGCACAGGCGTGGGCTCGGGCATCGTCATCAACGGTCAGCTGGTCTACGGCCACGACGGTTTTGCCGGCGAGCTGGGCCATGTCATCATGAAGCGCAACAACGGCCGCCTCTGCGGCTGCGGACGCACCGGATGCCTCGAGGCATACTGCTCGGCCACCGGCGTGGCACGCACCGCCCGAGAGTTCCTCGAGATACGCACCGACAAGTCCGAGCTGCGCGGTCTGCCATTAGACCAGATTACATCAAAGGACGTGTATGACGCCGCCGTCAACGGCGACAAGCTGGCCAAGGAGATATTCGAGTACACCGGCAACATACTCGGCGAGGCTTTCGCCGACTTCACCGTCTTCTCGTCGCCCGAGGCCATCATCCTCTTCGGCGGTCTCGCCAAGAGCGGCGACCTGCTGATGACCCCCATCAAGGAGTCGATGGAAAAGCACATGATGAATATGTTCAAGGGCAAGGTCAAGGTGCTCTGCTCCGAGCTCAAGGAGGCCGATGCAGCCGTGCTCGGCGCCAGCGCTCTGGGCTGGGAGGCCAAGCCTCTGGTGCCCGCCGCAGTTCAGGCCTCGGCACCCGCCGGTCCCGCAAACTGAGACACGCTATCATAAAATAATAACGGACACCGCCTGTTCTTCGCTCGGGAGAACAGGCGGTGTTTAGTTTGCGTCGTGCCTTGGAGATGCAGGGATTATCTCACCTGAATCTTGCCGGTCTGGCGGATGCCGTCGCCCTGCACGTTATAGATATAGATGCCGGGACGCAGCGAGTGGGTGCTGACCGAGCCGCGGCCGTCGGCCTTGACGGCCATGACCTGCGTGCCGGTGATCGAGTAGATCGAGATGTTGGCCACGCCGTTGATGTTGTACTCGAGACCCTGAGGAGTCCAAGTGACGGCCTTGTCCTTCTGTATCTCGTTGATGCCCGATGCGTTGGGGCCCATCACCACTGTGATGGTGACCTCGGTCTCGGGGTGCTTGGTGTCTACGGCCGTGATGGTCGAGGTGATGGTGGGGATCTCCTCGCCGGGGGCGAGGTCATAGTTGTTCCACTTGTACTGCACGTCTATGGGGTTGTTGGCGCGCAGGGTGATGTCGCTCTGGGTCACCGATGCCGCGGCCTGACATGCGCCGCCGATGCAGAGCCCGATCTCCTGACCCGAGGTGCAGGTGGCGGTGACGCTGACGGTGTTGGTGAAGATGTCCGAGCCAATGAACAGGTTGGGGTGCATGATCACTTCCTTGTGTCCGCCGCCGATGTCGTTGACCTCATAGTCGGCGAAATAGACGGTAGAACCGGGAGCGACAGGTGTGTTGCCCTGATAGAACGTGAGCTCGCGTGCCGACACGGCGCCGACAGCGAGAAGGGCAAGAAGAAGAGTGTAGAGTTTCTTCATATTGTCTGGGTTTAGAATTGTTTTATTTATCTATGCGACTTGCAGGCGGGGAGACTTGCAGGTCCGTTTATCTGACGTGTGTCTTGGCGGCTTGGAGGACGCCCGACGAGGTCTCGAGGAAGGCCACGATGTCGAGGTTGGCGGTGTTCCACTTTTCGGTCTCGGTGTTGCGGACGGCCTGTCTCAGCGTGACGGTGTTGTAGACGTGGGCCGTGAGGTCGACGCCTTGTCCGTCTATACCATTAACACTGCAGCGGTAGACATTGTTGTGGACATAGTCGGGAATACGCGAGTTGGTGTCGCGCTGGAATGCCACGATGCCGCTCTCGATGACCCACACGTGCAGCGTGGCCTTGATGTCGGCCTGAGGCTTGAGGATGGCGGTGATGGCTATCTCGTTGCCGTCGAGGGCTGCCTCGAGCTCGATGTCCACGTTCGAGGGGATGGCCAGCTGGTCGCGCACGGCCGATGCCCAAGCGTCGACCTCGAGGGCGGCGCCGGTGCGGTTGATGACGCCCATCGGGAATGCAGTGATGCCCCAGCGTCCGGCCATGCCGTCGCCCTCGGGCTGCATCAGTCCGACATAATCGGGATAGCGGGTGCGGTCTACGGGCACGCTGAATTTACCTGCGTGTATGCTAACGGGGATGATGTTGTCGGGATACTGCTCGACGAGCTGGTCGAGCACCTCGTGTGCGGCCGGACAGTTGACGCAGTTCTGGCCGGTGAAGTCTTCTATGAGTATGGTTCTCTCGGGAGTCACGCCCTCGACTGCGATGAAGCGGTCGTCGCTGTCGACATCGCTGCACCCGCACAGGGCAATCATGGCCATGAGAGAGAAGAAGAGTTGTTTCATCTGCGGAGGGTTGGGGTGGATGGTTTTTTCTAGTTATTCTAGTTGTTCTAGTTATTCTAGTTCAACTAGTTCAACTAGTTCAACTAGAACAACTAGTGGTCTGATTAAAAGTTATAAGAATACGATACCTGAAATCCTCTTGTGGCCTGCACGTAGCGGCAGACGCCGCCCGAGCAGTTGAAGCCGGCGCGTGTGCGGCCGTATGAGAGCTGCAGGCGGTTGGCGCGATAGTTGCCGGCCACGCCCGCCATATAATAATGCGTGCCCTTGCCGCCACAGTTCCACATGTCAGACACGGTCACCATCAGATAAGGCGCCACCGAGAGCTCGAGCAGGCCATAGGCCCAGTCCTTGTCGTCCTGATGGGTGTGCAGGTACTGCAGCTCGTTGCGCAGGGTGAAGCGGTTGTCTATCTTCCACTTGGTGTCGAGCACGAAGATGTTGGACTTGACCTTGCCACCCTTGCCCTCGATGACCGTGCGGTTGCTGAGCTGGTTCATGTAGAGGAACGTGGTCTGCACCGAGCGCGACAGTTTCTTGTCGATGGTGATGTTGAAGTCGTGATAGAAGTGCTCGCCCATGCCGAACACCGAGGGGTGATAGCCGTCGGTGCCGCTGTTCGAGTTGACCGTGTGATAGAAGGGGCCCGTGTGGTCGAGTCCGCGGATATAGCTGCCGTTTATCTTGACCTTGGTGCCGTATTTGCCGCCCAGCAGGGTCTTGCGCTTGAATGTATAGGCCACAGAGCCCTGAAACGCCCACTCGCCGGGTGCGGCCTGCGTGGCATAGGGATAGAGCGCGGGGAGCGCGTAGGTGTGCTGGTAGGCAAAGGCCGGCATGTTGTTGAGGAATGCCGACGAGCCCGACATCATGCGCTGCGAGCGGTATGCCATGTTCTCCGAGCGCTTGGCTTGGACAAGCACGCTGAGGCCCTTCTTGGAGTATGTGGCCGAGAGCATCGCGGCGGTGCCTTTGCCGTAGGTATAGTCGTTGTCGAACGATGGGTCCTGACCCTTCCACGCAAACTCGCCGAGTATGCTGAAGTCGCCCTTGCGCACCTGTGTCCTCAGGTCCCACGCGGGGACGGTCTTGGGCACGTTGAGGCGATAGTCGGTGCCGGGCATCATGATGGTCTGGTCGTCCTCGTGCTTGAGCACGTAGCTGGCGCCCACGTTCCAGCCCCATCCCTTGTCGCGGAGGCTCTTGGAGAGCTCCTCGATGTTGATGTCGGCGTTGGCGCCATAGACCTGCGACGACTTCTTCCAGTCCCAGTACCGGCGCTGCACGCCGCCGAGCACGGTGAGGTTGACACCCTGCACGGGCTGGTATTTGAGTCGGCCGCCGCGGATGGAGTTGTCTATGCCCAGCGAGCGCTCCTGATAGGTGCGCAGGATGAATCCGCTGCCAAACTGCTCGTAGAAGTCGCCGGCGGTGAGCTCGAAGCCCTTGTAGCGTCCCTTGACATAGATGTTGGGCACGCCCCAGCCTGCAAAGTCGGGCTCGTAGCCGGGCAGGGGCCACTTCATGAACTCGACACGCACGCCGGCGTCGACATACTTGCTGATCATGTTGAGGTCGGCATACGAGTTGAAGAGTATCTTGTGGTCGAACTTGCCGGTCTCGATGGCCTCGTCCTCCTCGGGGAAGAGTCCGTCAAACTGGACTGAGCCGTGGAATGCCACGCCGTTGTCGCCCCCCACGGTGAATGCGTGCGAGGCGGCGGGCACGGCCAGAGCGGCCGTCAGGAGGAGAGAGGCTGTCAGCGGATTGTGTCTCATCTTATCAGTCGGCAGAGCTGAGTGAACGTATTTTCTTGATGATCTCGGTCTCCGAGCCGTCGGTATAGCCCGAGTGAGAGTCTACGATGTTGCCGTTGCCGTCGAGCACCAGCATGTGGGGCACGCTCTGCAGGCCCAGCGAGCGGAAAAAGTCTGAGTTGGTGTCGAGCAGCACCTCATACTCCCAGCCCTCGCCGTCTACGAGGGGCTTGACCTTCGAGACGTTCTGGGCCTCGTCTATCGAGACGATATACATCTTCATGCCGGTCTCGTCCTGCCAGTCGGGATAGACCTCGGCTATGGCGCGGAGCTCGCGCTGGCAGGGCTTGCACCAAGTGGCAAAGAAGCTGATGGCAAACGGTTTACCGTCGTTCGAGAGGGTGGCGGTATCTATTGTTTTGCCGCTGAGGTCCTTGACCTGAACGGAGGGGAGCTGCGCTGCGGCAGGCATGGCTGCGCCTATGCACAGGCTCACGGCAATGATAAGGTTGAAGATTAGTCGCATGTCAAATACTTTACTTTAATGCGCAAATTTATAAATAATCAGCGAAATACGCAAGCCTTAGGTTAACAATCTGAATCGCGGCCTGCGGATTATCTGAAGAGGTGGGCATGGCTGTCGAGCAGCGCCTTGAAGCGCGGATCGTTCCTGAGCGGGGCGCAGTTGACGTTGGCCTCGGCGGCCTTGGTCCAGTTGTGATAGTCGGCATAGCCCTTCTCGAGCGAGGCCTCCATGCAGCGGAAGGCGCGGTCCATGCTACCTGTCTGCGAGAAGTAGCAGGCGGCATAGTAGTTGACCTCGCCGTCGTGGTCTTCGGCGGTCTCGAGTATGCGGTCCATCCAGTTGTCGGCCTGCTCGCGGCGGTCGAGCGAGAGGAGCGCGAAGCCCTTGAGCGAGCGCACGTTGTCAAAGTCATAGTCCATCTCGGTCACCTGCTCCCAAGCGCGCTCGGCGTTGGCTTTCTGGTGGCGGTAGTCGTCGAGCACCCATCCGCGCAGCACGCCCACCATGGGGTCTTCGGCCGAAATCATCGAGGCCTCGCTCAGTGCCACCGAGGCGTCGGCGCTCTCGTCGAGGCGCACGAGTGCAAGTGCCTTGCACACAAGGGCGTCTATCATCTCGGGCTGCTTCTCGAGGGCCTTCTCGGCTGCCGAGGCCGCGCCCGAATAGTCGTCCTGAGCGCGCAGTATGCGCGACTTGAGCATGTAGTAGAATGCATTGTCCTCGGTGGCCGAGATGGCATAGTCGGCGTTGAGCAGGGCTATGTCATAGCGCCCCAGAGCATAATAGCACTCGGCCAGAGCGGCGTTGATGCCGGGATAGGTGTCGAGCCCCTCGTTGATGATGCGGTCATAGTCGGCGATGGCTGCCAGATAGTTGCAGTGGCCCTGAGCTATCATGGCGCGGATGAAGTAGAACATGCCGTTCTTGGGGGCCTTGGCGATGGCCGACGAGAGTCCGGAGATGACGGTGGGATAGTCCGAGCGCGAGATGGACACGAGCTCGGAGAGGGCGCGCGGAGTGTTGTCAGAGTCGAGCGAGATGGCCGTGATGTAGTCGTCGACGGCGCCCGAGCGGTTGCCCATCAGGGTGCGCACCGAGGCGCGGCGTATGTAGATACGCGAGTCGTTGGGGGTCATGGCCACGGCACGGTCGGCCAGCTCGTTGGCGGTGCCGAGGTTGTTCTCCTTGACGGCCACGCGCGCCAGACCCAGCGTTGCCTCCTGACTGCGCGAGTTGAGGCGCAGCATGGTGTTGAAGTCGCGCTTGGCGTCGGCATACTTGCCCAGCTCGTAGTTGGCCGTGCCGCGCTCGTAGATCAGGGTATAGTTCATCGGCTCGGCGGCCAGCAGCTCGTCGAGGTCGGTCAGGGCCTGATCGTACTTGTGCATGGCCATCAGCACGTTGGCCCTCATGCCCACGGCCTGTCCGCGCTCGTCGGACTGGTCTGAGCCGAAATACTTGATGGCGGTGTTCAGGTCGTCGAGGGCACGGATGTAGTCGTTGTTCTTATAGTAGAGCGATGCGCGTCTGAAGAGTGTCTCCGGGTCTCGGGGATCCTCGTCGAGCAGTTGGTCGTATGCCCTGAGCAGGGCGTCGGACATGGGGTCGCTATAGCTCTGACCCATTGCCGCCGGCATGGCTGCAAGCGCCAGAACCAGAGTCAGGGCGATTTGTCGGATATTCATTGTCAATTTTTTATGTCAGAATCTGTTGATGGTTTCACGGATGGCGGCAAGGTGTCCGAGCAGTTCGGGCAAGCGGTGCAGCGGCAGCATGTTGGCACCGTCGCTCTTGGCCTCGGCGGGGTTGGGGTGAGTCTCGAGGAATATGCCGTCGGCCCCCACGGCCACGCCTGCGCAGGCTATGGTGTCTATCAGCTCGGGACGGCCGCCCGTCACGCCGGCGGTCTGGTTGGGCTGCTGCAGCGAGTGGGTCACGTCGAGTATGACCGGCGCGCCGAATGCCTGCATCTCGGGTATGCCGCGATAGTCCACGACAAGGTCCTGATAGCCGAAGGTGACGCCCCTCTCGGTCAGCGCCACGTTGTCGTTGCCGGCGTCGCGCACCTTCTGGAGGGCATATTTCATGGCCTCGGGCGACAGGAACTGACCCTTCTTGATGTTGACGGCGCGGCCCGTGCGCGCGGCGGCCACGAGCAGCTCGGTCTGGCGGCACAGGAAGGCCGGAATCTGGAGCACGTCGACATAGTCGGCGGCCATGCGGGCCTCCTCGTTGGTGTGGATGTCGGTCACCACGGGGACGCCGAATGTCTCGCGCACCTTCGAGAGTATGCGCAGCGCCTCGTGGTCGCCGATGCCGGTGAACGAGTCGATGCGCGAGCGGTTGGCCTTGCGGTAAGAGCCCTTGAATACGTATGGTATCGACAGGGCCTCGGTAGCCCTGATGCATGCCTCGGCTATCTCCATTGCCATCTTCTCGCCCTCGATGACACATGGGCCTGCGAGGAGGAAGAATTGCGGACTTGAGGCAAATTCCTTAAAGGAAAACATATATGCTGATGATAAGTGATGGAATGACAGTTTACAATTGGCAAAGTTAAAGAAAAAAAGCCAACGACCCCTGCCCGTTATGGTTAAAAAATGCCAAAGCCACCTCCTACCCCCATTCCCGCCCCCGCCCCACCCCACAATTCCACAAATCAAGGAACGAAAACTCCACAAATCAAGGAACGGAATCTCCACAAATCACGGAATGGAGAAAAAATGATGTGTTTTTGCTTTTGGGCGGGTGGGGATTTTTAGTTATATTTGCACGTTGATTATACCTGACTAAAACCATTTTATAAAATGAGACTATTCAAAATATTGTCGCTGGGAGCGATTACGCTGATGCTGGCCGCGCTGTCGTCGTGTACGAAGAACGTCGAGCTGCTTGATACCGTCCCGGCCGATTCGAAGCTGGTGGCGACCGTTGACCTGCGCGCCGTGTGCGGTGATGCCGGTGTCAGATTCACCGCCGACGGCGTTGAGTATGACGACGCCCTGCAAGGGAAGATAAACACCAAGGCCGACAGGATATTCGGTGTCGTGGGCAGGCTCGACGCAAACGACATTGCCGACATGGAGCATGTGGTCGTGGTGTCTACGGCGGCCGGCGAGGCATACGCCACGTTCGGCATTTCGGGTTTCGAAGCTTTCCGTGAGGCTTGCGGCGACCGCATAGTCTGGGGCGATGATGCCGAGGGCATGCATGTGGGCACACTCGAACCCCGTACGTCCGTGGTGGCCTCCGACACTCAGGTCTGGCTGACGGACGAGAATCCGACCGCCGCCAAGGGGGTGAAGGAGCTGCTCAAGGCGGCAGACCAACTGTCCATCAAGAAGGTGCCGGGCATAGAGCGCATGCTTGAGGGCGAGGCGCCTGTCAATGTCGCCGTGCTGTCTGGCAAGTTTGATGTCAAGGGTGGCCGCGACGCCGCTCTCGAGGGTGTGTGGAACACTGCGGGCATGACTATGCCCGAGGGCAAGCTGGCTGTGGCGTGGACCCAAATGAAGGGCGACGGCGAGAAAGTGCCCCTCAAGGGTCTGCAGCCCATCAATCCCGCCGTGCTGGCATACGTCGCCTCGGATCCGACCGTGGCCGTGGGCGCCGGACTGACACCCGAGTTTGACTGGTCGCATATAGCCGGTCTGGCCATGCTGACGGGCGACTTTCAGACACAGGCCATGATGTCAGTGGCCATGCCCTATCTGGCGGCCATCGACGGAACCGTGATGCTGGCGGCCTCGCCCGCCGACTCGCAGGCGTTTGCTGACATAGACCCGGGCAACTGGAATTTCGTTCTGCTGGCCCACATGCCTCAGGACAAGATTGACAAACTGCTTGGCACCGTGCGCACGATGTGCTTCACTGCCGGCATCAAGCCCGAGGTCGACGCGAAGACCGGCATCATGTCGATAAGACAGTATGGCATGAATCTGCATCTGGGCAACGTGGATGGTTATTTTGCCATCTCTAACAATCCGTTCTCCGACACGGGCGACAACTCGCTCGCGCCCCAGTTTACGGGCAAAAACGGCGCGGCGCGTATCAGCCTGCCCTCTCTCGCGCCTCTCGGACCCGGCCTGCCGGCTTGGGGCCTGAACATGGAGGCCACGGTGGGCGATGCCGAGGGCAATCTCGTGGTCTCGCTCCCCGGCTCGGAGGGATCCGTGCTGCTCAATCTGCTTTCGGTCCTGCTATGATCGGCAAAATCACCCTGCGGCGCGTGTTGCCGCAGGTATTCAGAGGCAGCGAGAACGAGCCGCCCGTGAGCGGGTCGGAGATATGGCTGCGCGACGAGGTGACGTTCGATCGCCCCGGGGCGTATCTGATAGAGGCCGAGAGCGGTACTGGCAAATCGAGCCTGTGCTCGTTCATATACGGGGCAAGGACAGACTTTGACGGCGAGATACTGATGGACGGCACGAGTACGTCGACATTCGGCATGGACCGCTGGTGCGAGCTGAGATGCCGAGCTCTGGCATACCTGCCGCAGGAGATGAGGTTGTTTCCCGAGCTTACGGCCATGGACAACATACTGATAAAGAACCGCCTGACCGACTTTCGCACCGAGGCCGAGATACGCCGTATGCTCGAGAGGCTCGAGATAGGCCACAAGGCCGACTCGCCCGCCGGACTGCTCTCGGTGGGACAGCAGCAGAGGGTGGCCATAATACGCGCCCTGTGCCAGCCCTATGACTTCCTGCTGGTCGACGAGCCCGTCAGCCACCTCGATGCCCGCAACAACGCCGCCGTGGCGGCCATGATAACAGAGGAGACCGCGGCCCGCGATGCGGCGGTGATAGCCACCTCGGTCGGCAACAAGCTGTCGCTGGCCGAGTATAAATTACTGAAACTATGATAAGCCGTTTACTGCGCCGCAATGTCAGCCCTGCCCAGACCGTGGGATACATACTGGCCAATCTGACAGGCCTGCTCATCGTCATCGTGGCCATTCAGTTTTACAGGGACATATCGGCCGTGTCGTCTGACAGCGACTCGTTCATATCGTCCGACTATCTGATCATATCCAAGAAGGTCAGTGGGGTCAGGAGCGCCACCCCGTTCTCGGCGACCGAGCGCGAGGAGATAGCCGCACAGCCGTGGGCGGCAGAGGTCGGGGCGTTTCAGGCCGCCGACTTCAATGTCTCGCTCAGCATCGGCATAGGCGGGCAGCGCATCTATACGTCGCTGTTTCTCGAGTCGATTCCCGACGAGTTCTTTGACGTCTCGCCCCGCGGATGGGACACATACGACCCCTCGTCCGGGCAACCACTGCCGGTGATTATATCAAAGGATTATCTCACTCTCTATAACTTCGGGTATGCCTCGGCGCGCGGACTGCCGCAGGTGTCAGAGGAGATGATTGCCACCCTGCCCCTGCGGTTCTCGCTCAGCGGCAACGGCAAGCAGGAATGGATTGATGCCCGTATCGTGGGATTCTCGTCGCGCCTCAACACCATCGCCGTCCCCTCGGCCTTCATGGACTGGGCCAATGCCAGATTCGCGTCACAGACGCCGTCAGATCCCTCAAGGCTCATCGTCAAGCTGCGTCGGGCCGGAGACCCCGAGGCCGACAGGTATCTCGAGGAGCATGGCTATGAGGCCGCCGGCGACCGCGATGCCGGAGGCAAGATGGCGTGGTTTCTGGGACTCGCAACGGCGGTCGTCGTCGGCATCGGAGCGGTGATAAGCCTGCTTGCGGTGTTCATACTGGTGCTGAGCGT
This sequence comes from Bacteroidales bacterium M8, assembly GCA_001689495.1. Classification (GTDB taxonomy): domain Bacteria; phylum Bacteroidota; class Bacteroidia; order Bacteroidales; family Muribaculaceae; genus Duncaniella. The sequence goes on along the minus strand of LUJS01000037.1, from coordinate 64,324 downwards.
CTACCTGTTGTTGCAGAAAAACCGCGACAAGATACACGACCTGCTGTTGCTCGGCTATACACCCCGGGCGGTATCGGCGGTCTACTGGCGTCTTATAGCCTGCGTCAACGCCGGGGTGCTGGTGGCCGCATCGGTTATACTTGCCGCAGTCTCGGCATGGTGGCACCCCTCGCTGGCCGCCATAGGCACGTCGGGCGCCCCGCTCTGGCCCACCCTGCTCTGGGCATTGGTCATTACCCTCGCCGTCACCGCCATCGGCTGCACCGCCGTCAGCCACAGTGTCCGCAAAGCATTCAGATAAAATGGAAATGAGACACAAGATAGTCGTCTGTCCGGCCGGAGGGCTGGCAAACCGCATGCGAGCCTTGATGTCAGGCATCACGCTCGCCCGTGATACCGACCGCGATGTCGAGATCGTATGGATGAGAGATGACGGCCTGAACGCAGGCTATGAGGATCTGTTCGATATTAAATGTCTGCCTGTCAAGCTGATGGAACCGGGATATGCGGAATTTGCATTAAAATACAGTTTGCCGAGAAAAAAGAATCTGTATTTGTCGCGTATCTATCAGTCATTCAGATTCGAGAGATGTTTTTTTGACGTGCCGGCAAACCTTCCGTTATATGAGTCCAAGACAAAACTTGCGGAGGCGGTCAGGTCTCACGACGGTGATTTGTATTTTGTATCAGGCTATGATTTTTACTGCTTCGACCCCGAGGAATACAGACGTGTTCTCAAGCCTTCGGCCGACATCATCGGGCGGCTCGATCGTCTGAAAGCAGACGTCGGAGACTGCAAGGTGGGGCTGCACATACGTCGTACTGACAATACGACCAGCATAGAGATGAGCCCTTTGGAATTATTCAAGGAAAAGATCGAACGCGAAATCGCGGCTGACGACACTGTGAGGTTCTATCTGGCCACGGACGACGAGCAGGTCAAGGCCGAGCTGATGCAATCATATCCCGGGCGGATATTTTGCCTACCGAGAAAGGCGAGCCGTGATACGCTTGAGGGCATGAAGGATGCAATGGTTGAACTGCTTATGCTTGCCGGAATGCGACAGGTCTACGGATCGCACTACAGTTCGTATTCGGAGGCCGCGGCCATTATCGGATGCAATGATTTTGAAACCTGTCGTATCTGAAAAACAATGGCGCGGGTAAATAGAAAAATAAGGACGAAAAAATATTGATTATGGAAATTTTTCATTAATTTTGCGTTCGAAAATCAAATATAGATACAATATGTCAAAGGTAACAGTAGTAGGCGCCGGTAACGTAGGCGCAACATGTGCAAATGTATTGGTAACCTGCGGTATCGCCGACGAGGTCGTTCTCCTCGACATCAAGGAAGGTGTTTCGGAGGGCAAGGCGATGGACATCATGCAGACAGCATCCATCCTCAACCTCAACACCGTTCTGCGCGGTGTCACCAACGACTATGCCGCCACCGAGGGCAGTGACGTGGTCGTGATCACTTCGGGTATCCCCCGCAAGCCCGGCATGACCCGCGAGGAGCTCATCGGAGTAAACGCCGGTATCGTCAAGAGCGTCACAGACCAGATTCTCGCCCACTCTCCCAACGCCATCATCATCTGTATCTCCAACCCGATGGACACCATGACCTACCTCATCCACAAGGTGAGCGGTCTCCCCAAGAACCGTATCATCGGCATGGGCGGCGCACTCGACAGCGCACGCTTCAAATATTTCCTCTCGCAGGCTCTCTGCGCCAACGCCACCGAGGTCGAGGGCATCGTCATCGGCGGTCACGGTGACACCACTATGATCCCCCTGACACGCTATGCCGCATATCGCGGCGTGCCCGCATCGGAGTATCTCGACAAGGAGACTCTCGACAAGGTCGCTGCAGACACAATGGTGGGCGGCGCAACGCTGACCAAACTCCTCGGCACCTCGGCATGGTATGCACCCGGTGCGGCAGGAGCACAGATGGTCAAGGCCGTTCTCCACAACGAGAAGAAGCTCATCTCTTGCTCGGCCCTGCTCGACGGCGAGTACGGACACAAGGATCTCTGCATCGGCGTTCCCGCAATCATCGGCCGCAACGGCATCGAGCGCATCGTCGAGTTCAACCTCAATCCCGAGGAGAAGGAACTCTTCGACAAGAGCGCCGCTGCCGTCCTCAAGACCAACGAGGCCCTCGCCTCTGTACTCTGAATATAGTTTAAAGCTTGGAGTCAAAAGAACAAAAACCGAAACTTGAAGGTTTAAAGAATTGAGAACCTGATTTCGGCTCTCCTTAGACTCCAAGCTCAAAAAACTATATAATATTTTCCACAAAGCCCATCAGACTATGCTGCCAAGAATTCTGTCTCTTTCCGTCCTGGCGGTTTTGATTGTCGGTTGCACAGCGGCCGACTCAAGTTCCAAGGACACGATCGGCGCCGAGGCACAGGCCTCGACCGATACTGCTCCCACAGCCGAGGTTGTGATCGAAGCAACCGACGGCGTGATCTCACCCGATGCCAAACTGCCCATAGTCATAGACTTTAATGCCATCTGGTGTCCTCCGTGCCGCAAGTTCGCGCCGGTGTTCCATGATGTCGCAGGCGATTTTGCCGGCAAGGCCGTGTTCCTGTCTGTCGACGTGGACAAGGCACCCGCCGCAGCCGTACAGTTTGGCGTGTCGTCCATACCGCAGGTGTCCGTGCTCATGCCCGACAGCAGCGTAATCACATCAGTGGGCTTCATGACAAAAGAAGAGCTGACCCATTTCATCACCGAGGCCATGAAGCATTAGGCCCGGCTGACTGAAAGTCTATACATACACCCCTGTTCCACACAGAAATGCGGACAGGGGTGTTTTTTGCCAACGGTCAAAATAAAAGCTATCGAATTCCGTTATAATATATTATGCAGGAAATAGTATTTGCCACCAACAACAAACATAAGCTTTCGGAGCTGCGGCGCATAGTCGGAGACCGGTTCAAGGTGTTGTCGCTCGACGACATAGGGTGTCACGAGGATATACCCGAGACAGCCGATACGCTCGAGGGGAATGCCCTGATGAAGGCCCGCTATGTCAGGGAGCATTACGGCTATGACTGTTTTGCCGACGACACGGGCCTGATGGTCGATGCTCTGGATGGTGCTCCGGGGGTATATTCGGCCCGTTATGCCGGCCCCGGCCATGACAGTGCGGCAAATATGGCTCTGTTGCTCGAGAACATGAAAGGGCAGTCCGTGCGCACGGCAAGATTCGTGACGGTCATAGCCCTCATTCTCGACGGCGTCGAGAAGACTTTTACCGGCAAGGTCGAAGGCGAGATACTCGAGGTCCCCGAAGGCGACGGCGGATTCGGCTATGACCCCGTGTTCCGTCCCGTGGAGTCGGAAATATCGTTTGCCCTCATGACCCCCGACGCCAAGAACGCCATCTCGCATCGCGGCCGGGCCACTGCAAAACTTGTAGAATACCTTATATCACCAAGATAACCGCAAATTAATGCTCAAAAGAATTTACATACTCATTCTCACTCTCCTCTCGTTCGGCGGAGTGGCCCTGAACGGAGCCATCGCCACCGGGTCGTGGAAATCCTATCCGGTATCCGGCGAGTTCTCGGAAATACTCGAAACCGACCGCAGCGTGTGGTACGTCACCGGCGGACGGCTGAACTCGTATGACAAGAAGTCTGACGAGACTCGCACCTACGAGTACGGGCGTGATCTGTCCGACTTTACAATCTCAAAGCTCTACTTCAATCATGCGGCACGCTATCTTGCCGTGGTCTATGACAACTCGAATATCGACCTTGTCTATGAGGACGACGGCACGATAGTGAATCTGTCAGAGATCAAGGATGCCACCGTCAACGCCGATAAGGGCGTGAATGACGTCGTGTTTCACGACAATCTGATCTATGTCGCCACCGACTTCGGTCTGGTCATATTCGACGAGAAACGTCACGAGGTCAAGGAGTCGGGCGTGTATAACGGCCACGGCATTCTGTCGATGGCCGCGCTTGACGGTGGCATAGTTATGATACCGAGCGGATTTGACATCGAGGCCTCTCCTATAATCTTCCATACATATGGCGACAAGATACACAAGTTTGACAACTTCAGGGTGCTCAAGGAGGATGCCGGACACCGGTTTGAGAATCTCACCCCGCTTGATGGGAATGTTGTGGCCGTGACCCAGTGGGGCAATGTCAGGATGCTACGTGTCAATCAGGATAATACGGATTTGAATTATTGGACTGTTTATTCTGAATTAGGACATGGGGTACATGAACTGATGCCTGCCGAAGATGGTGGTATATATTTCAAAACAAAGGGTGGATTACTCTTGCATGCGGATAAGGATGGTGTTCTGGATTCATCTCGCTACGCACTCCCCGAAGATCTCAGGGACGATGTTGTTTCGACACGCCGTGGACCGGAACAGGGTTTCTGGGCGGGAGATGATGATGGTATCGGACAATACCGCCTGTCGGCCGACGGGTCCCTGACCGTGATGCGCGAGAAGTCATCGCTGTCAGAGGCTACGACATTCTCCAAAATCTGCCGCATCTATCCGGCGGATAACGGATTCATTGTATCGAACATCGGACAGTCGCAATACCACCCTTCAGGCAAGGGAGATTTTTTTGAGGTTCCGTTGCTTGCAAATATTTATCGGGACGGAGTATTCACCAATATAGATCCTGATGATGTCTCGGCCATAACTCCTATGGCCATAGAGAGTCAGAGAAAAATGGGAAAACGCATATTTTCGCCCACATGGATATGTCAGGCTCCGGACAATCCCGACAGACTCTACATCGCATCGGCCGTAGAGGGTATTTATGTCGTGGATAACGGTAAGGAAATAGCCAAGTTTGACGATACAAACTCGAATATCCATAGACAGTGGGGCATCAGCACGACATTTGTTGAAATTGACCATCAGGGAAATCTTTGGACGGCTTCTTTTGGCGGCTCTGTAATATCGATGCTACCGGCGGCCAAGCTGAAAGGCGATTTGTCTAAAATAACCTCCGGAGACTGGGTAAGCGTGAATTTCGGCGGAAATATCAAATCCAAGGACATACACCTTCTGATATGCAAAAAGAGCAATTTGATATTCGCGTATGACTCGTACGGAGCCTATGCCCTCGAGGTGCTGCAGCACAATGGTACTATTTCAGATACCTCGGGCCACAAGCATGTCGGATGGAGCAATGTCTCGGACTCTGATGGAAAATCCTTTGCTCCCGACCATTGGATCTGTGCCATAGAGGATCAGCGCGGGCATGTATGGTTCGGCACCACCAGTGGTGTCGTGTCGGTGCCCAATCCGGCCACGGCGATGACGACCTCGTTTGTCGTCAACCGCATCAAGGTGCCCCGCAACGACGGCACCAATCTGGCCGACTATCTGCTCGAGAGCGACAAGATACTCTGCATGGCCGTAGACCACTCAAACCGCAAGTGGATAGGCACCGAGAACTCGGGGCTCTATCTGGTCAGCGAGGATGGCGACGAGATACTCGCAGTCTACAACACATCCAACTCTCCCCTACCCGTCAACACCATCACAGGACTGCACGTCGACCCCGAGTCAAACTCGGTGTTCGTGGCCACCATGAGCGGTCTGTTCGAGCTCTCGACCACATCGGGGCCCGCGGCCGAGGACTATTCCGAGGTCTATGCCTATCCCAACCCCGTCACGCCCGAGTATACCGGCTGGATCACCATCACCGGACTCATGGACAGCTCGATGGTCAAGATTGTCGACGCCGACATGCATCTGGTCTACCAGACGACCTCAGAGGGCGGCATGGCCATGTGGGACGGATGCAACATGAACGGTAGCCGCGTGCGTTCGGGCGTCTACTACGTCCTTGCGTCATCAGGCTCCGAGACCTCTTCTAAGGGGGCCGTGGCAACAAAAATTCTTGTAGTCAACTAATCTCCCCCCGGGCACGTTTTAAAGTTATGGAAAAACTAAGATATACCGATGAGACCGACCGCTGCTATGGCGCGGCCGGCATGGCCATAAGCCTTGTGGTTTTTGACGGCGAGGATATCCTTTCGGCTATCTCGCTCGACGGTCCCGAGGGCTCGCAGACCATGACACTTGCCCCCGAATTCTTTTTCGCGGGCAATCCGGGCGTCTCGGCCAAGACCGCATGGCGCCAGATATTGAAGAACTATAATCTCGGCATCGCCATGGTCACGGCCAATCTGCTGTGCCGTTATCTCGTCAACCGTCACACCGGCCTCCCCGACGACGTGCGCGATGCTCTGCACGCCCTTGCCGTCGAGGAGGGTACCGAGGCCTGCCAGCTCGATCAGGACGAGATTGATGCGATATTCGACAAGAACATCAACTATCTGACCCGTGTCTTCACCCACCGTGGCGTCCACACCGTGGCTCACGACTTCGCATCGGCCCTCAGCCAGCGCCGTTCGCTCTCGCGCCTCGACGCTCTCGAGATGCTTCAGGCACTGCAGATGCTCTGATTCGGTAATCCATTTATTGCACGACAAGACAGCGGCCTGTATGGAATTTCATCCATGCAGGCCGCCACGCTTATCTTGGCAGTCTTTTCAGGCTTCGGCGGTATCGGGAATCTCGCGACGCGAGGGGGCGGTGAAATGTCTTATCAGCACGGCTGTCACGAAGTATGCGCCAGACAGAATCCAGAGCGCCCAGAAATAGCGGCTGATGTCCGGTAAATCGGCTCCGTTGGCCTTGATGTGCACAAACCCTTCGACACCCCACGTGGCGGGCACGAGGTCGCTCACGGCCATCCAGAAGGGCGAGAAGGCATATCTCGGCCACGTCAGTCCGGACAGGAACAGGAAGAACACCGAGGTGAACACTATGAGCACCATCGACGTCTCGCGCTCGCGCACGAATATCTGCAGGGTCTGTCCGAGGAAACTGGTGGCGATGAGCATGACCAGAATGAAGGGCATGTAGTCGCGCACGCTGCCCATCTGCGGCAGGTCGAAGATGGCCGGGACGATGGACATGACATAATATGCCATCGGTATGTAGAGCATGACATAGCAGGCCGAGCGTCCCAGCACGGTGGCCACGGCACCCGCGCCGGCCTCGGTGCGGTCCATGCCCTCGGGGTCGAGCCGGCGGCGGTCACGCCTCGTGCCGGCGATCATGGCGATGCCCATGAGCATGCCCTGCTGCAATATCAGTATGACGATGCCCGGGATGATGAACGATGCGAATCCCTGCGAGCTGTCGCCTATCGAGTTGGCCTGAGTGTTGACGGGCAGGCCGCTCACCACCGTGGCGAGGCCTCCGCCCATCGTGGCCACGCGCTTGGCCGTGAGGGTCTGGGCCTCGTGCATCTGCACGCTGGTCAGCGACAGCAGGTTCTGGCGATAGCGCAGCAGCAGTGACATGTCCTGATAGTATGATATGACACCCTGTCCGCCCGAGCCTATCTTGCGGGCATAGTCTGACGGAATCTCGATGATGGCATAGCACTTCTTCTCGGCCCAAGCCCTGCGGGCCTCGGCCATGTCTGCGGCATATCCGACGATATGCATCGACTCCGTGGCGTCGAGCGTGCGGGCCAGCTCGCGGCTCTCGGCCGTGCGCGAGTGGTCTACGAGCACGGTGTCAATCTCCTTGACCACCTCGGGATTGTAGATGAGGGTATATATGATGGGGTATCCCAGCGGCAGGGCGAAGAAGAACAGCAGCACACCGATGTCGGTGAACGTGAGCAGGCATTCGTGCCGCCAGACCCTATAGAAATCTTTAAGCCATTTCATCGTTGTAAACTTTTTAAGGCACATACACGGGCCTGAGGCAGATGCGCCTGAGGCGGCCCAGTCCGACCACGGGCAACAGTGACATGCCCAGCATCACGACATAGTATATGCGCGAATAATAGAGCGGCAGTCCGTTGAGTGCTTGGTCGATGTATATGAGGAAATAATATCTGATGGGCAGAATGTAGGCAAAGATTCCGATGGCGCCATACATCTTCTCGACGGGGAACGAGAATCCGGCTATCGAGAACGACAGGATGCCCGTGAGGCTGACCAGAATGAGCGACAGGCGCACGTTGGGCACTATCTCGACCACCAGCAGGCCGAACGCCTGCGACGACACCACGAGCAGTATCATGGCCAGAATCATGTGCCATGCCGGGCAGTTCATCGGGAAGTGCAGGAACCCGTACATCACTGCCTGCATCCCTATGCCCATGGCCGAGAATATCACGGTCTGGGGCAGCAGCTTGCCGGCCAGAGCCACGACAATCGAGCCGCGGGCCGTGTCGAGCCATTCGGGCGACGTGTGGTGCTTTATCTCCGAGGTTATCGAGAACACCGTCACCACCATCACCAGCAGGGCGATGAGGCCCGCCAGAAACGAGTTGGAGAGATAGACCGAATAGTTGGTGCACGGGTTGCCTATGGGGTGCGTGTCCAGCCTGAGCGGCATCAGCATCTCCGAGCCGTTTATGGCGCTACCGATGCCGGTCGACGTCAGCGTGGCCTCGACTATCGACCCCGACGTGGTCACGGCCACGGTCTTGAATCCCTTGAACGACAGCGTGCCGGGCACGAAGATGCTCATGTTGCTGAAGAACGACAGCGTGGGCGTGCGCCCGCTCAGCGCGTTCTCCTGAAAATCGGCCGGAATGTAGAAGAATCCGAACGTCTTGCCGGTCCTCACCATCTCCATCGCCTCGTGAAAGCTCTCGACGTCGGCCGAGATGTCTATGAGTTCGCCGGCCTTGAGCGAGCGCGTGATGCGCCGCGACATCGACGAGTGGTCCATGTCAACCATGGCCACGGGCACCTTGAGCGGCAGTCCCTCATCCATCAGGTTCAGGAAGAAGAAGGCACCGAACATCGGCACGATCACCATCATGAAGAGGTAGATCCTGCGCGAGCAGAGCGTGCGTATGCCGCGGCGAAGCGATGCTAACATAACCGTTTGATTTAGTGTTGTCTCACCGGCCCTGCGGAGGGTCCTGCGGGACTGTTGTTATTTCTTGAGATAGATGATCGTCATGCCCGGACGCAGTTCGGGTATCGAGTCGATGGTGCGGGCCTTGATCTCGAATGTCTTCGAGTCCCACTGGCCCACGGTCTTGGTGGCCTGCCAAGTGGCATAGCTGCCCAGATCGCGCGAGTAGTAGATGCGGGCCTTGGCCTTCTTCTTGTCCAGAGCGGGTATCATGATCTCGATCTCGCCTCCGAGGGGCATGTCCTTGAGCAGATCCTCGCGCACGTTGAAGGTGACCCACTTGTCGTCCAGACGCAGCAGGCTCATTATCGGGGCGCCCATCATCACCAGCTCGCTCTCCTCGGGATATATCTGGTCTATCTGGCCGTCGCAGGGAGCCGTGAGATACTGGTCCTCGAGCACGCTCTCCACCTCGGCCACGCCACCCTTGGCCACGTTGACCATGGCTGCGGCGCTCTCCTTGTCCTGCTTCTGGGCGCCCTGTTCGGCCAGGCTCACCTGACTCAGGGCCGCCTTGTGTGCGGCGACGGCGGCATCGTATGCGGCCTTGGCCTCGTCGCGCTTCTGCTCGGACACGACGCCCTCCTTGAACAGGTTCTCCATGCGTCGGTATGTCTTTTCGGCTATCGTCACCGCAGCCTCGGCCTGAGCGGCCATCTGCTTGGCCGTGGCGATGATCTGTGGACGGGTTCCGTCGTCAACCTTGTTCTCCTGAGTGCGGGCCACGGTCTCCATGCCCTGTGCCTGCATCAGTTTGGCCTCGGCCAGCGACGAGTGTATGTGGACAAGGGTGTCGCCCTTGCGCACCTGATCTCCCTCGCGGACATAGAATTCGACCACGCGGCCGGGCAGCTTGCCCGATATGCGCACGGATGTCGCGTCTGCCTGCCCTTCGACTATCACGTCGGGCTTGTCGAGAAACACAAAGCCTATAATGGCCAAAACGATCACTGCCACCACGAGGAGGCACATCGAGACGAGCAGCACCTTGTTTTCTTTCTGCTCTGCTGTCTGCTGAGGCTGATTGTTATCTTTCATAGCTCATTGAATTTCTGATGTTGATAATGTGCCAAGCACCTTGGCGAGATATACGTCGCAGAGATACAGGTCGATGCGTGCATCAATGTCCTCGCTGTGGGCCTTGAGCCAAGCGGTCTGGGCCTCCATCACGTTGTCCACGGTCATCACGCCGTCGCGAAATCCGATGGTGGCGCAGCGCAGGTTCTCGTCGGCCTCGGCCAGATTCGACTCCGTCATGGTGCGGGTCTTGACGGCCTCGCTGGCCTTGAACGTGGCCTGACTCACCTGCAGGTCTATCATCTCCTTGGCATTCTCGAGCTCCATGCGCATCGAGTTGGTCTGGGCCTTGGCGGCGCGCAGCTTGTTGTAGTTGCCGCCCCAGTGCCAGATGGGTATGGTGAGCATCGCTCCGACCGAGAACGCTCCGTTGAATCGTTTCTTGAATCCGTCAAAGAGATTGGGGTTCGAGAACGAGTATGCGCCCACCAGTGCCAGATTGGGCATCATGGCCGAGCGGGCCACATTCTCCTTCTGCTTGAATATCTGCACTCCCAGCTCGAGCTGGCGCAGGTCGTCGCGGCGGGCATAGACCTCGCCCATGTCTATCTGCTTGTCCGAGGTGGCCTCGCGTATCAGGTTCTCGTTGTCGAGGGCGGCTGCGTCCTCGTCGGCCACCGTATAGGGGGTATGGATGGGAAATCCGCACAACTGCGCCAGCGCCATGCGGCACAGCGACAGGCCGTTGTCTACTTTGGTCAGGTCCACCTTGGCCGAGTTGAGCTTGACGTCGACCGTGAGCAGGTCACGCCTCGTGGCCACTCCCTGCTGCAGCATCAGGTCGACGTTGTGGCGCAGGGTGTCGAGCAGGTTGACATAGCTCACCGCCAGACGCTGCTTGGCCTTGAGCGATACCAGTTGCCAGTAGGCGGCGTCGACGGCATAGACTATGTCGCGGGCCTGATTGTTGCGCTTGGCGCGTGCCAGCTCCTCGGCATAGCCGGTTATCTTGTTCATGGCCACGATCTTGCCGCCCATGAATATGGGCTGGGTCAGCGTGACGGCTCCGAAAAATACGTTGTGGATGTCGTATGTCAGCGCATCCTTGGGCAGGTAGGCGACCTGCTCGGGCACGGGCTGGCCGTTGACGGTGATGGGCTCTCCGGTCATCGGGTTCTTGACTATCTGGAACTCATAGCCCTGCTTCTCGAGGTTGAACGTCTTGACCGGCAGCAGCTGGTCCGAATCGAACATCGAGAGTTTTTTCTGATTATACATATAGCCTCCGGCAAAGTCGATCGAGGGGAGGTATGCGGCAAACGCCTCGTCTTTCTGGTATTTGGCTGCACGTATCTCCTCGGCGGCCTGCCTGAGCAGCTTGTTGTTGCCCATGGCCAGCGAGCGGCATTGCTCGAGGGTGAGTACCGACCCCGGTTCGACGGTAGGGGCCGACGGTTCGGCACCCGATGCGCAGACAGCAGACATCAGTGCCGATAACAATGTGACGGATAGCGCTTTAAGGCGGCATTTCATAATGATGGCGGTGTTAAAACGTGATTCAGATGCAAAATTAGTCAGTTTTTCCGAAACAAGCAATTGCGGAATCGCCGACGTTTTGGTCTGTTTCACATATAACGCCTCCCGGTCGCGAGTTGTTTATGGTCAGCCCTTTATTGTGGACGGGATAGGTCTATTTTGTTTTCTTGTACATGGCCATCACGTCGTCGGGAGTGGCTTTTTTCTACGTATGACCGCCGCTGCACGGATTTTGTTACAGAAAAAACTGTTTTTTTATGCCTGCGGCCTGAAGTCGAGTCCCGATGGAGCCTGATATATGCGCAGCCCGAAGCGGTGCACCGAGGCAACGATGTGGTCCATGATGCCGGCCTGAAAGTGCTCGTAGGGCTTCCACGAGGTCAGCGAGGTGAACAGGTAGAGGTCGAGGGGTATGCCCTGCGGGGTGGGGGCGAGCTCGCGCACCATGTAGAGCATCCCGTCACTGTTGTTGAGCTGCGGCAGGGTCGAGATATAGTGCTCGAGATAGTGGCGGAACAGTGTCAGGTTGACGTATTGTTTCTCGGGGTCGAGGCGGCGTCCCCACTCCTCGCCGCGGAAGCTCTCTATCATCTCGGGCGTGCAGAACGTGACCGAGTTGACATCTATGGTGAACGAGCGGTTGACCCGTCGGCCACCCGAATCGGACATGCCGCGCCAGTTCTGGAACGACTCGCTGACCAGCGAGTATGGAGGCACCGTGACTATGGTGTTGTCGAAGTTCTTGACCTTGACCGTGGTCAGGCCCACCTCGAGCACGGTGCCGTTGATGTGCCGGGCGGGGACGGTGATCCAGTCGCCCGGGCGCAGCATGTCGTTGAGGGTCAGCTGCACCCCGGCCACTACACCCATTATCGAGTCCTTGAACACCAGCATCAGCACCGTGGCGGCGGCTCCGAGTCCGGTGATGATGGTCACGGGATTCCTGTCGGCCAGTATGGAGATGACTATGATGATGCCTATGCATATCGACACCACCTGAAGCATCTGCAATATGCCCTTGAGCGACGACACCCTGCCGGTCGACTCGGACGCCAGCATGTCGTAGACGGCCACCAGAAACCTGTTTATCAGGTGTACTATCACGCACACGATGGCCACGCGGCACCCCACCGTGGCGATGCCGTGCAGGGTGACGTAGCCCGTCAGCGACGGCAGCAGCGTGGCCTGAAGCACCAGCACGAAGGCCAGCTCGGCCACCACGCGCAGCAGCGGCGGGTTGAAGAGTATGTCGTCCCATTTGGCCTCGGTGAATGCCACGAACCTCAGCACCACGGGTATGATACCCTTGGTGATGACGAGATAGACGGCATAGGCAAGTGCCAGCGAGAGTGTCGACGATATGGCGGTGGTCCACGGCATGAGCACGTCGGCGCTCATGCCCCACGATGCGAGTAGGTCTGAAAGCTGGTCGAACAGCATGGTGTGGTCTTGGTTTTCGGGTTAAAGAAGATGGTCCGTCAGAACCGGTTGACCCGGTCCGGCCGGACCATCTGAAATTTTAATATCTGTCTGTCGTCAGAGAGACCATTCGGCGCCGTCGCGGGTATCCTTGACGGTGAATCCGAGAGCGGCCAGACGGTCGCGTATCAGGTCTGAGGTGGCCCAGTCCTTGGCGGCCTTGGCCTTGCCGCGCATCTCGAGCAGCAGGTCCACGGCACCCTCGAAGGGCTTGAGCGACTCGCCGCCGTCGGCCGAGGCTCCGCCCTGTTCGGTACGGATGCCGAGGATGTCGACGAGGAACGTGTCGAATATCTCTCTCAGCTCGTCTATGTCGGCCTGTGTCGCCGTCGCCTTGCCGTCCTTGACCTGATTGACCAGACGCAGCGCGTCAAACAGGTTGGCTATCAGCACGGGGGTATTGAGGTCGTCGTCCATGGCCTCATAGCACTTCTCGCGGATGCCGCTGACGTCTATCGTCGAGGTGGCCGAGGGGGTCAGCTCGCGCAGGCGGCGGTATCCCTCGGTCATGCGCTGCAGGGCCTTCTCGGATGCCTGCAGGGCCTCGTTCGAGAAGTCGACGGTGCCGCGATAGTGTGCCTGAAGGATGAAGAACCTGATCGTCATCGGCGAATAGGGCTGGGTCAGCAGCGGGTGCGAGCCGTTGAAGAACTCGTCGAGCGTGATGAAGTTGCCCAGACTCTTGCCCATCTTCTTGCCGTTGATGGTTATCATGTTGTTGTGCATCCAGTATCGCACCGTCTCGTGTCCGTTGCGGGCCACAGACTGGGCTATCTCGCACTCGTGGTGTGGGAACATCAGGTCCATGCCGCCGCCGTGTATGTCGAATGTCTCGCCCAGATACTTCTCGCTCATGGTCGAGCACTCGAGGTGCCAGCCGGGAAATCCCTCGCTCCACGGCGAGGGCCAGTGCATGATGTGCTCGGGCGACGCCTTTTTCCACAGCGCGAAGTCGGCGGGGTTGTGCTTCTCGCTCTGTCCGTCGAGGGCGCGCGTGGTGGCATAGAGCTCGTCGATGTTGCGGCCCGAGAGCTTGCCGTAGCGGTGGTCTCTGTTATACTTGGGCACATCGAAATAGACCGAGCCCTCGGATATGTAGGCATATCCGCTGTCGAGTATCTTCTTGACATACTCGATCTGCTCGATGATGTGGCCCGATGCGTGGGGCTCGATCGACGGGGGCAGCACGCCCAGAGCCTCCATGGCCTTGTGATAGCGTGTCAGGTAGTGCTGCACCACCTCCATCGGCTCGAGCTGCTCGAGGCGTGCCTTCTTGGCTATCTTGTCCTCGCCCTCGTCGGCGTCGTGCTCGAGGTGGCCGACGTCGGTGATGTTGCGGACATAGCGCACCTTGTATCCGAGGTGCTGCAGATAGCGGAACAGGATGTCGAACGTGATGGCCGGACGTGCGTGCCCCAGATGGCCGTCGCCATAGACTGTCGGGCCGCACACATACATCCCCACGCGCCCCTCGTTGATGGGCCGGAAAGGCTGTTTGGTGCGCGACAGGGTGTTGTAGATGGTCAGGTTGTTGGGTCGGATGTCAGCCATTGTGCTCGGGGGTTAGGCTTTGCCGCTGTTGATGAAGGGGTTGGGTATCTCGCCGTTGCCGCCGGGGTTGCCTACGGGACGCTTGGGGCGGATCTCGCCGAAGGTGGCCTCGTACTTCTTGACGTTCTCCATGAGGGCGCCCAGAAGGTTCTTGGCGTTCTCGGGGCTCATGATGATGCGGCTCTGCACCTTTGCCTGAGGCATGTTGGGTGCCATGGTGATGAAGTCTACGAAGAACTCGTTGGGGCCGTGGGTGATGACGGCGAGGTTCGAGTAGATGCCTTTGGCAACTTCGGGTGTGAGTTCTATCTTGATTTCGTTCTGGGGTTGCTGGGGATTTGCCATTTTTGTCTGGTGTGTTTGTTGGTTAGTGAATTTGTTTGTTTCATGCCTTTTCGGCGGTATAGATCGAACAGGCTCCGAAGCACAGGCTGATGACCCGCGCCGAGCTGAATCCGGCCTGTTCCAGCAGCCGGACCATGGCCTGACCCTGCGGGACGGCGGCTATCGACTCGGGCAGGTAGCTGTATGCCCGCACGTCCTTGGATACCATGCGTCCCACCGTGGGGATGACGTGGCGCGTATAGAGCCTGTAGAACGGTCTGACAAGGGGCGACCCGGGGGTCGAGAGCTCGAGTATCACCACACGTCCGCCGGGCCTGAGCACGCGCCACATCGAGCGCAGTCCGGTCTCTATCGAGGCGAAGTTGCGCACGCCGTAGGCGCAGATGACTCCGTCGAACTCGGCGTCGCCGAACTTGAGGTCGAGGCAGTCGCCCTGCTCGAGGGTGATGCGGGTGCCTTCGGGCAGGCGGGCCGAGGCGACCTTGTCGCGCCCTATGCGCAGCATCTCCTCCGACAGGTCTATGCCCGTTATCTCGGGGGTGCCGTGTGCGGCGGCGAGCTTGAGGGCTATGTCGGCCGTGCCGGTGGCCACGTCGAGCACGCGGGGATACCTCGCGGCGGGTCCGAGCAGGCTCACGGCCTTGCGCCGCCAGCTGTGGTCGAGCCCGAGGGTCATGGCACGGTTCATGAAGTCGTAGGCCGGGGCGATGCTGTCAAACATCTCCCTGACCTGCTCGGTCTTGTCGTCGCCTCCGTATGGCGTGATCTCCTCGACTTTCATGCTGTGCCGCCGGTGTGGGATGGTGTCAGAGATTGGCGAGGCAGTCAAGCACGTTCTTGGCTATGCGGTCTGCCAGATGCTCCTCGGGGGCCTTGACGAACTTCTTGCCGGTGATGTGCTCGTAGAGCTCGATATATCTTTCGGATACCTCGTTGCAGAACTCGTCGGTCATCTCGGGCACCTGCTGGCCCTCCTTGCCCATGAATCCGTTGGCCATGAGCCACTCGCGCACGAACTCCTTCGAGAGCTGGCGCTGGGGCTCGCCCTTGGCCAGACGCTCCTCATAGCCGTCGGCATAGAAGTAGCGCGACGAGTCGGGGGTATGGATCTCGTCGATCAGCATCACCTTGCCCTCGTGGAGGCCGAACTCATATTTGGTGTCCACGAGGATGAGGCCCTTCTCGGCTGCCATCTCCGAGCCTTTCTTGAAGAGGGCGCGGGTGTATGCGGCCATCGTGTCAAACTGCTCGGCGGTGACGATGCCCTGTGCTATGGCCTCGTCGCGCGAGATGTCCTCGTCGTGGCCGGCGTCGGCCTTGGTGGTGGGGGTGATGATGGGCTCGGGGAAACGCTGGTTCTCGATCATCCCCTCGGGGAGCTTGACGCCGCAGATCTCGCGCACGCCGTTCTTGTATGCGCGCCATGCGCTGCCGGCCAGATAGCCGCGGATAATCATCTCGAGGCGAAGGCCCTCGCAACGGCGGCCCACGGTGACCATCGGGTCGGGCACGGCTATCTTCCAGTTGGGAACGATGTCGGCGGTGGCGTCGAGCATGGTCGAGGCTATCTGGTTGAGTGCCTGTCCCTTATAGGGGATGCCTTTGGGCAGAATGACGTCGAATGCCGATATGCGGTCGGTGGCTACCATGACAAGCAGGTCGTCGCCGATGCTATAGACGTCGCGTACCTTGCCGTGATAGACCGAAGTCTGACCGGGGAAATTGAAATCGGTGTTTACCAGTGTTGTTGACATATCTGTGAGTATTCAGAGTGTTTCGATAACGCAAAATTAGTCAATTATCCCGAATTAACGAAAACTTTTTGAGAATGTGAGGAATTTTAGCTATTTTTGCGTTCATGTATATCGTCTCTGCAAGAAAATATCGCCCCTCGACATTCGCCAGCGTGGTGGGCCAGCGCGCCCTCACCTCGACGCTCAAGAATGCCATCGCCACGGGGCGTCTGGCCCACAGCTATCTGTTCTGCGGTTCGCGCGGAGTGGGCAAGACATCGTGCGCCCGAATATTCGCCAAGACCATCAACTGCCAGAATCCGTCGGCCGACGGCGAGGCGTGCAACGAGTGCGATTCGTGCCGCGCGTTCAACGACGGAAACTCGATGAACATCATCGAGCTCGACGCCGCGTCAAACAACGGCGTCGACGACATCCGCCAGCTGGTCGAGCAGGTGCAGACGCCCCCCTCGACGGGCCGATACAGGGTCTTTATCGTCGACGAGGTGCACATGCTCTCGGCGGCGGCCTTCAACGCTTTCCTCAAGACACTCGAGGAGCCCCCGAGCTACGTGATATTCATTCTTGCCACGACCGAAAAGCAGAAGATCATCCCCACCATACTCTCGCGCTGCCAGATATACGACTTCAACCGCATCACCGTGGGCGACATGGTCGAGCATCTGGGATACGTGGCCTCGCAGGAGGGCATCACGGCCGAGCCCGCGGCGCTCAACGTCATAGCCCGCAAGGCCGACGGCGCCATGCGCGACGCCCTGTCGATATTCGATCAGGTGGCTGCCTCGTCGAGGGGCAACATCACCTATCAGTCGACCATCGACAACCTCAACGTGCTCGACCGTAACTATTACGACCGGTTGCTGGACTGTTTCCTTGCCGGAAAGACGCTCGAGGCGTGGATAATCTACAAGGAGATCCGCGACCGCGGCTTCGACTCGCACTTCTTCCTGACGGGGCTGGGCGACTATTTCAGGGACCTCATGGTGTCGCTGAGCCCGACGACCATCGTCCTGCTCGAGGCCGACGACGAGGTGCGCCGGTCCATGGCGCAGAGGGCGGCCAAATGCTCGCCCGACTTCATATACCGGGCCATGAATCTGTGCAACGAGGCGGACATCAACTGGCGTGCGGCGTCAAACAAGCAGTTTCTCGTCGAGCTCACGCTGGCCAAGATATGCCAATTGCTAAGCCCCTCGCAAGAAAATAGCGGCGAGGCGCAGGGGCCGTTACAGAAAATAGCAGCCGCACAGCCGTCGGCACCTGCCCAACAGCAGCAGCCCGCGGCACAGCCACAACCCCGGCCACAGCCTCAGACGCAACCCCAACCTCAGTCACAGCCCCAACAGCCGACGGCGGCTCCCGCCCCTGCACCGGCTCCCGCACCCGTGCCTCCGCCCCTTCCGGCGCCGGCGGCACAGACGGCGGGAGCGCGCAAGACCATAAAGCGTGCGGGCGGACAGTCGTTCTCGCTCAGCGGTGGCGGCGCCTCGCAGACCGAGGCCCGCGGTGCCGAGCAGCAGCAGACACAGACACAGGCGGTGCGAAACAATGCCTTCACGCGCGACCAGCTCAACGCCGCGTGGCAGGCGTTTATGGACGCCAATCCCGCGCGCCACATCCTCGTCAACACGATGAGGGCCTCGTTCCCCACGCAGGTCGAGGGCACGTCGTACAGAATGATGATCGAGAACGAGAAGCAGCGCGAGGAGATGGAGGCCGCAATGCAGTATCTGCTCCCTTATCTGCGCCACACGCTGGGCAACGACATGCTCACGCTGAGCATCGAGATAAATCAGGGCGAGGCATCGCCCCACACATGGAACGAGCGTCAGGTGCTCAACCACATGGTTGGCAATACCCCGCTGCTGGGCGAGATGATAGACGACTTCGGTCTGACGATAGGCTGACGCCCCCGTTTCAATTCCTTCCTTTCAGAACACCACGAAGAGATAGACTTCGTTGCCCGACCTGCGGGTGTCCGCGGCCTCGAACCGTACGTTCGGGGCCGATAAGCCGCGCAGGTATGACAGCAGATTCTCGAGCCTCTGGGCCTCGATCTCGGGGTTGCGGCTCAGCTCGCTCTTGTTGGCCCCGGCATAGACGCCGACGGAGAACTGATGCCCCTTGCCTTTTTGAGCGAGGGTCCTGACGAATGTCTTGAGCTGGGTCTTGGAATAGCTGTCGAGCACGGTGGCGTGGGGCTGATAGAATATCGCGGGGGTGGCGTCCATTCTGAATCCGGTCTTGCTCCCCACGGGCTCTATGTCCTTCTCGCGGGCATCCCAGTATGTGTCGGCCGCCTTGCGGCTGCTGCGTGCCCTCTCGATATGGTCGGTATATAGCTTGTCCTCGTGGCTGTCGCGCAGCCGCTTGACGCGCTCGGTGTCGTTGTCTATCATGGCGTCGATTATCTCGAGCTTCTCGGCGGGTGTGGTGAACTTGTCCACGTCGACACCCCAGACCAGATTCCACGACAGGGCCCCGATGACCAGCGCCACGCACGATGCGGTCACGAGCAGGCGCTGCGATCCCTCGGCCAGTCTCTTCAAGCCCGACATCATTCCGAAAAACGCCACCTGCGGATAGTAGGTCAGACTGTCCTTCGAGCGGTATGCCACGAGGTCGATGAATCCCGGGCTGCTCTTCTCGTCGCCGCCCAGCAGGATTATGAGCAGCGTGAGCAGGTTGGCCACGGCCTCGTTGTGATGGTCTATGCGGCGTCTGCCGCGCTCTCTGGCGCTCTCGCGGTCGTCTTCGGTCTGCTCCTCGAGCTCGTTCCTGAAATAGAGTCCGTGGGCCACGTGGTTGCGGTATCTGACCACGTTGTCGATGAGGTCTACGAGTGCCGAGCGGTCTACGGCACGCATGGACGATATGTGGGTGCTCGAGATGAGGTTGAGCATCATGGCAAACGACGACATGCCCGCGAATCCCTGACGGGTGACGGCGTTGACGGTGAGGACGCCCACCACTGATTTCTTGAACCCGTCGATCAGCTCGGCCTGTGCCGCGGGCGGACAGCGGTATTCGGCCTTGTCCCTGTAGAATCCAAGCACGGCGCTGTCATATATCTCCCCGGGGCTCGACGGGGTGGTGCCCGGGACGGAGGCGAGCTTCTCCTCGGCTCTCTTGTAGTACGAGATGAACGCCTGCGCCATCGTGATCTGGGCGAGTATGCTGTCCTCGCGCAGCTTTATCAGGTCTGAGGTATAGGTGTCGGCGATGCTCCTGTCGGGCTCGGTCTTGACTATGCCGAGCTGGGGTATCTTCCTCGAGGTCACGAGACGGTCCCACATGGGCACGCCTGTGAGGTTGGGCGACGGGATGGTGTTGAGAAGGCTCTTCAGCATCCCCTCGAGTCCGGCGTATGCGGCGTTGAGATATGTCATCGAGTCATAGCCGGGGCGGGTCAGTTTCTCGAGTCCCTCGCTGAATCGTCTGACGCTCGGCGCGGGGTCTGCGGCGAGGCGCCGCAGCATGGTGGCCGTCTTGACGTCCTTGTGGTCGCCAAGCAGCTTGTAGCAGTCGCTGAATTTGCTGATCTTGCGCAGCAGTGTATATGGATTCGTCATCTCTCTTGTCGTTGCCGTTGGGTTGGTGTCAGTCGTTCAGGTCGGGCATGCCCTGCGCCCCGGTGGCGGCATAATCGCCGGGCCATGTCATATAGTCGGTGTGCAGGCGGTTGGGGGTGCCGATGTGCCATAGCGTCTTGTACCAGCTCGGCTCGGGCCACCCCTCGGTGCGGGCACGTTGCAGCAGGTGCCTCTCGCGGTCGGGATTCTTCAGCTCGGGGTGTTTCCTGACGGTCTCCATGCGCTCTTTGTAGAGCAGGGCGTCGTCGTATTTGGTCTTGTTGTCCATGTAGAGGGTGATGTGGTCGTCGCCGGCCTTGATGGCGGCGTGCTCATGCGCCCAGTTGGTGCAACCCCTGAACATGATCAGTATGGCGCCCGCAAACAGCGCGAGACGGAGGCTGACGCCCACTCCGGTCGATGCCGAATAGTCTGTGCGGCGTGACTTGCCCGCGCCCTTGCGGCCCGCGGTGTCGCCGCTATAGTTTTCGAGCGGGTCGGGGTATCCGTAGTGGCGCTTGCGCCCCATGAAGAGGCCCTGGATCCGCACCCACAGGCGCGACCCGCCAAGCACCTTCATCGTGTCCTTGCCGCGCAGAATGGCCTCCCCCTCATAGATGAAGAACGGCATCATCATCAGTATAGCGATATGATAGAGCGACAGCATCGTCTCCTCGTCTATGCCGGGATAGAGGCTTTTGATGCCGTCGGCCAGCCTGACGGTGTCGTTGAGCGTCGAATATGCCGGACGGCGCATCACGTCGTCGTGTATCAGGGCGTGGCGCTGCTTGATGATGTCGTCGAGCATGAGGATGGCCTCTCTGTTCTTGGAGTGCGCGAAGACCGTGATGCTGATTATCACGGCGGCCAGATGGCCGTTGTCGGATATGGTGCGGTGGTTGGCCTTCATGAACTGACGGCCGTCATAGCCCGAAAGGAACTTGAAGAGTCCGGCATTCGAGTAATAGTCGAGTCCCGAGTTGCCCCTGATGCCGGGGGCGTCGAACGCCGAGCGGTATGTGCCGTCGGGGTCGGAGAACTTGGGGAGTATCTCCTCGAGCTTCAGGAACTGCCCTTCGCTGACGGCCTCGTTGACGATGCGGCCATACATCTCGCTCAGCGCCTTCCACTCGGCGGTGCCCTGTTGCAGGCGGCGCGGCTCGCTGATGCCATAGAGCATCTCGTAGGCAAAGATCGAGCTCTGCGTCAGTATCGAGTCATAGTTGCAGATGAGGTGCTGCAGTATGCGCCGGGCCTCGGAGGGCTTCCTGAACGCCTTCTCGGCCATCGAGTAGTAGCGGCTCAGGCCCGACTGTATGCCGCGGTTGCGCAACAGCGTGACAAAGTATCCGAAGGCGCCTTCGGGCAGTTTGTTGGTGTGTCTGTATGCCGCGTAATAGCCGCCGATATACGATTCGCACAGCCTGATGAATCTGTTTTCAGCCATTGCAGGTGGTATTTTTCTAAAAGGCAGTTAGTTATGGTGTGTCAGGGTGCAAAGATATGCAATTTTCGCGGACTTACGGCAATAATGACGTGAATTTTTTAATTATCAGTCGTTTTATTGGTCAGATTCATACAGATCGGGACTCAGTCCCCGGTGTCCTCGCTGTCGCAGTGCAGCGCGCCGTAGACTATCGAGGCTTTCGAGGGGCCTATGGCGTCGGCTATGGCGTCGAGGTCGGCCTCGCGCAGACGTTTCAGGCTCTTGAAGCGTGTCAGCAGGGTCGTGCGTGTCTTTTCGCCGATCCCTTTTATGCCGTCGAGGGCCGACACGGTCTGTCCCTTGGAGCGGCGGTTGCGGTGGTGGGTGATGCCGAAACGGTGGGCCTCGTCGCGCAACTGCTGCACCACGCGCAGGGTCTCGGAATTCTTGTCGACATAGAGCGGAATCGAGTCGCCGGGAAAGTATATCTCCTCGAGTCTCTTGGCTATGCCCACCACGGCTATGGTGCCGCGCAGGCCCATCTCGTCGAGGGCCTCGACGGCGGCCGACAGCTGCCCCTTGCCGCCGTCGACAACGATGAGCTGGGGCAGCCCCTTGCCCTCGTTGACGAGGCGTGTGTAGCGGCGGGTCAGCACCTCCTTCATCGACGCGAAGTCGTCGGGCCCCTCGACCGTGCGGATGTTGAAGTGGCGATAGTCCTTCTTGCTGGGGCGGGCGTCGCGGAACACAACGCACGACGCCACGGGGTTTGAGCCCTGTATGTTCGAGTTGTCGAAACACTCGATGTGGCGCGGCAGCTCGCTGAGGTGGAAGTCGGCCTTGATGCGCTCGAGCACGCGGTCGGTCTTGACCGAGGGGTCGCGCTTCTCCATGGTCTTTATCTTGTCTATGTGGTGCTGGCGGGCGTTGCGCACCGACACGTCCAGCAGCTTGGCCTTGTCGCCGCGCTGGGGTATGGTGAAGCGCACCCCCTCCATCTCGACGTCGGGCACCTCGGCCACGACGACCTCGTCATATTCGACGCCAAACTGTTCGGCTATCTCGTTCATGGCATAGCCCAGCATCTCGGCGCGCGACTCGTCGAGGCGCTTGCGATATTCGAGGGTCACGCTCTTCACCACTGCTCCGCGCCGCACGTGCATGTAGTTCACGTAGACGTCGCTCTCATCCTCGTGGATGCCGAACACGTCCACGTCCTCGACCGTCTGCGAGACGATGACGCTCTTGGCCCTGTAGCGCGATATGAGGTCATACTGTATCTTCAGCTCCTGTGCCTCCTCGAACCGCAGCTCGGCCGACAG
Organism: Bacteroidales bacterium M8; assembly: GCA_001689495.1. GTDB lineage: Bacteria > Bacteroidota > Bacteroidia > Bacteroidales > Muribaculaceae > Duncaniella. The sequence continues at coordinate 41,360 of LUJS01000037.1, read as the reverse complement.
GCGTTCCATCTCGGACCGCAGGTGTCCCAGCAGCTCGGACGTGTCGCCGCGCAGTATGGCCTTGACGCGCTCTATGTCGGCGCCATATTCGACGGCGGTCACGAGCCCCTTGCAGGGTCCCTTGCAGCGTTTCAGGTGATAGTCGAGGCATAGCCTCCCCTTGCCCGCGCGGATGAATTCGGGCGTGATGGCGTGGCGGCACGAGCGTATGGGATATAGCTCGCGTATCAGGTCGAGCGTGGCGCGCGCCGCCCCGGCGTCGGTATATGGGCCATAGTATTTCGAGCCGTCCTTGATGCGCTCGCGGGTCATGAACACGCGCGGATAGTACTCGTTGGTCACCACGATCCACGGATATGACTTGTCGTCCTTGAGCAGCACGTTGTATCGCGGCTGATGCTCCTTGATCATCGAGGCCTCGAGGTTGAGTGCGTCCTGCTCGGTGGGCACCACGATGTATGTCATGTCGGCGATGGCGCGCACCAGCAGGTTGGTGCGCAACGAGTCGTGCGTGCGGTTGAAGTAAGAGCTGACGCGGCGCTTCAGGTTCTTGGCCTTGCCGACATAGATGACGGTGCCCTCCGAGTCGTAGTACGTATAGACTCCGGGGGTGTCGGGCAGGATGGAGATTTTCTCCTCGAGGGCGGCTGATTTGCGGTGTTTGGGCATGGGGCTATGTCAAATGAAAGACCGGGAGCGTTGTCCCCTGTGTCAGGAACAATGACCCCCGGTCTTGAGTGTTCAGTCTTCTCAGTATGTAATCAGCGACGAGACCTCTGCGTCGGCGGGGAGGTTGGCGCGTCCGTTGAGCGCCGACAGCTCGATGATGAAGTTGATGTAGATTTTCTTAGGGTTCATCTGCTTCACCAGATTGTATGCGGCTGCCATTGTTCCGCCGGTGGCGAGCACGTCGTCATGGAGCACCACGATGTCGTCGGGGGTGATGGCGTCGCGGTGTATCTCGATGGTGTCGGTGCCATACTCCTTGTCGTATGTCGCCTGAATGGTGTCGGCGGGGAGCTTGCCGGGCTTGCGCACGGGCACGAAGCCTGCGCCGAGCTCGAAGGCCAGAATCGAGCCGCCGATGAAACCGCGGCTCTCGATGCCGACTACTTTAGTAACGCCTTTGTCGCGGTAAAGTTGCGACAGGTCCCAGCCGATGATGTGCAGGCCGCGGGGATCCTTGAACAGAGTCGTGAGGTCCTTGAACACGATGCCCTTCTGGGGGAAGTCATAGACATCGCGGATGCGTGATTTGAGGTATTCCATATCTTTTTGATTTAGTTGATCTAGTTTTTCTAGTTGGTCTAGTTGAACTAGGAGAACTAGTCCAACTTGTGTTCCACGTGGAACAATTTGCGATTATCTTCCTAAAAGCAAGAGCAGTATATTGACGTCGGCCGGAGAGATGCCGGGGATACGCGATGCCTGTGCCACGGTCTCGGGGTCGATGCGTTCGAGTTTCTGGCGGGCTTCGGTCGAGAGGGCCTTGACCGACGAGTAGTCAATCTTGCCGCGCAGGCGCAGGTTCTCGAGGCGGTGCAGCTTGGCAGCGTTGTCGTGCTCGCGCTTGATGTAGCCCTGATACTTGAGCAGTATCTCGGCGGCCTCGACGATCTCGTCGCGGCGCCCGGGCTCGATGTTGCGGTCTATGAACGCGGCGAGCGCGGGTATCTGCGCCGCCAGATTCTCTACGGTGAGCCCCGGTCTCAGCAGCAACACCTCGAGCTTCACGCCCTGCTTGAGGGGTTGCTCGCCCGTCTGCTCGAGCCACGGATTTATCTCGTTCATGGGCACCGAGTGGGTGCGTGCAAACTCGATGAGCGCGTCGCGCTGGCGGCGCTTGCTCTCCATCAGTTCGTATCTCTCCTCCGATGCCAGACCTATGGCGCGGGCGCGTGGCGTGAGGCGCATGTCGGCGTCGTCCTGACGTAGCAGGATGCGGTATTCGGCACGCGAGGTGAACATGCGGTAAGGCTCGTCGACACCCTTGGTGACAAGGTCGTCTATCAGCACTCCGATATACGCCTCGTCGCGTGCGAGGGTGAATGTATCCCCCTCGCCTCGCACCGCCAGCGCGGCGTTGATGCCTGCGACGAGACCCTGTCCGGCGGCCTCCTCATAGCCGGTGGTGCCGTTGACCTGACCGGCAAAGTAGAGCCCTCCGATCAGTTTCGTCTCGAGGGTGTGGTGCAGTTGCGTGGGGTCGAAGAAGTCGTATTCGATGGCATATCCGGGGCGGAACAACTGCACGTCGCGCAGCGCCGGGATGGTCTGCAGGGCCTCGAACTGTATGGCTATCGGCAGCGACGACGAGAAGCCGTTGAGATAGTATTCGGTGGTCGTCTCCCCCTCGGGCTCGAGGAACAGCTGGTGCTCTTCCTTGTCGGCGAAGGTGACTATCTTGGTCTCGATGCTGGGGCAATAGCGGGGGCCGATGCTTTGTATCTGGCCGTTGTAGAGGGGCGATTCGGGCAGGCCGCGTCGCAGTATCTCGTGCGTCTCGCTATTGGTATAGACGGTGTGGCACGGGCGCTGGCGCATGGTGCGGCGCTCGGAGGGGAGATACGAGAACTTGTGCCAGTCGTCGTCGCCCTCCTGCAGCGTGGTCAGCGAGAAGTCTATCGACCTTCCGTCTATCCTGACGGGGGTGCCGGTCTTCATGCGGTCGGCGCGAAATCCGAGGCCGACCAGCTGTTCGGTCAGTCCTCTGGCCGGCGGTTCGGCTACACGTCCGCCCTCGATTTTGACGGGGCCCGTGTGCATCAGTCCGTTCAGGAACGTGCCGGCGGTCACCACCACGCAGCGTGCCCTGAAGGTGACGCCGAGGGCCGTGACCACGCCCGCAACCCGGCCATCCTCGATGACGAGGCTGTTGACCGAATCCTGCCACATATACAGCCCGGGAGTGTTCTCGAGTATGCCGCGCCAAGTCAGCGAGAATGCCATGCGGTCGGCCTGAGCGCGGGGGCTCCACATGGCCGGACCCTTGGATCGGTTGAGCATCCTGAACTGTATCGAGGCCCTGTCGGTGACTATGCCCGTCATGCCGCCGAGGGCGTCGATCTCGCGCACTATCTGCCCTTTTGCGATGCCACCCACGGCGGGGTTGCAGCTCATATGGGCAATCTTGTTCATGTCGATGGTGATGAGCAGGGTCGACGCGCCGAGGCGTGCCGAGGCGTGTGCCGCCTCGCAGCCGGCGTGTCCGGCTCCGACCACAATCACGTCATAATCGAAGAGCATATCTTTTGGTCTATATCGTTGATGTTTGTCTTGTGTGTCAGTCCATGGAGTCGAGCAGGCCGAGGGCCTCGTTCTCGTGCGCCTCCATGATCTCGCGTTCGCCGGGACCCTTGTCGTTGATGCCGCACAGGTGCAGCACGCCGTGTATGATGACGCGGTGCAACTCGCGCGCAGGGTCGGCCCCGAGCCCCTCGGCGTTGGACGCCACCGTGTCGAGCGAGATGAACATGTCGCCGCTCACCCTGCGGCCGCGGGTATAGTCGAAGGTGATGATGTCTGTATAATAGTCGTGAGACAGAAACTGTCTGTTCACCTCGATTATCTTGGCGTCGTCGCAGAAAATGTATGTCAGCGGACCGGTGATGCGGTCGTGGCGCCGTGCCACCTCGTCGATCCAGCGTTCGAGACGCGCGGTGTCGATGGCCGGCATCCCGACCCCGTCGGCGAGCCATTGCACTTGACTGTGAGTAGTGTTCATGTCAGCAAAGTTAATGAAAAAATCAAATTTTGGCAAAAATAGCCGAGTCCGATTTTTCCGGCCGAAAAACAGAAAGCCTCAAAATTCGGTTAATTCCGTGATGTACAATGAATTACGCGAATTTTAAGGCTCTGAGAATTGAATATTTTCAAACTTGCGGACGGATGCCCGCAAATTTTCGACTCTCGGGCGGTCTCGGTTACTTCTTATAGAGCACCGGATTCGTGGCCGGGTCGTTATACATCTTCATCTGGCGATAGACCTTCATGTATTTGCGTCCGGCGGCGATGTCGTCGAGCAGGGTGTCGATGGCGGCGGTGAGGTCGTCGCGCTGCTGGAGCAGGATGTTCAGCTTGGCCTCGCATTTAGCCTTGTGCTCGGGCGACGCATCGGGGCGAGCCACCTCGACGGCCATGTGATATATCTTGAGCGCGAGGATGGACAGGCGGTCTATGGCCCAAGCCGGCGACTCGGTGTTGATGGTGGCGTCGGCCGCCGGAGTCACGTCCGCGAACCTCTCGCGATAGAAGGTGTCTATCTCCTCGACCATGTCGGTGCGGTCCTGATTAGAGCGGTCGATGCGGCGTTTCAGCGCCAGTGCCTCCACCGGGTCGATGTTGGGGTCGCGGATTATGTCCTCGAGGTGCCACTGCACGGCGTCGATCCAGTTCTTGGCCGCCATTACGGCCTCGATGCTCCCCGCGGGATAGGGATTGGCGTATGTGGCGTCGACGTGGTCGGTTTCATGGTAGGCCTTGGTCGTGTCCATGAATATGTCAAAAAATTCGCGGGCTGTCTTCATTGTATATGTGTTCTGATTTGTTATACTCTTGCAAATATGGCAAAAGTTTTTGCAATAAGCAAACTAAAATCGTTAATTTTGCACTCTATGCAACGAGTACTGTTCCATTCAACCATCTTCGGCCCCATCCACTCACGCCGTCTGGGCGTGTCGCTGGGGGTCAACCTCACGCCCAACGACGGCAAGGTATGCACATTCGACTGCCTCTATTGCGAGGCCGGTTTCAACGCACAGGGCCCCGGCACAACCGGATTCGCCCCGCGGGCCGAGGTGGCCCGCCTGCTCGGCGACAAGCTGCGCGCCATGCACGACGCCGGCGAGCCGCTCGACGTCATCACCTTCTCGGGCAACGGCGAGCCCACGCTGCACCCCGACTTTCCGGGAGTCATCGACGACACCCTCCGCCTCAGGAACAAATATTATCCCGAGGCCAAGGTGAGCGTGCTCAGCAATTCGACCCGCATCTTCACCCCCGAGGTGGCCGACGCCCTGCGCCGTGTCGACAACAACATCCTCAAGCTCGACTCGGCCGTCACCTCCACCATGCTGGCGCTTGACCGCCCTACCCTACCCCACCTCACCTCCGAAAAAATCATCGACGGCCTCTGTCAGTTCTCGGGTCAGTGCATCGTGCAGACCCTGCTCGTGCGCGGCGAGCACGAGGGTGTCGCCATCGACAACACCACACCCGCCGAGGTCGACGCCCTCATCGCGGCATACCGCAGGATCAAGCCCCGCGAGGTGATGCTCTATTCGATAGACCGCAAGACACCCGCCGAACATCTGGTCAAGGTGGAGCGCGACGAGCTCGACGCCATCGCCGCCCGCATCGAGGCCGAGTCGGGCGTCAAGGTCGTGACCGCATAACCACAGACTCCGAACAATGGAAATTCTCAAACCACGTCCCCTCGTGCGCGGCGACAGGGTGGCCATACTCTCGCCCGCGGGCATCATCAGGCCGCAGACCGTCTACGAGGCCATGCCCGTGCTGGCCGACCACGGCTGGGTCGTCTATGCCGGCGAGCACACCTTCGACCGCCATGGCACGTATGCCGGCACCGACGAGGCCCGCTATGCCGACCTCGAGACCGCCCTGCTCGACCCCGACACCCGCGCCATCATCTGCGCCCGCGGCGGCTATGGCGCCGTGCACCTGCTCGAGCAACTGGGCCGACTGCCCCTGCGCGACGACCCCAAATGGATAGTCGGCTACTCTGACATCTCGGCCCTGCACGCGCTGATGAGCGCCAACGGCATCCAGAGCATCCACGCCCCCATGTGCAAGCACATCGCAAAATACAAGGGGCGCGACGCCGACACCCTGCGCCTGTTCGACCTGCTCGAGGGGCGCAACCCCGACGTGCGTCTGCCGGGCCATCGCCTCAACCGCCCCGGCACCGCCACCGGCCCCCTGCTCGGCGGCAACCTCGCCGTTACCGCCGGACTGGTCTCCACCCCCTACTCTCCGTTCCGTCCCGGGTCGATACTCTTCATCGAGGACATAGCCGAACCTATATATAAGGTCGAGCGTATGCTCTACACCCTCCGTCTCAACGGTGTGCTCGGACAGTTGGCCGGCCTCGTGGTGGGCCGATTCACCGACTACACCCCCGACCGCGACAACGAATCCATGGAGGCCATGATAGCCCGCATCACCCAAGACTACGACTACCCCATCGCCTTTGGCGTCCCCATCGGCCACGTCGACCACAACATCCCCATGCTCTGCTCGTCGACCGCCACCCTCACCGTCACTCCCGACACCGCCCACCTGCGGCAAGGGTAAGTAGGACCAATAGGGCCGATAGGTCTAATAGATTGCCCCTGCGGGCCGATAGGCCCGCAAGGCCCGCAGGGCCGTCGTAATCGTTAGTCCCCCGGCGGCAAGGGTAGGTAGTGATATGGCCAATAGGCCCGCAAGGCCCGCAGGGCCGTCGTAATCGTCAGCCCCGGGTGACCATCGGGAACCCGGGGGCGGGGAAATGATATGTTTAATTGAGCCTCGGAGAGGCGATGTAATGCAAATCAAACAATGCCATGAGCAAAACCACATCTCTCTATCACATCGTTTTCAGCACCAAATATCGGCAGAAAACCATACCGCAATCCGTCGAGAGGGACGTCTACACATTTATCTGGAGTTGCATCAAGGAAAAGGATTCCCATCTGCTCCGCATCGGAGGGATGGAAGACCACATACATCTTCTCGTAAACCTAAGCCCCCGAATAGCATTGGCCGATTTTGTCCGTCACGTCAAGGCCAAAAGCAGCGGATGGATGCGTCTGGACGAGAGATTGCCCGACTTCAAAGGTTGGTCTGAAGGATATTATGCAAGTTCAATATCGCCCGATGTCAAGATGGCGGTGATTGAATATATTAACGGACAAAAAGTGCATCATAGGGCAAGTTGCCTGAATGACGAATTGCAGTCACTATGCCGGAGTGCGAATCTTGAATATGATCCGCGCGATATGCAACGATGACGACGGCCGCGGGTTCCCGATGGTCACCCGGGGCTAACGATGACGACGGCCCTCCGGGCCTGTGGGGGAGGCGTGTCGGTCACCCGGCCCCCGCGGGTTCCCGATGGTCACCCGGGGCTAACGATTACGTCGGCCCTCCGGGCCTATCGGGTTTTTATGAACTTGTTTGGGGTGTAAGGTGTTGACATTTAAGGGAGGAGTGCGACTTTTTAAGTTTTTTAATTAAATTAAGTGAAATACATCGCGAAAATCTCCTAACTTTGCAAGTTGAATCTCCCCCGCTCTCCGCAACATACCAAACAACACTAACAACTATTCTATTATGGAACAGAAAGAACTTGACCGTATCAGCTATGCTCTTGGTCTGAGCATGGGCCAGAACTTCCGTGCGAGCGGGATAGATAAAATCTACGTGCAGGACTTTGCCGACGGCGTGGCATCCGTGTTCTACGGCTCGGAGCCCAAGATGAGCTATGACGAGGCAAAGGCCGAGATACAGAAATATTTCACCGCTCTCGAGGCCAAGCAGCAGGCCGAGGCCGCCAAGATGGGCGAGATCAACGAGGCTGCCGGCAAGAAGTATCTCGAAGAGAACGGCAAGCGCGTCGAGGTGAAGACCCTCCCCTCGGGCCTCCAGTATGAGGTGATAACCGAGGGCGACGGCCCCATGCCCAAGTCGACTGATCGTGTCGAAGTTCACTATACAGGCAAGCTCATCGACGGCACCGTGTTTGACAGCTCGGTAGACCGCGGCGCTCCCGCCACGTTCGGCGTTACACAGGTGATACCAGGATGGGTCGAGGCCCTGCAGCTGATGAAGGCAGGCTCGAAGTGGCGTCTTTTCATCCCCTCGCAGCTGGCATACGGCCCGCAGGGCGCAGGCCCCATCGGCCCCAACTCGACCCTGATCTTCGACGTCGAGCTGCTCCGCGTACTCTGATACCCCTCAGGCCATGCGCAGTCTTATTCTCCTCTCCGTGGCCGCCGCGCTGGGCATGTCGGCGCAGGCGGCCGAACCGACCGACTCTCTGGCCTCGGCACTTGCCACATACTGGGGCTCGGCCATAAACACCGCTGCCCTCTCGCCCGCCGAACGCGATGCGTTTGCCAAGGGGTTTGAAGAGAATTTCCAGTCCGAAGACTCCATAAAGGCACAGTATGTGCGCGGCGCCATGATGGCCGCCAACATATCGCGCTCCATCGCCGAGGCATCGGTGATGGGACTCGAGGTGAGCCCCGAGGCTCTGGCCAAGGCATTTGTCACCGTGGTGCGCGGCGGCTCGGTGGGATTCACCCCCGAGTCGGCACAGGCGTTCATAGACCGCCAGATAGCGCCCGAGGAGGCCCGTGAGTTCTCGGCCGAATCTCAGGCACAGTTCATCGCCACCGAGGCCGCCGTGCCCGGCGCCGTCACAACCCCGTCGGGACTGGTCTTTCAGGTGCTGACCGAGGGCGAGGGCCCGATGCCCAAGGACGGCGACACGGTCAGCGTCACCTATACCGGGCGTCTTAGCGACGGATCGGTGTTCGACTCGACCGAAAAGCCCATCGACCTGACCGTCAGCGGCGTGGTGCCCGGCATGTCCGAGGGCCTCAAGATGATGAAGCCCGGCGGACGATACCGTCTGGTGATACCCTCGGCTCTGGGCTATGGCGAGCGCGGCATACGCGGCGTCATCCCCGGCGGCGCGGCGCTCGACTTTACGGTAGACCTCGTGGGCATAAGGCCCTCGGGACAACAGTGATAACCATTAACAAAACTCACATACACACAAAAAGACAACAATGAAGAAGATTGTTTTGGCCTGCGGTGTTGCCGCAGCTATCCTCGGAGTGACTTCAAGCTGCTCCAAGACATCGTCGACCGGCGGCGACAGCGCCTTCGGCGACTCACTCTCGACCTATCTCGGCTATAGCCAAGGCTACCGTCTGTCGTCAGACTATAACACCCAGCTCGGCGACGAGGAGAAGGCCAAGATGAAAAAGGACGACATCCTGCGCGGCATCAAGCAGGTGGTGATGACCGACTCGACCCAGCAGGGTTATCTGACCGGTCTGTCGTTCGGCCTGCAGCTTGCCGGCCAGCTGATGCGCTACGAGCAGTCGGGCATCGAGGTGAACCGCGCCAAGGTCTACGAGGCCTATGCCAAGGCATTCATGACCGACTCCGTCAACATGGAAGAGCTCCGCGAGTCGCAGATGGTATTCCAGCAGCTCGCCCAGCAGGCCCAGCAGAAGATGATGGAATATTATGAGGAGCAGGAGGCCGCCGAGCAGGAGGCCAAGATGAACTCGCCCGAGGCCAAGAAGAACGGCGAGGTGGGCGCAGCCTACATCAAGGAGGCCAAGGAGAAGGATCCCTCGATCGTAGTCACCGAATCGGGTCTCGCCTACAAGGTGATTACCGAGGGCGCCGGCGAGCCCGTGGGCCAGAACGGACAGGCCACAGTCAAGTACAAGGGCCAGCTCGTAGACGGCACCGTGTTCGACAGCAACGACAAGGGTGTCAAGTTCAGCCCCCGCAACGTGGTGCCCGGCTTCGGCGAGGGCCTCTCGATGATGAAGAAGGGCTCGCACTACCTGCTCATGATTCCCGGTGAGCTCGCCTATGGCGCCGATGGCGCTCCTCAGGCCGGCATCGGCCCCAACGCCACCCTCATCTTTGATGTAGAGGTGACCGACGTAGAGCCCGGCAAGTAAGCCGCATCTTACAGAACAGCAAATAATTCCCCCGAGTGGCCGACAATGATTTGGCCACTCGGGGAGTTTTTTTTATATTTGCAGAGTGAACCCCGGCACCCGCCCTGTTGTATTCACTTATATACCCAAACCACTATTGATCATGCGACATATATTCCTGTCTCTGTTGCTCGTGGCCGCCGGCGCGCTGTCGGCTCTGGCCAAAGGGCAGATCTCGTTTGACAGCGAGAAGGCCGACTTCGGCACCGTCAAGGCCAAGGACGGCACCGTGACGATGCGCTATCCGTTCACCAACACAGGCGACGAGCCCGTGGGCATCGTCACCGTGACCAACGGCGGATGCGGCTGCACCAAGCCCGAATTTCCGCAAAAGCCCGTGCGCCCCGGCGAGAAGGGCGAGATAGTCATCAGATTCAACCCCGCCACGTTCCGCGGCGAGGTCAACAGGGTGGTCAAGGTGCAGACCAGCTCGCAGAAAAAGAGAATCAAACTCACCTTCTCGGGCGTCGTGGTGCCCTGAGATGCATAGCCAACACATCACGTCATGTTTCAACGATTCATAGCCATATTGCTGCTGCTGTCGTCGGCCCTCGCGGGGCGTGCCGACGGTGAGTGGACCGAAAAGACCCACGACTTCGGCGCCTTTGACGAGGAGCTGGGAGTGGTCTATTGCCATTTCGGGCTGATCAACACCGGCTCCGAGCCGCTGGCCATACTCAGCGCCCGCGCCAACTGCGGCTGCACCAAGCCCGAATACTCTAACGACCCGGTCAATCCCGGCGACACCATCTGGCTCAGGGTCGGATTCGACCCCAAGGGGCGTCCCGGCAAGTTCAGGAAACAGATTACCGTAGACTGCTCGGCGGCCCCCGTGCGCACCCGCCTCACCATCTGCGGCACCGTCATAGGCTCGGGCAACACGCTGCGCTCGCGATTCCCCATAGATGCCGGGGCCGTGAGGATGCGCACGCGCACCATCCCCTACGGCAAGATAACCAAGGGCACGTCGCCCGGACAGTATGTCGAGGGATATAACGCCTCGAAGGACACCATACGTCCGCAGGTGCTCTACAAGCCCAAGTACATCAACGTGATAGTGCAACCCGCGGCCGTCGCCCCGGGCGAGCAGTTCATACTCTCGACCATATTCCACACCGACGCCACCCGCGAGTGGGGCATCGTCACCGACTCGATCACCTTCCTGCCCACGGGCGCGCAGGGCGAGAGACCTATGACCATTGAGACCGTGGCCATAGTGAGCGAGGACTTCTCCAAACTCACCGACGCCGACAGGGCCAAGGCCCCGCTGATAGACACCTCGGTCACGGCGATAGACCTCGAGAAGGTGAGCCGCTCGGACAAGCCCTCGACGCACAGGTTCGACATACAGAATCTCGGCAAGTCGCCGCTGATAATCAGACGCATATCGTGCAGCGACCCGGCGGTCGACGTCACGGTCAAGGATACCCGCGTCAAGCCGGGCAAGAAGGTGCCCGTGACCGTCAGGGTAGACCCCTCGAAGATCGGACGCACCGAACTGCTCAACGCACGCATCAACATCATTGCCAACGACCCCGCGCACCCCTCGACGATGGTCAGGGTGGTCGGCGAGGTCACACAACCTTAAATCAACCCATCCCCCATGCAGCATCCCGAAAACTCAGAAGACTTTGCAGGCCTCACCGTCAATTCGGGCGTGAGCCAGCCCCCCATAGTGAATCCCTATCTGCGCAAGCGCAAGCGTCAGGCCCTCCCCTCGCCCGGCGAGATGGTCGAGGGGATACTCAAGGGCGACGTGACCATGCTCTCAAGGGCCGTGACTCTGGTCGAGAGCCTTGTCCCCGCGCACCAGACACTGGCGCAGGAGGTGATAGAGAAGTGCCTGCCCCACTCGGGACGCTCGCGCCGCATAGGCATCACCGGAGTGCCCGGCGCAGGCAAGAGCACCTCTATTGACGTGTTCGGACTCCACGTGCTGAAGCGCGGCGGCAAGCTGGCCGTGCTGGCCATAGACCCCTCGAGCGAGCGCACCAAGGGGAGCATCCTCGGCGACAAGACCCGCATGGAGAAACTCTCCGTACACCCCGACGCATTCATCCGCCCTTCCCCCTCGGCTGGGTCGCTCGGCGGCGTCGCCCGCAAGACACGCGAGACCATAGTGCTCTGCGAGGCAGCCGGATATGACAACATCTTCGTCGAGACCGTCGGCGTGGGCCAGAGCGAGACCGCCGTGCACTCGATGGTCGACTTCTTCCTGCTGATACAGCTTGCCGGCACCGGCGACGAGCTGCAGGGCATCAAGCGCGGCATCATGGAGATGGCCGACGGCATCGTCATCAACAAGGCCGACGGCGACAACATAGCCCGCGCGCAGCTGGCACAGGCCCAGTTCCGCAACGCCCTGCACCTCTTCCCCACCCCGGCCTCGGGCTGGACCCCCGAGGTGCTGACCTATTCGGGATACTACGAGCTCGGCATCGACGAGGTATGGGACATGATAGACCGCTATTTCGAGTTCGTGATGACAAACGGATACTTTGGCCGCCGCCGCGCCGAACAGGCCCGCTGGTGGATGTACGAGACCATCAACGAGCAGCTCCGCGCCAACTTCTACAACAACCCCGAGATAGAGAAGATGCTGGCCCAAAAGGAGACCCGCGTGCTCGACAACCAGCAGAGCTCGTTCACGGCCGCCAAGGATGTCCTTGACTTTTACTTTGCCAAGCGATGAACATGCTGAGGCGCATAGTCGGCTTCTATGTCGAGGGATTCCGCTCCATGACCGTGGGGCGCAGCCTCTGGGCGCTGATACTCGTCAAGCTGGCGTTCATGTTTCTGGTGATGAAGCTGTTCTTCTTCCCCGACATCCTGCAGCGCGACTATCCCGACGACGACGCACGCGCCGACGCCGTGCGCGAGACCCTCATCGACCGCAGCGCGCCACCGACAAACGAACACAACTAAACATTTCACAATATGCAAGACCTGATTACTGTAGTCGACTGGTCGCGGTGGCAGTTTGCGCTGACCGCGATGTATCACTGGCTATTCGTGCCTCTGACGCTCGGCCTGAGTGTGATTGTGGGTATCATGGAGACGATCTATTACCGCACGCGCTCGGACAAGTGGCTGGCCACCACCAAGTTCTGGATGACGCTCTTCGGCATCAACTTTGCCGTGGGCGTGGCCACCGGCATCATCCTCGAGTTTGAGTTCGGCACCAACTGGAGCAACTATTCGTGGTTCGTGGGCGACATCTTCGGCGCCCCGCTGGCCATCGAGGGCCTGCTCGCCTTCTTCATGGAGGCCACGTTCATCGCCATCATGTTCTTCGGGTGGAAGAAGGTTTCGCCCGGATTCCACCTCGCCTCCACTTGGCTCACGGCCCTCGGCGCCTCAATCTCGGCGCTGTGGATTCTCGTGGCCAACGCTTGGATGCAGTATCCCGTGGGCATGGAGTTCGACCCCGCGCAGATGCGCAACGTCATGGACGACTTCTGGGCCGTGGCCTTCTCGCCCGTGGCAATACACAAGTTCTTTCACGCTGTGTTCGACGGCTGGGTGCTGGCCGCCGTCTTTGTGTGCGGCGTGTGTGCGTGGCTGCTGATGAAGGGGCGCCGCCGCGAGATGGCCTTCGACTCGCTCAAGATAGCCGGATGGCTCGGTGTAGTGGGCATGTTGCTGACCCTCTGGAGCGGTCACAGCTCGGCTGTCGACGTGGCCCGCGTGCAGCCCATGAAGCTCGCTGCCATGGAGGGTCTCTATGACGGTGCCAAGGGTGCCGAGCTGGTGGCCTTCGGCATACTCGACCCCTCGAAGGAGGTCGGCGACGACAAGGACCCCTTCTACTTCAAGATAGCCCTGCCCTACGGTCTCAGCATCATGGCCAACATGGATGCCGACTCGTATGTGCCCGGCATCAACGACCTCATCGCCGGACGCGGATATGACGCAACAGGCAACGAGATAAACACCGTCAGCTATGCCGAGCGCATAGAGCGCGGACGCCTCTCGCACGAGGCCCTGCGCGCCTTTGACAAGGCCCTGACCGAGGGCGACGAGGCCGGCATGGAGGCCTCCCGCGCAGGCATCAGGGAGAATTACGCATACTTCGGCTACGGCTATCTCGACAACCCCGAGGAGGCCGTTCCGCCCGTGGGCATGACCTTCTACTCGTTCCACATAATGGTGCTGGCCGGAGGATACCTAACGCTGTTCCTCGTCATAGCCCTGTGGGCCGCCTACAAGCGCCGCTCGCTCTGGGAGGCACGCTGGTGGCAGTGGGTGTCGATGCTCTCTGTCGCAGTGGTGTGGATATGCTCGGAGGCCGGATGGGTCACCGCCGAGGTGGGCCGCCAGCCGTGGATCATTCAGGACCTGATGCCCACGCGCGCCGCCATCTCCGAGATCTCGGCCGGTTCGGTGATACTGACCTTCTGGCTCTTCGCGGCCGTGTTCACCGCCCTTCTGGTGGCCGAAATGACAATCATGGTTAAACAAATCAACAAGAAAGAGGAGGATTGATCTATGGAACTCGCGACACTTCAACAATACTGGTGGCTGCTCATCTCAGTGCTCGGCGCCGTGCTCGTGTTCATGCTCTTCGTGCAGGGCGGACAGACATTCCTGTTCGGCGTGGCCGACGGCTCGGACGACCAGCAGAAGATGATCTCCTCGCTCGGACACAAGTGGGAGCTCACGTTCACCACGCTCGTGGTCTTCGGCGGTGCGTTCTTCGCCTCGTTCCCCCTGTTCTATTCGACCAGCTTTGGCGGCGCCTACTGGCTGTGGATGCTGATACTGATCAGCTTCGTGCTGCAGTCGGTGAGCTATGAGTTCCGATCGAAGCCCGGCAACGTCTTCGGGCGGCGCACCTACGACGCCTTCCTCTTCTTCAACGGCGCCTTCGGGCCCATCCTGCTGGGCGTGGCCGTGGCCATGTTCTTCTTTGGCGCAGAGTTCACTGTCAGCAAGGGCAACATCCTCGACGTCGGCTCGCCCGTCATCTCGCAGTGGGCGCCGACCCACGGCATCGAGGCCATCCTCAGCTGGAAGAATCTTGTGCTCGGCTTTGCCGTGCTGTTTCTGGCACGCACGCAGGCCGCGCTCTACATGCTCAACAACCATCCGGCAGACGATGCCTTCTTCGAGTCTAACCGCCGCAGGGTGCTCATCAATGGCGTGACGTTCGTGGTCTTCTTCCTGCTCTTCGTGGGGCTTCTGCTCACCGCCGACGGCTATCAGCTGGTCAGGAACGGCGGCATCGACGGCGGACGCTCGGTGTTCGAGGTCGTCGAATACAAGTATCTGCACAACTATCTCGACATGCCCGCAGCGCTCGCGGCATTCCTCGTCGGCACCCTCATGGTGCTCTACGGCGTGCTGCGCTCGGCCTTCGCGCGCCATTGGACATGCGGCATCTGGTGGAGCGGCATAGGCACCGCCCTCGTGGTGCTGAGTCTGTTCTGGGTGGCCGGATACTGCGATACCCCCTACTATCCCTCGCTGCTCGACCCCTCGTCGTCGCTCACCATCTACAACAGCTCGTCCAGCCACTTCACCCTCACGGCCATGAGCTGGGTGTCACTGATAATACCCTTCGTGCTGGCATATATCGTCTACGCTTGGTACTCGATGGACCGCAAGCGCTGACGACATCCCCATAGGCATAAAAGAGAGAGACCTCCCGGACCTTGACTGGCCGGGAGGTCTCCGTGTATCAGATGCCCAGAGTGATGCCGATGCTGATGCGGCGGGGCAGCGACGGGCCGTAGACATAGCCCGAGTCGCGCAGCGGGCCCGAGTCGAAGTCGCGCTGGTATGAGTCGAAGATGTTGCTTATTCCTGCGGTCAGATCGAGGTCGGCGCGGTTGAACAGCCTGAAGGTGTAGGTGAGCCGGGCCGAGGCGTCGAAGAAAGACCGTGTCAAGACGGCCATGTCGATGTCGGTGCCCGAGCCGGCCAGATGCTGCACCTGCATCGGCCCCGTGGCCGTGCCCGAGAATGTGGCCTTGAGCCGACGCGCTATCTGCCAGTTGGCGGTGAAGTAGCCGTAGACGTCGGGCGTGCGGAACATATTGCGCACAGGGGGCACGTCGGGGTTGTCGCTCCACGTCTCGGGGCGTTTGTAGCGGCTGCGCTGCAGGGTCACGCCCCCCTGAATGTCGAACCGGCTCGAGAAGTATGCCTTTGCCTCGATGTTGATGCCCGCCACCGTGGCGCCCGAGCCGTTATAGCGCTCGAGTATCGTGTTGCCGTCGGCGTCGGGGGTGTCGAGCTGCCTCATGGCAAAGACATCCTTGAGGTCGGTGTAGAACCCCTCGACGAGCAGGTTGGCCTGCACGTTGCCGAACCGATGGTACAGGTCGGCCGAGAGGCTCAGGCTCTGCGAGCTCTCCTGTTTCAGCCCCGGGGCGAGCACCGTGACCACGCGCTCGCCGCCAACGACGGCAATGTGCAGGTCTTCGTCGTATGCCTGAGGCGAGCGGAAGCCCGTCGAGTATGACGCGCGGAAGTTGAGGTCGGACGTCGGATTGAACCTGACGTTGAGGCGCGGCGACACCACGGGGTGCCATATCAGCGAGTGCTTGTCCACGCGGGCCCCTGCCAGAAAGCCCCAGCGGTCATTGCGCCACTCGTTCTGCAGGTATCCGCTGAAAATGTGCACGTTCTGCAGCAGGTCGTGGCCATAGCCCACGGTGACGTCGTGCAGGCGGTTGTACGAGTATTCCACCCCGGCCACGAGCTCGGCGGGCATGAACAGGAATCGCGACATCGGATGCGTCCACTGCGACCCTGCCGAGACGACGATGTCTGACGTGCGGCCGTATGCGTCGGGGTCCATGTCCGAGCCGTAATAGCTCTGCCTCTTGGTGCTCTGCGTGGCGGCAAAGACAGACAGCTTGTCGCGGCGGTCGCGAAGCCACAGGTCCAGCGTCGCCTCGCCGGCGTCGATGCCGTGGTCGGTCTGCTCGGCTATCATGGCCATGTGCGGGGGCAGGTCGAGGTTGTCGCCCCCGCGGCGGTATTCGTGGGTGTGGTGATACTCTATCGTAAGCCGCGCGTTTGCCGCCGGGCGCACGAACGTGCGCGCGCCGATGGTCCGGCTCTTCAGGGCGGCCACCTCGGTGAAGGCGTCGCCGTTGCGGTCATACCCGTCGCGCGAGCGTATCTGTCCGTATATGAACATGCCCGCCTTGTTGTTGTCGGTAACGACCGAGGCGTTCATCGTCGTGTTGTTGTCGAGCGACCCCGAGGGGCCCGTCGAGGTGAGCGTGTGCGACACCCGGGCCGAGTTGGACACGGGGTCCTTGGTGATGATGTTGATGGTGCCCCCCCACGGCCGACGAGCCGAACAGCGCCGACCCGCCTCCGCGCATCACCTCGACGCGGTCTATCATGTTGGCAGGTATGTGCTCGAGCCCGTAGACCCCCGCCAGCGCCGAGAAGACGGGGCGAGAGTTCATCAGTATCTGCGAGTAGTGTCCGTCGAGGCCGTTGATGCGGACCTGCGTAAAGCCGCAGTTCTGGCAATCGTTCTCGACCCTCACGCCGGGCTGGAAGTCAAGGCCGTCGGCCAGCGAGCACGCGCCCGTGCCCCTGAATATGTCGCCCGACAGCACGCTGACCAGCGACGGGCTCTCGCGACGCCGTGTCTCGGTCTTGGACGACGTCACGACCACCTGATCGAGCATGAAGGCGTCGGGCTCTATCTCGAAGTTCAGCTCGACGTTCTGGCCGGCCTCGACGCTGACCCTCTTTCGTTGCGACAGGCATCCCGTCATCGAGATCTCGACGGTATAATGCCCGGGGATGAGGTCGCGGAACACATAGTGTCCCGAGGCGTCGGTCAATACCCTGAAGTCGGTATTCAATATGCTCACCGCACACCCCGGCATGTGCTCGCCGGTGGCGGTGTCGATGACGTGGCCGGTGATGTTGGCGTCGGTGGGAGTGCCGCCGCGCCCGTTGGCCGCTAAGGATAACGCGCAGACTGTCAGCAGGCTGCATAATGTGATGATGCGATTCATTGTCGGTGCCTTTTTCAGACACCAAAGTTATGCCGCCTGCTGTTGCGCGGCAATACCCTGAAAATGGTATTTTCCTCCCCCGGGTGGGGACGGGCTATCTGACGTACTTGATGTACTCGCCATAGCCCTCGACGGCCATGCGGTCCAGCGGAACGAAACGCAGCGAGGCGCTGTTGATGCAGTATCTCAGCCCTCCCAGCTCGCGCGGACCGTCGTCGAATACGTGTCCCAGATGGGCGTCGCCGTCGCCGCTGCGCACCTCGGTGCGCACCATGCCGTGGCTGGTGTCGCTCTTCTCGACTATCGACGAGCCGGGTATCGGCTTGGAGAAGCTGGGCCACCCGCACCCCGAGTCAAACTTGTCGGTCGACGCGAACAGTGGCTCGCCCGTGGTGATGTCCACGTATATGCCCTGACGGTGGTTGTCCCAGTACTCGTTGGCAAACGGCGGCTCGGTGCCGTTGTTCTGTGTCACCTTGTATTGCATCGGTGTCAGGTCGCGGCGCAGTTGCTCGTCGGTGGGGCGGCGCCACCTGTGTCCCGCATTGCGCGCCAGCTCGAACAGGCGCGGGTCTATGTGGCAGTATCCTCCGGGATTCTTGTCGAGATAGTCCTGATGATAATCCTCGGCGGGATAGAAGTTGCGCAGCCGTCCGGTCTCGATGGCCAGCGGCTTGTCAAGCTGTCGCTGCAGCGAGTCGAGGGCATTGACTATCACCGGCTTCTGCGCCTCGGCGGTATAGTATATGCCCGTGCGGTATTGCGTGCCGCGGTCGTTGCCCTGACGGTTGAGCGACGTGGGGTCTATGGTGAGGAAATAGAGCCTGAGCAGGAACGGCAGCCCGACGCGCGACGGGTCGTATCTCACCATCACGGCCTCGGCGGCCCCGGTCGTGCCGGTGCACACCTCGCGATACGTGGGGTCGGGCGTGTTGCTGTTGGCATATCCCGTCTCGGTCGAGACGACCCCGTCTATCTGTTTCAGGAAGTGTTCGGTGCCCCAGAAGCATCCCCCTGCAAGGCAGATGCTGTCGGTATGTGCTGTGTTTCGGTCTGCTGTCTGCATGTCTATGTGGGTTTTGTTGTCTGCGTGGCCGGTACAGGCGGCGAGCATCATCAGCGCCGCCAGGGGAGTGAGGAGTTTCATAATAAAACAACCGAAAAACGAGCCCGTTAAGTGTCGGAATATGGTTAATTTAGGTTAATATTTCTTAAATAATAAGTACTACAATGAGGCTTTATGGTAAAATCGGCTATTATTTACTATCTTTGCAGTCAGAAAGTCACGGAGGAGGCCATGGGTGCTTCCTCCAATTCTTTATATAGAAAGCGATATGATAGACAAGCATGATGTCGAGGCCGTCGTGGCCCGTGCCATCGAGGGTACCGATGCATTTGTGGTAGACCTGACCGTGTCGGGCGACAATGATATTGTCGTTGAGCTCGACTCGCCCACGGGCGTGGACCTTGATTTCTGCACCGAGGTGAGCCGCGCCATCAACGAGGCGCTTGACCGCGACGTCGAGGACTACTCGCTCGAGGTGGGCACCGCCTCGCTGTCGGCCCCCTTCAGGGTGCCCGCGCAATACGAGAAGCATGTCGGCGACAACGTCGACATACTCACCCGCGACGGACGCAAGTTCACCGCCCTGCTCACCGCCGTCGACCCCGAGGCCCGCACGTTTACCGTCGAGGTGACCCGCAAGGTCAAGGAGCCCGGCGAGAAGCGCCCCCGCATGGTGGCCGAGCCCGAGACCCTCGGCATGGACGACTGCCGCAGCGTGGCATATCACTTTGACTTCAAGTAATTCCAGAATTAAATAAACCGACCCCATATCCCACATATAGACAAGCAAAATGGCTAAGAAAGAGGAAGCTCCCAACATGGTGGAGCGTTTTGCCGAATTTAAAGAGCTCAAGAATATCGACAAGACCACTATGGTCAGCGTGCTCGAGGAATCGTTCCGCAACGTGCTGGCCAAGATGTTCGGTACCGACGAGAATCTCGATGTCATCATGAACCCCGACAAGGGCGACGTGCAGATATTCCAGAATCTCGAGGTGGTGCCCGACGGAGAGGTCACCAACCCCAACCTGCAGATCTCGCTGACCGACGCACGCGCCGACGAGGACCCCGACGTCGAGATTGGCGAGGAGCACACCAAAGAGATATTCTTTGCCGACTTCGGCCGCCGCGCCATCCTCAACCTGCGCCAGACGCTCCAGTCTAAGATACTCGACCTGCAGAAAGAGGCCATCTACTCCAAGTTCAAGGAGCTCGAGGGCCAGCTGGTCAGCGGCGAGGTCTATCAGACATGGTCGCGCGAGACTCTGCTGCTCGACGTCGAGAAGAACGAGCTGCTCCTGCCCAAGAGCGAGTCGATACCCGGCGACTACTTCCGCAAGGGCGAGACCGTGCTGGCAGTCATCTCGAGCGTCGACAACAAGAACAACAACCCCAAGATCACCGTATCGCGCATCAGCGACACCTTCCTGCGCCGCCTGTTCGAGCGCGAGGTGCCCGAGATAATCGACGGCCTCATCTCCATTCAGGCCGTGGCCCGCATCCCCGGCGAGAGAGCCAAGATAGCCGTCGAGAGCTATGACGACCGCATCGACCCCGTGGGTGCCTGCGTGGGCGTCAAGGGATCGCGCATCCACGGCATCGTCCGCGAGCTCCACAACGAGAACATCGACGTAATACACTATACCTCAAACCCCTCGCTCTTCATCCAGCGCGCGCTCAGCCCCGCCAAGATCTCGAGCATCCATCTCGACGAGGAGGCCAAGAAGGCCGAGGTGTTCCTGCGCCCCGAAGAGGTGTCGCTGGCCATCGGCAAGGGCGGCATGAACATCAAGCTCGCCTCGATGCTCACCGGCTATGTCATTGACGTATATCGCGATACCCCCGATCAGGTCGAGGACGACATCTATCTGGACGAGTTCAAGGACGAGATCGACGGATGGGTCATCGACGCCCTCAAGGACATGGGCTGCGTCACCGCCCGCGAGGTGCTGCGCACTCCGCGTCAGGAGCTCATCGACAAGGCCGACCTCGAGGAGGACACCGTCGACAACATCATCGCCATACTCAAGGCCGAGTTTGACGAGGACGACGCTCCCCAAGCCGCCGACGAGCCTGCCGACGAGCCCGCCGACGAGTGACGACCCCTCCCAGCCTCTCTCCTCACCCCCGAACCAAAAATCAAACATTCCAATCGCCGAGCTTTCATCACCAACTGCTTAGCACCCCAATTATATGCCGAGAATAAAGATTAGTCAAGCCGCCAAAGAATTTAACGTCTCGATCCCCACGGTGGTCGAGCAGTTGCAGAAAAAAGGCATCTCTGTGGATGCCAACCCCAACACACGCATCGACGAGAACGCATACGACATTCTTGTCGCCGCCTTCCAGCCCGACCGCAAGGAGAAGGCAAAGGTGGACAGCCTGCGCCGCGACAAGGACAAGGCGCCCGCACCTGCCCCCAAGCAGGAGCCCGAGGCTCCCAAGGCCCCCGAGGCCGAGGCAGAGCTGCCCCTGACGCGCACCGCCGGTCCCCGCGTGCTGGGCAAGATTGAGCTTGACGCAAACAATAATCCCGTCAAGGCCGAGCCCAAGCCGGAACCCAAACCCGAG
>LUJS01000037.1:0-19916 GCA_001689495.1 Bacteroidales bacterium M8 | reverse complement strand
CCGGAACCCAAGCCCGAGCCCAAGCCGGAGCCCAAACCCGAGCCCAAACCCGAGCCCAAGCCGGAACCTAAACCCGAGCCCAAGCCGGAACCCAAATCCGAGCCTGCGGAGGCTGCAGAACCCGCACCTGCCGAGCCCGAGGTATTCCGCTATAATACAGACACTCAGGTGGCCGGACCCAAGGTGGTGGGCCACATCGACCTCGCGGCCCTCAACCAGTCCACCCGCCCCAAGAAGAAGGGCAAGGACGACCATCGTCGCGGCGGTGCGCAGGGTGGCGCACAGGGTGCTGCCGGACAGCCCGGCCAGCGCAAGAAGCGTCAGCGCATCGGCGGCAAGGAGAAGGTCGACATCGAGAAGGCAGGCAACCAGCCCTCGGGCGATCAGGGCGGCAACAACGGCGGCCACGGTCGCGGTGGCGAGGGCGGCAACCGTCGCGGCGGTGACAACAACAACCGTCGCGGTGGCAAGAACAACAAGAACGAACGCAACGCACCCCGTCCCGTACACGCCGAAGTGAGCGAGGAGGACGTGCAGAAGCAGGTCAAGGAGACTCTGGCACGCCTGACACAGAAGGACAAGGGCCAGAAGAAGGGTGCCAAGTGGCGCAAGGAGAAGCGCGAGGCATTCGCGTCTCACGCCCGCGAGGCCGCTGCCGAGGCTGCTGCCGAGAGCAAGATCCTGCAGATAACCGAATTCGTTACGGCAAACGACCTTGCCGTGATGATGGACGTGCCCGTCAACAACGTCATCGCCACCTGCATGAGCATGGGCGTGATGGTGTCCATCAACCAGCGTCTCGACGCCGAGACCATAAACATCGTGGCCGAGGAGTTCGGATTCAAGACCGAATATGTATCGGCCGAGGTCGTTGAGGCCATCGGTCAGGAGGAGGCAGACACCGAGGAGGACCTCGTGACACGTCCCCCGATCGTGACCGTCATGGGCCACGTGGACCACGGCAAGACATCGCTGCTCGACTATATCCGCAACGCCAACGTCATCGCGGGCGAGGCCGGAGGCATCACCCAGCACATCGGCGCATATAACGTCAAGCTGCCCGACGGACGCCACATCACGTTCCTCGACACCCCCGGTCACGAGGCGTTCACCGCCATGCGTGCCCGCGGCGCCAAGGTCACCGACCTCTGTATCATCATCGTCGCCGCCGACGACAACGTCATGCCCCAGACCATCGAGGCCATCAACCACGCCTCGGCTGCCGGCGTGCCCATCGTCTTCGCCATCAACAAGATAGACAAGCCCGCCGCCAACCCCGACAAGATCAAGGAGGAGCTGGCGCAGATGAACTATCTCGTCGAGGACTGGGGTGGCAAGTACCAGAGTCAGGACATCTCGGCCAAGAAGGGCATCGGTGTCGACGAGCTCATGGAGAAGGTGCTCCTCGAGGCCGAGCTACTCGACCTCAAGGCCAACCCCAACCGCAAGGCCACAGGCTCGATCATCGAGTCGTCGCTCGACAAGGGCCGCGGCTATGTCGCCACCATCCTCGTGCAGAACGGCACGCTCCGCGTGGGCGACGTCATCCTCGCCGGTACACACTTCGGCAAGGTCAAGGCCATGTTCAACGAGCGCAACCAGCGCATACAGGAGGTCGGCCCCGCCGAGCCCGCCCTGATACTCGGCCTGAACGGCGCCCCCACCGCAGGCGACACCTTCAATGTCATGGACACCGAGCAGGAGGCCCGCGAGATAGCATCCAAGCGCGAGCAGCTGCAGCGCGAGCTGGGCCTGCGCACCGCCAAGCGCACCACCCTCGAGGAGATCGGACGTCGCCGCGCCATCGGCAACTTCCACGAGCTCAACATCATCGTCAAGGGCGACGTCGACGGCTCGATCGAGGCCCTCTCCGACTCGCTCATCAAGCTCTCGACCGAAGAGGTCAAGATCAACGTGCTCCACAAGGCCGTGGGCGCCATCTCTGAGAGCGACGTCACGCTGGCCGCCGCCTCGGACGCCATCATCATCGGCTTCCAAGTGCGCCCCTCGCTGGCCGCACGCCGCGCCGCCGAGCGCGACGGCGTCGAGATACGCCTCTACTCGGTCATCTATCAGGCCATCGAGGAGGTCAAGGATGCCATGGAGGGTATGCTCGCCCCCGAGATCAAGGAAGAGATCATCGGTACCGCCGAGGTGCTCCAGACATTCAAGATCTCGAAGGTCGGCACCATCGCCGGCGCCATCGTGCGCGAGGGCCGCATCAAGCGCGGCTGCAAGGTGCGCCTGATACGCGACGGCATCGTGCGCTATACCGGCGAGCTCGGCTCGCTCAAGCGCATGAAGGACGACGCCAAGGAGGTCACCTCGGGCTATGACTGCGGTCTCTCGATAGCCGGATACAACGACATCGAGGAGGGCGACATCATCGAGGCATACGAGGAGGTAGAGGTTAAGAAGAGCCTCTGACGCGAGTCTTGACCATACACCTCAACATAGGATCCAACATTGGCCACCGCCACTCTGCCATAGAGCGTGCGGTGGCCGCTTTGTCCGTGGCCCTGCCCGGGCGCATCGCCGTCTCCGACCCCATCGAGACCCCGCCGTGGGGCTTCGAGTCGCCCAACCCGTTCGTCAACGTGGGCGTGCGCATAGACATGGCCTCCGATTTGGCCCCTGCCGACGTTCTGGAGGCCGTCATGGCCGTCCAGCGGTCAATCTCTCCACTCTCCCACCGCGACGCGACAGGAGGCTATTGCGACCGCCTCATAGACATCGACATCATAGCCATCGACGACATCGTGCTCGACACCCCCGACCTCACCCTGCCCCATCCCCGCATGCACCTGCGCGACTTCGTCCTCATCCCCCTCGCCGCCCTCGCCCCAGACTGGCGCCACCCCCTCCTCCACAAGACCCCCGCCACCCTCCTCCACGAGATCCAACTACCAACAAACCCCTCATAGGTCGGCAAGCCGCTGGTATGCCACGTCCGGGTGCGAATATGGAAAACAGCCGGGTATCCGACCATGAGGAGGGATACCCGGCTGTGCGGTATGGGGCGCCGAATGTGCGCGTTATTTTGTGGCTATCTTGTTGACTGTATCGCCGATGCGGACTATGTAGATGCCGGGAGCGGGGGTGCCGATGCGAAGGGTGCCGCCGTCGACCGTGCCCGAGTGGAGCACCTTGCCGTCAATGGCTGCGAGGATCACCGCGGTACCTGCGGGAACGCCTGTCGCGATGATGTCGAGGCCTTCGGGCCTGACGGCGATTTCCGAGGTTGCCGTGAGGGTGATTCCGGCCGTGTTCTCATAGACAGTGCGTCCGTCGCGGGTCACCTTGACCAGCATGCTGCCTATGCCGTCTATGGCCTCATACAGATTATACGTGATGCCGTGCGTGTCGCCAATGCCGTCGATCCAATGCTCCGTGCCGAGACTGTGCGATGTCCCGGCGTATATCTCGAGGGCGCGTATGGTGAGTCCGTTCTCTTCGGACACTGCTACGCATTTGAGTGTAAACGGATCGTCGGGCGTGGGATAGCCTATTTTCCTGTAGTCATATATCTCGCACTCCGAGCCCTCGGCCACACCGAAGTCATATATCAGTCTCCAAACGCCCGAGGCGGCATCGTTGAGCGAGTAGACCTTATCCCCCTCCGAGGCTATCCAAGCCACGTGCTTGATGGTAGAGGCGTCTCCGTCCGTGGTCTCATAGAGTTTCAGGCAATCCTTGCCTGCGACAGAGCCCGGGTCGGCGAGGGTAAACGTACTTGTGTGCCATTCGGCGTTGGGCTCTTGGGTGCCGCGGAACATGGTTTCCCATGCGGCTCCCTCGACAAAACAGTTTTCATAACCGCTTGCAGTCAGTCCGGCCATCAGCAGGCCGACAAGAGTGTAGAGATGTTTCATAGGCGTTGGGGTGGAGGTGCGAAATGTTCTTGAGTGTAAAGTCGTCAATTAAGTTTCGCGGGATTTGTTGGTATTTGATGTGAATTTATGAAAAATCGTGAGTATTGAATTGATTTCTGCAAATATAGCGCATCTTTGGTTAAAAAGCAAAAAAAGCGTAAAAAAATGTTTAGCACATCCGTGAAGATGTCCGAACTATAGAAATTCCCAACTCCCAATTCCCAATTGGATCCCAATTGAATAATTCCCGGTTTTCACTTTTTTTCAACCAAATGGGTGGCTTTTACGTTTTTTTTGTAATTTTGTAGGTTAATCGACACTCCGACCGTATGCCAACTCTCAAACCATTGCATCTGCTACTGGCTGTGATCGCCGCCGCTCTGCTGGCGGCGTGTGCCAATATGGGCCGTCCCGAGGGTGGCCCGCGCGACGAGACTCCGCCGGTCTATGTGAGCTCAAACCCCAAGATGGGCCAGTTGCGATTCAAGGGCAACAAGGTCACGGTGACGTTCGACGAGAACATCGCTCTGGACGACGCCATGAACAAGATAGTCGTCTCGCCGGCACAGCGCACCACCCCGGCCATCTCGACCGTGGGGCGCAGGGTCACCGTCGAGCTGCGCGACACGCTGATACCCAACACCACCTATACCATCGACTTCTCTGACGCCATCAAGGACCTCAACGAGGGCAACGTGCTGGACGGTCTGGCACTCGACTTTGCCACGGGCGACAGCATCGACTCGCTGCGCATATCGGGCATGGTGTTCGAGGCCCGCACCCTCGAGCCCGCGCAGGGCATGCTGGTGGGCGTCTACTCAAACCTCTCGGACACGGCGCTGACCACGCTACCGTTCGAGCGCATCACCAAGACCAATCAGCTGGGCCAGTTCACGCTGCGCAACCTCAAGCCGGGCCAATACCGCATATTTGCCGTCAACGACATCAACCGCGACTATCACTGGGACCGCTCGGAGGACGTGGCGTTCTATGACGTGACCATATCGCCCACGAGCGAGCCGACCACGGTGACGGACACGCTGGTCAGCGCCTCGGGCCAGCGCGACTCGCTGGTGACGCGCGGCGCCACGCGATTCCTGCCCGACGACGTGCTGCTGACGTGGTTCAACGAGGGGTATTCGGCCCAGTATCTCAAGGACTACAAGCGCCCGGCGCTCGAGCAGATAGTCCTCAACTTCGGCACCCGCGCCGATTCGCTGCCGGCCATGCGTCTGGTCAACACGCACAGGGCGGGCGACGACATCAGCCTCTGGACGTCGCTCGACGCCTCGCAGGGGCTCGACTCGCTGACATACTGGATCACCGACTCGACCCTGTCCGATCTGGACTCGCTGCTGATAGAGACACGCTATCTGCGCACCGACACTCTGGGCGAGCTGTCGGAGAAGACAGACACGCTGAAATTCATACTGCGCGGCAACCTGACCAAGAAGCGCCGCATGCAGGAGGCCGAGAAGGCCGCCGAACGCCGCGCCAAGGAGCTGGCGGCGCTCGACAAGAAGAACGATGCCGTGCGCGAGCGCAACAACAAGCTGCGCGCCGAGGGGCAGGACACAGTGCGCTGGTACCAGCTCGAGCAGCCCGACCGCAAGTTTCTGGAGTTCAGGCTATCGTCGGGCAACACTCAGGACCTCGACAAGCCGATGGTGTTCAAGTCGCCCACGCCCGTCGCGTCGATAGACACGGCCGGTGTGAGGATGGAGGTCGAGGTCGACTCGGTGTGGTATCCCGTCGTGGCGCCCCACCTGTCGAGGGCCGAGCCGCTGCGCCCGATGCTCTTCACGGCTCCCTACGAGTGGGAGGAGGCCACTAAATACCGCCTCACCATAGACTCGGCGGCCATCACCGACATATTCGGCCTGCACAACGACAAGATAGAGCAGGTCATCACCACCAAGGCCAATGCCGACTATTCGACACTGGCGTTCAACATCTCGGGTCTCGACGGACGCCCGGCGGTGGTAGAGCTGCTGCAGACCGACAAGGTCGTCTCGACCACGCCGGTCAAGGGTGACAACGTGTTGATAGAGTACATCAACCCCGGGGCATACTACGTGCGCCTGTTCATAGATGCCGACGGCGACGGCAAGTGGTCTACGGGCTCGGTGGCCGACTCCATACAGCCCGAGGAGGTCTATTATTATCCCCGCAAGATAAACCTGAAGAAGAACTGGGACGTGGAGCAGGACTGGAACATCAACGAGCTTCCCGTGGATCTGCAGAAGCCCATCGAGATAAAGAAGAACAAACCCAAGCGCAAGAAGGGCGAACGCGACGAGACCAACCCCGACGACGAGGAGGAGGACGAATTCTTTGACGATCCGTTCATGCGCGACGCCACGCGCAACAACGGTCTCGGCGGTCCCTCGTTGGGCTCGGGCATACGCCGCGGCGACAACAACCCGTATCTGCGATAAAACCAACCTCTTGAATATGAACGCTACTGCCTCAAAACGGGTGGGAATACTGCTGAAATACGTGGTGCCCCTGCTGGTCACGGTGGGCCTGTGCTGGCTGCTGCTGCGCGGCATGGACCTGAAGGAGATGTGGCACACCATGCGCACCCAGTGCAACTTTCGCTGGATGTGGGGCAACCTCGCCCTGACCATCTGCGCGCAGGTGGCCCGCGCCGCCCGCTGGCAGATACAGCTGCGGGCGCTGGGCATACGCGCCGGGCTGTGGGAGCTGTCGCTGAGCATATTCGGCACCTATTCGGTCAATCTGGTGCTGCCCCGTCTGGGCGAGGTGTGGCGGTGCGGCTATGTGTCGCGCCGCGAGCAGGCGCCGTTCACCCAAGTGTTCGGGTCGATGGTGGCCGACCGTCTGGCCGACACGGTGTGCGTGGGGCTGATGCTGCTGCTGACCTTCCTGTTTGCCGGCAGCCACATGACCGACTATCTGGGTCAGGACCCCGAGAAGCTGGCCTCGCTGACGGCGCTGGTCACCTCGCCGGTGCTGTGGGGCGTACTCGCGGGCTGCTCGGCCGTGGCCATAGGGCTCTTCGTCAGGTTTCCCGAACACTGGCTGGTGCGCAAGATAAAAGAGATCTGGCTGGGGCTCTGGAAGGGCTTTGCCGTCCTCGCCACCATGCCCGGCAAGGGGCGCTGGCTGCTGCTGACGGTGGCCATCTGGGGCTCGTACATCTTCTCGATGTGGTTTGCCTTCCAGTCGTTCCCGCTCACGGCCGCGGTGCTCGGTGTCTATGGCCTGCAGGCGCTGATGGTGTGCTTCGTATTCTCGAGCATATCCATGGCCGTGCCATCCAACGGCGGCATCGGTCCCTATCAGTGGGCCCTGATGTTCGGCCTCTCCATCTATGCATCCGGGGTGCCCGGACTTGACTATCAGTATTGTGCGGCGTTCGCCAACATGCTCATGGGCACGCAGACGCTGTTCCTTATCATACTCGGCATATTCACTTTCGGGTGGATAGCGCTATCAAACAAGAAGAAATGAAGATAATAGACGACTCCGAAGACTATTTCCTGCACGACTTCAGCGAGCAGGAGACGAGCGGCGGCCCGAAGCCCGACGAGACCGAGGCCGGGCAGCCCGCAGACGACACCGAGCCCCGGCAGCCCGAGCGCAACTTCGAGTTCGGCGGCGATGACGCGCCCGCCGGGGGCGACGAGCCCCCTGCCCCGCCCCGCCGTCGCAGCCGCTGGCGCCGCACGCTGTGGTGGATAGGTCTGGTGCTGCTGGCGGTGCTGGCCGGAGCATTCTACATACGCTATTTCGTGCCCCACACCACCGAGAGCAAGATACGCGGATTCGTCACCAACGTCGAGAAACGCGGCATAGTCTGCAAGACATTCGAGGGCGAGATGATCTCGGAGAGCAAGCTGGCAGACAAGGAGCGCGTCTATCAGCGCGACGTCGTCTTCTCGATACCCGACGACTCGCTGGGGCGCGCGCTGCAGGCCGTGCAGGGCACCGGACGCCCTGTCGAGATAACCGTAAAGCGATATTACGGCACCATACCGTGGCGCGGCGGCACCAACACCATCGTCACGTCGTTCAGAGAGATATAGTAATTCACACACACACCAACACAGTTGTAAGTCCTGACAGCCAGATGGCCATACGCATACTTCCACCCGAAGAGTTTCTCGAGGCGCGCGTGACGCTGCCTCTGTCCAAGAGCATGAGCGCCCGCGCCCTCATCATAGGGGCCTTGACCGAGGGTGCGCCCCTCCCCTCGCCTGTCGCCGCGTGCGACGACACCGACGCCCTGCTCGACGCCCTGTCCAACCCCGAGGCGACCGACGTCAACGTGGGCGCCGCAGGCACCACGATGCGCTTTCTCACTGCATATTACGCCTCGCGTCCCGGCCACGCGCCCGTGCGGCTCGACGGCTCGGAGCGCATGCGCAACCGCCCCATAGGCACGCTGGTCGAGGCCCTGCGCGCTCTGGGTGCCGACATCGAATATGAGGGCAAGGAGGGATACCCGCCCCTCGTCATCAAGGGCCGCACCCTCGAGGGGGGCGAGCTCGACATCGACGCATCGGTGAGCTCGCAATACATCTCGGCCCTGCTCATGGTGGCGCCGCTGATGACCCGCGGCCTGCGCCTCAACCTGAAGGGCGAGATAGCCTCGAAGCCATACATACGCATGACTCTGGCCATGATGGAGGACGCCGGTATCGAGTCAGACTTCAACCCTGACGCCGTCACCGTGCCCCACGGCACGTATAGCGTGCCATCGTCGCCCCGCCCCATCGAGGGCGACTGGAGCGGCGCCGCCGCGTGGTATGAGATCGAGGCCCTCTCGGCGGGCATCATAACCATAGACAACCTCGCCGTGAACGGTTCCGTGCAGGGCGACGCGCGTCTGGCCGACATATACAGCCGTCTGGGCGTGGTCACCGAGGCCGAGGGCGACGAAGGGGTGCCCGAGCTCACCGCCAATCCCGACCCCGACGCGAGGGCGGTGATAGACTTCTCGGATTGTCCCGATCTGGCGCAGTGCGTCACGGTGACATGCGTCATGCTGGGCATCCCGTTCAGGTTCAGCGGTCTGGGCACGCTGGCCATCAAGGAGACCGACCGTGTCGAGGCCCTGCGCCGCGAGCTGGCCAAGACGGGCGTGGCCATCACGGTGCCCGCGCCGGGATTCATGGAGTGGGACGGGTCGCGCCGCCCCATAACCGAGCTGCCGGTGTTCGATACATACGACGACCACCGCATGGCCATGTGCCTGGCCCCGGTGGCCCTCTATATGCCCGGCATAGTGATGAACAACCCCGAGGTGGTGAGCAAGTCCTATCCCGAGTTCTGGACTCAGCTCGAGAGCGCCGGATTCACCCTGCTCGACCCGTCGGAGCCCATCGGAGAACAGTCATGACCGGAGCGCTGATAATACTTGCCGTAACGGTGGTGGCGGGCGTGATATTGCGCCTGACGCACCGTCCCGACCCGGACGACTCCCCCGCCCCGCAGGCCGACGGCGCCGCCGCCGAGACCGAGGAGTGTTGCGGCCTGCACGCCGTGTGCGAGAAGCAGGCGGCGTCGGTGGACGGCCCCGACTATTATGACGACGAGGAGCTGGACAGGTTTGCCGGACGCGAGCCGGGCTCGTATAGCGACGACGAGATCGAGGAGTTCCGTCAGGTGCTCTACACCCTCATACCCTCTGATGTCTTCGGGTGGGGAGCCTCGCTGACGCGCAGGCGCATAGCCCTGCCCGACCCGTTGCGCGACGAGTGGATAATGCTGTGCGAGGATAACGGTCAACTGTGACGCGATGCTGGAATACGGATTCTTTGTCAATGCCCTCGTGGGCGTGATGCTGCTGAGCGTGGCGTCGGCGGTCATCGGTACCTATATCGTGTCGAGGCGGCTCGTCTCCATATCGGGAGGCGTGACGCACGCCTGTTTCGGCGGTCTGGGACTTGGCTACTGGCTGGGCGTGAGCCCCGTGGCCACCGCGGCTCTGTTTGCCGTGGGGTCGTCGCTGGGAGTGCAGTGGATGTCGTCGCGCCACAGCGTGCGCGAGGACTCGGCCATCGCCGTCATCTGGGCCCTCGGCATGGCCATAGGCACCCTGTTCATATTCCTGACGCCCGGATACGTGCCCGAGCTGAACGCCTTTCTGTTCGGCAACATACTCACCATCTCGCACGCCGACCTGTGGCTGTTCGGCACCTTCACGGCCCTGTTGTTGGGCTTCATGGCCCTGTTCTATGACAAGATAGTCATCTGTGCCTTCGACCCCGACTTCGCCCGCGTGCGGCGGTTGCATGTCACGTTCATCTCGACTGCCATGACCGTCCTGACGGCGGTCTGCATAGTGCTGACCATCAGGCTGGTGGGCGTGATGCTGCTGATGTCGATGCTGGCGCTGCCGCAGATGACCGCCGAGGTGTTCTGCCGCCGCTTCGGCTCGATAATGCGGCTGAGCGTGGCCATCTCGCTGCTCTGCTCGGTGGGCGGGCTGTTTCTGGCCACGGTGATCGAGGTGCCCTGCTCGGCGCTGATAGTGCTGGTGATGGCCGCGGCCTACATCCCCGCGCGCGCGTACAAGGCGCTGGCGCGCTGACGACGATAGGAAACATCACCGCGCCCGTGACGGAGGTTTGAATCCGTCACGGGCGCGGTGTATTCATTGACTTGTGCCGGGTCTTATTTGGCGGCGGCGATAGAGTCCTTGCGGAACTGCTTGAGGAGTTTCTCGAGCTCGAGAGATGCTTTGCGGGCACGTGCGCCTGCGGCTTTGTTGCCACTTTCTACCTGCGATGCGGCATCCTTTGCGAATGCTTCGAATCCGGCCGAAATCTTTTCAACGAGGGTCTTCATTTCGTGTGATGTAATTAAGGGTTGATATATTAGAGTTGATTCTTTTGCTGTTGCTTGCTGTGTGCTGACGGTCTGACAACTACATGTAGACGTGCAAATATACACACAATTATCGGATATTTGCAAATGTTTGGGCGGTTTTTTAGCGGTTTTCCCCTCACAATGAGGACTTTTTGTCAAAATAATGCCTCGGTGGGGGTATTTTAGCGAAATTTTGGCTAACTTTGAGGTCGATATAGCACGAAAAACTATCCATGATAGACTACACACGTTTCACCCTCGACAACGGCCTGAGGGTGGTTCACAATTACGATCCCTCCACGGCGATGGTGGCCGTGGACACACTATATGACGTGGGGTCGCGCGACGAGTCGCCCGAGCTCACCGGACTGGCCCACCTGTTCGAGCACCTGATGTTCGGCGGGTCGGCCCACATACCCGACTTCGATGCCGAGATGGAGCGCGCCGGGGGCATCAACAACGCCTCGACAAGCTGCGACTTCACCAACTTCTATGACGTGGCGCCCGCCGTCAACCTCGAGACCCTGCTGTGGCTCGAGTCTGACCGCATGCTGGGGCTGGCATTCTCGCCCCAGAGCCTCGAGGTGCAGAGGTCGGTGGTGATCGAGGAGTTCAAGCAGACCCACCTCAACCGCCCATACGGCGACATGTCGCACCACCTGCGCCGCCTGCTCTACAAGACGCATCCCTATCGCTATCCCACCATAGGCAAGGAGGTGAGCCACATCGAGCGCGTCACCATGGACGACGTCAAGGCGTTCTTCTACAGCCACTATGCCCCCAACAACGCCGTGCTGGCCGTGAGCGGCAATGTCGCCCCCGACGAGTGCCGCCGTCTGGTCGAGAAGTGGTATGGCGGCATACCGCGCCGCGACATAGCCCCGCGCCGCCTGCCCCGCGAGCCTCGCATCGAGGCCCCGCGTCGCGCCGTGGTGCGCGGCGACGTGCCCCGCGCCATGGTGGTGGCGGCGTTCCCCATGCCTGGCTATGGCGAGGAGGGATACATCGAGGCCGACCTGATCACCGACATCCTCGCCTCGGGCCGCTCGTCCAGATTCTACAGCCGCCTGTTGGGCTTCAATCCGTTGTTTGCCGAGGCCGACGCCTCGATCATCGGCAGCGAGGAGCCGGGATTCCTGATGCTCAAGGCCCAGCTGAACGAGGGGATGGAGACTCGCGCCGACGAGGCCCTCGAGGCCATGCTGGCCGAGGCATACGCCCTGCGCGAGCCAGCTGCACCCGGCACACCCGGCGGCGTGAGTCAGGACGAGGTGACGCGCGCCGTCAACCGCTATGTCAGCAATGCCGAGTTTGCCGCCATCAGCAATCTGGGGCGTGCCGAGGCGCTGGCTATGGCCGAGATGCACGGCGAGGACGTCAACTCGCTGGTGGGGCGCTATCGCAGCGTCACGGTCGACTCGGTGGCCCGCGCCGCCGCCGCGATACTCGACCCCTCGCGCCTGTGCGTGCTCACGTATCTGCCCGCCTGAAAACGAATTGTCCCCGTGACGTGGCACAGGGCCTGTCACGGGGACTTCCACAGAGCGTCAGTGCAAGCTGCGCTTCCTGTTTTTAGAGTTTAGTTTTCAGTTTATTGAGGTAAGAAGATGGTATGCGCGGGAGCTGCGTCGCAGACCGCACCGGCTCGAGCGGACAGGGGACGGGGAGTCGGCTACATCCTCGGCGAGAGAATGCAATCCGGCAAGGCGGGAGAGATGATGTTTATCGTCTTGAAAAGATGGGGCGTAGAGTTTTTTGTTGTCGTGGGGACGACAGACGGATTTACTTTTGCTGAGACGGATAAGTACGATGAAAAGGTAGATTCATTGAATTAACAGTGAGGCCATCGCATCGGGCTTGGGGTAGGGGGATGGCGACTTGCGGGCCGTGTGGCGCCGACAGTGCCGTCGGGGATCGTGGAGTGCAGTATATTTTAACAGTCTAAGTCTTAAAATCTAAGCACTGGCGTCAGGTAGTCTGTGAGTCACGATGCAAAGTTATGACTAAAAAACAGATTTTCCAAATTTTGCAATAAAAAAGTCTGTTTTTGTATTGCGCCTCTCGGGGTGTGTGCTGAAACACAGGGGGTTGGCAGGGTCTTAACGGCCTTTCCACAAAGAAAGCAACCTCAGCAGCCCGCGCGCCATGCCCCTCACGGCGGCGCCGTTCTCAGAGTTTTCGACGATGCTCTTGGCCTCGATCAGGCACAGGCATACGCTGCCGGCGGTGGTGAGGTAGGGGAGAGGCGCGAACCCCCGCGCCCCGCACGCCTCGAGCCCGTATGATGCCGCCACCAGCATCAGGTCTACGGCCGTCAGCGCGAACAGCGCCGCATAATAGGTGACCAGCTTGGAGACCGTGCGCCGCAGGCCCCCCGACGTGCAGGGGCGCCCGTGGCGGCGCGAGCGCCTCAGGCCGGCCCAGAGGTCGGCAAGAACGGCGATGAGAACACCCGTATAGCATACGGCGGGGAGCAGGAAAAGAGTCAGATGGATGCGTGTCATGTTTTTTACTGCAAAATTATGTCGGACAGCGGGGCATAATGGTGCGGTAATGCCGAATTTTCATTAACTTTGCAGTCACATAGACTTTTATACACTGTTGCATGACATACGATTTTGACCTTGAGATAAACCGCAGGGGCACGGGCGCCATGAAGACCGATGCCCTCGCCACATTCTTCGGACGCGAAGACATCGAGGGGCTCTGGATAGCCGACATGGACTTTGCCGTGGCCCCCGAGATAACCTCGGCTCTCGCCGAGCGTTTTGCCCACGCCATCTACGGCTACTCGGCCGTGCCCGAGAGCTACTGGCAGTCCATCATCGACTGGCTGCGCATACGCCACGACTGGACCGTGCGTCGCGAGGACCTGATCTATGTCAACGGCGTGGTCAAGGGCATTGGCTTCCTCATCAACTACTTCACCCGTCCCGGCGACAAGATGCTCATACAGCCCCCGGTCTATCACCCCTTCCGCCGCCTCATCGAGGAGAACGGCCGCGTGTGCGTCACCTCGCCCCTGCGCCGCACCGACACCGGCTATGAGATGGACCTCGACGACCTCGAGGCCAAGTTCCGCACCCATCGCCCCTCGATGATGATACTCTGCAACCCCCACAACCCCGTGGGCCTGCAGTGGAGCCGCGAGACGCTGTCGCGCGTGGCCGAACTGGCCAAGCAATATGGCGTCAAGGTCATCTCAGACGAGATCCACGGCGACCTCGTGCTGTGGGGACGCCCCCACATACCCTTCCTCGAGGCATCGGATACCGCCGCCGAGGTCGGCATAGCCCTCGGCGCCCCCTCCAAGACATTCAACATACCCGGCCTCTCCAGCTCGTGGATAGTGATAAAGTCTGACGAGCTGAAGCGCGGATTCTTCCACTGGATGGAGGCCAACGAGTTCTCCGAGCCCACCTTCGTGGCCACCATAGCCACCGAGACCGCCTACAAGCACGGAGCCCCGTGGCTCGAGAAGGCCATGGAATACATCGAAGACAACATCCGAGCCGTCGAGGACTTCTTTGCCGAATACCTCCCCGTCATCAAGCCCGTCAGGCCCGAGGCATCGTTCCTCGTCTGGCTCGACTGCCGCGGCCTCGGCCTGCCGCACGACGAGCTCGTCAGCCTCTTTGTCGACAACGCCCACCTCGCCCTCAACGACGGCGCCATGTTTGGCGACGAGGGCTCGGGCTACATGCGCTTCAACGTCGCCTCGCCCCGCCACATAGTGCTCCGCTGCCTCCGCCAGCTCGAAAAAGCCATCAAGGGGTAGGGGCGTTTTGCCGCCGCGAGGCCCGTTATTTCTGTCATAGGGACGTGGCTTGCCACGTCCGCGATCGAAAAATGTAACTTCCACTCCATTCGAAATTTGTTTATTCGCACCCGGACGTGGCAGGAAGTCCCTACGAGGGAACCGTGCGGGATGCGCACAAAAAGCCCCGGGCGCTGCAATCCGCAGGGCCCGGGGAATATGCAAGTCAGGATTAAAGTCTGTTATTCTGTATTACCGTCCAATTCCGTGCCAAAACTTTAATCGTTCCTCGTCTTTTGTCAGATCTTTACCTTGTAACCCTTGCCGTCTACCTTGACCACGTAGACCGCGCCGGCGGGGAGGGCGGCGGGAGCCTCGGCGATGCCCGAGCTGATCATGGCTCCGTCGACGGTATAGACCGTATAGCGTGTGCCCGGCTCGACGCCCGTGATGCGCAGGCGGCCACCCTCGGCATAGACACGCACGGCGTCAGCGCCATCGGCCACGGCATCCTCGATGCCCGACTGGCCCGGGAACTCGGCGAGCTCGACAAAGTTGGTGAAGTAATCCCATCCCGGGGCTTTGCTATATGCCTCGAGCGTACCAACGGGGATATAGACGGGAATGTCGTTGGGGGTCAAGCCGCCGAATGCATCCTCGTTGACCGGCGGAACCGCACACGGACAATATATCTCCTTGAGCGTCGGTATGTCTGCAAACGCATTGGACCTCAGGACACCTGTCTCTTTAGGCAGTGCAAGTGTGTCTATGCTTGTGTACTCAAAAGCCTTAATGCCGATTTCGTCAATTTTATCTGTAAAAAATATCAGTTTCCTGAGATTGCTGTTTCCTGAAAACGCTTCTTCGCCGATTTTCCGTATTGAGCGGCCCAGTCTCAATGCAGGCTGACGCTTGTTGTTTTTGTTCAGGCGTGGTGCAATCTCCTCAAGAACCGAATTGCCATTTTTGTCTGCAAAAATGAGAGATACGAAAGCTCCATAGAAGGCTTCTTCGTCTATGAATTCGACTTTGCTCAGGTCGAGGGTTTGAACGCCATATTTAAAAAATGTTTTCTTAAACGCCCCTTTACCTATCCTTTTGACCATCATGTCATTTAGGGGAAATAACCTAAGGACTCCAATTTGCGAAAAGGCTAAGTCTCCTATTTCCTCCACATCGAACATTCGTACAAAATTTATGTCGGTGTTAAGAAAAGCAGAGTCGGGTATCTTCTTTACACCTTCGGGAATGGTCAGAGTGCCGGAGATTTCGGATTGTTCAAAAACCATCTCGCCCATTTCCTCGAGGCTATTCGGCAAATTTATCTTTCGGATTGATGTACTGTAAAAAGCTCGCTCACCAATTTTTTTCAAACTGTCGGGCAATTTTATTTCAGTTATGGTGTAGGAATTTGATAGTCCCCACTCGGGAAACGAATCGTTCTTGAAAGTTGCATTTGACAGATCTACATATAACAATCTTTTGTATTTTTCAGATGTATATCTGATATACTCAATGTCCCATCCATCCATTGGACCGGATACATAGATGGACTCGAAAAGTTGAGATCTATCGGCCATCACCTCTTCCAGCGTTCCGGCTTCAGTCAGAGTCACTTCGACACAGCGCTCCTGTGCATGCGCCGCAGCGTTCCAGAGCAGCGAGCTCAGGAAAAGCGCAAAAAGTAAAATTTTTCTCGTAACTTTATGATTTGATCAGGTTACTTACTTGAATTGTCTGGTCTGGAGTGAGAAAAAAAATAACAAGCCGTACACAAAAGTATACATTATGTTTTAAATCGCCAAATTTTTGTTGCAAAAATTTAAGAAAACATTGCAATTTTCTAAAAAAGATTCACAGCCCCGGCAGGAATTATGCGGCTTGTCATTCGGCCTCTCACTCCAGAGAGGCCATAGCCGGGGCTGTGAATCAATGGCTTATGTTATATATTTCTCACTTACCATTATTTCATTAGTAGGGACGTGGGTTTGGCATGGCCGGTTACATCGACCCTCGGGAGATGTGACCGGATCTAATCGCCGTCCCCGCCAACGTGTCCGGCAAGGACACGGATTGTAGGTCTTGCGCGGGGCCCGGACACCCTGCGGGAGCCCGAACAATCGTCGGTCGCTCCAACCTCGGGGCAAGCCCCGAGGCTATTAAAGCGGTGCCCCGCCTCCGCGGGGCGCATGGGCGGTTGATGGCGCCACGTTTGCCGCGAACCTACGGCGCGCCGTGGGTGGGGGCCGTTTCCCGGTGTTACGCACACCTAAGGCGTGCTCACCCCGGGCTATTCCCGCCCGACCGCAACGCGGTCGTCCACGCCCCCGCGGAGCGGATGGGTGTTTCGGCACCGTCGTGCGCGGGGCGGATGGGCGTTTTGCCGTCCCAGCCGCGAAGCGGCGATGCAATGATAGCCCCACATCGAGCGAGGCAACGAGCGAAGGTGTGGGGTATGTGGAATTGTCGATTTTGGGCCTCGAAGAGGTCCGTTAATTCCAACCCCACGCGCGCGAATCTCGCGTATTGTACGACCTCTTCGAGGCCGGGTACGTGATGAATCCACCCCACCCCACACCATCGCTCGTGCCTCGCTCGATGTGGGGCTACTATTGCATCGCCGCGTCGCGGCTTGGATTCCTCCACGAGGTCGCCCACACCACCGCGTGTATGTGGTGCCAACCCGCCCCGCCTTGTGCGGGGCTTGGGAACGTAGCCCCGAGGCTTGCCTCGGGGTGGACGATCCCACCTCCACCAATCCGGCCCCCGAATGGGGGTCGGGGAGTACCCGCCCGGGCGGGTGCGAATCGGGGAGGCGAGCTTTTTCGGGATGTTTTATGGTTGTTTTATATTGATGGATAATCATTTTGCAATCTAAATAAATATATTAATTCGGTTGTATAACATTGAGAATTAAAACAATAATGGTTATAGAAAAATTATTGAGATTTATGCATTATGCCGCTGGATTCATATTTGTACAGATACAGATAGTAATCGTACTTTCTATGATTGTCATCTGTATCGCTTAGTGCTTTTCTTACACGCTTTACCGCCTCGGCAAGCGATATGTCCCGAGTTTCCGCCGACATNNGAAGTCTTTTCATTCAGAAATGTGATTTTAGTTAAATTGTTGTTGAAACAGTATCATACCCAATCAAAAATCGGTTGTTGAGAACTCGCCTCGATACACGCTACCGTTGTCGGTGGTGCACGTGACGGTGTAGGTGGCGGGCATGAGTGTGACGTGAATCACGGGGTCGGTGGCCGGAGCGGTCTCGGTGACGGTCCAGTCGGTTTCGGTCTCGGTGAACTCGACGGTGATGAAAGTGACATCCTCGGGGAGCTCGAAGGTGCAGATGCCTTGCTCCGCATCATAGCTCATCACGATGAACTGATTGGAGGGGGCATGGGGACGGGTTTGAGAAATATTTTCCTTTTTTAAAGGAACTACACTCTTTTGATTTGATGCATGTGTCTGCGCGTTTGCACATGCCATACATGTGCACAGCAGTGCGATGAATAGTGAAATTAGTTTTTTCATTTAGGTTTGGTTTTAAATGATATTTGGTCCGGCAAAATTAGTGCCTCGGGGGTATTTTTGCAAAAAAACGGCCAAAAAACAGTCTATGCGGGTGGATTGTAACATATTGAATATCAGGTTGTTATAACTCGCATAGATCGCCAAAATCTATGCGGAACGTAACTCGCTGGCAATCACGCTATTACGCAGCCTTGATCTGCCCTGACATAGACATTTTTTATGCCTGAAGGGCCCTTAGACCACGCAAACGCGCCCGGTTGACGGTAAAGTGGCGTCAACCGGGCGCGTCGGATGGGACCGTGAAAGGTGTTTGGGCCTATATGAACGACATATATTTCGAGGAGTTCTCTGACTTGAGAATCTTTTTGCGGAGCGCGCTCTTGCGGTTATAGAACGTGTCGGGCCTTATATTGAGCAGCACGCAGATGGAATATGTCGAGAAGCGCAAGAGCAACAAAATGAATATGCTGTATTCCCAAGCATGGAGCCGGGGGAAATCCTTGCGGAAATCGACCATTATATTGTTCATGTAATTGTTGATGTTGGCCTCGAGCCTGCCCATGAGTTTTTTGTCTGATGACATGTCCTCGACTATTCCGGTGATCTCCTCGGCAATCCTTTTCTGCTCGTTAGGCAATGAGTGATTCAGATAGTACAGGGTGCAGAGCCTGTCCAACGTGGTGAATTGCGATGAATACAGTTCGGCAATGTCCCTGCGGGATGCGGCCTCGAGCTTTTCGCGCTCCAATATTTCGGCATCCTTGCCTACTATCACCTGTTGCAGACGGTCTATCTCTGACTTGAGGCAACCGGACTCGTGAGCCGAATCGGAGAGGCGGTTGTCGCGGTCGCTCAGCTCGGCGGCGAGCTCCCTGACATTGGCCTCGCGCGCCATCAGGGTTTCCCTCAGGTTTTGTGCAGCGAGTATGTGGTTGTCTATATCCTTTCTGAGGAGTTTGGCACGATATGCTTGAACGGTCATATAAAAAGCCAGCGCTATGACTAACAGCATGCCGAAAAAGGCTATGTATCTGTATTGGCTTGATATTTTGTCGTTCAGTCTCTTCTCCTCTACCTTATAGTAGTCGGATATGGTGGCGGCATAGTTGCGGTTGAACAGTCTGTCGACCTCACGATTCTGCCAGTTGAGGACATGGGATTGCAATTCGTATGCCGACTCAAAATTGCCTTCTCTTTCCCTCAACATTATTTCAAGCCCGGACAGAGCATACCCTCTTGCGTCAAGAGAGTCCTGACACTCACGGGCCTTGAGAATATTGCCGGTCAGAAGATATGATTGTCCAAGATTCTCAAAATCATTATCCTGTAATCGCATTGGGCTTATATCCCGGATTTTTTCATAATACAGGATTGCTTGCATACGTTCTCTTTTATAAAAATATGCCTCGGCAATTTCCTTTAATGCTGCAACTTTAAGGTCAATGTTGCCGATGGAGTCGGCAATGTCGAGGGCTTGCGAAGAGTATATGAGGGCGGCATCATTCTGATTTATCATAATATATGCACGCGAGAGGTCTATCAGCGCCCACGGGGCATATTTCTTGGACTTGGCTGTGCGCAGACTCCGATAAGATAGATCAAAATAATGGAGGGCGCTCGAGGCATCGTACATTTCCCTGAATCCATCGGCGATGGTGCGGTAGACGAGGCCGAGCAGCAGGTGGTCAGATGTGGCAAGGGCATGTTTCTCGGCGCGGAGGCCGTCGACTATCGACTGTTCGTAGCGCTGGTGATAGTTGTTGACAACAGACGACATATAGAATGCCTCGGCCTTTTCGGCATGGGTACCGTGCGTGGCGTAATAGTCAGTGCCAATGGCGATGAGCGAGTCGTCATATACAGGCACATAGGCCAGATGGCGCGCGCGGGTCAGCAGCACGGC
>LUJS01000036.1 GCA_001689495.1 Bacteroidales bacterium M8 | reverse complement strand
CAAATAAAATCGCTATTATTTTAATGATATTCAGAAGATTATCATCAATATCATTGCTGTTAGCCCTATTGTATTCGATTGGCTGAATAGTTACTGGTTTTTAACGTATTTTGCCAATCCATAGATATATCTCCTGAATCCCGGGCGATATGCCAGAACGCGGTCGAACCACCCGATATGCCTTGCCACGGCCTTGACCACCATGCCCACGAAAATCATGGCAAACAACGTGCCCGGGCCTATGACGTTGGCCATCCATCGGCCGAAGTATAGATAGCCCAGAGCAACGGCAATGGTCACGAGGGTAATGTCGACGCAGATCTTGGCCTTGGGAAACGGGATGCCCGAGTATCGGCTGATGGCCGCAGGGACACCCTCGCCGGGCATCGTTATGGACCCGCAGCGTATCTCGAACGCTATGCCTATGCCGAGCACGACGCATCCCGCAACCTGTGCGACCACCTGTCCGGCAAGGCCCGACGGGGTGAGTGGCGCCGTGAGGAACATGCTCAGGTCGAGCAGCCACCCGAAGACGGTGCCGATGACGAGCTGAAAGAGCTGCACGCGCTCGAAACGACGGCGCAGAATCAGCATCTGCACGCCCACGAGTATTATGTTCATTATATTGGTGTAGTCGCCGATCGAGAGTGCCGGGGCCATCCCCTCGCCACCCGCAAGCATCATCACCATAGGCACCGATGATATGACGCTGCTGCCGAGACTCGAGCGTATGGCCAGAGCCACGCCGAACGTCATCGTGAAGAGCGACAGCAACAGCAGCACGTGCTGCCAGACAAAAGATATGATACGGACACGGAGAGAGCTACTTGATACTGATGTTTCTGATATTTCCTGACTGTTCATCCGAATTAGTTAATGACCTACAATCAGACAGGCCCCCGAAACCCGGACGCCTGTCTGCCATATTATTTTCAATAGAATTTTATTCTATTCCACATTATTCCGCCTTCTAAGACGACTATGTGAGTATAAACTGCCGACAGCGATACCCTTCAGATACATTTACCCCTTGGTCGCAAGTAATTTAAAACGGTTACAAACTGTAACCGTTTCATTTCCTTCCATAATACGGCTTTACATCTTGCGATCGTTAAAGAGTTGTATCTGATTGTGACTCATACCATGAATGATGAATATCAAAAGCCGGACGCCGCATATCCCTATTACATACAAGACATACGTCGTCCGGCTTTTATTGTTAGTTATTTACTCCCACTCGATGGTTGCCGGTGGCTTGGAGGAGATGTCGTAGCAGACGCGGTTGACGCCGCGGACCTTGTTGATGATGTCGTTGCTGACCTTGGCAAGGAACTCGTAGGGCAGGTGTGCCCAGTCGGCGGTCATTGCGTCGGTCGAGGTTACGGCACGCAGGGCCACGGCACGCTCGTAGGTGCGCTCGTCGCCCATCACGCCCACGCTCTGGACGGGGAGGAGGATGGCGCCGGCCTGCCATACCTTGTCATAGAGGTCGTGGTCGCGCAGACCCTGAATGAAGATGTGGTCGGCCTCCTGAAGCACATGCACCTTCTCGGGGGTGATGTCACCGAGGATGCGGACGGCCAGTCCGGGCCCGGGGAAGGGATGACGCTTGATGAGGTGTTCGGGCATGCCGAGCTGACGGCCCACGGCACGCACCTCGTCCTTGAAGAGCAGACGCAGGGGCTCGCACAGCTTGAGGTTCATCTTCTCGGGCAGACCGCCCACGTTGTGGTGGCTCTTGATGGTGGTGCCGGTGATCGAGAGGCTCTCGATGCAGTCGGGATAGATGGTGCCCTGTGCAAGCCACTTGACATCCTTGATCTTGTGGGCCTCCTCGTCGAAGACGTCGATGAAGCCCTTGCCGATGATCTTGCGCTTGCGCTCGGGGTCGGTGACGCCGGCGAGCTCGCTGAAGAACTTGGCCGATGCGTCGACGCCGACCACGTTGAGGCCGAGGCACTCATAGTCGTGGAGCACGTTCTTGAAC
This sequence comes from Bacteroidales bacterium M8, assembly GCA_001689495.1. Lineage (GTDB taxonomy): Bacteria > Bacteroidota > Bacteroidia > Bacteroidales > Muribaculaceae > Duncaniella. The sequence goes on along the minus strand of LUJS01000036.1, from coordinate 9,616 downwards.
TCGTCCTTGCGGAGCATGCCGTGGTCAACGAATATACAGGTGAGGTTGCTGCCGATAGCGCGGTTGAGCAGCACGGCCGCAACCGACGAGTCGACGCCGCCGCTGAGGCCGAGCACCACCTTGTCGTCGCCAAGCTGCTCGCGCAGGGCCTTGACGGTGGTCTCTATGAACGACTCGGCGGTCCAGTCCAGCTTGCCGCCGCAGATGTCGGCCACGAAGTTGCGCAGTATCTGCATGCCGCACTCCGAGTGATATACCTCGGGGTGGAACTGCACGCCCCAAGTCTTCTCGCCGTTGACGCGATAGGCGGCGATGGCCACCTTGTCGGTCGAGGCGATGACGCCAAACGTGTCGGGTATCGAGGTGATGGTGTCGCCGTGGCTCATCCATACCTGTGCCCCGGGGGCAATCCCCTTCATCAGCGGATCGGCCTCGTCGACGCTCTTGAGGTGGGCGCGGCCATACTCGCGCGAGGGGGCCGGCTCGACGGTGCCGCCAGAGGTGTAGGCAATGAACTGGGCGCCATAGCAGATGCCAAGCACGGGCAGATGTCCGCGCAGACGGTCAAGCTCGGTGCGGAAGGCCTTCTCGTCATAGACCGAGAAGGGCGAGCCCGAGAGTATGACACCTATCACTGACGGATCGTCGTAGGGAAACTTGTTGTAGGGAACAATTTCGCAATACTCGCCCAGCTCGCGCACGCGACGACCGATGAGCTGTGTCGTCTGCGAACCGAAATCGAGAATGATTATTTTTTCCTGCATATATATAATGTTGGTGTTCTGGGTGCAAAATTACGGAATTTCCGCCAAAACTTCGTAACTTTGTATTCCAAAATCTCAGAAACCGGTATATGAACAAAAAAATAAAGCTATTCCTGACCGATGTCGACGGGACGCTGACTGACGGAGGGATGTATTATACGGCCGCGGGCGACGCCATGAAGAAGTTCAACACCCGCGACGGGATGGGGCTACAGCTTATTCAGCGCGAGGGTGTCAAGGCCGGAATCGTCACCAGCGAGACCACCGACATCGTCACGGCCCGCGCCCGCAAGCTGGGTCTGGACTATCTGGTGCAGGGCAAGCGCGACGGCGGCAAGCTGGCAGCAGCCGAGGCCATCTGCGCCGAGCTGGGCATCACGCTGGCCGAGACAGCATATATCGGCGACGACGTCAACTGCGCCGAGCTGCTGCGCCACGCGGGCATCGCGGCCTGTCCGGCCGACGCCATGCCTCAGGTCAAGGCAATACCCGGCATCAGGGTCATGACCCTCAAGGGGGGCGAGGGATGCGTCCGCGAATTCATAAACCAATTGCTTGAAGAATGAAAGAAGCCAAAATATCCGTTACCTTCCTGTTGCTGACGGTGACATTCTGCGTCTGCCTGATTGTCAGCAACCTCATGGAGATAAAGACCGTCGACCTCGGCCCGCTCACCATCACGGCCGGAGTGATAGTCTTCCCCCTTTCATACATACTCAACGACTGCATCGTCGAGGTCTATGGATTCTCCAAGGCCCGTCTGGTGATATGGCTCGGATTCGGCATGAACCTGCTGGTGTCGCTGCTGCTCCAGCTCGGCATCTGGCTCCCCGGCGCCCCCTCGTGGCACGGACAGGAGGCCATGGAGCTGGTGTTCGGAGCCGTGCCGAGGATATTCGCCGCCAGTTTCGCGGCATTCCTATGCGGCTCGATGGTCAACGCCTACGTCATGTCGAGGATGAAGCTGTCGTCGCGCCCCGGCGAGGGATTCTCGATGCGCGCCATCGTCTCGTCGCTGTGGGGCGAGGGTGTCGACTCGGTCATCTTCTTCCCGCTGGCCTTCGGCGGCGTGCTTGCTTGGAGCGAGATCGGCGCCCTCATCGTCACCCAGACCGTGCTCAAGACCCTCTACGAGATACTCATACTCCCCGTGACGATGCGCGTGGTCAGGAAACTCCGCGCCATCGAGGGTGGCGACAGCTGCGAGAAGCCCAAATCATATAAATGGTGGAGGATTAATGAGATCTGACCTGCCGACCGAAGACTTTGCACGCGGCGTGACGTGGGTGTGGCTCGATCTGGACGACACGCTCATCGACTTTCACGCCAACTCGCGCGAGGCCCTCAGGCTGCTCTATCACGCCGAGGGGCTCGACCGCTTCTGGTCGCTGCCCGAGACTTGGATCGCGGCCTACGAGGCCCACAACCACATGCTGTGGGACCGCTATTCACGGGCCGAGATAACGCAGGACTTCCTGAGGGTCAACCGTTTCGCGGGACCCCTTGCCCATGCGTGGACCGGCAACATCTCCGAGCTCGAGGCGTTTGCCCGCAGACTCGACCCCATATATCTCGACCTGCTGGCCCGGCAGAAGGCCCTCGTGCCCGACGCCATGGCGCTGCTCGACACCCTGCGCCGTCTGGGCTACCGCACCGGCATACTCTCCAACGGATTTACCGACGTGCAACACCGCAAGCTGTCCGTGACAGGCATCGGCCCCAAGATCGACTTGGTGGTGCTGAGCGACGACATCGGCGTCAACAAGCCCGACACGCGCCTATATGAACATGCCATGGCACGCGCCGGCGAGCCCGACCCCACACGGCACCTCATGGTTGGCGACAACCCCTCGACCGACATCGCCGGAGCCCTCGCCGCCGGCTGGCGCGCCATCCTGCTCGACCCCTTGGCGGGCTCGCTACACGCGCTCCCCGACACCCCGCGCGAGCTCGTCACACCCGCCCTGAGAGAGCTGTTTGAGGTGTTTGAAGGGGCCAAAAAGCCTTAAAGTGGTGAAAAAGTGAATTTTACGAAAACTTTTCCACAAAATCTCATTGTCAATTCAAAAAATATTACGATATTTGCACCTCGAAATCGCAACCCCCGTGTTGCGACATCATAATATCAATTCATTAATTTCATAAAACGAAATGACTAAAGCCGACATCGTAAACGAGATTTCCAAGTCGACCGGCATCGACAAAGCCAACGTACTCGACACTGTCGAGAAGTTCATGGAGATAGTCAAGGACTCACTTGCACATGGCGAAAACGTCTACCTCCGCGGATTTGGCAGCTTCATCATCAAGGTGCGCTCGGAGAAGACCGCCCGCAACATTTCCAAGAACACAACCATCATCATCCCCGAGCACCGCATCCCCGCCTTCAAGCCCGCAAAGGTGTTCATGGAGGAGGTGAAGAACGCAGACATAGCCGAGTGATCGGTCAGTCGCGTCAACCCCACATCACAAAAAAGAACAATCAACTACATCGTTAACACATAATATAAATCTGCTATGCCCAACGGAAAAAAGCGCAAAGGCCACAAGATGGCTACCCACAAGCGTAAAAAACGCCTCCGCAAGAACCGTCACAAGAAAAAGTAAGCCGCTCTGACCGGCCCAACTGACGGCAAAAGCCAACCAACGCAACATCGAAGAACAAACTCCGGGCCGGACTCTCCCAACAACAACCGTCGGGAGATATGTCCGCCACCACCGGGTTTGTTCTTTGCGCGTTGATGGCCCCACCCCACCGACCCGTTCCCCGCGGTCCTCGCCGACCGCCCCTCGTCAAGTCCGACCCCCGACGCCATGATCCGGGGCCTGACCGAAAGAAACCACAAGAAACAACTAACCCTTCACGGTATTAAATGAAAAGTGAACTGATTGTCGACGTCCAGCCCACAGAGGTCTCGATAGCCCTGCTGGAGGATTCGCGCCTCGTCTCCCTGCAGAAAGAAGCGCGAAACATAGCCTATGCCGTCGGCGACATCTATCTGGCAAAGGTCAAGAAACTGATGCCGGGCCTTAACGCCGCCTTCGTCAACGTAGGCTACGAGAAGGACGCTTTTCTTCATTACCTCGATCTTGGTTCGCAATTTTCGACATACTCGGCGTTTCTGAAACAGGTGCTCGACGAGCACAAGACAGACGCATCGGTCTCTAAGATCAAGAGGCTGCCCGACATAGACAAGCACGGATCTGTGACAGACGTGCTTCAGCCCGGACAGCAGCTGCTTGTCCAGATCGTCAAGGAGCCAATCTCATCAAAAGGACCGCGACTCACCACCGAAATCACCTTTACCGGGCGCTACATGGTGCTGATACCTTTCGGCGACAAGATTTCCGTGTCGCAGAAAATATCGTCGACCGAAGAGAAGCTCCGCCTGCGCCAGCTCATCGACAGCATCAAGCCGAAAAACTTCGGCGTCATCATCCGCACTTCGGCCGAGGGCAAGAGCGTGCGCGAGCTGCACCACGAGCTCAAGACCCTGCTGCACTGCTGGGAAGACACCGTGGTCAAGGCCATGAAGGCCTCGGCGCCGGCACTGATTTTCGAGGAAGAGAGCCGCATCGTAGGCATGCTCAGGGACGTCTTCAGTCCCACCTTCGAGAGCATCCATGTCAACGACGCCGAGACATACGAACAGATTGCGAAATACGTCGCACTCATTGCTCCCGAGAGCAAGGACATCGTCAAGCGCTATGACGGAGAGATACCCATCTTCGATCACTTCAACATCACGCGACAGATCAAGTCGTCGTTCGGCAAGACGGTATCCTTCAAGTCGGGCGCATACATAATCATCGAACATACCGAAGCGCTCCACGTCATCGACGTCAACTCGGGCAACAGGTCCAAGGCCGCGCCCGATCAGGAGAGCAACGCTCTCGAGGTCAACCTGCGCGCCGCCGACGAGATAGCCCGCCAGCTGCGACTGCGCGACATGGGCGGCATCATCGTCATCGACTTCATAGACATGAACAAGGCCGAACACCGCCAGAAGCTGTTCGAGCACATGCGCGAGGTGATGGCCAACGACCGCGCCCGCCACAACATCCTGCCCCTGAGCAAGTTCGGCCTGATGCAGATAACACGTCAGCGCGTGCGACCCGCACTCGACATCATCACGTCAGAGGAGTGTCCGTCATGTCACGGCAAAGGCGAGGTACAGCCCTCGCTCCTGTTCACCGACACTCTGAGAGAAAAACTCGACTATCTGGTCAACTCTCTGGGCGTCAAAGGCTTCACCCTCTATGTCCACCCCTATGTGGCAGCCTATCTCAACAAGGGCCTCATCTCGCTCTACCGCCGCTGGCAGTGGGAGCTCGGATTCTGTTTCAAGATCCTGCCCGACGAGTCTCTGGCATACCTGCAATATCGCGTCATAGACGCCAACCACAACGAGATAGACCTCAAGGAGGAGAAAGACATCGCCTCATCGGCATCGAAATCAAAAGCGAGAACCAAGAACCGCACTAAAGAAGAATAAGCGCCATCCGCATTGCCAATGGCACACCCCAACCCACGGCCCCGCGACAATAACCCTTTTTCGCGGGGCCGTGTCTTTTTTTACAAATAATTGATTCATAGCGCGGAAAATCCGATTATTTTTTGTAACTTTGTCCCGCTTGCACCGACACGTACAAACCCGTGCCGGGGCGAGACACCTTAAGCTGCAAAAACGACGAAAACTAAAAAGCTGAATTATAACATTTTATGAATCCAATCAAAAAAACCATCGCTCTGCCCGACGGCCGCACCATCACGCTGGAGACCGGCAAACTCGCAAAGCAGGCCGATGGAGCGGTAGAACTCCGCATGGGCAATACCATGCTGCTGGCCACTGTTGTGACAGCCAAGGAGGCCGGCGAGGGGGTTGACTTCATGCCCCTGCAGGTCGAATATAAAGAGAAATTCTCGTCAAACGGCCGTTTTCCCGGCGGTTTCCTGAAGCGCGAAGGACGCGCCAGCGACTATGAAATCCTCACCTCGCGTCTTGTAGACCGCGTGCTCCGTCCACTCTTCCCTGACAACTACCATGCAGACACATTCGTCCAAGTGACGATGTACTCGTCAGACGGCGTCGACATGCCCGACGCGCTGGCCGGTCTCGCCGCTTCTGCAGCCCTTGCCGTCAGCGACATCCCCTTCAACGGCCCCATCTCAGAGGTCCGCGTGGCACGCATCGACGGCGAGTTTGTCATAGATCCCACGTTCGAGCAGCTCGAAAAAGCCGACATGGAGCTCATGGTCGGCGCCACATACGACAACATCATGATGGTCGAGGGCGAGATGAACGAGGTCAGCGAGGCTGACCTGCTCGCAGCCCTCCGCGCCGCACACGACGCCATCAAGGTTCAGTGCAAGGCCCAGATGGAACTGGCCGAAGAGGTCGGCTCGACCGTCAAGCGCGAATACTGCCACGAGGTCAACGACGAGGCCCTCCGCGCCGACGTACACGCCAAGTGCTACGACAAGGCCTATGCCATCGCCAAGGCCGGCAGCGCCGACAAGCACTGGCGTCAGGACAGCTTCGACGCCATCTGTCAGGAATACATCGACTCGCTGCCCGAAGAGGAGCGCGACGAGAAGACTCCCCTTGTCAAGAGATACTATCACGACGTCGAGAAAGAGGCCGTGCGCCGCTGCATCCTCGACGAGGGCATACGCCTCGACGGCCGCAAGACCACCGAGATCCGCCCCATCTGGTGCGAGGTAGACTATCTGCCCGGCCCCCACGGATCGGCAGTCTTCACCCGCGGCGAGACACAGAGCCTCGCCACCGTCACCCTCGGCACCAAGATGGACGAGAAGATACTCGACGACGTGCTCAATCAGGGCCGCGAGCGCTTCCTGCTCCACTATAACTTCCCCCCCTTCTCGACCGGCGAAGCCAAGCCCGTGCGTGGCGTAGGCCGCCGCGAGGTAGGCCACGGCAATCTGGCACACCGCGCCCTCAAGCGCATGTTCCCCGACGACTTCCCCTATGTATGCCGCATCGTCAGCGACATCCTCGAGAGCAACGGCTCTTCGTCGATGGCCACTGTCTGCGCAGGCACCCTCTCGCTGCTCGACGCAGGCGTCAAGATGAAGCGTCCCGTATCGGGCATTGCCATGGGCCTCATCACCGACACCGCATCCGGCAAATATGCCATCCTCTCTGACATCCTCGGCGACGAGGACCATCTGGGCGACATGGACTTCAAGGTCACCGGCACACGCTCGGGCATCACCGCCACCCAGATGGACATCAAGTGCGACGGCCTCAGCTACGAGATACTCGAGAAGGCCCTCCTGCAGGCCCGCGACGGCCGCATGCACATCCTCGACAAGATCGAGGAGACCATCCCCGCACCCCGCGAGGACTACAAGCCCCACGTGCCCCGCATCGTCTCGATGCTCATACCCAAAGAGCTCATCGGTGCCGTCATCGGCCCGGGCGGAAAGGTCATACAGGGCATTCAGGAGGCCAGCGGCGCCACCGTCAGCATCGACGAGATCGCCGAGGGCGGCTACATCGAGGTTGCGGCAGCCAACAAGCCCGCCATCGACAAGGCTCTCGAGATGATCAACGCCATCGTCGAACTGCCCGAAGAGGGCAAGGTATATCACGGCAAGGTACGCTCGATCCTCGAGTTCGGCGCATTTGTCGAGTTCATGCCCAATCGCGACGGCCTGCTTCACATCTCCGAAATCTCTTGGGATCGTCTTGAGAACATGGAGGCATCCGGCCTCAAGGAAGGCGACGAGGTCGAGGTGAAACTCATCGAGATCGACAAGAAGACAGGCAAATATCGCCTCTCGATGCGCGCCCTGATGCCCAAGCCCGAAGGCTATGTAGAGCGTCAGCGCCCCGAGCGTGGCGACCGTCCCCGCCGCGAAGGCGGTGATCGCCGCGAGCGCGGACCCCGTCGCGAAGGTGGCGACCGTCCCCGCCGCGACCGCGGACCCCGCGAATAACGCCCGTCCCCAAACAATCGCATAAACCCACCCGGAGGCGCGACAACACGTCGCACCTCCGGTTTTTTTATACCCCAAATCACCCATTAAGCAATAGCCGTCCCATCAGACACATCTACCCCCACGTCCCCCATTGATGCGTGTCCCGCAGGGAGGATTGGTTACGAATTATTGCTGTTCCAATATCTCGTTGACAGATATTCGGTCAGTTCGGGATATTTGTTTGCGACAGGTGCAAGCAGTGCTTCGGGGCTGACCATGACATATTTGTCTTGGTCGGCGAGCATACCTCTCCATGACCTTTCCATTGTGTCGTCAGACACCTTGTATTTCTTCAGCAGAAGCTCGTCGTTCTCGGATGGGATGACGTGGACATGAAGATAGTTGTCTGCCGCAACTCTTTCGGTATCTCTGTGCTCCATCATCTTCTCGGCCCACAGGGTCTGTCGCATGAGCTGGTAGAATGGCTCGCGATAATAGAGACTTCCGGCATAATCATCCAAGGATTTCAGTTGGCCCGATGCGGTAATCAGGTCATTGTATGTCGACATACGTTTCGTGCCCCTGCCGTTAGCACCCTTGGTTTCGCCCCTGCGGTCTTCTTTGGATTTGTCCTGATTGCCATAGCGCTCGGTATATTTCCATTCGATAGGGATAAGCCATCTTTCTCCTGACTCGTGCCTTGCATATATCAATGCATCTATCGAGGTACAGTTGCTACCGCGAGTCGAACTGCCCTCCTTGAGATGATCCTTGTCGCTCACGACCTCGAATGCGATGTACGCCGGTTCCACGTCCGAGGCAATCGGCAATACCTCGGTAAACTCGTTTCTGACATTGTTGAGCATCGCGAGGACCGCATCGGCATCGTTTCTGACCGAAAAGAGATGATTGATACAGGCAATCTGCGATGAAAGCACATGCCCCGTTGGTCCCGTACCTCCCCACCAGACGATTCGATTCTCCTCGAAATACGTTTTGACCTCTTCCCTTATCGGTGCATAGAGATTGTGGCTTCCGTCAGTCAATACAAATGGACGCCCCACGCTCATAAATTCGTAACCAGCGGAAGCCCCGTCGAACACACCGCCGTCACCTATGAGCGACTGCTGACGCTCACACTCTTTCTTTTTGTAATTCTTCATACTACATATATTATACGGCAAAATTACGACATAAATGCGTCAATTCGTGTCGTTTTCGCGATGAAATTTGTCGGATAGGCATTTGCCCAGATATTTTATCGGGATTTCTGAACAATCCCCTGATTATCATTATGATAATAGCGATTCAATTTGCATATGTCAGATATAATTCGTATCTTTGTCTTTGTGAGACAGCAGGTTAACGACATGAATTCAACTTTGGCCGGGCTTTTGTCCGGGATGAAGTAGTCGCGTTACCATAATTGTTCAACACCCTCATACAGTATTTGGAATGGAAGTTTACATTGCAACAGATTTATTATTCGTTGATGGTGAATATCGCTTCAACGCTGTCTATGCCTTCAAGTCAAAGACAAGCATCAAAAGTTATGGGAAATATCTCAAAAGCTCAGGCGAGGATCACCGACTGATTGTTACCCCGACAACCGTGACTGACCTCGACCGGTGTCTTCAGGTTGTCACTGTGTTTGATGTCAACGACGAATCGTCCGAGTATAAGTCAACGACCGTACTTGACGACTATGACGACGCTCGCGATCTTGTGGCAAACATCAAAGACTCTCAACCATCAGTCAAAGTGGAACACGATTCAGTGAAAATCCACTCCCGCTTCTCCCCCGGCATACTACATGTAGGTTGGGCATGACAGCAAATTAGGGAATAATTACTGATAATAGTTACCTTATCAGGGTAACTATTCAGCCAATAGAAGATAATCA
>LUJS01000035.1 GCA_001689495.1 Bacteroidales bacterium M8 | reverse complement strand
GCGAAAGCTGTTCATGTCCGTTTCATATTGCTTGCTTGCGAGGCCGATGCGCTTGCTCTCGAGAAACGCGGGCAAGGATCCTGAACTTTTCCGAATCATTGATGCCCCGACGGCGTGATTTTGTCGCCCCACTGATAGATTTGCCACGTCAAGACATTCTATATTAGAAATATCCATTCATACGTTGTTAATTCAGAAATCTTATGATGACAGTACGCGACTTAACGTACATAAGTCTTGCCAGAGAGGATTTTGTTTTCTTTTGGGGGCATACGGACCGTCAGGGCGAAGGCATAGGCAAGCAGTGCCTCAGTCAGTGGTATGTGGCGCCCATGGTTTACGATGGCATCTATTATCACTGCATGGAGCAGTATCTTATGGCCGAGAAGGCCCGCACGTTCGGCGACCGGGAGACCGAGGCCAAGATCTTGGCCGAACGCAGTCAGATGGCCATCAAGAAACTTGGCCGTCAGGTGGCCGGATATGACGACGCGGTCTGGAGTGCCATCAGGCAGGATGTATCAGTGCGCGGCAACCTCTGCAAGTTCGCTCAGAATCCGCACCTCCGGGAGTTCCTGATGTCGACAGGCAGGAAGATATTGGTCGAGGCGAGTCCCAAGGACCGGATATGGGGCATCGGACTGGACGAGAATGACCCGTGTGCCGCTGTCCCGGCCCTGTGGCCGGGCGAGAATCTGCTCGGATTCGCCCTCATGGAGACGCGCAAACAACTTCGAGGATCACTTTTTTAACCTTTCATAGATCATATAAGTCCTGACGGATACCTCTCTCGAGGTCGAGGAGCAGTTGTTTTATCCCGAGTCCGGCGGCATAGCCGGTCAGCCGGCCGTTTGCGCCTATGACCCTGTGGCAAGGGATGATGATGGCTATCGGGTTGACGTGACACGCCTGTGCCACCGCGCGGCATGCCCGCGGGCGCCCTATGGCACGGGCTATCTCCGAGTAGCTTGCCGTGGCTCCGTAGGGTATCTTCAGCAGCTCTGCCCATACCGCCTGTTGGAATTCTGTCCCCTCGGGTGCCAGCGGCAGGTCGAATCCGGTCTGCCGTCCCGCGAAATAAGCGTCTATCTGGCGCAGGCATTCGGCGGCTGTCCCGTCTGCCATTTGCTCTCGGGGCAGGGTAGGGCCGGCGCTCCAGTCCAGCCTTGTAATCTTGCCTCCACGCACTGTCACCGATATTGGGCCGGCGGGAGTGATGTGGCTGATTGTGATGTGATTATCGTGATTCATGCGTGCAAAGTTAAGATTTTATTTCCAAAATTCGATGTCGTCGTGTTGTTTATGAAGTTTAAATTGATTAATTTTGCAACGTGAACGATCTCGCCCTACATATTGAATACCTGCTTCTGCGGCACGACTGTGTTATCGTGCCGGGTCTCGGTGCGTTTCTTGCCCATCGCAACGGAGCCTGTTTCGACAGTGCTTCGGGGCTGCTGATGCCCCCGACCCGCTCGCTTGGATTCAATGCCGAGCTGACCCACAGCGACGGTCTGCTGATAGGGAGTGTCGCCCGCCGCGAGCGTGTCTCGTTCGAGGCCGCGCGTGTCGATGTGGAGCGCACTGTGGCATCGTTCTCACACCAGCTGCACGAGGCCGGTTCCATGCCGGTGGGCGAGCTTGGTGTGCTCTCGGTCTCGGCCGAGACCGACGCGCTTGTCTTCGAGCCCGCGCCCGAGTCTGACATGGTCAACATGCCGCTGCTGGGTCTAACTCCGCTTGCACTCGCCCCGATCGGCGAGGAGACCGAGCATCATGTCGAGCCCACGGTGCCCCGCCGCCGTCTGCGCTGGGGGCGCGCCGTCAAGATTGCCGCCTCGATCGTCATTGCCCTCGTGTCGCTGGGCGTCATGTTCTCTCGCGGGACACTCCCCGCGGCAGACCGCCACGAATATGCCTCGATGGACTCGGGCATACGCACCAATGTAGAGAAGATAATCGACAACGGCATGGAGCAGGGGCTCTCGCTGTCGCGCGAGATTGTGCTGAACATAGCCTGTCCGGCCCCCGAACCGGCCAAACCCGTGGCCGGGACCGCAAGCGCCCCGGGCCGATATATACTTGTTGTTGGGTCGTTCCCCACGGCAAAGGCCGCCGAGCGTTTCATTGCCGGCCGTGAGCTGTCCGTCATCGAGATGGACGGCAACTATCGCGTCTATGCATCGTCTGCCGACAACATGAACGATGCCCGCAAGGCCGCCGGCGAACTGGCGTCGGAGTATGGCAGCCTCTGGATCTGCCGCCGATAGACAAACCTGTTTAAAACATTCTGACAAAATGAATCTCCATGAACTTCTTATAAAAAGGAGGAGCATCCGCCGTTATACGCCGGAAAAAATAGATGCCGACTCCGTTCGCCTCATTCTCGAGGCCGCCCTGTTGTCTCCCACGTCCAAGAGTGCCCGCGCGTGGCAGCTTGTGGTGGTCGAGGATGCCGACAAGATGGCCGCCATGTCGGTCTGCAAGGCCGCAGGCGCCGTGTCGCTCAAGGGATGCCCTCTGGCCGTGGCAGTAACCGTCGACTCGACCAAGTCTGAGGCTTGGATCGAGGATGCCTCGATAGCTGCCTTTGCAATGCAGATGCAGGCCGCGGACCTCGGTCTGGGCTCGTGCTGGATTCAGGTGTGGGGCCGCTTTGCAGCAGACGGCACGCCCTCCGAGGAGTATGTGCGCGAGATTCTCGGCATCCCCGAGACATGCCCCGTGCTTTGCTTCATCACCTTCGGGCACCCTGCCGAAGAGCGCAAGCCTCAGGACGTCGAGAAACTCAAGTGGGAGAACGTACACATAGACAAATGGTGAGACAGTCCGGGCAACTTCTGCCCCGCATAGTGGCCATCGGTGCCGGCAACGTGGCCTCGCACGTCATCCCGGCCCTCGAGTCGGCCGGTGTCGGCGAGGTGACTCAGGTCTACTCGCGCACGCTGCGCTCGGCCGACGCGCTGGCCTCGAGGCTATGGGGCGCATCGGCCACGGACAATCCCGACGAAATCGTGGATGACGCCGACATATACATAGTCAGTGTCGCAGACCACGCCACCGCCGACCTCCTTGCCCGGCTCAAGCCGAACAACGCCCTCTGGCTGCACACGTCCGGCTCGCTGCCTCTCGAGACTCTGGAGCGCCTCAGCAAGAAGACCGGCGTGTTCTATCCCTTGCAGACATTCTCTCGACAGGTGCCCCTCGACATCACCCGTGTTCCGCTGTTCATCGAGGGCTCGACCCCCGGTGTCGAGGCCGAGATTCGCGAGATAGGTCAGAAGGTCTTCAGCCGCATCTATCACGCCGACAGCGCCCTGCGCCGCAAGATGCATGTCGCGGCCGTCTTTGCATGTAATTTCACCAACCATCTGTGGGCAATCGCCGACGACCTCCTGCGCCGCGAAGGGCTCGACTTGAGCGTGTTGCACCCCCTGCTCGACGAGACGTTGCGCAAGGCTGAGACATCGCCCGGAGGTCCTGCGTCGGGACAGACCGGTCCCGCCGTACGCGGCGACCGCGCCGTCATGCAGGCGCACGAGTCGATGCTCCCCGCCGAGCTCTCCGAGATATATTCCATGCTCTCCGAGTCCATTTACCGCAGATACAACAAGCCCGATGAGCAGAATTGACTATGACCTGTCCAAGATCAAGGCGATAGCCTTCGACATGGACGGCGTGCTGTCGGCCTCGACGGTTGCTGTCCGCGAGGACGGCACGTTGCAGCGACACTCAAACGTCAAGGACGGATACGCCATACAATATGCCGTGCGTTGTGGCCTCAGGCTGGCCGTAATATCGGGCGCGCATGACGAGTCGATGCTCCCGGCATATCGCTCGCTGGGGCTCGAGGATGTCTATTTCCGTTCGTATGACAAGGAGAAGGTGATGGAGCGCTGGATGCAGAAGCACGGCCTTGCTCGCGAGGAGGTTGTCTTCGTGGGCGACGACATCCCCGACCTCCCCGCCATGCGCATGTCGGGCCTCGCCGTGGTGCCCCGCGACGGGTCTGACGAGGCAAAGGCCGAGGCCGGATACATCTCGCCCTTTTGTGGCGGAGGCGGAGTGGCCCGCGACATCATATCGCAGATTCTTGCCGCTCAGGGCAAATGGCTCTCGGGCGAGTCTGCATACAAATGGTGACGAGGACAGACTGATAAACCACGCGGTCCCTGCAAATCGGATTTGCAGGGACCGCGTCGTTTTATTTCGGGGTTATGGCTGCAGGTAGAGCGGCAGGCATCTCAGCAGATAGTCGCGTGCCCGGGTCCACTCGACATAGACATTGTCATTGCCGGGAATCAGCGGCACCGGAGTCTCGTTGAGGTCGGCGCGCACGTACATCTTGCCCGACTTGGCCTTGAATAGTACGATCTGCAGGTTCGAGGCCATCGGCACTACATAGAAATCGCGCCAGTGCAGGCCGACGGTGTCGAAATAGTTGGTCATGTAATAGCATCCGCTCAGACGCATCAGCGCCAGCAGAGGCATCATGGTCTCGGCATGGCCGAAACGCAACTCGGCGCCATAGGGGTTGCTCCCATCGGCGGCCTTGTCGATGCTCTCGACGATGTTGTTGAGCAGGGCGGCGGCCATGTCCATCGGGGCTCTCGACAGGGTCGATGCCGAGTGCGTCAGATAGTGCTCGAGGTTGTTGACGGCCCAGAGGGCATTGTATTCCTCGATGGTGAAGAACTTGAGCGCATCGACGCTCAGGCCCATCGCCGAGCATCCGCTCACAAGCTTGTAGGCGTTCATCGCAAAGTCCTTCTCCTCGCCTTTGTCAAGGGCATATTTCTCGCCGAGTATCTTGTGCGCAATTCCCGACGGCACGGTCTTGTCGAAATACTCGTCATAGACCTTGTGCCACTCTTCGCCGTTGCGATATGCGATATAGTCCTCGTTGTCGGTCCACGGGCGCATCAGGGCATTGTTCTGACGGCCCGACGAGGTGTATATCTCTATCTTGTTGTTCATGCGCGACAACTGGTGCGTGAACTCGTCCATCGACGCTATGCAGCGGGGCACGTACGAGGCTATGGCCGAAACCTTGCGCCCCGTGAACAGGTCCGGAAAAGCCTGCCAAGTCCTCGCGGCGATGGCGCGCTGTTCGGCCATGCCCACCGAGTCGAGCGCGCCCCAGCGTCCGGCGGTCTTGGCCGCCACCTCGGCACAGAGTTTCTTCAGCTCGCGGCCACGGGGTGTGAGCGACTTCAGCGAGTCGGCCCTATTGAGCATCCGCATCAGTCCGGTGGTGTATTTCGAAGACGACAGGAACCGTGCCCCGTGGCGTCCTGCATGGCTGACGAATACCGGCGAGAGCGAATCGGGATATGCCCTCGAGCCCGGCTTGGGAGCGGGGTAGGGCATGGCCGAGCCCTGGCACTGCCATGCGCTGTAACCGGTCGCGGTCGGGTCGGCAGCCGAGGCCGCGAGCGCCACGACAATCAGAAATGATGTTAATATATGCTTTACCGTTGTCATTTAGCGTGGTTTTTGGTAGTTTTGCAATTCAATTAAAAATGATGGATATGGACAATCTTCAGACAATCGACGCTCTTGTCGCCGAGGGACGCCTCGACGAGGCCCTCGCGGCTGTCACTGCATTGCTCGATTCAGGCATGCGGGACGACGGGCTCTTCTTTGCCCGCGGCAAGATACGCTGGCGGCTCGGCGATCGCTCGGGGGCAACTTCCGACTATGCCATGGCGGTCTCGCTTAATCCCGAATCGCCCGCGGCCAATGCTCTCGAACAGGCCAGAGACGTGGCCGACTTCTTCAATCCGGATCTATATAATCCCTGAACGCAAAATCCCCGTCGTTGGCGGGGATTTTGCGTTCGGTATATGTCAGAATCGGTATGACAGGGTCAGTACGACCTGATTGTTGTTGTCAGTGAGCTTGGCCATCGGCGACTGCACCAGCAGGCCGGTCGAGTTCTCGTTATAGTCCGTGAAGGCGTGATAGTCGCTCTTGCGGGTGCGGTGGATGTATGCCAGATCGGCCGAGAATGCCTTGTAGCGATAACCGAGACCGAGGGTGATGTATTGGGTCTCGCGGTCCAATGTATACGAGGGCTGGGTCTCGGTATCGTCCGGGCCTGCAGTATAGATGTATGTGGCCTGCGAACCGGTCGGGTCAAGAACCTCTTTCTTGACGGGGCTCGATTCGTATGAATAGCCCGCCCTCACGCTGAACATGGGGGTAACCCTGTACTCTGCGCCGATGCGGAAGATGTTCGTGTTCTGATAATAGGTCGAAACATCATCGTTGACATCCTTGTAGTTGTTGCCATACTGGTCCTGAACCTTCATCGAACCGAAGGCGCGATACTCATAGTCGGCCGAGATGATGCCGCGTCCGCCGATCACGCCGGCTGCACCCACCATCAGTCGCCAAGGCGAGTTCATCTGCCAGCTGAACGAGTCGAACTCTGACGTATAGGTGTCCGAGGGATTCTTTTCTCCTTCGGGATATGACGGCGAGTTATAGTCGTAGCCCACGGTGGCCTGTCCGTCATAGTTGAGGCTGCACCATGTGGGCGAATGTACTGCAAGACCGAGGCGGAATTCGTTGACGGGCTTGAAGATGAGGCCGAACTTCACGTTATAGCCCGTACCCCACATGTGCTTCCAGTTTGACATGCGCCATCTGGCCGAGCCCGAGGTGTATGACGCCGCGTCCCAGTCGGGAACATTGGCGCCCTGTCCGAAGCTCTCCTGATAATAGGCAGCCTGCTTGAAGTCGATGTCGGTGATGCCCAGTCCGAGGCCCCAGTAGACGGTGTTGAAGATATTGCCGCCGAAGGTGATGGTATACTCGTCGACATGACCTTTCTCGTTTATGAAATACTGTGCCGAACCGGGTGCTGTGGCATCATAGTTGTACAGGCCGGCATAGGTGTTTGCGCCGGGCGCAGTGGGGTTGATGGCGTATGCGTTGTAGAACAGGATGCTCGACCACGGTGCCCACGACTCTTGGAAGGGATTGTAGCCCTTCGTCTCGGCCAGATCGCCGTTGGTCCATCCGTCGGCGCTGGTATAGTCGGCCACGAGGTTGGTGTATGATGTCTGCAGGTTGTCGGTGAGGCGTCCTCCATAGCTGCGGTTGAACGATGCGACTCTCGAGTAGCTCACGCCCCAGTTGAAAAACGGCATCGTCTCGTTGCCGAGCCTGATGGCGCCGATATATCCGAAGTTGTTGGCCGTGAATCGGGTCTTGTTCTCGGTGTCGGTGAATCCGTCTGCTTCGGACTTGATCGACGAGAACTCGAGATCGCCCGACAGGCTGATCTCGCTGCTGCGGTATATGCCTATGCCGCCGGGATTCTGGTTGAGTGTCGACATGTCGCCGCCCAGAGCCGTAAACGCTCCGGCCATTGACATGTAGCGGGCTGTGCCGCGAAGACCTCCTTGCGAGAGAGACATGGCATCGACTGCCGACTGGGCCATCACGGCACCGGGCAGGGTTGCGATCACTGCGGCGATGAAGGATTTTTTCATAAATAGTCAGATGTGTGAGATGTTGTCTTGATGTAGTTTAAACAAGCCGCCGGTCCGAAATGTTTGGCCGGCGGCTTGCTGTTCGGTTGTTTGATTGTCAGTGTCGTCCGCGACCTCCGCCACTCGAACGGCCACCACCGCCCGAGCGACCGCCGCCGCCCCACGAGCTGCCGCGCGATCCGCCTCCATAAGACGGAGTTCCGTAAGATCCCGTGCGACCGCCGTTGGTCGTGGCCGGACGCGAGTACGAGTTGTTAGAGTTGCCGTTGTTGTTTGACGGACGCGAATACGAGTTGTTGCCGTTGTTGGACGGGCGCGAGTTGCCCGAGCCGAATCCCGGACGTCCGCTGGTGCCCGACGGACGGTAGTTGCCGTTGTTTGTTCCGTTGGGCCTGTAGTTGCCCGCGTTGGTGCCGGGATGACGGTTGCCCGCGGTCGAGGTGCCGAATCCGGGGCGTCCGCTGGGACCTGCGGGGCGACCTGCCGTGGTGGGTCTGCCGCCCGACGGGCGATAGCCGTTGGCACCGGGGTGGCGGGGATTATAGGGACGCGACCATCCCCACGAGGGACCGGTCCATCCCCACGACGGACCCCATCCGGGTCCCCAGCCCCAGCCCCATGACGGACCCCAGCCCCACGAGGGGCCCCAAGCCCAATAGGGATCATACCACGAGTTCCAGTACCAAGACGATGCCCAGCGCCATCCGCCGGGTCGCCAGTAGGGGCTGTAATACCACGAATCGGGATAGAAGTAGTCATATCCCCAGTATGATGATGGGGTGTTGATGTAGACATTCACCCTGTCGGGCTCCATGTAATATATGTTGGCCAGCTCCTGATCGCCCGAGCCGGTCACGACCTCAGGGTTGTAGAACTGCTCGATGCGTCGGGTGTACGTGAAGTCGGTCGCCGTCGTGTCGTTGGTCAGCGAGTCGGTGGCGAATATGCCGCGGCGGTTATAGTCGTCGACGCTGATCGAACGTGTGCCGTTGACGGTGTATGAGTCGGCCGACGGATACTCGGCCACCACCACGGCGTTGGGCGTGACGTAGGTCTGGGTATATCCCTGTCGGGGCTGCGAGGTCTGCTTCGGGGCCTTGGAGGCGTCGAAGTATATGTCGTCGTCATAGTATGACTGGGCCGACACGGCAGACGCCAACACTGCCAGCGCTCCGAAAGTCAGGATTAATCGTCTATTCTTCATAACGGTAGAGAGTAATGATGTTACTTGCATATATCTATAAGACATCCGGCGGTGCCGAAAGTTTAACCGTTCAGGCCGATTATGCTTATATAATTACAAAGATATACAACGTCCGGCTAAAAATCAAACTTTTGGCGAATTTTTGCACACAATATTGGACAAATGGCGAAAAAAGAGGGTCCCAAAGGGGGCTTAAACGCAAAAAAATTATTACCTTTGTGGGAATTTTCACTGCGGGCCGCGGTCTTGCGTGTCCCGCCACAATCAACTTCACATTTCAATTCAGATTTATGATTGAAGAAGACAGAATTATAAAAATTGACATAGAAAACGAGATGAAGAGCGCCTACATCGACTACTCGATGTCGGTCATCGTGTCTCGCGCCCTTCCCGATGTCCGCGACGGCCTCAAGCCCGTTCACAGGCGCGTGCTGTTCGGCATGAACGAGATGGGCAATACATCAGACAAACCCCACAAGAAGTCGGCCAACTGTGTCGGCGAGGTGATGGGTAAGTATCACCCGCACGGCGATTCGTCGATCTATGGTACCGTGGTGCGCCTTGCCCAGCCTTGGGCCATGCGCTACTGCCTTGTCGACGGTCACGGCAACTTCGGCTCTGTCGACGGCGACGGCGCCGCCGCCATGCGTTATACCGAGGTGCGTCTGGCGCGTCTGGGCGAGGAGATGCTCGCCGATATTGAGAAGGATACCGTCGACTTCCAGCCCAACTACGACAACTCGCGCAACGAGCCCGTGGTGCTCCCCACGCGCTATCCCAACCTGCTGGTCAACGGTGCCTCGGGCATCGCCGTCGGCATGGCCACCAACATGCCCACCCACAATCTGGGCGAGGCCATCAACGCCTGCGTGGCTTATATCGACAATCCCGACATCGACATCCCCGGGCTGATGAAGTACATCCCCGGTCCCGACTTCCCCACCGGCGGTACCATCTATGGCTATTCGGGTGTCAAGGAGGCATACGAGACAGGTCGCGGCCGCGTCATAATCCGCGCCAAGGCCGAGATAGAGAGCGAGGGCAACCACGAGAACATCGTCGTAACCGAGATTCCCTATAACGTCAACAAGGCCGAGCTCATCGAGTATATCGCCGAGCTCGTCACCGAGAAGAAACTCGACGGCATCGCCGACATCGCCGACCTGAGCAACTACAAGGGCATGCGCATCATGATCAAGCTCAAGGCCGATGCAAATGCCAACGTGGTGCTGAACAAGCTCTACAAGATGACCCAGATGCAGGCGTCGTTCAGCGTCAACAACGTGGCGCTGGTGGGCGGACGTCCCCGCACCCTCAACCTGCGCGACCTCATCAAGGAGTTCGTCGACCACCGTCACGAGGTGGTGGTGCGCCGCACCAAGTTCGACCTGCGCAAGGCCCGCGAGCGTGCCCACATCCTCGAAGGTCTCATCATAGCCTCGCAGAACATCGACGAGGTCATCAAGATAATCCGTGGCGCCGCCGACACGATGGAGGCCCGCGAGAAACTGAAAGAGCGTTTCGGCCTCTCGGACGCCCAGACGGGCGCCATCGTCGAGATGCGTCTGCGTCAGCTCACCGGACTGGAGCAGGACAAGCTGCGCTCCGAGTATGAGGAGATCGAGAAGGAGATTGCCCGTCTCGAGCTCATCCTGACCGACGACTCGGTCTGCCGCGCGCTCATCAAGGACGAGCTGCTCGAGATCCGCGACAAGTATTCGGATCCCCGCCGCACCACCATTGACTATACCGCCGGAGGTGATTTTGATGCCGAGGACTTCTATGCCGACGACGACATGATCATCACCATCTCGCACCGCGGATACATCAAGCGCACACAGCTCAGCGAGTTCCGCGCTCAGAACCGCGGCGGTGTCGGCGCCAAGGGCTCGGACACCCGCGACGAAGACTTCATCGAGCACATCTATACCGCCTCGATGCACAATTACATGCTCTTCTTCACCCAGAGCGGCCGCTGCTACTGGCTCAAGGTCTACGAGATACCCGAGGGTGCCAAGAACACCAAGGGACGTGCCATCCAGAACCTGCTCAATCTCGAGCCGGGCGATACCATCAAGGCATTCATCTGCACCAAGTCTCTCGGCGACGAGGAATTCGTCACTTCGCACAACCTCGTGTTCGCCACCAAGCAGGGTCAGATCAAGAAGACCTCGCTCAAGGCTTACTCGCGTCCCCGCGCCAAGGGCGTCAACGCCATCATCATCCGCGAGGGCGACGAGCTGCTGGGCGTTGAGATGACCGACGGCAACAGCGAGATCATCATGGCCAACCGCAACGGCCGTGCCATCCGTTTCCATGAGTCCAAGGTCCGCGAGATGGGTCGCAACGCCGCCGGCGTGCGCGGCATGAGCCTCGACGGCGACGGCGACGAGGTGATCGGCCTCGTGTGCATGCCGCTCGACTCGACCAACGACATCATGGTGCTCTCCGACCGCGGCTATGGCAAGCGCACCAAGCTCGACACCGAGATCGACGGCGTCAAGGTGCCCGTCTACCGCATCACCAACCGCGGCGGCAAGGGCGTGCGCACGATGAACATCACCGACAAGACCGGTGCCCTCGTGGCCATCCAGAGCGTCAACGACGGCAACGACCTCGTCATCATCAACAAGAGCGGCATCACCCTGCGCATCCACGTCTCCGACATCAAGCTGCAGGGCCGCAACACTCAGGGCGTGCGCATCATCAACCTTGACAAGCGTCAGGACACCATCGCGTCCGTCTGCTGCGTCGACTCCGACCCCGAGGAGGAAGTCGAAGAGGTAGAGGCACAGCCCGACATCACCGACCAGCCCGATCTCGAGCCCCAGCCCGAAGAGGATGAGGTGATCGACGAGGAGCCCGCCGATGACGAGCCTGCCGACGACGAAGAGTAAGAAACCTGAAATAAAACACCTAATACCCGTAATAAAAAATGAAAAAAATCTGTGTCATGACTCTCGGGCTTCTCGCCTCAGTGTCACTTTCGGCTCAGGTCACCCTCGTCAAGGAGTCTGAAAAGGCTTTCAAGGGTGCCGGTAAGTATGCGGACTACAAGGCCGCGGTAGACAAGATCACTCCTGCCTTCTCGGACCCCGAGACCAAGGACAACGCCCAGACATACTGGATTCCCGGCAAGCAGGCCTTCAAGCTGTTTGACGAGATCCAGCTCAACCAACAGCTGGGCAAGGAAGTCAATCTCATCGAGATGGGCGACCTTCTGCTCGACGGCTACAACTATGGCTTCAAGGCCCTCGCCGTCGATACCGTAACCGACGCCAAAGGCAAGACCAAGACAAAATACTCCAAGGAGATCGCCGGACAGATCGCCGGTCACCATCAGGATTTTGTCTCTGTAGGCTCTGCCTTCTGGGATGCCCAGAAGTATCCTCAGGCTTACGAGGCATTCTCGGCTTATGTCGAGCTCCCCTCGGACAAGCGTCTCGGCAACCTCGCCCCCAAGGCTCTCGTTGACTCGATGGCCGCACAGATCCAGTACTATCGCGGTCTCGCCGCATGGCAGGCAGAGATGCTGCCCCAGGCTGCCGAGGCTTTCGAGAAGATGATGGATCTCGGCTACAACGACATGGCCGCCTATGACTATGCATACTCCGTGGCATATCAGATGGGCGACGAGGCCAAGAAGCTCAAGTATTCTCAGATCGCATTCGACAAGTTCGGCTCGGCCAAGCCCGACTTCTTCCAGCGCATCATCCAGTCCTACATCACGGCCAAGGATTACAATGCTGCCATGACTAAGCTGCAGGATGCCATCGCCGCCGATCCCAACAACGCCAACTACTACTATCTGCTCGGCGTGCTCAACGACGATCAGGGCGACAAGGAGAAGTCGATGGAGCTCTTCAAGAAGGCTCTTGACCTCGATCCCGAGGGCGCACTCTACAACTTCAGCTACGGCACCGCCCTGCTGCAGAAGTCAGAGCGTCTCGAGGAGGGCACCAAGGACATGACTCAGGCCGACTACAACAAGTTCCGCGCCGAGACCATGAATCCCCTGCTCAAGGATGCCGCTGTTTATCTCGAGAAGGCATACAAGCTCGACGAGGACAACATGCGCAACGCACTCACCAACCTCAAGATTATCTACTATAATCTCAACGACGGCGAGAACCTGAAGCGTGTCGAGACCCTCCTCCTCTGATAACGGAGACAATCACACCCAAAGACCATCCAAAGGACACAAGGACAGTAGTCCTTGTGTCCTTTTTTCAATCACAATATTTTACCACAGATGAACACCCTCGACCAATTCGACTCGGCGATAGCTCTCTGCCGTGACATATTCAGCAAGAAACTCGAAGACTACGGAGCCTCGTGGCGCATACTGCGCCCGCGGTCGGTGACGGACCAGCTCTATATCAAGGCCAAACGCATACGCACCCTCGAGGAGGGGACTGCCATGGTCGACGAAGGGATACTCGGCGAGTTCATGGCCATCGTCAACTACGGTCTTGTCGGCCTGATACAGCTCGACATGGGATATGCTGACGCCGCGGACATCACCCCCTCCGAGGCTCTGGCGCTCTATGATGCCAAGGCCGCCGAGTCGCGCGCGCTCATGGCAGCCAAGACCCACGACTATGGCGATGCGTGGCGCGAGATGCGTGTCAACTCATATACCGACTTCATCCTCACCAAGCTGCAGCGCGTCAAGGAGATTGAGGGCAACTCGGGCCGCACCAAGGTGAGCGAGGGAATCGACTCAAACTATCAGGACATCATCAACTATGCCGTCTTCGCAGTCATCAAGCTCACCGAGCCGCAGCCGAATCGCTGACATCCTCGGCCACCCGGCCATGATATGGCTGTTCCGCATCGTCATCGGCGGACTCTATGCCGTGTCGGGCTTTGTCAAGGCCGTAGACCCGTGGGGCAGCGTTTTGAAGATAACCGAATACTTTGACGTCTGGCAGCTCGACATGCCATCGGCATTCATCGTCTTTCTGGCGTTTCTGCTCGGGGCCTTCGAGTTTGTCTGGGGCACGCTGCTGATGCTGGGATGCTATCGTCGCTGCTCGGTGTGGATGCTCACGCTGCAGATGGCGTTCTTCCTGCCGCTCACGCTATACATCGCCCTCTACTCGCCTGTCGACGACTGCGGCTGTTTCGGCGACTTCTTCATCCTCTCGAATACGGCCACCTTTGTCAAGAACCTGCTCATCACGCTCGGACTGGTCTACCTGATAGCCTACAACCGGCGCATCGAGGGCCTGTTTGTCAGCTATGTGCAGTGGATCATCGGCGGACTCGTCACGTTCTATATCTTCGGCATCGAGCTGTACGGCTATAACGTACAGCCCATGGAGGATTACAGGCGTTTCCCGGCAGGCACCGTGCTTGTCGAATCCGAATCAGAGGAGGGTGACGAGGATGTCGAGATGGAGTTCACCTACGAGAAGGATGGCGAGCGCCGCACCTTCACGATGGACAATCTGCCCGACTCGACGTGGACATTTGTCGAGCGACACATCACCGGTGGCGAGGCCGACACCTCGGACGGCTTCACCATCATCGAGGATGGCGAGGACATAGCCCCCGAGATCATCGACAACGGCACCGAGATGTTCGTGGTCACCATCCCCGACGTGCGCAAGGTCGACCTGTCGTGTACGTATCTGCTCAACGAGCTCAACGACTTCATCACCTCGCGCGGCGGTGCCATGGTGGCACTGGTGGGCAGCGGCGAGGACGACATCGAGTGGTGGCAGGACATCTCCATGGCCACGTATCCGATTGTCCGCACAGAGCCCAAGCAGCTCTTCGAACTGGCCCGAGGCAATGCCGCGATAGTCTATCTGGACCACGGCGTGATTAGGTGGAAGCGTGCGGTGACGTCGATAACGAACACGCTTGTCAAGGAGACTCCCCCGACCGAGCTCATAGCCACGCTCGACCCAGAGCCGAACTATTATCTCAGACTGATCAGCCTGACGTTCGGCGCCATTCTGGTTGTCATACTGATACTCGACCGCAGCGGCAAGCTGTTGCAGTGGCATCTCGACCGCCGCAGGCGCAAGGACCGCAAGGATAAAAAGGAAAACAACGAGAACCAAGAGAACGAAGATACAAGACAATCATGACACAAAGAGCCCGCCGCAGACACTCGAGTCTGCGGCGGGCCTGTTTACCGGCGCAACATTCGGACAAGGGGTTTATTTCCATATTTGAGCAATCGAAGTAGCCCTTGGCCTTCGGCAACCGGCATGGACCGCAAATGTAGTAAAAACTTTTGTCAGTCCAATGCGTTTTAACATAAAAAAATGATTGTTATGAGAAGAATATTGCTCGCGCTTCTGGCTGTAATGGCCACGTTCGGCACCATCAGGGCCGACAAATATACCATCGACCGCTCGAATCTGCCCCAACAGGCTCAGGACATGCTCACCGAGTATTTCCCCAAGGCAAAGGTTGGCATGATCAAGGTGGACAAGCATCTGCTGAAAAAGACCGACTATGATGTCCGGCTGGTCAACGGCACGAAAATCGAGTTCAACAACGCCGGCAAGTGGACGTCGGTCGACTGCAAGAACAAGCCAGTGCCCGACAAGCTGGTGATGAAGAAGATTCGCAACTATGTCACCAAGAACTGCAACGGAGCCTTCATAACCAAGATCGAGAACAAGCTCTCGGGCTATGAGCTGGAGCTCTCGGACGGTGTCGAGCTGAAGTTCAACAAGCTCGGCATCCTCACGGGCACAAAGCTTGACGACTGACCCCTCGGGGCATGGCCGCGTAAGGCACCATGATGAACTGCAGCCTCGGCGTGTCGAGAATGTATAGGCAATAGGTCGAGGCGAACTTCACGCCCTTGACCATCTTCCAGTCCACTCGCTCGGTCTCCGGGACGGGTGGATTTTCTTTTTCTTCCTTCCCGTCTTTCGGCTCGTCATCTTCGTCGTCGTTCCATTTGTCCCTGACCGGCTCGTAGTGCAACGTGATGCACTTGCCCGGTGCTATCTCAACCCGCTTGGGCAGGATTGCCCTGCGCGCCTCGGGGGTGAGGAGATAGTATGTATAGAGGAACGACATCCCCATCGGGATGACTATGAACACCAGCATCAGTGCCACCAGATAGAACCGCCAGTCGTCAAGACAGGCGCCAAGCACGGCGAAGATGGCCGGTGGCGCCACGGCGCTCCACCAGTATCGGGGCAGCCACAGTCCCAGCAGGGCCGCGAGATACTGTCCCGAGGTGGTGGTGAACACTTCGGTCGTCACGCTTTCCGTATTCTCGGCCATCAGTCGATGAATCGTCTTGTGATGTCGTGGTAGCGGTCTATGCGCCTGTCGCGCAGGAAGGGCCACCAGCGGCGCACGTTCTCGCTGCGCTTCATGTCTATCTCGACTATCGCCTCGGCCTCGGCGTCGTCTGGTGCCTGATACAGGAATTCGCCCTGCGGACCGGCCACAAAGCTGCTGCCCCAGAACTGTATTCCGTTTGTCGCGCCTGACGGGTCGGGCTCGTGGCCCACGCGGTTGACGGTGATGACCGGCAGGCCGTTGGCCACGGCATGGCCGCGCTGCACGGTTATCCACGCCTCACGCTGACGCGATTTCTCGTCGGGCGTGTCAGAGCTTTCCCAACCTATGGCGGTGGGATATATCAGCATCTCGGCCCCTTTCATGGCCATGAGGCGCGCAGCCTCGGGATACCACTGGTCCCAGCATACCAGCACGCCGAGACGTCCCACCGAGGTCTGTATCGGCTCGAAGCCGAGATCGCCGGGGGTGAAATAGAATTTCTCGTAATATGCAGGGTCGTCGGGTATGTGCATCTTGCGATACTTGCCGGCCACCGAGCCGTCGCGCTCGAACACCACTGCCGTATTGTGATAGAGCCCCGCGGCACGACGCTCGAACAGGGATGTCACGAGCACCACGCCGGCCTCGCGGGCTGTCTGCGAGTAGAATTCGGTGACGTCCGAAGGGATGCACACCGCGAGGTCGAAGTTGTCGACGCTCTCAGTCTGGCAGAAATAGAGCGAGTCGTGAAGTTCCTGAAGCACTACGAGTTCGGCGCCCTCTGCGGCGAGTTTCCTTATCTTGTCTGCGAGCCGCCTGCGGTTGTCTGCAATGTCGGCGGTGTTGTGTTGCTGGATGATGCCTGCTTTCATATCTGGATATAAAAACTGTTATTCGGGAAATTGCATGGTGACGCAGTGCAGCGAGCCATGCTGTTCAATCAGTGCGCGGCAGTCTACGGGGACCACCTCGCGGTCTATGAATACACTCTGCAGCAGCATTGTCGCCAGAGTGTCCTTGCGTTTTTGGCCGTAGACCGGAAGGAATACCTTGCGGTTGGAGATGAGGAAGTTGGCATACGTTGCCGGCAGCTGCATGCCGTCGCGGTCATAGATGGGGTCGGGGAGAGGCAGCTCGATGAGGTGGTAGGGGAGACCCTCGCGGGTTCGCAGGGCCTTTATCTCATCGCGCATGGCCATCAGGCCCTCGTTGTTCGGGTCGCCCTCCTCGCCGGGGCCGCAATAGACAATCGTGTCCTCGGCTACCAGTCGGGCAAGGGTGTCTATGTGGCTGTCGGTGTCGTCGCCGGCAAGGGCACCGTGGTCCAGCCACAGTATCCTGTCGGCACCAAACGCCGATTTGAGATACTCTTCTATTTCTGATTTCGACGAGCCGCCGTTGCGGTTGGGCGACATCAGGCATTCCGACGTGGTCAGTATGGTGCCTTGTCCGTCGCTCTCGACCGATCCACCCTCGAGCACGAAGTTCAGGTGATTCTCGCGTCGTCCCGGCAGAAGTCCGCGGCTGTCGAGGACGGAGTTGATGAGATTGTCGCGGTCGGCGGCGAACTTGAGCCCCCAGCCGTTGAACTTGAAGTCGAGCGCTACATGCCCGTCAGGGGTCTCGACCGTGAGCGGGCCGAAGTCGCGTGCCCAAGTGTCGTTGGTCGGACAGTCGATGAAGGTGACTCTCGACGGGTCGAAGCCGCAGGCGTCAAAACTGCCGCGACAGAGCCCCGAGGGGCCGACGACGATGACGGGAGTCTCGGAGGAGATGCTGCGTATTATCCCGGCGAAACATTCCACCGTCTCGGCCAGCATCGGTGCCCAGTCGGTCTCGCTGTGAGGCCAAGCCATGAGCACGCGGCTCTGCGGTTCCCATTCGGCGGGGAGTCTGCGGGGTGTGCGGGGGTCAGTCATCTTCATACTCGTCTTTCAGGTTGTCCCAGATTGTGTCCTGCGATTCGAGATACTCGTCGCAGTAGTCCAAAAAACCGTGTTTTTCAGTGCTCCCTACCTCGTGACACCATTCACGATAGCGGGCGCGCAGGTCTGTGTCTTCATGGATTTGCTTCTTGAATTCGGCTTCGGCAATATCGACGCTGCCATACTCCTGAAGCAATGAGTTGAAATAGTCGGTAATATCAATATCTTCCATTTTTCAAACGATTGCATGTGAGCAAAGTGCCGTAGGCGCGCCAAATTTAGATATAAGTTGTGACAATAACAAATATGTTAAGTGAAATAAGCTGAAAATTTAAACAATTTCACAAATCAATCCGTTTCAGATATATCTATACATCAAATCCTCACTGTTATGAAAAAGATTTTCGGCCTGTTCGCGCTGCTTGCACTGCTCGTGCTCGGAGGATGCAGTCCATTCAGTCTTATCAACTCGACAACCTATAACGACGCCGACCTGTCGGCATACAAGACATTCCGCATCATCACCCCCGATCAGGGTCAGCTCCCGCCGGGCATGGAGATGGTGACATACTATAACATCGCCGCCGCCATCAGGGAGCAGATGGTAGACCGCGGATTCACCGAGGATCCCTCGTCGCCTCTGCTCGTCAACATCGGCCTGACCGTGCGCAAGGAGATAGCCACCGAACCCGCGTTGCCTCCGGGCGGATTCCCGTATTCGGGTCCCTATTATCGCGGTTGCGGCCCGTGGTTCATGTATCCCCGCGGATATTACTGGCCGGGATATTCCTATACCAACTATCTCAACAACTATTATGCCAACGCACAGGTCATCACCGGCATCTATCGCGAGGGCGTGCTGACTATGGATATGGTCAACATCAACGACAAGGTGCCCCTGTTCTCGGCCTCGGTGGGTACGATTCTCGAGAACGGCGACTCGCAGTTCCGCAACCTCGAGGGGATAGCACAGGCCGTCGATGTCCTGTTCAGCAAGTTCCCCGTGCCGCTGCTGCCGCAATACAGGTCACAGAAGTGACCTGCCGGCCCTGCGCCGCGTGACGAATCTGTAGCCCACTCCGCTCTTTGGGTCGGTGATTCTCTCGGACTCAAAGGTCACGGGCCATTCCCCGGCATCGAATCGTGGGAAGAACGTGTCGGCGTCGGGGCAGTCGGCATCTATCACGGTGAGCTCGAGCCTGTCGGCACGCTTGATGGCCTCGTTGTATATCTGGCCGCCGCCGATGACGAAACAGACTTCCGGATTACCGCCAATATTCCTGACGGCCGCTTCGAGAGAGGCGGCCGTCTCCGTGTCGGGGGCCGAGAAGTCGGGGTTGCGGGTTATGACTATGTTGCGGCGTCCGGGCAGTGCCCCCTTGGGGAGTGACTCGAATGTCTTGCGCCCCATTATGACGGGGCACCCCATGGTCAGCTCCTTGAACCTCTTGAGATCTGCCGAGATGTGATACAGCAGGTCGCCGCTACGTCCGATGGCGCCTTGATTGGCCACGGCGGCTATGATTACGACCTCGGGCTTCATACGGCAACCTCGCCCTTTATGTGCGGCATCGGGTCATAGCCCTCGAGGGTGAAGTCCTCGTACTTGAAGTCGAAGATGTCCTTCACCTCGGGATTCAGCTTCATCACCGGCAGCTTGCGGGGCTCCCGGGCAAGCTGTGTCATCACCTGCTCGCGGTGGTTGTTGTATATGTGCGCATCGCCCAGAGTGTGCACGAAGTCGCCCGGCTTGAGCCCGGTCACCTGCGCCACCATGAGTAGCAGAAGCGAGTATGAGGCTATGTTGAACGGCACGCCGAGGAAACAGTCGCCGCTGCGCTGATAGAGCTGCAGGGACAGGCGGCCGTCGGCGACATAGAACTGGAACATTATGTGGCAGGGGGGCAGGGCCATGCCGGGGAGGTCGGCGACATTCCACGCGCTCACGATGTGGCGCCGTGACTCGGGATTGCTCTTTATGTCCTCGATGACCTGCCTTATCTGGTCTATGTGACCGCCATTATAGTCGGGCCACGACCGCCATTGGTATCCGTAGATATGTCCGAGGTCGCCGTCGGGACGCGCCCACTCGTTCCAGATGCGCACGCCATGCTCCTGAAGATATTTCACGTTGGTATCGCCTTGCAGAAACCACAGCAGTTCGTAGATTATCGACTTGAGATGCAGTTTCTTGGTGGTGAGCAGGGGGAAACCCTCGCTCAGGTCGAAACGCATCTGGTGTCCGAACACGCTGCGCGTGCCTGTTCCGGTGCGGTCGCCGCGGTCGGCTCCCTCTTTCATTATGCGATCGAGCAGTTCTAAGTATTGTTTCATTGCAATCCGTTGACGATTATTGCTTTGTTTGGGGTTGCCGGGCATACGAACTGGCATGAGCCGCAGCCTATGCACTTGCCGGCATCCACTACGGGGAATACACGGCGGTTGGGATTGTCGCTCGGCATGGACAGCGCTCCGGCGGGGCAGGCGGCCACGCACTTGCCGCACCCTGTGCAGCGGTCGGCATATACTCTGGCCAGACCAACCGAGCTGCGTGTCTTCTCCTCTTTGGTCAGTGGCGTAAGCGCTCCCGTGGGGCACAGATTGGTGCAGCGGGTGCATGTATATGCGCAATATGCCTTGTCGTAGTCCTTGACGGGATGGAAGATGCGCAGCAGTCCGTATTCGTTGACCGAGGGCCTGAGCACCTTGGTCATGCAGTGCGATATGCAGAGCCCGCACCCGGTGCAGCGGTCCAGAAAATCGCGACGGTCATACACGCCCGGAGGCGTCACCGGCACGGCGGGCATCGTAGGCTCCTGTCCTGACATCAGTCCGCCCACCAGTTTCTTGCGCTTCTTTGCCGCCGAGATCACCGGGGAGGCGGCTACTATCATGCCGGTGGCGAGGAACGCGCGGCGGTCAAGCAGCAGCTTGTCGCTGTTGGCCTCGACGCGCGAGTCGGTATATCCCGCCGCGCTGCCCGCCAGCGGGTCGCGAACCTTCTGCAGCAGGGGGATCGAGAGCTGATGACGGTTGGTGGTATAATGTATGGCGTCGTTGGGGCACACCGGAAGGCAGTCGAAGCAGACCACGCAGCGCGACGAGTCGACCACGTGCGACACCATGTCTATGCAGTGGGCCTTGCAGACGTGCTCGCAGTCGCGGCACTGTATGCACTTGTCGGTGTTGATGTCGATCTTGAAAACCGAATAGCGCGATATGTATCCCAGCGACGTCCCCACGGGGCAGATCGTGTTGCAGAACGTGCGGCCGTTCTTGGCCGCGAGCCAACCAATGGCGGCAATGGTTATGATGGACACCACTATCCCCGTGACCGACGCCGCGGCAAGCATCACCGGCTTGGAGGCGAACAGATTGTATGCGAATCCCCAGATCGGCTTCAGGACATAGACACACAGGCGCGAGTATATGCTGTAGGGGTCTACGAGCGTGGTGATGACCGAGACGCCCAGCAGCACCGACACCACCACCACGAACAGCGATATGTTGCGCAGGTGCGTGCTCGGGGCGGCAAAATGATAATTGCGCCTTGTCGGGAACCGGCCAATGCGAGGCAGGCGGGCGAAAAGATCCTGAAGAGTGCCCAGCGGGCAGACGGTCGAGCAGTAGAGACGGCCGAATATCAGGGTGACAATCAGCCACCCGACAATGGTCGAGAGTGAGAACGCGAATGCCGCGGGCAGGAACTGCACCTTGGCCAGAAAACCGGCCAGACGCGGCACCTTCATGCCGAACGAGGCGAGTACACATGTGAGCAAAGCCGCCGCTATGACTGCGACGGCTATGCGCGACCAGCGCAAAACCCGAGGTTTGAGCTGTTTCATATTTTCTCCGAGATAGTTGCAATGGCCATGGCCGAGATTCCCTCGCCGCGCCCCTCGAATCCGAGACGCTCTGTGGTCGTGGCCTTGACGGACACGTCGCACGTCGGGATGGCGAGGTCGTCCGAGATGTTCTGTATCATCTCCGGGATGTATTCGGCCAGCTTGGGCTTCTGGGCCACGATGGTCACGTCGACGTTGTTGATGTCGAACCGTTCGAGTATCATGGCCACCACGTGCCTCAGCAACACCCGCGAGTCGGCCCCCTTGAACCGCTCGTCGGTGTCGGGGAAGTGATAGCCTATGTCCCTCAGTGCCGCTGCGCCGAGCAGGGCGTCAGACAGGGCATGCAGTGCAACGTCGGCGTCGCTGTGTCCCAGCAGGCCTTTCTCGTATGGTATCTTGACTCCGCACAATATCAGGTCCCTGTCTTCGACGAGGCGGTGAACGTCATATCCGAGGCCTGTTCTTACCATTCCCATAGTCTTGTCGTTTAGTCGTTTATCGTTTGCCGAGTATCTCTTTCAGACCATCCATGTCGAATGTCAGCGAGAATCGGAGTGTCTGGTCGAGGGGAGAGGTCTGTGCCGTGGCCATCATGTATGATGCGTCGAGCCTGACCACGTTGAGGGCGAATCCGGCACCGATGCCGAAATACTGGAGGTTGCCCTTGGCGGGATTCTGATAGTAGTATCCGGCGCGCAGGAAGAACTGCTGGTTGTAGTTGTATTCGGCGCCGATAGACAACGAAATCTCCTTGAACTCCTCGGACATGCCGCCGGGGGCGTCGGTGAACGACTTGAATATGCCGGTGATCGACGACATGTTCTGCCAGTCCTCGTATGCCTTGACGTATGCCAGCTCTCCCTCGGTGCCGTCCTCATAGTCTACGCGGCGGGGCATGGTTGGCACGAGCAGTTTGTTCAGGTCGAGGTTGAGCGAGAGGTTGTGATAGTCGGCCAGCGGGAATGTGAACGATGTTCCCAGACGCAGGTTGGTGGGGAGGAAGGCCGGGTTGTCGCCGTGGTTGTAGTTGACCTTCGAGCCGATGTTCGAGATGTTGAAGCCCCACGACCACTGGCACTCGTTGCGGCCAATGATGGGATAGGTCGTGTAGAATCCCGAGATGTCGGCCGAGAATGCCGATGCGCCCGTGGACTGGTCGCCGGCATAGGACTCGGAGAAACCGAGGTCCGAGTATATGTAGCGGAACACGACGCCCATCGAGAATTTCTCTGACAGCTTGCGCGAGTAGCCGACGTCAAAAGACATCTCGTAGGGGCTGAGTGTCTGTCCGCCGGTGTCGCCCGCGGTCTCGGTGGTCACCTCGCCGAGCGAGAAGTAGCGCAGCGAGGCCGAGACGGCCTGATTGTCCTCCTGTCCGAGCTTCCAGTAGCCCGAAAGGTCGGCGAGAAAGATGTCGTTGACGAGTTTGCGAAGCCACGGGGTATAGCTCAGCGATACAGCGCCGCGGCTGTAGGCGAATGCGTATTTTGACGGATTCCAGAACTGGGAATAAGCGTCGGGCTCGGTGGCCGCACCCAGATCGCCCATCGAGGCGCCGCGTGCATCGGGGGCGATGCCCAGCGAGGTAACGCCGGTGTTGATGGGGTTGAAATCGTCTTTGTTCTGCGCCGATGCGGCTGCGAAGGCCGACCCTGCGAGAACGGACGCGAGTAGTATTTTGGTGCTGAGATTCATTTCGTGATTAAAGATATACTCTTTATATAACTCAAAATCGCTATGGATATTGCATGAAACCGTCGCGACGGGGGACAAAAAGTTTTTGCCGTGACTTAAAAAAAGTGTAATTTTGCCCCGCTCATTTCAACCCGGAGCTCCGTAATACATGGACAGTCAGAAAATCAAAGGTTATCTTCTCGCCGCGCTGGCGGCGGCCACATACGGTACGAACCCGGTCTTTGCGATTCCGCTCTATGACGATGGCATGAATGCCAACTCGGTGCTGTTGTTCAGATACCTGCTCAGCCTGCCGATGCTGGCCCTGATGGCAAGGATGCGCGGACGCTCGCTGAAGATGCCGCGCAAGGCCATCGTGCCGGTCTGCGTGCTCGGCGTGCTTATGGGCATGTCGTCGCTGTCGCTGTTCGTCAGCTATGACTACATGAATGCAGGCGTGGCCTCGACGCTGCTGTTTGTCTATCCCGTCATGGTGGCCATGCTGATGATACTCTGTTTCGGCGAGCGCTTCAAGGCGTCAACGGCTGTCTGCCTGCTGCTGATGTCGGCCGGACTCGTGATGATGATGCGTCCCGACGGCGACCGCAGCCTCAGCGCCGTGGGGTGTCTCGCGGTGGGTATTTCGTCGCTCACATACGCCATATACATAGTCATGACCAATGTCTCGGCGGTTGTCCGCGGCATCCCCACGCTCACTCTGCTGTTCTGGGAGATATTCTCGGGCAGTCTTGTCTTCCTGTTCATGATTGCCGTAGGCACTCCCCTCACCATGCCCGCATCCTTGGCCCAGTGGGGCGGGGTGACGGCGCTGGCACTGTTGCCCACGGCGGTGTCTCTGACCTGCACCACCATGGCCATACAGAGCATCGGGTCGACACCCACGGCCATACTCGGCGCGCTCGAGCCGGTCACCGCCGTGGTGCTGAGCGTGATTGTACTCGGTCAGGGGCTCACGCCTCGCGAGATGGCCGGAGGTCTGCTGATCGTTGCTGCCACGACGCTCGTCGTCGCCGGCAATCGCGTGGACAGCGTGCTGCTGAGGGTGCGCAAGATGTTTCCCTCGATACATAGAAATCATTCAAAATAACGGTGCTTACAGGTCAAACATCGGCCCGGGTATTGACAGAGCGAGGTTTTTTTGTAATTTTGTGGCAAAGAAACAATCTTACCGCTAATCAATACCATCAATACCGATGAGACATCTGTTTTCAATCCTTCTCGTGGCTGCCTCGGTGCAGGGCGCCCTTGCCGCCGACGAGTTTGTGATACGCACCGACAAGCCGGGCGCCGAGGTGCAGCCGACGATGTACGGCCTCTTTTTCGAAGACATCAACTATGCCGCCGACGGCGGACTCTATGCCGAGATGGTCAAGAACCGTTCGTTCGAGTTCCCGAATCCGCTGATGGGCTGGGAGAGCTTCGGAGGCATCGAGATAAAGAATGACGGCCCCTTTGACCGCAATCCGCATTATGTCAGCTTCACCCCTGCCGGTCACCGCGACAAGGCCACCGGCCTGACCAACGAGGGCTTTTTCGGTGTGGCGTTCCGCGAGGGCGAGAAATACCGCTTCTCCGTCTGGGCGCGTTCGGCGGGCGAATCGTCAAGAATCAATATCCAGCTCATAGACCCCGCCTCGATGGGCGAGACTCAGGCCATGGCCTCCGAAAAAATCGACATCAAGGGTGGCGAGTGGAAGAAATATACCGTGACACTCACCCCCAAGGCCACGGTGGCCAAGGGCAAGCTGCGCATATTCCTCGACTCGTCGACAGGATGCGACCTCGAGCACATATCGCTCTTCCCCGAAGATACTTGGAAGGGTCACGAGAATGGCCTGCGCAAGGATCTTGCACAGAAACTGGCCGACATTCACCCCGGCCTGCTCCGTTTTCCCGGCGGTTGCATAGTCGAGGGCACCGACCTCGGGTCGCGCTATCAGTGGAAGAACTCGGTCGGCCCCGTCGAGAACCGTCCCCTCAACGAGAATCGCTGGCACTACACCTTCCGTCACCGCTTCTATCCCGATTATTACCAGAGCTACGGACTCGGTTTCTATGAATATTTCCAGCTTGCCGAAGAGATTGGAGCTGAGCCCCTGCCCGTGCTCAACGTGGGACTGGCGTGCCAGTATCAGAACCGCGACGAGAAGGCCCACGTGCCCGTCGACTCCCTGCAGCCCTATATCGACGACGCCATCGACCTCATCGAGTTTGCCAACGGCGACACCACGACTGTCTGGGGCGGTCTCCGCGCCCGCATGGGGCACCCCGCGCCGTTCAACCTCAAGTATATCGGCATTGGCAACGAGCAGTGGGGACCCGAGTATCCCGCCCGCCTGACACATTTCGTCGATGCCGTGCGCAAGGCTTATCCCGACATCAAGATCGTGGGCTCGTCAGGCCCGAGCGCGTCGGGCGACAAGTTCGACTATCTCTGGCCCGAGATGAAACGCCTCAAGGCCGACCTTGTCGACGAGCACTATTATGCTCCCGAGACATTCTTCCTCGAGAACGCCGACCGCTATGACAGCTACGACCGCAAGGGCCCGAAGGTGTTTGCCGGAGAGTATGCGTGTCACGGCAAGGGCAAGAAGTTCAACCACTTCAACGCCGCCCTGCTCGAGGCCGCGTTCATGACCGGACTGGAGCGCAATGCCGACATCGTCCACATGGCAACCTACGCACCCCTCTTCGCCCATGTCGAGGGATGGCAGTGGCGCCCCGACATGATATGGTTCGACAACCTCAACTCGGTGCCCACGGCAAGCTATTACGTGCAGCAGCTCTATGCGTCAAACAATGGCTCGCGCGTGCTCCCGCTGACCATGGACGGCAAGGCCGTGACCGGCGCCGAGGGTCAGCAGGGCCTCTATGCCTCGGCTGTCGTCGACAATGAGCGCGGCGAGTACATAGTCAAGATTGCCAACGTCTCTGACACTCCCCGCGAGATTGACCTGAAATTCACGGGCATGAAGAAGAAGGCCTCGCTCAAGGATGGCCGCTGCATACTGCTCCACTCCGACAATCCCGATGCCGACAACGAGGTGGGCAAGCCCGAGGTGGTCAAGCCGGTCGAGCAGCCCCTCGCCGCAAGCGGCAACAGCACCGTGGTGACTGTCCCCGCCAAGACTTTCGGCGTCTACATACTCCCATTCTGACAACAGTGACATACTGAATACAACGGGCCCGCAGGCGGAACAATCCGGCTGCGGGCCACTCTTTCATATCCGGTTTCTTAATGTGCCTTTATGTCAGGCGGGGTGTGTGAAGCTACGGTATTGCGAGGGAGCGAGGTTGAGTTTGCCCGACGCGCGCAGCATCTTGCGCAGCGAGGTGACGAACTCCTGACTCTCCTGCACGAGATTCAGATATACATACATGACGGTGAGGTTGTTCTGGTCGCAGGTGCGGAGGTATGAATAAGCCTTGCGCGACAACTCGGTGAGCTCGTCCTTGATCTCCTCGCACCTCACGCGCAGTGCGTCTATCACCTCCGGGCGGCTCTCCTCGATGGCGGCTGCCGAGTCGGCGATGACAGAGACTATCCTGTCGCTGACCTCCCCGAGCGGCGCGTGGAAGTGCTTGGGCAGGGGCCTGAAATTGTTCTCCACATGCTCCTTGCACACCTCGTTGATGCGCCTGAGGCTGTAGTTCATCGAATTCTCCATGTTCAGGCTCAGATGAAACCAAGTGCTCTTCTCGATGGCCGTGGCCGGATTCACCATCCTCAGGCACAGCGTGAGCTTGCGGCGCTGCGATTTCAGCACGTCTTTCTCTGTCGACAGGGCCTTGTCGGCCTTGGAGAGCAGCTTGGTATTGTCTGCCATGAATCCCTCGGCCACGCTGCCGTATGTCGCGGCGGCAAAGTCGAGGAACATCTTCTGCTTCTCGTTGATGTATATCCTCAGCAGAGGCCATACCTCCGACGGATTCTCGGTGTTGAGAATAGTCTGGAATAGGGTGTCGCTCTCGGCGGCGGCTTTCTTCTTGCGGAACATTATGTTGCTCCTGACAAGCAGTCCCAGCGCCAGCAGTCCGCCGGCTATCATCACCGGTATGCCGCCCATGTGCATCAGGCAGACCACGATGCCCGCGCCGATAAAGGCCACTCCGGCCGTGATGAACCACCCGCCGATGACCGAGATGACGCCCGTGATGCGGAACACGGCGCTCTCGCGTCCCCAAGCGCGGTCGGCCAGCGAGGTGCCCATCGCCACCATGAAGGTGACGAACGTGGTCGAGAGGGGCAGTTTCATCGAGGTGCCCCAAGCTATCAGCACGCCTGCCAGCATCAGGTTGACCGAGCCCCTGACGAGGTCGAACGCCGCGCCATCCTCGGGCTGCTGGCGTGTGGTGTCCATGCGCTTGTCAATCCATCGTTTCAGACCCTCGGGCGTGTGGTCGCTGATCCATCCGAAGGTGTTGATGGATGCCCGCACCAGCGAGCGTCCCAAGCGCGACGAGCCGAACATCTCGTCGCCCTGACTCTGTGCACTCAGTCCCACCGTGGTCTGTGTGACCTGACGTGCCTTTTTTGAGGTTGCCAGCGACACCACCATGATCATGCCGGCGCCGATGAGGAAGTAGAAGGGGGTATCGGCCGAGCCGTTGAGGCTCTCCATCATGAAGCCCTTGGGATTACCGCCCCCGGCAGCCATATAGTCCTGATATGAGTCGAGCGAGGTCAGCGGCACTCCGAGGAAGTTGACGAGGTCATTGCCGGCAAACGCCATGGCGAGCGAGAATGTGCCCAGCAGCACGACTGTCTTGAACACGTTGACCTTGCACCAGTGCAGTATCTGCATCAATACCGTGAAGAACAGCAGCGAGCAGCCGAGAATCGGCAGTGTGTTGTCGCCTATCCACGCCTTGAGTTCGGGAGTCATGAACGTGAGATCCTTGATACCCTTGAGGAGCATGAAATAAATGATTGCGGTGCAGGCGATGCCTCCGAAGAGTCCGACCTTCCATTTAAGTCGGCTCTTGTATTCGAACGTGAATATGAGGCGCGTGACGAACTGAACGACCGTACCGAAGACAAACGCTATGGCCACCGAGAGGAATATGCCGAGTATGACGGAGAGGGCTTTCTCGGTGTTCAGGAGCTGTCCCATCTCGAGCGTGCTCGACGGGTCGGCGATCTTGAACAGTGCCACCACGAACGTGGCCCCGAGCAGCTCGAACACCATCGACACGGTGGTCGATGTGGGCATGCCCAGCGAATTGAATATGTCGAGCAGGATTATGTCGGTGACCATGACGGCCATGAAGATGGCTATGACGTCATAGAACGACAGGTTTTCGGGCCTGAAGATGCCATGGCGGGCTATGTCCATCATGCCGTTGCTCATCGACGCTCCGATGAATACGCCTATGGCGGCGACGATGATGACGTGCTTGAAGGATGCCGCCCTCGAGCCTATGGCCGACGACAGGAAGTTGACGGCGTCGTTGCTCACTCCGACCGTGAGGTCGAACACCGCGAGCAGAAACAGAAAGATGACAATGCCGAAAAACAGTATGTCCATTTAGTGTGAGATAGGTTGTTCTTTTTTTGCAAAACAAAGTTAGTGACACTATGTTTCATATTTCTGAACAATTTGTTGCGTTTTTGTTAAATCGGCATTTTCAGGTTGGCTTAAAAAGTTGGGCGCACCCCCGACATCCCGTCAGTGGTGCGCCAATCTGAACAATTAACCTAACTTATCTAATAGTAAAACATCATAAAGTATCCTTATAAGTTTCGAAGTGTATCCTTTTATCTCGGAGGACGACCACCGCCGGGACCTCCCCAGCCGCCGCGGCGGAAACCGCCGTCCTTGGGCTCGTTGCCCTTGCCGAAGGTGTTGAACCTGTAGCTGAGGGTGATCATGCCGTATCGGCCGAGCGAGTTGTATTCGGTGTCGTCTATATAGTTTGCGGTGACGTTGCGGCGTATGTTGCTGCGCTGGTCCAGTATGTCGTAGACCTTGACCGAGAGGGTGAGGGCCTTGTTGCGCAGGAACTGTTGCGAGATAGTGGCG
The DNA here is from genome assembly GCA_001689495.1 of Bacteroidales bacterium M8. Taxonomy (GTDB): domain Bacteria; phylum Bacteroidota; class Bacteroidia; order Bacteroidales; family Muribaculaceae; genus Duncaniella. The sequence goes on along the minus strand of LUJS01000035.1, from coordinate 143,150 downwards.
TTCCAGATCCATGTCTTGGTGTTGTATCCGTCGGCATAGCCTGCGGTGGCCGAGTAGTTGACATCCGTCTGGATGGTGAGGCCCCAAGAGGTGTAATATGTTCCGTCAAAACGGCCTCCGTACGAGTGTACCGTCTGGTTGCTCTTGGTCTGCACGCTGTTGTGGGTGGTCTGCAGCGAGTAGCGGGGACGCAGTTCCAGCTCCCAGTTGTCGGGACGGAAGGTGATGCCGGGATTCTCGCTGACACGCAGTGTCACCGATGCGTTGCGCAACGAGTTGTTGAAGCCCACGTTGCGGTTGGCGCTGACGAAGAAGTGGTTTGAGAACGACCATTTCTTGTTGCGGAACGGCATGGAGAACATGTTCATCAGTCGACCGTTCCAGACGCCGTTGACGTTGAGGTATTCTGTCAGTCGCGAGCCGTATTCGTCGTATGATGTCTTCGAGATGATGGCGTTCTGGGTCAGCTGGAAGTCGGCCATGAGCATGATGCTTCGCTGAGACTCGGTGCTGAAGTCCTGAAAGCGCACCATCATGTTGTGGTTGAACGAAGGGTCGAGGTTGGGATTACCCTGTACCTTGTTTGTGGGGTTCGAGATGTCGAGCACGGGCTGCAGCTGCTTCATCGAGGGCTGCGAGGAGTTGCCGCGATAGTTCACCTGAAGCGAACGGCGCTTGCTGAACTTGTAGCGGAATCGCAGGAACGGCGCATAGTTCCACACCCAGCGGTCGATGTTCTTGTCCGAGTTGTCGAGATAGATCGACTTTGACATCTGGGGCACCACGGCCATGCCGGCCTCGAGGTTGGCCTTCTGCGTCACCTTGCGGTAACCGAGGCGTATCTGCTGGTTGAACGAGTTGTTGCGATAGCGGTTAGAGTAGTCGGGGTCGGGCTCCTCGCCCACAGGGGGGAAGATGTCGAGCATGTAGTCGTCGGGGATGTTGTAGACCAGCTTGTCGGCATTGTTCCAGCGATAGTTGGCGCGATAGCTGAACGTGAGGTAGTTGCCGTTCTTGACGTCGCCCAGAGGCTCTGTCCAAGTGAACTGGCCCATCACGCGGTTGCTCCATGTGTGGTTGTCGGTATACTGGTCAAGGTCGTCCGACGCCTCGCCGGTGTTGTCGGGGTCATCCTCGATCATGCGTATGAAGTCGGAGAACGATGACTCCTTCTCGACCACGTTCGAGAACTGATAGTTGCCCGATACCGAGAAAGAGCGTCCGCGGCGGCTCTTGAAGCGGTGTGAGTATATGATGCGTCCGCCGGCCTCGTACGAGTCTCCCTTTGAGTTGCCTCCGGCTATGTTGGAGCTGGCCTGCGCGTGGTCGCGGTTGAAGTAGTCGGTCAGCTCGGAGTCGAACGACTTGTTGTGGTTGTACGAGAACGTGGGGCGTACCTCGAGGGTGTTGAACGAGTCGGGTTTCCAGAGCACGCGGAAGTCGCCACGCAGGTTGTTTCCGCGGTCGCGTGCCAGCTTGTTGATGTTGGACCATGTCGAGTATTCGCCGAACAGATACTCGCGTGCCTGACGCTGGGTGGTGCGGGCGTCGGTGTTGCTCCACATCACGTCGCCGCCCACGCGGATTATCTCCTCCTTGCCCACGTTGAAGTTGAGGCCGACGGCCTTTGACGTGGTTATGCCGTTGTTGCCTCCGAATCGGCGGAAACGGTTGCCGTTAGAGTCGGTGAAGCCCAACTGGTTGACGTTGTTGAAGTTGCCGAGAAGGGTTATCTGGTTGCCCTCCCAGAAGCGGTTGACGTTGAACGACCCCATGTATCGGTCGTCTGTGCCATAGCCGCCCTCGGCCGTGCCGAACCATCCCTGATTCATGCCTCTCTTGAAGGTGAGGTTTATGACGGTCTCGTCCTCGCCGTCGTCCACGCCCGTCAGGCGTGCCATGTCGCTCTTGCGGTCCACGACCTGCAGCTTGTCCACCATGTTGGCGGGGAGATTCTTGGATGCTACCTGAGGGTCGTCGCTGAAGAATTCCTTGCCGTCGATGAGGATTTTTGATACCGAGCGGCCGTTGGCGGTAATCTTGCCGTCGGTGTCGACCTCGACGCCGGGCAGGCGCTTGAGCAGGTCCTCGACCACGGCGTTGGGCTGTGTGTGATATGAGTCGGCGTTATATTCGACGGTGTCTTCCTTGACGGTGATGGGGGTCTTGACGGCCACGACGCTGACCTCGCCCAACAGCTCGGACGACTCTTTCATCTCTATCACGCCGAGGCGCATGTTGGTGGATCCGGCCGTGATCTCTTTCTTGGTGTCGGCATATCCGATATAGGATACCACCATTACATATTTGCCAGACTTGACTCCCTGAATGTTGAACTTGCCGTCGAGGTTGGTTGTGACACCCTTGACAAAGGCGCTGTCCTTGGCTGCCAGCAGACGCACGGATGCCTCCATGAGCGGATCGCCGGTGGCGGCGTCCTTGACAAGGCCGCTGATGTTGATGGCCCCGGCGAAGGGTATGGTGAATATAAAGAAGAGCAAAGCGAGCGAGTTGCGCATGAGACGTGTCATAAACGTGAGGACTTTTACATTTTTCTTTTAACGGTTACATAACTATTGACCCTCGCTTTTCCGAAAGGTTTAAACGGATTTATGGTTAAAATATATTTATTTTCGTAATTCTTTGTAAAATACTGGGCGGGAATTACTAATTTTGCGCAACCAAAAAACGCTCTAAGACAATGGAGATTCTCAAACACGAGTGTGGCGTGGCCATGATACGCCTGCTCAAACCTCTTGAATACTACAAGAGAAAGTACGGGACATGGGGCTATGGCCTCGGCAAGCTCTATCTGCTTATGGAAAAGCAGCACAACCGAGGTCAGGAAGGTGCCGGTATAGGAGTCGTGAAACTGCACGGCACGCCCGGCAACGAGTATGTGTTCCGCGAAAGGGCTTTGGGCAAGGACGCCATACAGGAGATTTTCGGAACCGTCAACCGCAAGATTGATGATTTCGGACTCGCCGACGCCACTCCGGCCGAGGTCGAGACCTATGCTCCGTTCATCGGCGAGATCTACATGGGCCACCTGCGCTATTCGACCACCGGCAAGAGCGGAATATCGTATTGTCACCCGTTCCTGAGGCGCAACAACTGGCGGTCGCGCAATCTGCTGATGTGCGGCAATTTCAACATGACAAATGTCGACGAGATTTTCCGCAAGGTCGTCAGCCACGGCCAGCATCCGCGCATTTACTCGGACACGGTCATATTGCTCGAACAGTTGGGCGAGGCCCTCGACAAGGAGAATCACCGCATATACCGCCAGTATCGCGACTCGCAGACCGACCCGCAGCTGTCGGTCACCATCGAGGACAATATCGACATGACCCGCGTGCTGCGTTCGACTGCTCCGGCGTGGGACGGCGGATACGTCATCTGCGGCGCCACGGGGTCGGGCGACATGTTTGCCCTGCGCGACCGCCACGGCATACGTCCGGCGTTCTATTATGCCGACGACGAGATCGTCGTCCTTGCCTCCGAGCGTCCGGTCATACAGACCGTGATGGATGTTCCGCGCAGGGCCGTCAGCGAGCTCGCCCCCGGCAGTGCCCTGATTGTCACCAAGTCGGGCCACGTCAGCGTGACCGACGTGCTGGGCGAGGACCGCAACGAGCGCTGCTCGTTCGAGCGCATATACTTCTCGCGCGGCAGTGACGCCGACATATACCGGGAACGCAAGGCACTGGGACGCAACGTCGTTCCGGCAATCATGAAGAGCGTGGGCGGAGATCTGCGTCACAGCGTGTTCTCGTTCATACCCAACACGGCCGAGGTGGCTTTCATCGGCATGGTCGAGGGGCTCGAGAACGAGCTTGACCGCGAGAAATCGGCCCGCATCCTCGAGGCTCAGTCCCGCGGCACTCTCGATGCCGGGACGCTGGCCGGAATAATGTCAGAGAAACTCCGCGTGGAGAAGGTGGCGATAAAGGATATAAAGCTCCGCACGTTCATCGCCGAGGGCGAGGCGCGCAACGACCTCGCCGCGCATGTCTATGATGTGACCTACGGCATCATAGAGAACGATGTTGACAATCTCGTGGTGATAGACGACAGCATTGTACGCGGCACCACGCTAAAGCAGTCCATCCTGCGTATGCTCGACCGCCTGCACCCGCGCAAGATCGTGGTGGTGAGCTCGTCGCCACAGGTGCGCTATCCCGACTATTACGGCATCGACATGTCGCGCATGGGCGAGTTCATAGCATTCCGAGCCGCCGTCGAGCTGCTGCGCGAACGTGGCATGGAGAGCGTGCTCGACGAGACGTATCGCCGCTGCCGCGAGCAGGAGGGGCTGCTCGACCTCGAGATAACCAACTGCGTCAAGGCTGTCTACGCGCCATTCACTCAGGAGGAGATCTCGGACAAGATCGCCCGTATGCTCACCGCCGACGGCTCTGTCAAGGCCGAGGTCGAGCTGGTATATCAGACCGTGGCGGGGCTCCACGAGGCCATACCCGGCTGTCCCGGCGACTGGTATTTCTCGGGCGACTATCCCACGCCGGGCGGCACGCGCCTCGTCAACAGGGCATTCATCAATTATTACGAAGGCAATACCGAAAAACGCTGATCCATGCGCAAGTCTCTCCCCGTTCTCATATTATTATTCCTTCTCAGTGCGTTGTCGGCCTCGGCGGCGCATCCGCTCAGGTCGTATCTCGACAATCCCGGTCCGTTGCCGGCCACGGTGGCCTCGCCTCTTGCCGTCGGCAAGACAGAGCGTTTCAGTGCCGAGGCCCGCGTGGCCCTCGATGATCTCGGAGAGCGTCGCGGCTGGTCGCGTGGCGCATGGTGGCTTGACATGACGTCGCCGTCGTGTCCGGACACCCTGCGCCTGATGTTGCGCTGGGGCAATACCGACTATGGCGACATGCTTGACCGCAGATTCACGCGCCTCACCGTCAGGCTGGGCGCCGATGTGTTGTACGACGGCGATGTCAAGGGGTTTGCCACCAACTCGGGGGCTTACAATACACTCGGTGGAGCCGTCTCGGACGGAAGGCTGACGGTCTATGGCGGGTTGGGCTCGCGCTCCGAGCTGTGTGCCATGCCGCTCGGCAGGGATTTCGTGCCTGCCGAGGCCCATGTGGGTTGTCTGGGCGGCGGACGTGTGTCGTTGCTCGTCGCCGAGGCTGTCCCGTCGCCCGAGGCAGTCGCGAGCTCCGAGTGGACCGCCGATTCGCTCGATCTGCGTCTCGCGGCCTCGCCGGACCCCATAGACGGCTACTGGATGTATCTCGACCGTGTCAACGACCCCTCATACGCACGTCTCGGTGGCAGATATACCCTCGCGCTTGTCTCTGACGGCGACAGGGGCTATGATATAATATATGTGGACGGTGCCCGGACGCTGGCCGACAGGTGGCGCCCGATGATGCTGAAGGGGAGGCTCCGCCCCACGATATTCGAGAATCACTATACCCTCGAGTGGATAGACTCGGAGTTCCGGACCATGACCGAGGACATGCACGCCGACATAGAGCAGGGTGCCATACTCACGCTGTCATTCCCGTTGCTCAAGACAACGCTGAGATTCTCCAAGGTACCCGTCAGCCGTTGATCCGGCTGTTGATCGTGTCGACCATCGAACCTGAATCAGCGCAGCCGAGCATGTATTTGCGGCCGTTTTTAAACGTCACGAGAAAACAGTCCGACGATTTGCCGTAATATGCGAAATAGCGTCCGGTGTCACCCTCGCTGAACCATCCCCAGTATCCGAAGAATCCACCGCTCCCCAACAGTCGTTTCTCGGCCATGGTGGGCGGGCAAGGTTTTACGGACTCAATGTCGCTGTATGCCATCTTCTTGACATGCAGCGGCAGACGCAGCCTGATGCCGTCGCTGTCGGCGGTCAGAGATACCGGCGCATAGAGCAGTGCCGCCAGAATCAAGCCCGAGAAAGTCACGCTGAAGATTACCGTGAAGAGCATGTCGCCCCTTTTGGCCTCTACGACGCCGCATCCGAGCAGAATCGCAAACACCAGCACCGTGATTATCTTGCTGTACGTGCTGTATTCAACATTACGTTTCATCTTTTTCCTTTATCAGACGCAGCATGGTGTCAAAAAGTTTCAACCGGCAGGCAAAAATCTGATTTGCCTGCCGGTCGGTGTTATCGGATGTTCTCGCGGACCCGGTCGAGATATGACTTCATGGCCGGCGAATCGCGCCGCTCGACTATCGAGCGGAGTTCGGTCAGCCCCTCGATTATCTTGTCGAGCTGACCCGGGGTGTGGGGGTTGAAGAGAATCTCGCTGACGAGATAGTCATCCTCGCCCATCAGCCCCTCGGCTATCTGCATGTGGCGCTTGAACGTGGTGCCCGGTGCATCCTGATGCTTCATCACGCCCGCGAATGCCAGCGTGGCGGCAAACGGTATGGACAGCGAGTAGGCTATGGTCTCGTCGTGGGCCTCGAAGGTATATTCGACTATGTTGAGCCCGAGGCGCGAATAGAGGTCCCTGAAAAACACCTTGCCGAGATGGTCGCCCTCGGATATGATTATCGCGTTCTCGTTGCGCAGGTTGGACAGCGAGGCGAACGTGGGGCCGAACATCGGGTGCGTGCTCACGAACGGGTGCCCGCATCCGGCATAGAACTCGGGCAGTCCGGTCTTGACCGACGCGATGTCCGAGAGTATGGCGTCGGCGGGCAGGTGGGGCATCACTGCGTTGAATGCGTCGATGGTATATTTGACCGTCGAGGCGTTTATCACCAGACGCGGGGCGAATTCGTCGACCTCGTCGAGCGAGGCGAAGCGCAGCGCGTTGAACGTATAGCGCAACCTCTGCGGGTCGGGGTCATAGATGGCCACCTCGTGGTCGAACGACAGGAGGTCGCAGAAAAACGAGCCCATCTTGCCGGCTCCGAGTATCAGGATCTTCATTTCTCGCCGTCTTCCTTACGTTTGCCAATCTCTACCTGAATGCGCACCGACTCCTCGTGTATCGCAGCGAGTACCGAGCGCATGAACTCCTCGCTCATGCCCATGCTGCGGGCGGCCATGATGCGCGACGTCATGATGTCGCCATATCGTCCGGCCTGCACCACGGGCATGTTGTGGGCCAGCTTGTATTCGCCGATCTCGCGCGACACGTTCATGCGCTTGGCAAGGATGTCGAGCAGCTCGTTGTCGAGCTGGTCTATCTGGCGGCGCAGCGAGACGAGCGAGTCTGAGGGCACCGGGGTGTCGCGATAGACGAGGTTGTCGAGTATGACGGACAGCACCTCGGGTGTCACCTGCTGGTTGCGGTCGCTCCACGCGCAGTCGGGGTCGCAATGGCTCTCGATGATGAGGCCGTCAAAGCCCATGTCGAGCGCCTGCTGCGACAGCGAGGCTATCAGCTCGCGCTTGCCGCCGATATGGCTCGGGTCGCAGATTATGGGGAGCTTGGGATAGCGTATGCGCAGCTCGAGGGGTATGCGCCACTGGGGATGGTTGCGGTATGTGCTGAGTCCGTAGGTCGAGAATCCGCGGTGTATCACGCCGAGGCGGGTGATGCCGGCGTTGTAGAGGCGTTCGAGCGCGCCTATCCACAGCTCGAGGTCGGGATTAACGGGGTTCTTCACCAGAATGGGTATGTCCTTGCCGCTCTCTCTCAGCACGTCGGCTATCTCCTGCATGGCAAAGGGGTTGGCCGTGGTGCGGGCTCCGATCCAGAGCAGGTCGATGCCGTATTCGAGAGCCGCCTCGACATGTCCGCGGTTGGCCACCTCGGTCGAGACCTTCATGCCGGTCTCCTCCTTGACCTTGTTGAGCCATGCCAGTCCGGGCACGCCCACGCCCTCGAAGCCTCCGGGCTTGGTGCGGGGCTTCCAGATGCCGGCGCGGAATATCTTGATGCCTGCGCGGGCCAGACGGCGGGCGGTGTCGAGTACCTGCTGCTCGGTCTCGGCGCTGCAGGGTCCTGAGATTACGATGGGACGGTCAAGCTGGTTGCCGTCTATGGCGAGTGGTGAGAAGTCCATGTTCATTATTTCAGTCTTGAGTGTTTTGATTCAGTGCTTTGTTGATTCTTGCGAGAGCCTCGTTCAGCTTCTCTTCGGGCGCGCAGAGCGAGAGGCGGATGTATCGGTCGCCGTTAGACCCGAATATGAATCCGGGGGTGATGAAGACCCTTGCCTCGTCGAGTATCCTGTCGGCCAGCGCCTCCGAGCCTGTGTCGGGGTCGGTGATGCGTCCCCACAGGAAGAGTCCGGTCTGCGACGGGTCGAACGTGCATCCCAGAGCCGTCATTATCTTCTCGGCCACCTTGCGGCGGGCCGAATATGCCTTGTTCAGGTCGTCGTGCCAATCCTGACCCTGAGCGAGCGCCTTGGCGGCTGCGAGCATGACGGGCTTGAACTGTCCGGAGTCGATGTTGCTCTTGATGCGCAGTATCCATGACAGGAAGGTGGGGTTGCTCACGGCCACGCCGACACGCCAGCCGGGCATGTTGTGGCTCTTGGACAGCGAGTTGAGCTCGATGGCTATCTCCTTGGCCCCTTCGACCTCCATGATGCTCATGGGGTGGGGGTTGAGTATGAACGAATAGGGGTTGTCATGGACGATGACGATGCCGTGGCGCTTGCCGAAGTCTATGGCCTTCTCGAATGTCTCCATTCTGGCCGATGCTCCGGTGGGCATGTGTGGGTAGTTGAGCCACATCAGCTTGACGCCGTCGAGGTCCATTTTCTCGATAGCCTCGAAGTCTGGCTGCCATCCGCCCTCTTCGGTCAGGTCATAGAACACCGGCTCGGCCCCTGCCATCTTGGATATTGACGTATATGTTGGATAGCCCGGGTTGGGCACCAGCACCTTGTCGCCGGGATTGAGGAACGCCAGCGAGATGTGCGTCACGCCCTCCTTCGAGCCGATGAGGGGCTGTATCTCGTTCTTTGGATTCAGTTCCACGCCGTACGATTTCCTGTACCAGTCGGCAAAGGCCTGACGCAGTTCGGCAATGCCGACGTGAGGCTGATAACCGTGGTTGGCGGGATTGTGTACGGCCTCGCACAAGGTATCAACGACCTCGGCGGGAGGTGGCAAGTCAGGCCCGCCGACCCCCAAGGATATTATATCCACACCTTGTGCCCTGAGTTCGGCAATCTCTCTAAGTTTTTTCGAGAAGTAATATTCCTTTATATTTTCGACTCTTCTTGATGGACGGATCATGTTTCTTTTATTTTAAAGTTTTATTAATTGGGAAGAGGAATGGGGAATGGGGAATGGGGAATTTTTTTAACCCTATAACCTCATAACCTTCTAACCCCATAACCTTTTAACCCTATAACCAATAACCCTTATCCCCCGTGAGTTGTTTTGGCTTCGGCATATTCGCCGAGGATGGCCAGATCGCGAATCAGGGGACGTATGGCATCTATGGCCTGATGATAGCGGATGAGACTGTCGAATGTTAGGTCTACATAAAACCTGTATTCCCACTCGCGGCCGACAATCGGGGTCGACTGTATTTTGGATAGGTTGATGTCATAGAACGAGAGTATCGTGAGCACCTTGGACAGAGCCCCGTTGGAGTGGGGGAGGGTGAAGACAATCGACGCCTTGTCTATCTCGCGCTCGGTCGGGCCTATCTCGGCGGCAGTCAGAGGGTCTGCCAGAACAAGAAACCTCGTGAAGTTACGCTTGTTTGTCTCGATGCCACGCTCGAGTATCTCGAGCCCATAGAGATTGGCTGCATATTCGCCGCACACGGCCGCATGTCCTGTCAGGTTGTCGGCGGCTATCTCGCGGGCACTCCCCGCGGTGTCGTTGCGCTCGACCATCTTGAGGTTGGGGTGGCGTCTCAGATATTGCTCGCACTGCATCAGCGCCATCGGGTGCGAGTTGACCTCGGTCAGGCTCTCTATCTCTTGCCCGGGCAGGGCGCACAGCACGTGCGAGATTCTCAGTTTCACCTCGCCGATGACCCTCAGGCTGCTCTGGCGCAGCAGCTCGTGATTCTGAAGCAGAGAACCGGCTATGGTGTTCTCTATGGCCACGATGCCCAGCAGCGAGGCGTCGGCGGCAAGGGTATCGAACATCGCCGGAAATGTCTCGCAGGGGATGGTCGTGACCTCCTCGTTGCCGAAATACAGATGGGCCGCCGCGTCGTGAAAACAGCCCGTCTCGCCCTGTATCGTTATCTTCTTCATATCCTTGTTATAAATATGCGGCCCCGTTTCATCGCTCTGTCGAGTGAAACGGGGCCGTGGTATGGTGTTGTCGTTGTCTTTGGGTTGGATGGATAAGCACGCAGAGTCCCGTTCTTATTTTCTTATGAAATAAAAATAATAAAAGGAGTATGTGCTAAATCGTGTCATTGATTGTTCTTAAAATTTCAATGCAAAGGTATGTCAAATCTTATAATCTGCCAAATTTTTAATATGAAAATTTTTAAAAATTATCAAAATATATCTGAATCCCACTCCTGCAGACGAATCCGGACGGCATATTTCAAGTGTTAAAAACTTGTGCGGGCGGGGCGATTTTTGTAACTTTGCGTCCCGTTATGAAGTACGGATTTGATAACGAGCGCTATCTCAGAATTCAGTCTGAGCATATAAAGGAGCGCATAGCCCAGTTTGGCAACAAGCTTTATCTGGAGCTCGGTGGAAAACTTTTCGATGACCATCACGCCTCGCGCGTGCTGCCCGGTTTTCAGCCCGACAGCAAGCTGCGGATGCTGTCGCAACTGGCCGACAAGGCCGAGATCGTCATCGTGATCAGTGCCCTCGACATTGAGAAGAACAAGGTGCGCAACGATCTGGGCATCACATATGATGTCGATGTGTTGCGCCTGCGCAGCGAGTTTCAGAGCCGCGGCTTTCTGGTGGGCTCGGTGGTCGTGACGCACTATAACGGCCAAAGCAGCGCCGATGCCTTCAGGGCCCGCCTCGACCGCCTCGGCATCAAGACCTATGTTCATTATACCATAGAGGGCTATCCGACCAACGTGGACCTGATAGACTCTGACGAGGGTTTCGGCAAGAATGACTATGTCGAGACCTCGCGCCCGCTTGTCATTGTCACGGCTCCCGGCCCCGGCAGCGGCAAGATGGCCGTGTGCCTGAGCCAGCTCTACAACGAGCACAAGCGCGGCATCGAGGCCGGATATGCCAAGTTCGAGACTTTCCCCGTGTGGAGCCTCCCGCTCAAGCATCCCGTCAACATAGCATACGAGGCTGCGACCGCCGACCTCAACGACGTCAACATGATCGACCCGTTCCACCTCGAGGCTTACGGCAAGACTGCCGTCAACTATAACCGCGACATCGAGATCTTCCCGGTGCTCAATGCTCTCTTCGAGGGTATCTATGGCGAGAACCCCTATAAGTCGCCTACCGACATGGGTGTGAATATGGTGGGATTCTGCATCTCGGACGACGAGGTGTGCTGCCGAGCATCCAACGACGAGATAATCAGACGTTACTTCACCGCTCTCAACCGTCTCGCGCAGGGCGACGGCAACGACAACGAGGTCAATAAGATAGCCCTGTTGTTCAAGCAGGCCAAGATAGACACCTCGTACCGCCGTCCCGTCAAGGCCGCCCGCGAGAGGGCCGAGCGCAGCGGTGTGCCCTCGTCGGCCATCGAGCTTGCCGACGGCACCATCATCACCGCCGAGACCAGTGCGCTGCTCGGACCGAGCGCGGCCCTGATACTCAACGCCATCAAGCATCTGGCGGGCATCGACCACGATGTCAAGCTGATACCTCAGGGCATGATCGAGCCCATACAGTTCACCAAGACCAACTATCTGCGCTCCATCAATCCGCGCCTGCACACCGACGAGGTGCTCGTGGCCCTCTCGGTGCTGTCGACCACCGACGAGAACTGCCGCCGCGCCCTTGAGTGCCTGCCGCAGCTCTATGGCTGTCAGGTCCATTCGACCGTGATGCTCGGCGAGGTAGACCACAAGATCTTCAAGAAGCTCGGCGTCGGCCTCACCTGCGACCCCGCCAAAAAGAAATAACATTTCACCAAGGCCATCACAGAGCCCGCGGGCTCTGTGATGGCCTGATTACTTTTTTCATCCAAATATGTTGATTCTCCAGCTTGCGGTCATCTTTCTTTTCCTCGCCGCGGGAGAGTTTGTAGTGTGGCTGACGGGCGTTCCGGTCCCGTCGAGCATCATAGGCATGCTGCTGCTGACAGCGGCATTGCAGTGCAAGGTGATACGCCTGCGCCATGTGTCGGGCGTGGCCGATTTTCTGGTCGGCAACCTCGGCTTTTTCTTTGTTCCAGCGGGCGTGGCCCTGCTCGGATATTTCGACCTGCTCAAGGCCCAGTGGGTGGCCATAGTCGGCGCCTCGGTTCTGAGCACGTTCATAGTAATAGGTGTCACCGGTTGGGCGCATCAGTTGACAAGACGTTATTTCGCACATCACTCCCATGAACTTCCTCGAAAATAGCTATCTCCTCATAGCGCTCACCTTTGCGGTCTATGTCGTGGCCCAGCGTCTCTATCGCCGCACCGGGGTCATGCTGCTCAACCCCATCATGGTCACCATCGTGGTGCTGATACTCTTTCTGGTCGTGGCCGGAATCCCGTACGAGAGCTATGCCGTCGGCGGCGGCATGATAGAATTCTGGCTCAAGCCTGCCGTCGTGGCCCTCGGCGTGCCGCTCTACAAGCAGCTCTCGACCATACGCAAGCAGCTCGTCCCCATCCTCGTGGCCGAACTGGCAGGGTGCGTGGCCGGCATAATCTCGGTGGTGCTTCTGGCGCAGTGGCTCGGAGCTACCCGTGAGGTCATAATCTCTTTGGCGGCCAAGTCGGTGACAACCCCCATAGCCATGGAGGTGAGCCGCAGCCTCGGCGGCATCGCGCCCCTCACGGCGGCAGTGGTCTGCGCCGTGGGCATTTTCGGCGGTATGTCGGGATTCAAGGTGATGAAGATGACCCGTGTCAAGAGTCCCATCGCACAGGGTCTCTCGATGGGCACCGCTGCCCATGCCGTGGGCACCACAATAATCATGGAGCGCGGCAGCTACAGATATGGCGCGTGGTCGTCGCTGGGCCTGACCCTCAACGGCCTGCTCACCGCCCTGCTCACGCCGACCATTCTGGCCCTGATGGGCTATACGGTCTGAGGCCCGTCGGATAGCATCTCGGCGTAGGTCGGGATGCCCGGAATGAAGGTGCATTTCGCGGCCTCGTAGTCGACCCGGCAGCAATAGTGGCTCATGCCGTTGCTGACAATGAGATAGCGCACCTGAAGCACTATGTTGTACCTGACGATCTGGTCGAACACGGCGCGGGTTATCCTCACTGACGGAGCCTTGTACTCGACGATGGCCAGCGGCCTGAGCCCCGGGGTGTATATCACCGTGTCGCACCTCTTTGATGTCCCGTTCAGGGTTATCCCTATCTCGTTGGCTATCATCGACTGCGGCACCTTGCGGTCTGTCATCAGATAGTCGGTGAAATGCTGCCGCACCCACTCCTCGGGGGTGGCTATGATCCATTTGTCGCGTATGCGGTCATAGACCTCCACGCCTTTATTGCCCCTGCGCAGTCGCAGGGGGGCAGGGGGGAGGTTGAGTTGCCGGGCTATATGTTCTGTTTCGCGTGGTGTCTGCATGGTTGGTGGTACAAAATTACTCATTACAGGCAGAAGATTCAAAAATTCTTCGTAAATTTACACCTCGAATCATTTACCCCGCACCACACATGGCATCAAACGCACCCTCACTGACATATCCCCAGCTTAGACGCGACCTGCAGGCCGGCAAGATCGCGCCGGTCTATCTGCTGCACGGCGAGGAGGGATATTTCATCGACGAACTCGTCAAGGAGTTCGAGCGTCTCGTGCCCGAGGATAGCCGCGACTTCAACCTCTATGTGCTCTATGCGCCCGAGACAGGCGTGGACACGCCGATGGACATCTGTCGCCGCTATCCCATCATGTCAGATCGTCAGGTGGTGATACTCAAGGAGGCGCAGGCCATACGCTCGGACCAGCTGAACAGGCTGCATCACTATGCCTCGCGCCCCAACGACTCTACGGTGTTCGTCATCTGCTCGCGCGGGGCCACGGTCAAGGGCAAGGAGCTGATTGCGGCGGTCAAGAAGAACGGCGTGGTGTTCTCCTCGCAGAAACTCAAGGAGCGCGACATCATCCCCGCCATCTCCGAGCTTGTCAAGGACAAGAACCTCAACATCGAGCCCAAGGCCCTCGCCATGCTGCGCGACTATATCGGCACCGATCTGTCGCGACTCTATAATGAGATTGGCAAGCTGGCGTTCATACTGGGCGAGGGGGCCATGATTACCCCCGAGGCCATCGAGCGCAACATCGGCATCTCCAAGGACTACAACAACTTCGAGCTGGTCGAGGCGCTTAATGCCCGCAATGCGGTCAAGGCCTTCACCATAGCGCGCTATTTTGCCGAGAATCCCAAGAACAACCCCACGGTGGTCACGGTGGCGACGCTGTTCAACCACTTCTCGAACATTCTGGTCTATCACTATACGGCCGACAAGACCAAGAACGGATACATGAACGCACTCGGATTCAAGAACGAGTGGCAGCTCAAGTTTTTCGAGGCCGCTCCCCGGGCATACAACGTGCGCCAGACCATAGAGATAATCTCGGCCCTGCGCGAGTGCGACACGAGGTCGAAGGGCATAGATTCGCGCCAGAACGAGTATGATCTGCTGCACGACCTGATATTCCGCATCCTCACGGCCCGCGGCGTGATAAATGTCTGAACTGTTTTGGCTCGATATTTCGGCCTAAAAATTGCATATTTGCCCCATTCGTTGTAACTTTGTAGCGTGATGAACGACGAGAAGCGCAGAACGGCAGCCCGGAAGGCGCTCGAGGCACACATAGCCTCGCGCGGCATGAGGGCTACACCCGAACGGTTTGCGATTCTCGACTCTCTCATGTCGTTGCGCGTCTCGTTTGATGTCGCGGCCCTCGGCGAGAAACTCGCGGCAGACGGCTTCAGGGTGAGCCGCGCCACGCTCTACAACTCGCTGCACCTGTTCGAGCAGGCGGGCATAGTGGCACGCAGCCGCGCGGGCGAGGCCGACGCCGATGCCCGCGTCTGGGAGATCGTCGCCGACCGCGGGGTCACCATAACCCTTGTGTGTACCCGCTGCGGACGCCGCCGCAACGTGCGCGATCAGGCCCTGACACGACAGCTGATGGCTCGGAGATTCTCGTCATTCACCGCCACGGGCATAGACGTTTGCGTCAGAGGCCTCTGCCCGCGATGCCGGAAACTTTCCTCGCAGCCGGCCCTGTTCTGAACCCTCTCGACCTCTTTTAACCTGAAAAATAAACTCTTAACACAATCAGCATACATGAAAGTAGACGTGCTTCTCGGGCTCCAGTGGGGCGACGAAGGTAAAGGCAAGGTTGTCGACGTGCTCACACCGCGCTATGATGTGGTGGCACGCTTCCAAGGTGGTCCCAATGCGGGACACACTCTCGAATTCGAGGGCAAGAAATATGTGCTCCGTTCAATCCCGTCCGGCATTTTCCAGCATGGACAGATCAATATAATCGGCAATGGCGTGGTGCTCGACCCCGTGCTGTTCAAGCAGGAGGCCGAAGAACTCGAGAAGAGCGGCGTTGACCTGCGCTCGATCCTCCGCATCTCCAAGAAGGCCCACCTCATCACGCCCACGCACCGCCTGCTGGACGCGGCCAACGAGAAGGCCAAGGGCGGCAAGAAGATCGGCACGACCGGCAAGGGTATCGGTCCGACATACACCGACAAGATTTCGCGCAACGGCCTCAGGCTGGGCGACGTGTTCCATAACTTCGACGAGAAGTATGCCACCCTGCGCAATCTTCACCTGACCCGCCTTGCCGCTCTCGGCGCTACTCCCGAGGGTCTCGAGGAGCTCGAGGCCAAGTGGATGGACGCCATCGAGTATATCAAGGGATTCGAGATTGTAGACTCGGAGTTCCTCGTGAACTCTCTGCTCGAAGAGGGCAAGAGCGTGCTGTGCGAGGGCGCTCAGGGCACACTCCTCGACATCGACTTCGGGTCATATCCCTTCGTGACCTCGTCCAACACCATCAGCTCGGGCGCATGCTCGGGTCTGGGCGTGGCTCCCAACAAGATCGGCGAGGTGTTCGGCATCTTCAAGGCATACTGCACCCGCGTGGGTAGCGGTCCCTTCCCCACCGAGCTCTTCGACGAGACAGGCAAGCTCATTCGCGACCTCGGTCATGAGTACGGTGCCGTCACCGGTCGCGAGCGCCGCTGCGGCTGGATCGACCTCGTGGCCCTGCGCTATGCCATCATGCTCAACGGCGTGACACAGCTCATCATGATGAAGAGCGACGTGCTCGACGGCTTCGACGAGATCAAGGCCTGCACCGCATATCGCATCAACGGCGAGGAGACAAAGCAGTTCCCCTATTCGATTGAAGAGGGCATCGAGCCCGTATATACCACTCTGCCGGGCTGGAAGACTGACATGACCGCCATGCAGAGCGAGGACGAGTTCCCCGCCGAGTTCAAGGCATACATCGACTTCCTCGAGAAGGAGCTCCGCACTCCCATCACCATTGTCTCGATCGGCCCCGACCGCAAGCAGACGATCGTAAGAAACAAATAATCTTGGACGACCAACCCGTCCGCGTGGCCGGGACGCACCCCCGCGGGAGCGTCCCGGCTATTGTCTTAATGATACCCTACAAAACCCTTAGACCATAATATCATGGCAAAAGTAAAACCATTCAGGGGCATACGCCCCCCGCGCGATCTGGTCACACAGGTGGCATCGCGCCCCTACGACGTTCTCAACTCAGAGGAAGCCCGTGCCGAGGCCGAGGGTAATCCCCGCTCTCTCTATCACATCATCAAGCCGGAGATCGACTTCGCTCCCGGCACCGACGAACACGCCCCCGAGGTCTATGACAAGGCCGTGGAGAACTTCAACGCCTTCCGCAACAACGGCTGGCTCGTTCAGGACAACGAGGACCACTATTATATATACGCCCAGACCATGAACGGCCGCACGCAGTATGGCATCGTTGTCGCCGCCAACGTCGACGACTATATGGAGGGCCGCATCAAGAAGCATGAGCTGACCCGCCGCGACAAGGAGGAGGACCGCATGAAACACGTGCGTGTCAACAACGCCAACATCGAGCCGGTCTTCTTCGCATTCCCCGACAACGAGCGCCTGCAGCAGATCATCGACACCGTCACCGCCGGCGAGCCTGAATATGACTTTACGTCATCAGACGGTTTCGGTCACCACTTCTGGGTCATCAAGGATGCCGACACCATAGCCGCCGTGACCGAGGAGTTCGCCAACATCCCCTCGCTCTATATCGCAGACGGACATCACCGCTCGGCAGCCGCCGCTCTGGTAGGACACGAGAAGGCGCTTGCCAATCCCAACCACAGGGGCGACGAGGAGTACAACTATTTCCTCGCCGTGGCGTTCCCCGCCTCGCACCTCAACATCATCGACTATAACCGCGTTGTCAAGGACCTGAACGGCCTCACGCCCGAGCAGTTCCTCGACAGGCTCGGCGAGCACTTCACCGTCGAAGACAAGGGCGACGGCGAGCCTTGGCGCCCCGACGCACTGCACAACTTCTCGCTCTATCTGGGCGGTCGGTGGTACTCGCTGACGGCCAAGCCCGGCACATACGACGATTCAGATCCCATCGGTGTCCTCGATGTGACTATCTCGAGCGACCTCATACTCCGCGACATTCTCGGCATCACCGACCTGCGTTCTGACAAGCGCATCGACTTTGTCGGCGGCATCAGGGGACTCGGCGAACTCAAGCGTCGCGTCGATTCGGGCGAGATGGCCATGGCCCTCGCGCTCTATCCCGTCAGCATGAAACAGCTTATGGATATTGCCGACACAGGCAACATCATGCCCCCGAAAACCACTTGGTTCGAGCCCAAACTCAGGTCGGGCCTCATCATCCACACCCTCGACTGATATTGTCAAAAATACATTATTCAGACGGCCTCCTGAACACTGTTTCGGAGGCCGTTTTTGGTCTATAATCGGTGCTTTTCGGTTTATAAAGCATATATTTTTGTTTAGATAACCCATTTGGGGTTTGGTGTGGAATATGCAGTAAATCAATGATATATAATTTTGATTGTTGAGATTGGGTTTAGATTTCACTCTAAATATATTGAACTGACGGGAATATTGTATAACTTTGCAGCGTGTAAAAAATCAATGACCTGTCAACGTACGAAAATTCTAACGCTTAAAGGTGAAAATTTACATGTGATATTTTTAATAGTGCATATAAAATCTCCGGAGTGCCTCGTGAGAAGCGCTCCGGTTCTTTATTTGTCCGAATCCCCTGCCTGTATCTTTCCGATAGTCGCACGGTCGTCTTGAGCGGTCAGATCCATCAATGGGATGATTGCCGACCCTCTTATATAAATATATGTGTTAGTATTGATTTCATGCAGATCCGTTCCTGCCGGCCATCAGGAGGGCTCGTCAATTTGTGACTTTTGTTGGTCGTTAGGGGAACAACTTTTAGCCCCCAAATTATATGCCCGATTGGCGTAAATGTGTGCTGATTGTTAATTTTGTTTCACGAATTATACAATAATTTGCAGAAATTAACTAAAAAATCATCTATCGCGAAAAAATAGCTAAAAAAAGTTTGGTATGTCAAAAATTTGTCTTACCTTTGTAGCGTTTTTGAAGCTTAAATATTGTTCAATAATTTAACAAACAAGAAAATGAAGAAGTTAGTTTTAGTTGCTGCTGTTGCTTTCAGCGCATCTCTTTTCTCTTGCGGTTCGTCTGACAAGGCTGCCGAGGCTGCTGCAAACGACACCGTAGTTGCTGTAGAGGAGACTATCGTTGAGGAGGCAGTCGTTGACACTGTAGCTCCCGCTGATAGCGCCGCTGCTGTTGACTCTGTTGCCGCTAACGCCTAATAGATAGGCCGCAACACAGTGACTGCCAGAACAATGTTTTGGCATTCCTACAGAAAGCTCAAGCTGATTGCCCGCTGATGTGCGAGCGACCAGCTTTTTCTTTTGCCCCTGATTCACTCTGAACAGAGATACGGATATAACGACGGCCTGTCGGCTGGACGCATGGATGCGCCATCGCCGACAGGCCGTCTTCGTGTTTTAGTCTTGGCCTTAATATACGCCGAACTCGCGGCTGAGCGTGAGGAATCTCTCTTTGGTGGCCTCCGAGTGGCGTTCCATCGAGGCCACGACCTTGTCGAAGGACTTGCGCTTCATGTCTCCGCTCTTCGAATAGAACTTGTCTGCATAGCACACAAGCCTTTCGAGCAGCGTTTCGGGCATGTAGTCACCCTCAGGCAGGGGCAGATGTTGCGCCTCTATCTCCTCGCGGGTTATGCCGGTGCCCGTGTGCCGCTCGGCCACGTGGGCAAATATCTCGGGCATGCCCTCGCGGCGCAGCAGCTCGGCGCCAAGCAGCCCGTGGCGTATGTACGGTTCCGTGCCGTGGCAGTCTATCGACGGCGCGTCTGTCAGGAAGATGCCTATGTCGTGCAGCATCGCGGCATCCTCGATGTCGTCCTCGTCAAGCGACAGGTCCTTGTCTCGTGCTATCTCGAGCGCGAGGTCGGCAACGGCACGGCAGTGCTTCAAATAAATTGCCCGGCGGAGGGTATCCGCCGGGTAATATTTTTCAATGAGTTCCTGATAAGTCATCATTCAACGATTGTGCACCATCCGTGCGTGTCGGGCAGGTCGCCGTACTGGATGCCGCGCAGTGTCTCATAGAGTTTCGTCACGATCGGGCCGGGGTTGCCGTCCTTAGATACGATATACTTCTTGCCGGTGTCGAGGTCGTCGATCTCGCCCACGGGCGATGCCACGGCTGCGGTGCCCACTGCTGCGGCCTCGTCGATGGTCTCGAGCTCGTCCACGGTGATGTGGCGTCTCTCGACGGGGATGCCCATGTCCTCGGCCAGCTGCATCAGGCTCTTGTTGGTGATCGAGGGGAGGATCGAGTCTGAGGCCGGTGTGATGTACTTGCCGTCCTTGATGGCAATGAAGTTGGCCGGACCGCACTCGTCGAGGTACTTTTTCTCCTTGGGGTCGAGATAGAGCACGGCCGAATATCCCAGCTCGTGTGCGTGCTCGCCGGCGGTGAGCGATGCGGCATAGTTGCCGCCGACCTTCCACAGACCCGTGCCGCGGGGTGCTACGCGGTCATACTGGCGCATGATGCAGATGTTGGTGGGGCGGAAGCCGGTCTTGAAGTAGGGGCCCACGGGGGTGACGAGAATCATGAACAGATACTCGCGCGCGGGTTTCACGCCCACCTGAGCCGAGATGCCCAGCTCGATGGGGCGGATATAGAGTGATGCGCCCGAGCCGTAGGGGGGCACAAACCGTTCGTTGAGCTTGACAACCTTGAGCACCATCTCGCGGAACTTCTCTTCGGGCAGCGGCTCCATGAGTATGCCTTTGGCAGACTCGCGGATGCGCTTGGCGTTCTCCTCGAGGCGGAACACCCTGATCTTACCGTCCTTGCCCCTGAAAGCCTTGAGGCCTTCGAAAATTTCCTGACCGTAGTGCAGACAGGTGGCGGCGATGTGAAGGCTCACTTCCTCGCTCTGCGATACCTCAATATCGCCCCATTTCCCGTCGCGGTAATAACAGCGTACGTTATAGTCAGTCGGCATGTAGCCGAACGAGAGGTTTTTCCAATCTAACTCTTTGTCCATATATTATGCGGTTAGCGGTTATTAGTTTTGACAAAATTACAAAAAAAGCGTCACACTCCTAACGATTCACGAAAAAAAAGAGTTAATTTTGCGATTATGAAAAAAATATTCCTACTCATCGCGTTGCTATTCACAATGATGGGCGCGCGCTCCGAACGTCCGGTCATTTCCATTCTGGGCGACTCATATTCCACATTTCAGGGCTATGTCGTGCCCGACACCAATCTCGTCTGGTATCATTCGCCACGCCATGTCAAGACCACCGATGTCGACAGCATGCAGCAGACTTGGTGGGGACTGATGACTGCCGGCGATGCGCCATACAGACTCGGGGTCAACAACTCATATTCGGGTGCAACCGTCTGCCGTACAGGTTATAAGGGTGTCGACTATACCGACCGTGCCTTCATCACGCGCATGGACAATCTTGGCGACCCCGACATAATTCTTGTCTTCGGCGGTACCAACGACTCGTGGGCAGGCTCGCCGATAGGCGAGTATGTCTGGGCCGACTGGACCGACGAACAGCTCTACTCGTTCCGCCCGGCCATGGCCCGGCTGATGGACGGCCTCAGGGACAGATATGCCGACGCCAAGATATACTTCATTCTCAACACCGAGCTTAAACCCGAAATCAACGAATCTGTTATTACAGTATGCAAGCATTATGAAGTGCCCGTGATAACATTGAGCGACATCGACAAGCAGTCGGGGCATCCGTCGGTACGCGGCATGGAGTCGATAGCGCGTCAAGTGACCTCTGCCATCGGGCGCTGACATTAAAAAACACGTTTTGAAAATGAAAAAGATACACTCTTCTCTTATCGAACTGATAGGGCACACCCCCCTGCTCGAAGTCCGCAACATCGAGTCATCCGAAGGGCTACGCGCCCGCCTGCTGGTCAAGCTCGAATCGTTCAACCCCGGCGGCAGCGTCAAGGATCGCGTGGCACTCGCTATGATCGAGGATGCCGAACAGCGCGGCCTCCTCAGGCCCGGCGGCCTGATTGTCGAGCCCACCAGCGGCAACACCGGCATAGGTCTGGCTTGGGTGGCCTCCATCAAGGGCTACAGGCTCGTCCTGACCATGCCCGAGACCATGAGCCGCGAGCGCATGAGCCTGCTCAAGGCCCTCGGCGCCGAGCTGGTGCTGACTCCGGGAGCCGAAGGCATGAAGGGTGCGATAGCCCGCGCCGAGGCCATCCTTGCCGAAAACGAGGGGGCCTTCATGCCCGGCCAGTTTGACAATCCCGCCAACCCGGCCCGTCACGAGGTCACGACCGCGGTCGAGATATGGGACGATACCGACGGAAAGGTAGACATCTTCGTGGCCGGCGTAGGCACCGGAGGCACGCTGACCGGTGTAGGGCGCGGCCTCAAGTCCCGGAATCCCGAGGTGCGCATCGTGGCCGTCGAGCCCTCTGACTCGCCCGTGCTCGAGGGTGGCAAGCCCGGCCCGCACAAACTGCAGGGGATAGGCGCCGGATTCGTCCCGCGCAACTTTGACCCCTCGGTGGTCGATGCGGTGATGCCCGTGAGCTATCCCGAGGCCGAGGCCGCGGCGCGCATGCTGGCTCGCCGCGAGGGGGTACTGGCCGGAATATCGTCGGGCGCGGCGTTCTCGGCGGCTATCGCTCTGGCAAGGCAGCCCGAAAACGAGGGTAAGACCATCGTCGTCCTCTTGCCCGACACCGGCGAGAGATACCTGTCCACCACGCTGTTCGGCGACTGATGTGTGAAAATGGTTGAACTTTTTATAATGTGTGTTTGTAATATAGTCATAGATTACAAAACAAACACTACATTATGAAAAAGACTATTATGCTTCTTTTTGTCAGCCTCATAGCCGTGATGGTATGGAGCTGCAAGGATGACGACGACAAGGATGTGCCCATGTCATACGACATGCTTCCGAAGCCCGCTCAGGAGTTCATCTCGACATATTTCCCCAGCGACAAGGCCGTCAAGGTCGTCCGCGATGACGAACATGCCGGAACCGTCTACGAGGTGCTCCTCGCCACCGGCAACGAGATAGAGTTTGATGCCGCCGGCCAGTGGGTCGACGTCTCTGCTCCTCCCCAGAACTCTGTCCCTCAGGGCATCGTCCCCACACCTATCTGGCTCTATGTCGAGGCAAACTTCCCCGCATATTACATCAACGAGATAACCCGCAATGCCCCCGGATATGAGATCGAGCTGACCAACGGTCTCGAGCTGCAGTTCGATCAGGACGGCATCTTCATAGGCCATCTCGACTGACAGGAAGATTCAAAAACACACATCACGACAAAAAAGCGTGTGGCACTCGCAAGGGCCGCACGCTTTTGTCATTGTTGTAATCCGAATTTCTCAGGCCATTCTCAGGTGGTCCATCATCACGAAGGCAAAGGGCCTCTCGTCAAAGAAGCTGAATCCGCTCTTCTCGTAGAGTGCCCTTGCGGGATGATTCTCCTTCTCGACCAGCAGTCCGAGGGGCTTGCCACATTCGCGGGCACGTTCGGCAGTGGCCTGTATCAGCGCCTGCGCATATCCGCGGCCCCTGCGGGCGGGGACCACGGCAAGCGTGTCGAGATAGAACTCGTCGGGCGTGCATTCGTCCTCCATCGCGGTCATGTCGCGGCCAAGATATTCCTTGGCGGCGGCAAAGAACAGCTGGCGCATTTCGTGCAGTCCGGCTCCGTCGTATGCCACGCACACTCCGGCGGCTTCGCCCATGTCGTCCTCGACGACGAGGGTGTTGAGATAGCTGTACTGGGTGTCGTCGCGTCGTGCCAGCGACTCGAACATGTCGATCACATCCTCGCGGGTATGGTTTTCACCTGCAAGGCTTTCGGTTATTTCCGCGCCGATTGCCTCGGTGACAGACTGTGCTATCAGGCGTGCGTCGGCGGGTGTTGCGGGTCTGATGTTCATTTGGTTATGTTTATTATGTCGTGATTGTCTATTTTGGTCATGCTCTCGATTCTGATGTCCGACGGCAATGTCGGGGCCTTGACAGACCCGTTGGTCGGCTTGTCCGAGCGTTCGATGCGCATGCGGTCCCAAAGCCCTTCGGCCATGAACGAGCGGTGCAGTTCGGCTCCGCCCTCGACGAGCACCGAGGTGATGCCATGTTCGGCATAGAGCCTCTCCATGGCCTCGCGCAGGGTGTCGTATCCGCTCATAATCAATACATCTCCGGGGGCGTCGGTGACTCGGCCGCGACGGTCGAGCACGACACGGCGGGGCGATTTACCGGCAAAGAGCCTTGTGTCGAGCCGCGGTCTGTCGGCAAGCCACGTCCCGCTGCCGACGAGAATGGCGTCGTGAGTGGCCCTGAGACGGTGCACGGCGGTCGAGTTGAGCGGGGTCGAGATATGTCCGTCGATAAATCCGTCGGCGCTCTCGGCCCACTTCAGGGTTATGAAGGGGCGTCGGTGGGTGTGGGCGGTCATGAACTTCTCGTTCAGCGCCAAACACTCTTTCTCGAGCATCCCGACCTCCACCTCCACTCCGGCCTCCTCGAGCATGGCTATTCCGCGCCCCGCGACTTTGGCAAACGGGTCCCTGCAACCGATGACGACGCGGGGTATCCCCATCTCCGTTATCAGGCGGGCGCAGGGTGGGGTCTTGCCATAGTGGGCACACGGTTCGAGGGTGACATACATGGTCGAGTCCCTGAGCAGGGACTTGTCGCTCACCGAGGCCACGGCGTTGACCTCGGCATGGCCCTCGCCGCAGCGGCGGTGCCATCCCTCGCCGATTATCCTACCGTCGGGGCCGACGATTACGGCTCCGACCATCGGGTTGGGCGAGGCATCGAGCTCGCCGTGGCGCGCCAGTTCGAGCGCCCGGCGCATGTATGTGGCATCGGTCTTCATTTCTCGGCGGGTTCTGTCCAGTCTCCGTTCTCCTTTATCAGGTTTATCAGCGCGGGTATGGCCTCCTCGGCGGGGATATTGCGGATTATGCATTCCTTGCCCTTGTACAGGCTCACGCGGCCCACTCCGGCACCGACATAGCCGTAGTCTGCATCGGCCATCTCGCCAGGGCCGTTGACTATGCAGCCCATGACGCCGATCTTGAGTCCCTTGAGATGCGAGGTCGCCTCCTTGATGGACTTGAGCGTCTCCTGAAGGTTATACAGCGTGCGTCCGCAGCCGGGACAGGCTATGTATTCGGTCTTGCTGATGCGGTGGCGGGTGCCCTGAAGGATGTTGAGGCTCAGGGTGACGAGCTCCTCGTCCGTCATGGCCGGATTGGTCAGCGACACGGCGTCGGCATAACCGTCGAGCAGCATCGAGCCCAGATCTATCGAGGCGGCTATGGCTGTCTCGCCGGCATCCTTTCCGGCATAGTCGAAGTGGAGTATCACGGGATTCATTAGCCCCTTCTCGCGCACCTTGGCCATGAACGAGCGCATCAGCAAGACACCGTTGGCGCACGATGCCGACAGCCTGACGGGACTTTCGGGCAATTTCTCCATCGCGGCAATCACCTCGTCGGCCGTCTGCACTGTCAGGTCGGCCACGATCAGGCCCTCGAGGTCCGAGGACTTGAAGTCGAGTCCGTCGACGCTGGTCACATGCGCGCTCCAAAGGCTGGGGCGGCGCGAACGGTCGTGTGCCGGAGCCTCGGGAACCTCGACGGGACATGATGCAATCTCGCCGATGCGCGCCAGTATGGAGCGGGCGGGGGCGATCTCGTTCTCCGGGTCCTCGCTAAGCGACACGCGGATTGTGTCGCCAAGCCCGTCGAGCAGCAGCGAGCCTATGCCGATGGCACTCTTGATGCGACCGTCTTCGGCATCGCCCGCCTCGGTGACGCCAAGATGCAGCGGGAAGTGCATCCCCTCGGCATCCATGGCCTCGGCCATCAGACGCACGGTGCGGGTCATAACCACGACGTTGGATGCCTTGATGGAGATGACCACGTCGCGGAAATCGTTTTTCAGGCAGACTCTCAGAAACTCGAGCGCGCTCTCGACCATACCCTCGGGGGTGTCGCCATAGCGGCTCATGATGCGGTCTGAGAGCGAGCCGTGATTCACGCCAATGCGCAGCGCGGTGCTGTTGGCCTTGCAGATGTCGAGCAGCGGCACGAGCGTCTCGTCTATCTTCTTTATCTCGTTGCCGTATTCCTCGTCGGTGAATTCGATTTTCTTGAACACACGTCCGGGGTCCACGAAGTTGCCGGGGTTTATGCGCACCTTCTCGACCCTCGAGGCCGCCGCGAAGGCTGCCTTGGGGTTGAAATGTATGTCGGCCACAAGCGGCACGTCATAGCCGTCGGCCCTGACCATGTCGCGTATCTTCTCGAGATTCTCGGCCTCGCGCACGCCCTGAGCGGTCAGGCGCACTATGTCGCCTCCGGCATCGGTGATGCGCTCAATCTGGGCCACCGAGCCGGGGGTGTCCATGGTCGATGTCGATGTCATCGACTGGACGGCCACCGGATTTTCACCGCCGATGCGGACCTTGCCTATGCTGACAGGCCATGACCGGCGGCGTGAATAGCTGTATCTTGCCATCAGTTGGTTTTAAAGTCATATTTTACGTCTCTCAGCTCCTCGTTGGCCTTGACTATCTTCTGCGAGAGTTTCGAGCGGTAGACGTCAAAGCGCTCTGCCAGAGCGGCGTCTGAGAGGGCGAGTATCTGCACGGCGGTCACGGCGGCGTTCAGGCCGGCGTTGATGCCCATCGTGGCTACGGATATGCCCGGAGGCATCTGGACGATGGAGTAGAGTGCATCCTGTCCGCCCAGCGACGAGTTGATGGGTATGCCGATGACGGGCAGCGGGGTCATGGCGGCGATTACACCGGGCAGTGCCGCGGCCATGCCGGCAGCGGCGATGATCACTTTGATGCCGCGGTCTCGCGCTCCGCGGGCAAATGCCTCGACCTCCGAGGGTGTACGGTGGGCCGAGAGGGCATTCATTTCGAAAGGCACCTGCATTTCGTTGAGGAAATCGGCGGCTTTCTTCAGGATGGGGAGATCGCTTGTGCTCCCCATGATGATGCTGACTGTGGGGGTCATTCGGAATATGGTTTAAGGATTAAAGTTTAGTGATTAGAGATGTATGCCAGACATGAGCCAAACGCAGACAAATCCGTTGGCGGCGCCGGTCAGGACCTGCATCAGCGTGTGGCGCTGCATGTAGACTCTCGCCGTCATGACAAGCCCGGTGGCAAGGATGGCGGTCGAGAGCCAGAACTCCATGCCCACGATGGCCTGATGCATGTATGCTATCCTGAACAGCATGGCTGTCATGCCGCCCATGGCGGCGGCATGTGCCGAGATTTTCCACCACCTGTTCACGATGATGTTTATCACCGTGGCTGTTCCGCCTCCGACAAAGAACATCGGCAGCCAGTCGGGTGCGCCGGCCCTGAACAGGAAGAACGCACTCGCCGCATAGCACAGCACCACGGTTATGTAGGGTATGGTGCGCTCGGTGCGGTTGTTGAGCCCGGCATCGCTCACGACTCCGGTCTTGTAGAGGGCGAATATGCCTATGGCCGGGAAGACGGCGGTTATGAGAAATATGATCCCGATAGTGCCCCATTTGGCCGACTCGGGCAGTATGCCGAGAATCGAGATGTACATTGCCATGATCATGGCGTATGTCGGTATCAGCAGCGGAGAGAAGATGGCTGACAGAATCTTACAGATCTTGAACATTGTGGAGGAGATTGTTGATTTATATTTTCTTGCGCAGACGGGCCACGGGGATGCCGAGTCTGTCGCGGTATTTGGCAACGGTGCGCCGGGCCAGTTCGTAGCCCTGTTCCTTCAGCCGGGCCAGTATGGCCTCGTCGCTCAGGGGGACCGACGGGTCTTCGGCATCGACCAGCTCGCGTATGGCCGCGAGTATGGCGCGCGATGATGTCTCCTCGTCGCCGTCCGAACGTATGCCCTCGTTGAAGAAGAATTTCAGCGGATATATGCCTCCCGCCGTGGCTACGTACTTGCCCGCCGTGGCACGCGATATTACAGATATGTCAAAGCCCGTCATGGCCGATATGTCCTTCAGCACCATCGGACGCAGGCGTGTCTCGTCTTCGGTCAGGAAGAAATCTCGCTGCGTCCTCACGATGGCCTCCATGACACGCATCAGCGTGCGCCGTCTCAGCTTGATGAGGTCGATGAAATCTGATGCCTCCTCGCGCTTGCGGTTTATGAACGTCAGCGCGTCCTGACGGCGGGCCGATCCCGTGGCCGACTCCTTGCCCATGGCCGATTCGGCACGGAAGCTGCTCTCGATGACCAGATCGGGTATGTTGTTGGGCATTGTCACGTTGATGGTGTCGCCCGGACCTGTCTCGACGATGAAGTCGGGCACTATGTGGCGCGTGCGGTCATCGTCGGGACTGCCGCCCAGCTTGCCCGCAGGCTTGGGGTCGAGCGACTTTATCACCTCCTCGGCACGTTTCAGGCGCTCCCTGTCCACGCCGAGCATGGACTCGAGCCTGTCGAAGTGTCTGAGGGAGAAAAGGTCGAAATAATGGCTGACGATCTCGGTGGCCAGCGCGGTGTCGGGGTCTGACGGCATGCGCCTGAGCTGCAGCAGCAGACAGTCGCGCAGGTCCATCGCACCGACGCCCGCGGGGTCGAGCGCGCGCACGCGGTCGAAGACCTCGCGCAGCCGCTCGGCCGAGATGTCTATCCCGGCATTGAACGCGAGGTCGTCGCCTATCTGCGGCAGCGTGCGGGTCATGTATCCGTTGTCGTCGAGATTGCCGATGATGTATGCGGCCACGGGCAGATCCTCCTCGGGAATGTCCGTCTCGGCTATCTGGGCCATCAGCATGTCCATCATCGACCCCTCGCCGGCAACGGCCACGGGTTCGTAATACGGGTCGTCGGCGCCGCGGTTGCGAGCCTCGAGGCGATAGAAGGGAATATCTTCCTCTGACTGATAGTCGGCCATCTGCATCTGTTCGGCCGTCTCGCCAAACTGTTCTGACTCTGCCGCGCTGTCGGCGGTCTCGAGCGCTGGATTGTCGTCGAGCTCGCGGCGCACCTCTTCCTCTATTTCGGGCTCTGACATCTCAAGCATCCTCACGAGACGCATCTGCAGCGGCGAGAGCCGTTGCTGCAACCGTTGCGTGAGGGTCTGGCTGAGTGCTTCTTTCATCAGAGTTCTATGAGGCTGTCGTATGCGAAGTCGCGGATGGCCGTTTTACCTATAACATCGTCCCACAGCATAGGGTTGATGCCACCCCCCGGACGTTTCACAGTAATGTTCTCCTCGCTGAATGTCTCGCCCGCGGCTATGTCCCTTGCGGCCACGATGCTCTTGCGGGCAATCTCGATATTGGCCCTTTCGGACGGAGCCACGCATTTGTCGCCTGACCCGAGGGCCTTTTCGATATTGCGCACGGCGTCGACCATGGCCTTGAGCTCGGCAGGCTCGAGAGATGCACGGTGGTCCGGCCCCGGCAGATTCTTGTCGAGGGTAAAGTGCTTTTCGATCACCATGGCGCCACGGGCCGCCGCGGCCACGGGCACCTCGATGCCGAGGGTATGGTCGCTGTATCCCACGCCGCCGCAACCGAGAGCTTTCAGGGCATCCATCGCGCGGAGGTTCACGTCCTCCATCGGGGTGGGGTATTGGGTGGTGCAGTGTAGCAGCGTTATGTCTTGGCGCGATATGCCGCCCTGCTCGAGCACCCTGACGGCGGCCTCGACCTCGTTGAGCGTCGACATGCCGGTCGAGAGTATCACCTTACCGCCTTTAGAGGCGATTTTCCTGAGGTAGGGGAGGTCGGTTATCTCGCCCGAGGGTATCTTCCAGTAGTCCATGCCGAGCGGTACGAGCGTGTCGATGCTGACGAGGTCGAACGGCGTGCTCATGAAGCCTATCCCTTCCTCGCGGCACAGTTCGGCCAGTTCGGCATAGGCCGTGAGGGGCAGGTGTATGGCCCTGCACATGTCCAGTTGCGACTCACCCTCGCCGGTGGTCTCTTTCTGATACTCGGCCTTGGGAGCGATGGACGATATGACCAGCTCGGGCACTGCGGTCTGGAACTTGACATAGTCGGCGCCCGCGCGGGCGGCCTCGCGCACCATGCGGCGCGCCATCTCCATCGAGGCGTTGTGGTTGACACCCGCCTCGGCTATTATTATGATATGCGATGTCTCAGGCATTGAAAACTGTCTCGTCAAAATATCTGCAAATTAATACGCCCGGCTTTATCTCGGGGACAGGTGTCGGCTCCATGTCGAGAAAGTCCTCGAGCAGCAGCCGGGGTATGTCGGCGCCGGCATGTATCGAGCAGACCACGCCGCCGCCCAGTCGGGGATTTATCTCCATCAGCATCAGCGACCCGTCGTCGGTGTCGAGCATGTATTGCAGCGTCACCGGTCCGCGCAGGCCCAGCTCCCCGATGGCCTTGACGGCCATCTCCTTTAGCTCGGGATAGTCGACCGTGGCGCTACGGGTCACCTCGCCGCCCAGCACCTCGATTCTCAGTCGCGGACTCACGCACAGTATCTCGCCGTGCTTGGATATGTAGGCGTCCACGGTGTACTCACGGCGGTTGGGTATGTAGCTCTCCATCATGTAGTCGCTCATGCGGACCACGCGACGGAACTCGGCCACGTCGTTTATGATCATCAGCCCTTTCGAGGCAGACCCCCTGCGGGGCTTGGCAATGAGCGGGAACCGCGGACGCCCTCCGGTGTACGTGCGGGGTATGGCGATGCCCTTCGAGGCGAACAGCTTTGCCGACTCGGCCTTGTCGAACAGCGCGTCGGCCAGCGCCGGGTCAACCACCGGAGCCCACACGTCGCCATAGGTGTCGGCATAGAGCGAGGCCACCTCGATGGCCGGGTCGACGAACGGCAGCATGATGTCTATGCCGTATTGCCCCACCACTGTCTCGAGATGCTCCATCAACCCCGGGTCGCTCCATTTCAGGCCGGTTATCACCTTGCCTACAGCGGCCACGGGCACCTCGGGCGAGAGTTCGTAACTGAATATGTTTACCCTGACTCCCAGCTTTTCGCCCGCCGCAATCACCTTGCGGGCCAGCGATACGCGCTTGGCGCCTCCGAGAAACAGGATGTTGATTTCTTTCTTTTCTGTCACTTGGCAGTCATTTCGGATTGTCAGACATTATATATACCGGTCTTGTATTTGGCGAGGTTGGCCGGGTCGGTAAACCATTCGATGGTCTTGCGCAGGCCATGCTCGAGGTCGAAACGGGGCCTCCAGTCGGTCAGCGACGTTATGAGTGTGTTGTCGCCGCAGAGCCTGAACACCTCGCTCCCCGACGGACGCAGTCTGGCCGGGTCTACCGTATATTTCACGTCCTCGCCCATCAGGTCGGCTATCATGCCGAGGGTCTCGCGCATGGTCACCTCCGTGCCCGTGGCTATGTTGATCTCGCGCCCCTCGATGCCGGGAGTGCGGCCAAGCGCCACGAATCCGGCGGCGGTGTCGAGCACGAAGTTGAAGTCGCGGGTAGGGGTGAGGTCGCCCACCATGATCTCGCGCTTGCCCGAGGCTATCTGCGATATTATCGAGGGGATGATGGCGCGGGCACTCTGTCGCGGTCCGTAGGTGTTGAACGGACGGGCCACCACCACCGGCAGACCGAAGGCGTGATAAAAGCTCAGCGCCATGGCGTCGGCACCGATTTTTGTGGCGCTATACGGCGACTGGGGCTGTCTGGGATGATTCTCGTCGATGGGGACATATTGCGCCGTGCCGTAGACCTCGCTGGTCGACGTCACCACGATGCGTCGTGCATTGTGGCGCATCGCGGCCTTGCACATGTTGAGGGTACCCTTTATATTGGTGTCGACATAGCTGTCGGGGGCCGAGTAGCTGTAGGGAATGGCTATCAGCGCCGCCAGATGATAGATTGTCGAGCACCCCTCGGCTATCTCTTCGCACAGGCGCGGGTCGCGCACGTCGCCTGTCACCACCTCGAGGTCGGGATGCTCCATCCCTTCGAGCCATCCCCAGTAGTTGAACGAGTTATATTGGCTGAGTGCCCGCACTGCATACCCTTCGGACAGGAGTGTCTCGACGAGATGCGAGCCGATGAATCCGTCGGCTCCGGTCACCAGTACTTTTTCTTTTTTCATGTTGTCAGTAGGCTTTTCGGAGTACATATTCATATTTCACGCCGTCGGTTGCCGTGTATTCGGCGCGCAGGTTCTTGCCGTCGAGCGTGATGACGTGTAGCGGGGTCACGCCGCCGTTTTCGAGGTGCAGGGCCTCGGGTGCGAGATAAGGACCGTCGTTGTCGCGGTGGCTGAAGTCGATGGCCAGTATGTCGCCCTCGCGTGTCCAAGTGCCGCGCGATGTCCTGTAGTCCTGATGGGGCATTATGGTCTGGATGAACACGAGGCTATTCTGAAACTCCCAAGTGTAGAGCAATACCTCGTCGTCATACAGCTTCTGGGGCTTGCCGTCGGCCTTGAGCTCCTCGAGTCTCCATTCGCCGAACAGGTCGCCTATGTTGCCGTTGTTCTGAGTGCATCCCCCGGCCATCATGGCGACGAGGATTGCGAGTAACATTATTCTGATTTTCATGTCGCGTGGTGTCAGAATGTTAGAAGTCCGTTATATTTCACCGTAACCATGGCCCCGAAGGCGTTGCACGGCATGGTGCCGCGGTCCAGTTCGAGGCGGCCGTTCAGCGACAGCCCCTTTATTTTTTCGGGCCTCCATGTCGCCTCGACCATTACTGCGGTGAGGTCTATGGGCTCGGGCAGGAGGAAGTAGCCGTTGCCCCACGCCTTGCGGTAACCACCCTTGACCAGATACTCGATTTCGGGGGTTATCTGTCCTTCGACACCGATGTGGAATCCGCGCATCACGTTGGCCGCGAAAGCCGGATAGCCGTCGGTGTTGTATATCGGTGCCATGATGGCGGGCGTGCCTATCGAATGTCCGAAATAGGCATACGAGTTGTGGGCGCGGTTGTTGTAATAGTCGTCGGCGCCCGAGGCGTGGCCGGTTATGGTCGTTCCGGCCCAGTCTGACGGGGCATAGTGCAGGGGGCCGCTCTGGTTGGTATAGTCCATGTATTCTATCACGGCGCCACTGACGATGCCCGGCTGTGGGGCCTTGTACTCTATTCCCCACAGACCGTCCCAGCCGTTCTGCTTGCCGATGCCCGACCCGTCTTCCCACGGCCACGAGAAATAGGCCGAGAGCTCGGTGCCGTTTTTCAGCCTGTATCTGGCGCGCAGGTCCCACGAGCCGAGATGGTTGCCGGTATAGAACGCCTCGCCGCCATCCTCTGAGGGTATGAGCATCTTGAAGAATGTCTTCAGGTCGTGCGAGTAGGTGTCCTGCTTGCACATCACACCCTTGCTGTACCAGTCTTCGGTGCCTCCGAAAAAGGCCGCGGCCTGCATGCCCACGGTCACCGAGAAGGGCATCGAGGGCTTGGTGCGGAAATAGCAGCGCTTATAGTTGTACCACTCGTCGCTGCTTATGTGATAGTTGTAATAGCCATACTGGTCCCGGCGCCATCCGTCGTCGATGAGTCGACCGTAGCCTATCTCGCCCTGAATCTGCACCCATCCGTTGGTAAAGGGGATGTTCTGGAAGTCGATGAATCCTGCCCTCACCTCGGGTATGGGGCGCGTGTTGCCGCTCTCGACGAGGTCGCCGCTCGTCAGGCGCTGATTCAGCAGTGCCGACTCATGCTCCTTCATGCCGGCGGTCAGGAACACGCCGCGATACTTCACCTCGCCATAGAGCTGCTGCAGCCAGATGGCCGACGGCTTTACCGAATGTTCGAACCACGTTCCGTTTTCGGCATCATACCTCTGATAGTCGGTCGACGACGTGGCGCCGCCGATGATGTCGGCGCCGAATCCATAGCTGAAACGCTTTGACTTGTCTATCGGCCTCCAAGCCTTGATTTCGGCCTGCAGGGTGTATTGCTGCGAGAATCGTCCGTGGCGCAGCGAATTGATATAATAAGGTGAGAATTCACCCGAGCCTCCTCCGGCCGTGACCGAGCCCTCGTAATTGACCGCATACTGCGCCGCCGCTCCGAGCGGCAGGCCCAACAGTGCGAGGAATGCTGATAATAGTCTCATGTGATTGAAATATGGATATACGTTTTGCAAAAGTACAAAAAATAAGTCTAAAAATTCCACTTTGGCCGCCAAAAAGGATTGATAGAAATAATTAACAATATTTTTGCGCCTCTAAGGGTTGTTTTGCGAAAAAATTATTAACTTTGCGGAGAAGTAAGCGCACTTCAAAATGTGCTTTTTACACGAATCATCAATCTCAAACCACCAATATTTTATTGACACAATGGTAAATTATAAGGACTTAGGTCTTGTGAACACCCGCGAGATGTTTGCCAAGGCCCTCAAGGGCGGTTATGCCGTGCCTGCCTTCAACTTCAACAACATGGAGCAGCTTCAGGCCATCATCAAGGCTGCTGCCGAGGAGAAATCACCCGTCATCCTGCAGGTTTCGAAGGGCGCACGCAACTACGCCAACCCCATCCTGCTCCGCTACATGGCACAGGGTGCCGTCGAGTATGCCAAGAGCCTCGGTTGGGAACATCCCCAGATCGTTCTTCACCTCGACCACGGTGACAGCTTCGAGCTCTGCAAGGACTGCATCGAGCACGGCTTCTCTTCGGTCATGATCGACGGTTCGCACCTTCCCTACGAGGAGAATGTTGCCCTCACAAAGAAGGTTTGTGACTACGCACACCAGTACGACGTTACTGTCGAGGGTGAGCTCGGAGTGCTCGCCGGCGTTGAGGATGAGGTTTCGTCCGACCACCACACCTATACAGACCCCAACGAGGTCATCGACTTCGCTACCCGCACCGGCGTTGACTCTCTCGCCATCTCGATCGGCACAAGCCACGGTGCTTACAAGTTCAAGCCCGAGCAGTGCACACGCGACCCGAAGACCGGCCGCCTCGTTCCTCCCCCCTTGGCATTCGACGTACTCGAGGCCGTTCAGGAGAAGCTCCCCAACCTCCCCATCGTGCTCCACGGCTCGTCGTCCGTTCCTCAGGACGAGGTCGACACCATCAACAAGTACGGCGGCAAGCTCCCCGACGCAATCGGTATACCCGAAGAGGAGCTCCGCAAGGCTGCCAAGATGGATGTCTGCAAGATCAACATCGACTCTGACTCGCGTCTCGCCATGACAGCCGCCGTGCGCAAGACCCTCGCAGAGAAGCCCGCTGAGTTTGACCCCCGCAAGTACCTCGGCCCGGCCCGCGACAACATGGAGAAGCTCTACAAGCACAAGATTGTAGCCGTCCTCGGCTCCGCAGGCAAGGCTTGATAGCATCGGCTATTGACGCCTGAATCATAATAACGGCCTCCGTTCTGCACCATGCAGACCGGAGGCCGTTCTGTTTTTGCTGATAAGTTTGGTGGGGTTGAGGAAAATTCGTAACTTTGCACCTTGAAAAAATTCTGAAGACAACAAGATGCAGAAGATACGCAACATTGCCATCATCGCACACGTCGATCACGGCAAGACCACTCTGGTCGACAAAATGCTCATGGCCGGTAAGCTTTTTCGCGACAACCAGACCACCGGTGAACTTATTCTGGACAACAACGACCTCGAGCGCGAGCGTGGTATAACCATCCTCTCCAAAAACGTATCAATCGACTATAAGGGATACAAGATCAACATCATCGACACCCCGGGACACGCCGACTTCGGCGGCGAGGTGGAGCGTGTGCTCAACATGGCCGACGGCTGTCTGCTGCTGGTCGATGCCTTCGAGGGCCCGATGCCCCAGACACGCTTCGTGCTGCAGAAGGCCATACAGATGGGTCTCAAGCCTGTTGTGGTTATCAACAAGGTGGACAAGCCCAACTGCCGCCCCGACGAGGTGCAGGAGATGGTGTTCGACCTGATGTGCAATCTCGATGCCACGGAAGACCAGCTCGATTTCCCGACAATCTACGGCTCGGCCAAGCAGGGATGGATGAGCACCGACTATACAAAGCCAACCGACAACATCACCCCCGTGCTCGATGCCATCATCGACTACATTCCCGCACCTGAGACCCTCGAGGGTGACGCCCAGATGCTGATAACGTCGCTCGACTTCAGCACCTATGTGGGACGTATCGCCATAGGCCGTGTTCACCGCGGCGAGCTGCGCGAGGGCATGGACATCGCCCTGTGCAAGAAGGACGGCAGTGTCGTGAAGCAGCGCATCAAGGAACTGCACACATTCGAGGGCATGGGCCGCAAGAAGGTCGCAAGCGTCAAGAGCGGCGACATCTGCGCTCTCGTAGGCATCGAGGGATTCGAGATCGGCGACACCGTGGCCGATGCCGCAAACCCCGAGCCGCTGCCCCGCATAGCCATCGACGAGCCTACGATGTCGATGACATTCACAATCAACGACTCACCTTTCTTCGGCCGGGACGGCAAGTACGTGACCTCGCGTCACATCGCCGACCGCCTCACCAAGGAACTCGACCGCAACCTCGCGCTGCGCGTCACCAAGGCCGACCACGAGGATACATGGACCGTATTCGGCCGCGGCGTGCTGCACCTCTCGGTGCTCATCGAGACCATGCGCCGCGAGGGCTTCGAGCTTCAGGTGGGCCAGCCTCAGGTCATCATCAAGGAGATTGACGGCGTCAAGTGCGAGCCCGTCGAGATGCTTACGGTCAACGTGCCCGAGGAATACTCGTCCAAGATCATCGACATGGTAACCCGCCGAAAGGGCGAGATGATCACCATGACCACCCAGAACGACCGTATACACATGGAGTTCCTGATACCCTCGCGAGGCATCATCGGTCTGCGCAACAACGTGCTCACCGCGTCGGCCGGCGAGGCCATCATGGCCCACCGATTCCACGAATATCAGCCGTGGAAGGGCGACATCGAGCGCCGCACCAACGGCTCGCTCATTGCCATGGAGGCCGGAACAGCCTATGCATACGCCATCGACAAGCTGCAGGACCGCGGACGCTTCTTCATCTTCCCGCAGGAGGAAGTCTATGCCGGACAGGTCGTGGGCGAGAACGCCAAGGACAACGACATCGTGGTCAACGTCACCAAGAGCAAGAAACTCACCAACATGCGAGCCAGCGGTGCCGACGACAAGGCCCGCATCGTGCCCCCCGTAGTGTTCTCGCTCGAAGAGGCCCTCGAGTATATCAAGGAGGACGAGTATGTCGAGGTGACACCCCATCATCTGCGTCTCCGCAAGGTGATTCTTGACGAACTCGAGCGCAAGAGAGCCAATAAATAACCCTGCCATCACGTTAACATCATAGACCCCCGCACTTCCGGATGTCGCCGGAGGTGCGGTTTTTCACACCTAAACAACCAACCTGTATGTGCGAATACGATGACTTTGGCGGTTATGGCGACCTCAACAGCTATAACGGCGATCCGGCCCACGACATGGAGGTCGACTACTCCTATCACATGAATACCGGCGAACTGTCCGATCTCTTCGGCGACGACGGTATCGACCTCCTTGACTTTGGCGACGATGACCTTGACGACGATGACGACTGGACGGACGACGATGAGGATCTTGACGAGGATGAGGAAGACGAGGAGTATGAAGATGACGACGAATATGACGAGGAGTCCGAGCTTGATGAAGAATGGGATGAGAGCATTCCTTATTCTGGTTTCATCACCGAGGATGGTCCTGTCGGAATATGAAAAAACCGGCGCTTGCATCGCAGGCGCCGGTTTCGTATGGTGGCCTATCCGCCTAATCAGTGCTTGTACTCGATTTTGCCTACAACCTTGCGCGAGGGCACGGCGGGCTCTACGGCAGTCACCGAAGGCTGGTGCATGTCTTTGGGGAAGTAGAGGAAGAATCTGTCCTTGGGGGCGGGAGAGTAGACAATCTCCTCGTCGGTAGTATAGTTGGTCTTGTCCTTGACGGGATCGTAGGGGCCTGTCGGGGTCACCTTGCCGGCGAGACCCATCAGCTCCTCGCCCACGAATGTGTACTGCAGGTCGATGAAGTTCTTGTGAGACTCGATCTTGGTGTTCTTGGCGTCCTTGGGGGTGTATTCGAGTATGTTCACCCACACGCGACCGGGGATAATCTCGTGCTTGCCTGCCTCGATGGTGTCGAGGTCGGCGTTTTTCAGGAATGTGAAGAGCGCGTCCCACAGCTCCTTGTTTGCTGCATACTGATTTGCAAATTCCACGGCATCGATCGAAGCGTCTGCATTGACGTCCCAGCCGTTGGCCCATTCGCGGCTTTCTACCCATGCCTTTGCCTCGGCGGGTGTGAACTTTTTGGATTCTGACATGATATTTTCAAAAGGTTTGGTTGATGATTATGCAAATTTAAGCATTATCCATCAACCGCGCCCATAGTTTGTGGAGAAAAATCGCTACATTTGTGAAAAATTTACCACCTTAAACTCTTTGCCATGAAATTTTCCCTTTTGGCCGTCGCCGCCATGCTCGCCCTTTCGGCCACTTCGCATGCCGAATCGGCATACTCGCATCTTTATGACGGACTGCAGTTCGAGATGCCCGTCATAGACCGTCCAGTCTTTGCCGACCGTTCGGTGTCGCTCGTCGACTTCGGCGGTGTCGGTGACGGCGTCACGCTCAACTCTGACGCTTTCTCCAAAGCCATAAAGTCTCTCTCGTCGCAGGGTGGGGGAACGCTTGTAGTCCCCGCCGGTGTCTGGCTCACGGGCCCGATAGAGCTGAAGTCGAACATCAACCTGCACCTCGACCGCGGTGCCATACTGACATTCTCGGGCGACGATACGCTTTATAAGATGGTCTATGTGGTCTACGAGGGTTTCGAGGCGTGGCGCGCCCAGTCGCCCATCTCGGGACGAGACCTCGAGAACGTGGCCATCACGGGCGAGGGTGTCATCGACGGCAACGGCAGCGTGTGGCGCCCCGTCCGCAAGGGACAGCTGACCAAGGACGAGTGGAACAACTATCTGTCCAAGGGTGGCATAGTCGACGGCGACACTTGGTATCCCTCGCAGAGCTATATCGACGGCATCCCCCTGCACGAGAAGCGTGCCGAGCTGACACGCGAGCAGGCCGAGCGCATCAAGCGCTATCAGCGCCCCGTGATGATACAGCTCACCGGCTGTCGCAACGTGCTGCTCGAGGGGGTGACGTTCCAGAACTCTCCGGCGTGGAACATCCATCCGCTGATGTGCGAGAATCTTATCATAGACAACATCTTCGTAAAGAATCCGGTCTATGCCGTCAACGGCGACGGACTCGACATCGAGTCGTGCAAGAACGTAATAATCTATCGCACCACGCTCGATTGCGGCGATGACGCCATCTGCCTCAAGTCGGGCAAGGATGAGGCCGGCCGTCGCCGCGGCATCCCCACCGAGAATGTCATCGTGCGCGACTGTCGCGTGTTTCACGGTCACGGCGGATTCGTGGTCGGCAGCGAGATGTCGGGCGGAGTCAGCAACGTCTCGGTCAAGGATTGCGAGTTCATCGGCACCGACATCGGCCTGCGCTTCAAGAGCACCCGCGGGCGCGGCGGCGTCGTCAAGAACATCCACATCGACAATGTCAACATGCTCGACATCGCCGGCGACGCCATCACCTTCGACCTCTATTACTGGGTGTTCACCCCGCTCACCGAGATTCCTCCCGTCGACGAGACCACCCCTCAGTTCCGCGACATATTCATCAACGGCGTCACCTCGCGCAACTCGGGCAAGGCGCTGAAGTTCAACGGTATTCCCGAAATGCCCATCGAGAACATCCACGTGTCCAACTCGCTCTTCACCGCCCGTGAGGGTGGGCTCCTCTCCGAGTCCAAGGAGATACGTTTCGACAACGTCTCGATAACCCCCGTCTCGGGTCCCGCCATGACCATCAACAACGTCACCGACGCCACGTTCAAGGGTTGCACCTTCACTTCTCCCGACGCCGACCCGGTGGTCTATAAAGGCACCAACAAGGACATAGACATGTAATCGGACTGACATACGATTTAATCCGGCCCGGTGCCCCCGAATGCCATTTGGCATCAGGCGCCGGGCCGTTTGCATGCCACTGTCGGGGCGGGGATTCAGCCCCTCGGGCGGTTGCGAGGGTTTTTTGACCTAATTTAATGCAATAATAGTCCGAAATGTCGGTGTTTTTTTGTAATTTTGTGCCAAAATTTCCCAAAATCAACCGTCACAATGGAAGAATTAGCATCGAAATATGACCCGAGTGCAGTAGAAGACAAATGGTATGCCTATTGGATGGAGCATCGTCTGTTCCATTCCGAGCCGGATGCCCGCGAGCCTTACACAATCGTGATACCGCCGCCCAACGTGACCGGCGTGCTCCACATGGGCCACATGCTCAACAATACGATTCAGGACATTCTGGTGCGTCGCGCCCGCATGATGGGCAAGAATGCGCTGTGGGTGCCCGGCACCGACCACGCTTCCATCTCGACGGAGACCAAGGTGATAGCCAAGCTCGCCGCCGAGGGTATCAGGAAGACCGATCTGACCCGCGAGCAGTTCCTTGAGCACGCTTGGGACTGGACACACAAGCACGGCGGCATCATCCTGAGCCAGCTGCGCAAGCTGGGCGCCTCGTGCGACTGGGAGCGCACGGCGTTCACCATGGACGAGGAGCGCTCGAAGGCCGTGACCAAGGTGTTCTGCGACCTCTATGACAAGGGCCTGATATACCGCGGCCTGCGCATGGTCAACTGGGATCCCCAGAACCTCACCGCCATCTCGGACGACGAGGTATTCTACGAGACCGAACAGGCCAAGCTCTATTACCTGCGCTATTATCTGGCCGACGACGATGCCGTCAAGGCCGCCGCAGCCGAGGGCGAGGTGATACACACCGATGCCGACGGCCGCCGCTATGCCGTCGTGGCCACCACGCGCCCCGAGACAATCATGGGCGACACGGCCATGTGCATCAACCCCAAGGACCCCAAGAACACTTGGCTCAAGGGCCACAAGGTCATAGTACCCCTCGTCAACCGCGTGATACCCGTGATCGAGGACCGCTATGTCGACATCGAGTTCGGCACCGGCTGCCTCAAGGTCACTCCCGCCCACGACAAGAACGACGAGATGCTGGGCAAGAAACACAACCTCGAGGTCATCGACATCTTCAACGACGACGCCACCGTGGCCGAATGTGCGGGCATGTATGTCGGCATGGACCGCTTTGAGTGCCGCAATGCCATCGCCGAGGATCTCGCCAAGGCCGGCCTGCTCGAAAAGGTCGAGGACTATACCAACAACATCGGCCTCTCGGAGCGCACCAAGGTGCCCATCGAGCCGAGGCTGTCGCTGCAGTGGTTCGTCAGCATGAAGCACTTTGCAGACATGTCGCTCTCGCCCGTCATGGACAACGTGATTCGTTTCGTGCCCGAAAAATACAAGACCACATACCGCAACTGGCTTGAGAACATTCAGGACTGGTGTATCTCGCGCCAGCTCTGGTGGGGCCACCGCATTCCCGCATATTACTATACCGATCCCGCCGACGGCGAGGAGAAGTTCGTTGTCGCCGAGGATGCCGACAAGGCGCTCGCCAAGGTCAACGCCATCGCGGGCTGCGAGGGCCTCAAGGCCGACGACCTGCGTCAGGACGAAGGTGCCCTCGACACATGGTTCTCGTCGTGGCTTTGGCCCATCACCCTGTTCGACGGCATCAACAACCCCGGCAACGAGGAGATAAAATACTACTATCCCACCGCAACGCTGGTCACCGGCCCGGACATCATCTTCTTCTGGGTGGCCCGCATGATCATGGCCGGATACGAGTATGTAGGCGAGGAGCCCTTCAAGAACGTATATTTCACCGGCATCGTCCGCGACAAGATAGGTCGCAAGATGTCCAAGAGCCTCGGCAACTCGCCCGACCCGCTCGACCTCATCGCACAGTACGGCGCCGACGGCGTGCGCATGGGTATGATGCTCTCGGCGCCCGCAGGCAATGACATCATGTTCGACGAGTCGCTCTGCGAGAACGGTCGCAACTTCTGCAACAAGATCTGGAACGCCTTCCGTCTCGTCAAGGGCTGGCAGGTAGACCGCACCCTCGCGCAGCCCGCCCATGCCGCCACCGCCATCAAGTGGTTCGGCTCCAAGCTGGCCGAGTCTGTCGAGGAGATAAACGACTCGTTCGACAAGTTCCGCATCTCCGAGGCCCTGATGGGTGCCTACCGTCTGTTCCGCGACGAGTTCTCGTCGTGGTATCTCGAGATGGTCAAGCCCGACTATCAGAAGCCCATTGACGACGAGACATACGACGCCACGATCGGATTCTTCGACTCGCTGCTGCGCCTGCTCCACCCGTTCATGCCCTTCATCACCGAGGAGCTCTGGCAGCACATCGGCGACCGTCGTCCCGGCGAGTCCATCATGTATGCCGCACAGCCCGAGGCCACGTGCATCGACCGTGACCTGCTCGCAGCCGTCGAGAAGGCCAAGGAGATAGTCAATGGCGTGCGCAGCGTGCGTGCGCAGCGCAACATCCCCCTGCGCGACAAGCTCACCCTCCGTGCCATCAACACCGAGGTCGCTCTCGCCGACGTTGTGAGTCGTCTGGCCCTGCTGGCATCGGTCGAGACCGTCGCCGACAAGGACCCTGCAGCCGCATCGTTCATGGTCGGCACCGACGAGTTCAACATACCCCTGCTCGACAGTATTGATGTCGAGGCCGAGAAAGCCAAGCTCAACAAGGACATAGCATATTACGAGGGCTTCAAGGCATCGGTCGAGAAGAAACTCTCGAACGAGCGTTTCGTGTCCAACGCCCCCGCCGCCGTTGTCGAGGCCGAGCGCAAGAAACTCGCCGACGCCAACGCCAAGCTCGAGGCTCTCAAGGCAAATCTCGCTGCCCTCGGCTAACCCAATCCGCTCAACATAATGGCAACAATAGACATCATACTGCTAATCATAGTCGTGGCTGCCGGCATCTGGGGCTTCAGCAAGGGCTTCATACACCAGATCGGCGCCATCGCGGCCGTGATAATCGGCATCATAGCCTGCCGAATGCTCGG
Organism: Bacteroidales bacterium M8; assembly: GCA_001689495.1. GTDB lineage: Bacteria > Bacteroidota > Bacteroidia > Bacteroidales > Muribaculaceae > Duncaniella. Next base: position 100,503 of record LUJS01000035.1, on the reverse strand, counting down.
CCCGCAGGCCGTCGGGCTCATATATCCCGAGGGAGAGCCCGACGCATACTCGTCAAGCTATATCGGCGCCGTCGTCATGGCCTATGCCGTGCTGTATATCGTTGCCTACTATGCAGTCATTCTGGTGTCCAAGATGCTCCGACTGGCCGTACACACCGTGTTTCTCGGCCCGCTCGACCGCATCGCCGGCGCCCTGCTCAACATAGGCAAGTGCCTCATCATGGTGAGCTTTCTCCTCAATGTTTATCTGGTCATATTTCCCGACTCCGGTCTGCGTGAATCATCGAAGATCGGCGACGGCAAACCTCTGGCCGCGGTGATAGGGCTCGCTCCCCGCATTGTGGGGGCTGTCCTTCCCAATCAAGAATAGTCATGGAACAGATCAATAACGAAACCGACGACACCCTGCGCGATGCCACCTCGGGCGAATACAAATATGGATTCACCTCGGACATCGACACCAACATAATACCCCGCGGCCTCAACGAGGATGTGGTTAGGCTGATCTCGGCCAAAAAGGGGGAGCCCGAATGGCTCCTTGAATTCCGCCTCAAGGCTTTCCGCTACTGGCAGACCCTCGAGGTGCCCGAGTGGGCTCACCTCAAGGTGCCCGAGATTGACTTTCAGGCCATCAGCTATTATGCCGAGCCTGTCAAGAAGGAGGGCCCCAAGAGCCTTGACGACATTGACCCGCAGGTGCTCGACACCTTCAACCGTCTCGGCATCCCCCTCGAGGAGCAGAAACTCCTCTCGGGCATGGCCGTCGATGCGGTCATGGACTCGGTCAGCGTCAAGACCACCCACCGCGAGAAACTGGCCGAGAAGGGCATAATCTTCTGCTCCATATCGGAGGCCGTCAAGGATTATCCCGATCTGGTGAAGAAGTATCTTGGCTCGGTCGTATCGTACAGAGACAACTTCTATGCCGCACTGAACTCGGCCGTGTTCTCTGACGGGTCGTTTGTCTACATCCCCAAGGGTGTACGCTGCCCGATGGAGCTTTCGACATACTTCCGCATCAACGCCGCCGGCACCGGTCAGTTCGAGCGCACCCTCATCGTGGCCGACGACGACGCATACGTCAGCTATCTCGAGGGCTGCACCGCCCCGATGCGCGACGAGAACCAGCTCCACGCGGCCATCGTCGAGATTATCGTCGAGGACCGCGCCGAGGTCAAGTACTCGACCGTGCAGAACTGGTATGCGGGCGATGCCGAGGGCAGGGGAGGCGTCTTCAACTTCGTCACCAAGCGCGGCCTGTGTCGCGGCGACCACTCCAAGCTCTCGTGGACTCAGGTCGAGACCGGATCGGCCATCACTTGGAAGTATCCCTCGTGCGTGCTTCAGGGCGACAATTCGCGCGGCGAGTTCTATTCAGTAGCCGTGACCCGCAACCGCCAGCAGGCCGACACGGGCACCAAGATGATACACATCGGCAAGAACTCGACATCGACCATCGTGTCCAAGGGCATATCGGCCGGACACTCCGAGAACTCGTACCGCGGACTTGTCAAGGTGGCCCCCGGCGCAACCGGATGCCGCAACTACACGCAGTGCGACTCGCTGCTCATGGGCAGCCACTGCGGCGCGCATACATTCCCGTACATAGACATTCTCGATGACTCGGCCATAGTCGAGCACGAGGCAACGACCTCTAAGATCTCCGAAGACCAGCTCTTCTATTGCAACCAGCGCGGCATCCCCACCGAGGAGGCCATTGCCCTCATAGTCAACGGATATGCCCGCGAGGTGATGAACAAACTGCCCATGGAGTTTGCCGTCGAGGCGCAGAAATTGCTCCAGATAACCCTCGAGGGCTCTGTAGGCTGAAAAACAGGACCAAGGACCATGAACACGACCACGACAGAAACGCAGAAAATAGAACCGGCGCTCTACCTGATCCCTTCGACCATGAGCGACGCGCCGGTCAGTGTCGCCATACCTCAGGCCAACATCGACATAATCCGCGGAATACGTCATTTTGTGGTCGAGAACATACGCACAGCCCGACGGTTTCTCAAGAAATGCGACCCGTCGATAGTCATCGACGATCTCAGCTTCGTCACCCTCGACGAGCACACGCCCGTGCAGGACGTGCCCCCGATGCTCGACCCTCTCGTCAAGGGTGAGCCGGTCGGGGTCATCTCCGAGGCCGGTTGCCCCGCCGTGGCCGACCCGGGGGCCGATCTCGTGGCCGTGGCCCAGCGCAAGCACCTCAAGGTTGTGCCGCTGGTCGGACCCTCGAGCATCATGCTGGCCCTGATGGGGTCGGGATTCAACGGCCAGACATTCGCCTTTGCCGGCTATCTGCCCCACGACCAGCGCGAACGCACGGCAGCCCTGCGCGAGATGGAGAAAATGATAAGACAGCGCCGGCAGACACAGATATTCATCGAAACGCCATATCGCAACAACCGCCTGATAGCCGAACTGGCCTCGACGCTGCCCGGCGGACTGCGGTTGTGCGTGGCCTCGGACCTCACAGGGCCGCGACAGTCAGTAATAACAAAGCCTTTATCAGAGTGGGCCAAGACAACCTGCAACTACGACAAAGTGCCCACAATATTTTTGCTCTACAACTAACCTGAACTAATGCGTAAAAAAAGCTTCAATAATGCTTCCCGCCTCCAGCCCGGACTGTTCGACTCGCTCGACGAGTTCATCGAGCCCCAGTCTGCCGGATTTGACTTTATACCGCCCGAAAGGATCAAGGAGATAGCCCGACTGCACAAACCGGCCCCCGCCAAGGCCATCGACGAGATGGACGAGCCGCTCGAACCCTCGGACCGCATGTTTTTCATGAGCTTCGGCAGCGGCAGCAGCGGCAACTGCTCCTATGTCGGAGACCGTCGCAGCGGATTCCTGATAGACGCAGGCATCGACGCCAAGAGAGTCATTACCGACCTGCGCGACAACGGCATCATGCCCGAACAGATCAAGGGCATCATACTGACACACGACCATCACGACCATATCAGTCAGGCTTACGCCCTGCTCAGAAACTACAGGCACCTGCGGCTCTACTGCACCCCCCGCACGCTCAACGGCCTCCTGAGGCGGCGCAATGTGTCGAGGCGCATCAAGGACTATCACACCCCCATATACAAGGAATTTCCCTTCACCATAGGGGCGTTCACCATAACACCCTTCGAGGTCAAGCATGATGGAGCCGAGAACGTGGGCTTCTTCATCGAGCACGGCACCGACACGCTTGGCGTGGCCACGGACCTCGGGTGCATCTCGGAGCGTGTCGACTTCTACATGCGTCAGGCGCACAACATGGTCATCGAGGCCAACTATGACTACGACAAGCTGCGCGGCGGCACGTATCCCGAGCATCTCAAGGCTCGCATCGTCGCCGACAACGGCCATCTCGACAACAAGGTCTCGGCCGGGTTTGTCTCGTCGGTTTATACCTCATCGCTCCGCAACGTCTTCCTGTGCCACCTTTCGCACGACAACAACAGTCCGCTCTTGGCCATGCAGGCTTTTGCCGAGGCGTTCGCGCCGCTCGGAGTTACGGAATTCGACAACACGACCGTGCAGGCGGACACCGAAACCGATCCGACCCGCCCGCGGCTGACGCTGATAGCACTGCCACGATACGAGCGCACGCCACTTTATACGCTCTGAAACATACGCGATTGACAAAATTTTAGTAATTTTGCACTCTCGAAATCAAATACGGAAATATCAAAACATAGACATAATACCCTAAATCATGCTCACTGCAAAGGAAATACGCGAGTCGTTCAAGGAGTTTTTCCGCTCCAAGGGCCACCACATCGTTCCGTCGGCACCCATGGTCGTCAAGGATGACCCCACGCTGATGTTCACCAACGCCGGTATGAACCAGTTCAAAGACATTATTCTCGGCAACAAAGCGGCGAAATACCAGCGCGTGGCAGACTCGCAGAAGTGTCTGCGCGTCTCGGGCAAGCACAACGACCTCGAGGAGGTGGGTATGGACACATACCACCACACCATGTTCGAGATGCTCGGCAACTGGAGTTTTGGCGACTACTTCAAGCAGGAAGCCATCGACTGGGCGTGGGAATATCTCGTGGACGTTCTCAAGCTCGATCCCGCCCGCCTGTATGCCACTGTCTTCGAGGGCTCTCCCGCCGAGGGCCTGTCGCGCGACGACGAGGCCGCAGCAATCTGGGAGAAGCATCTGCCCGCATCGCACATCATCAACGGCAACAAGCACGACAACTTCTGGGAGATGGGCGACACAGGTCCCTGCGGCCCCTGCTCGGAGATTCACATTGACCTCCGTTCCGACGAGGAGCGCGCGCAGGTGGACGGCGCATCGCTCGTAAACCAAGACAATCCCCTCGTCATCGAGATATGGAACCTCGTGTTCATGCAGTATAACCGCAAGGCCGACGGATCGCTCGAGCCTCTGCCCGCCAAGGTGATTGATACCGGCATGGGATTCGAGCGCCTCTGCATGGCCCTGCAGGGCAAGAAGTCTAACTATGACACCGACGTCTTCACGCCCCTCATCGCCACCATCTCGCGCCTCTCGGGCAAGAAATATGGCGAGGACAAGATGGTCGACGTGGCCATGCGCGTCATTGCCGACCATGTCCGCACCATATCGTTCTCGATAGCCGACTCACAGCTCCCCGGCAACGCCAAGGCCGGATATGTCATCCGCCGCATCCTGCGTCGTGCCGTGCGCTATGCATACACGTTCCTCGGCCAGAAAGAGGCGTTCATGTACAAGCTGGTCAATACCCTCATCGACTCGATGGGCGAGGCATATCCCGAGATCGCCGCTCAGCGCGAGCTGATAATGAAGGTGATAAAGGAAGAGGAGGACTCGTTCCTGCGCACTCTCGACAAGGGTATCTCGATACTCGACGACTCCATCCGTGCCGCCCGTGCCGCAGGCAAGACCGAAATATCGGGCAAGGATGCATTCGTGCTCTATGATACATACGGATTCCCTCTCGACCTCACCGAGCTCATACTCAAGGAGAACGGCATGACTCTCGACAAGAAGGAATTCGACACCGAGATGGAGGCCCAGAAGGCACGCGCGCGCAACGCCGCTGCAGTCGAGGCCACGGACTGGGTCGAGGTCCGCGAGGGCGAGACCGAATTCGTGGGATATGACGAGACCGCCGTCCCCACGCAGATACTGCGCTACCGCAAGGTGAAGCAGAAAGGCAAGGAGTTCTATCAGATTGTCCTCTCCGTGACTCCGTTCTATGCCGAGATGGGTGGTCAGGTCGGCGATACCGGCTGGCTGGTTGACGGCGAGTCGAGAATCGAAATCTATGATACCAAGCGCGAGAACGGTCAGGCCGTGCATCTTTCGCGCCAGCTCCCCGCCGATGTCACCTCGACATTCGAGGCCGTCATCAACGTCGAGGCCCGTCGCGCCGCCGAGTGCAACCACACCGCAACGCACCTGCTGCATGCCGCGCTGCGTCAGGTGCTCGGCACGCATGTCGAGCAGAGAGGCTCGTTCGTGTCGCCCAAGATGCTCCGCTTTGACTTCAGCCACTTCCAGAAGGTGACCCCCGAACAGCTCCGCGAGGTCGAGCACTTGGCCAACGCCATGGTGCGCAAGGCCATTCCGCTTGACGAGCACCGCTGCGTGCCCATCGACAAGGCCCGCGAGATGGGCGCCATGGCCCTCTTCGGCGAGAAATACGGCGAGGAGGTGCGTGTGATCCGCTATGGCGACTCTGTCGAGCTCTGCGGTGGCACTCACGTCCCCAACACCGGCTGCATCGGCTCGATCCGCATTGTCTCAGAGTCGAGCATCGCCGCCGGCATCCGCCGCATCGAGGCTATCACGGCCGAGACTGCTGAGAATGCCGTAGACCAGATCACCGACTCGCTCCGCACAATAGGCGAACTGCTGCACAATGCTCCCGACGTCGTGGCGGCCCTGCGTCGTGCCATAGACGAGAACAACGAGCTGCGCAAGCAGGCCGAGGAGTACATGAAGGAGAGGGTACGCGCCCTCGCCAGCTCGATGGTCGAGAAGGCTGAGACGATTGACGGCCACAAGACCATCGTGATGACCGGACTCTATGTGCCCGAGGTGGTCAAGAACGTGGCATTCCTCGTGCGTCAGATTTCGCCCGAGAACACCGTGTTCATTGCCGCGACGATGGACATGACCGGCAAGCCCCTCATCACCGTGGCTCTGACCGAGGATGTGGTCAAGGCCGGCCTCAACGCATCGGCCATGGCCCGCGAGGCTGCCAAGGCCATCAAGGGTGGCGGCGGCGGTCAGCCCGGCTTCGCTCAGGCAGGCGGCAAGGACAAGGACGGCATCTCGGCCGCACTCGAAATTCTGCGCAAATCCATCTGATATTCCTGAAAATGGTAAAGCATATCGTATCATTCAAACTCTGCGGCACTCCCGAGGAGCGCCGCAGGGTTGCGATGCGGTTTCGCGAGGCTCTGATGGAGCTTCCGGCCGTCATCGAGCCCCTTGAGTCGATTGAGGTCGGCATCAACGAGAATCCCACCGAAGAGTGGGACGTCGTCCTGACCGCCGTACTGCCCGACATGGCCTCAGTCGAGGTCTATGCCAAGCACCCGGCGCATGTGGCTGCGGCAGGTCTGCTGGCCGGTCACAAGGAGGCCCGTGCCTGCGTGGACTATTACTGCGACTGATGGCGCTGATAGCCTTCGACCTTGACGACACTTTGTTCCCCGAGATGGATTTTGTCCGCTCGGCATATCGCTCGATAGCCTCGCGATACGGGCTCGGCCTGTTGCCGGCCATGATGACGGCGTTTACGCCGCGCGAGGCGTTCGACTCGACAGGACTCCCCTCGGATACCGTAATATCCCACTATCGCAAACACAGGCCCGACATAAGATTGCCGTGGCAGTCGCTCCATGCTCTTGCCACGCTTCGCAATGCCGGGCACATAATAGCGCTTGTGACTGACGGGCGCTCGGTGACACAGCGAAACAAAATCGAGGCGCTCGGACTCGGTCGGTTCGTCGAGTCGGACGATATTTATATCTCCGAAGAGTTCGGGCACCCCAAGACCGATGGCGAGGCTTTCAGGAGCCTTATGATGCGTCATCCCGGCGAGGCCTGTATCTATGTCGGCGACAATCCCGCAAAGGATTTTGCCGCCCCCCGTTCGCTGGGCTGGATCACGCTCTGTCTGCTCGATTCGGGGCAAAACATACACCCACAGGAGTTTGCAGGCTATCGGACAGCCGAATTGCCCGATTTGACAATCCGGTCGCTCATGGAGATTCCCGATTTGGTAAGAAAGAAATTTTCATAACGCTGCAAAGTTGTCCAAAACTAAATGCCAATTATTTGAATGTCAAATGATTGGCATTTTTAATTTTACAAGAAGTTGTCCAAAACGGAAATTTTATTTCTGCTTTTAACATATTTTTTCTTGCATTTGATGCTTCTGCTGATTAACTTTGCAGTACCAAAAAATCATTAAATCCCCCCAAAAAAGCACAAAATTCCCCCAACACAATGATACATACAGTGGTTAAGCGCGATGGCCGCGTAGTAGGATATAACGAGGAAAAAATCAAGGCAGCCATCCGCAAGGCGATGCTTACGACAGAGGGCGGCGAGGACGAGAGCCTGATCTCGCGCATCGCCGACATCATCACTATGACCGGTCCCGGCCAGATGACCGTGGAGGAGATTCAGGACCGTGTCGAGCTCGAGCTCATGAACTCGCCCCGCAAGGAGGTGGCCAAGAAATATATCGCATATCGCGACCAGCGCTCCATAGCCCGTCGCGCCAAGACCCGCGACATGTTCCTTGAGATCATCGAGGCCAAGAGCAACGACATCACCCGCGAGAACGCCAACATGAACACCGACTCGCCCGCGGGCATGATGATGAAGTTTGCCAGCGAGACCACCAAGCCGTTCGTCGACGACTATCTGCTCTCGCCCGAGGTGCGCGACGCTGTCAACGGGGGGTATCTGCACATTCACGACAAGGATTATTACCCGACCAAGAGCCTGACCTGCGTACAGCACCCGCTCGACCGCATACTCAAGTACGGTTTCATTGCCGGACACGGCGAGTCGCGTCCCGCCAAGCGTATCGAGACGGCGAGCATCATAGGGTGTATCTCGCTCGAGACCGCCCAGAACGAGATGCACGGCGGTCAGGCCATCCCCGCGTTCGACTTCTATCTCGCACCGTTCGTGCGCTCGTCGTTCATCGAGGAGGTCAAGAAGCTCGAGGACCTTACCGGCCTCGACCTCAAGCACCTCTATGACTCGGAGATCAAGGATTATCTCAAGGCTCCCGTAGACGGCCTCGAGGGGGATGCGAGGTATCTGCAGCACGCCGTCAACCAGACCGTGTCGCGCGTGCATCAGTCAATGGAGGCCTTTATCCACAACATGAACACCATCCACTCGCGCGGCGGCAATCAGGTAGTGTTCAGTTCGATCAACTATGGCACGGACACCTCGGCCGAGGGCCGCTGCATCATCCGCGAGCTGCTCAACTCGACATACGAGGGCGTGGGCAACGGCGCCACCGCCATCTTCCCTATACAGATATGGAAGAAGAAGCGCGGCGTGAGTTACCTGCCCGAAGACCCCAACTATGACCTCTACAAGCTGGCCTGCAAGGTGACGGCACGCAGGTTCTTCCCCAACTTCGTCAACCTTGACGCCACATTCAACCAGCACGAGAAGTGGGACGCCAACGACCCCGAGCGTTATAAATATGAGGTGGCCACAATGGGCTGTCGCACCCGCGTGTTCGAAAACCGTTATGGCGAAAAGACCTCGATTGGCCGCGGCAACATCAGCTTCTCGACCATCAACATCGTGCGTCTGGCCATCGAGTGCATGGAGATTGCCGAGGAGCAGGAGAGGATTGACAAGTTCTTCGAGAAGCTGGACCATGTGCTCGACATCACCGCACGCCAGCTGTGCGAGCGCTTTGACTTCCAGAAGACCGCCATGGCCAAGCAGTTCCCCCTGCTCATGTCGCGCCTCTGGAACGGAGCCGAAAACCTCAGCCCCAACGACACCATCGAGAGCGTAATCAATCAGGGTACCCTCGGCATCGGTTTCATCGGTCTGGCAGAGTGTCTCATCGCACTCGTGGGCAAGCACCACGGCGAGTCGGACCGCGCCCAGCAGCTGGGCCTGCGCATCGTGTCGCACATGCGCGAGAAGGTCAACGGATACAGCGAGAAGTATCAGCACAACTTCTCCGTTCTCGCCACTCCCGCCGAGGGCCTTTCGGGCAAGTTCACCCGCCGCGACCGCCATACATTCGGCAAGATTCCCGGTGTGACCGACAAGGACTACTATACCAACTCAAACCACGTTCCCGTCTACTATAAGTGCTCGCCTCGCCACAAGGCCGAGATCGAGGCTCCGTATCACGCGCTGACCGGCGGCGGACATATCTTCTATGTGGAGATCGACGGCGATGCCACGCACAATCCCAAGGCCATCAGCGACATTGTCGACCTGATGGACAAGTATAACATCGGATACGGCTCGGTCAACCACAACCGCAACCGTTGCATGGACTGCGGATATGAGGACGCGCAGGAGGGCCTGACAGAATGTCCCGTCTGCCACAGCCGCAACATCGACAGCATACAGCGCATCACGGGCTATCTCGTCGGCACCACCGACCGCTGGAACAGCGCCAAACTGGCCGAACTCAAAGACCGCGTGATTCACAAATGAGAGTCATAGATATAGTCCCGGGCACGACAGTAGACGGCCCGGGACTTCGTACGTCAATATATTTCGCCGGATGCACCCACGACTGCCCCGGATGTCATAATCCGCAGACACACAGCCCGGAGGCCGGACGCGAGATGACCGACGACGAGATAATCGCAGTGGTCGAGGAGAACGGATTCGACGTGACGTTCACCGGCGGTGACCCACTGTTTCAGGCCGAGACACTCTGCGGTCTCGCCTCGCGTCTGCGTGCGCTCGGCTATAATCTTTGGTGCTATACGGGTTATACCTACGAGCATGTTGCCTCTGACCCGCGTCTGTCGCCGGTGCTCGAGCATCTCGACGTCCTTGTCGACGGCCCGTTCATTCAGTCTCTGCGAGATGTCAGGCTGCTGTTCCGCGGCTCCTCAAACCAACGCCTCGTATCGGTAAGACACTCCACCCCCGACCATATAGTCACATACGAAGAGACAGAACTATACGACCTATAAGACTTATAGGACCAATAAGACGAATAAGGCTAATAAGTCAACGCAAGAGACAATACGCTGAGCCGGACTGTGGGCTCGGCGTATTTTATTGTGTCAAGGGCCGAGACCATCGTCGAGCCGGTGGTGATGACGTCGTCGACAACGAGCAGGTGTTTGCCTTGCAGTTGCTCGGGGTTCCTGACGGCAAATGCTCCGGCAGCGTTGACCCTGCGGCCTTCGGCACGCTTGCGGGCCTGTGCCGCATGGGGCCGGGGAGCATATAGGTTGTCGCCGATGGGGATGCCGGTGACCTTGCTGACGCCTTGTGCTATGTGCACGGTCTGGTTGTAGCCGCGCGTGAGGAGCCTGAGGAAGTGTATCGGGACGGGGAGTATCAGGTCGATGCCGTCGAAGAATCCGTCGGCCTTGAGCTCATCGGCGAACATCGCGCCGAGATGCCGGCCTATGGATGGCCGCGAGCGGTATTTGGCAGCCTTGATGAGTGTCGAATAAGGGTTGTCCTTGTGATAGTGAAACAGTGACGCACACCGCTCGAGAGGGGCGTGAAGGGATATGAGGCGGGTGTGGATGTCGTTGGGCTGTCGGCGGTGTTGTCCGGTGCGGGGCAGGTCAACGAGGCAACCCAAGCACATCACATCCTCGCCCGCAACCAACGGCTTGCCGCATACGACGCATACGCGGGGAAAAAGGATGTCGAATACCTCGGTGCCCATGTCGGCCAGACTCCTGAGCAGACTATTCATCCTCGCCACGGGCCAGCCTTTTTATGATCTGCGACACCAGACGTGCCTCAAAACCGCGCTGCACGCCAAAGCGCATCACCTTCATGCGGTTCTCGTATGTGGAGAGTCCGCCGGGCAGACTGCGCACCTTAGAACGGACAACCCGCAAGGCAATGTCATTGTATTCGTCCTCGTCGAGTTCGTCGCACGAGGCCTCGATATATTCGCGGGCGAGCCGTTTGGCCCACAGGCCCTGAATGATTTTATTGCGTCCCCAGCCGCTGTATGCCATCTTGTCGTGGGCATACGCATGGGCAAAGCGCATGTCGTCGAGATAGCGCGTCTGTTTGAGCCGCTCGATTATCTTGGCCGAATCCGAGGCCGAGATGCCCCAAGCGGCGAGTTTCTTGATGATGTCGGGCGAACATTGCTCGCATTTGTCACAAAGGGCGGCGGCACGGGCCAGAGCCTCGGCGGCCGTCAGTATCCGCCTTGCCCTCATGACGGCTTGACGGCTTTGGCAAAGCGTTGCTTGCCGTGCATGTCAGGCAGAATCTGCACGTCATCCCACCCCTCCGAGCGCATCATGTCTGCGGTCTGTGATGCAAACAGAGGGTTTATCTCGAAGTATATCCTGCCCCCGGGTGCGGCAGCGCGCAGTCCCTCGTGGGCGATGGGAGTGTAGAACTTCAATGGGTCGGAGTCCGGTACGAACAGAGCAAGAGACGGCTCGTGGTCGAGCACGTTGGCGTCCATGTCCTTTTTCTCGCTCTCGACTATGTAAGGTGGATTGCTGACGATGATGTCGAGACTGTTGTCATCGAATGGCAGCGGGCGGAGGGCGTCGGACTTTATGAAATTGACCTTGAGCTTGCGCAACGAGGCATTCTCGCGGGCCACGTCGAGAGCCTTGTCCGAGATGTCCGTGCCGGTGACCACGGCAAAGGGGAGGGTGGTGGCCAGTGCCACGGCGATGCATCCCGAGCCGGTGCAGACGTCGAGCACCCTGAGGTCTGACGCGCTGTTCTCGCCTGCAATGATGTCGACGAGCTCCGAGGTCTCGGGACGCGGAATGAGCACGTCGGGCGTGACCTTGAGGGTCATGCCGTGCCAGTATGTCTCGCCGAGGATGTATTGCAGGGGCTCGTGTTGCAGCAGCCTGCCGATTATGGCGTCGACCTTGCCGGATATGAAGTCGCTGACCTCCTCGTCGGCACGAATCAGGAGGTCGGCCTGTTTCCAGCCCTTGAGGTATTCCATGATGATGCGCATCATCCATTCGGCCTCGCCGGATCCGTAGAGGGGTTCGAGACGCGAGCGTCCGTTGTCAAGCAGTTGTCTGAGTGTCATTTTTCGAGAGAGGTAATTCTATGGTGAATGTTGTACCGATGCCGGGTTCCGAGCGCCTGACATAAATCGAGCCACCGTGATATTCCTCGATGATTCTTTTGGCGAGCGTGAGGCCAAGGCCCCATCCGCGGCTCTTGGTGGTATATCCGGGATTGAAGATATGTTTCTGTTTCTTGCGGGGAATGCCCTTGCCGGTATCGGTGATGTCTATGACGGCTTTCTCTTTCTCGCGATAGGCGCGGACAGTTATAGACCCGCTCCCCTCCATGGCGTCTACGGCGTTCTTGATGAGGTTTTCCATCACCCATTCGGTCAGCGGTTCGGACAGCTTGACGGTCAGCGGTTCGGGCGAGGGTATCACCTCGAGCCTGATCTGGCGAGAGATGCGTGTGGCCATGTACTCGGCCGCGCCGGCGGCCACCAGTCCGAGGTCGCCGTCTTCCATCGACGGTCGCGAGCCGATCTTAGAGAATCGCGAGGCTATGGTAGAGAGACGCTTCACGTCCTTGTTCATCTCGGCCACCGTCTCGCGGTCCACGCCGAGGTCTTCGAGCAGTTCCATCCACGCCATGAGCGACGATATGGGGGTGCCGAGCTGGTGAGCCGTCTCCTTGGAGAGTCCGACCCAGACCTTGTTCTGTTCGGCCCGCTTGGTCGACGATACGGCATAGTAGACTATCAGCACGAATGCCAGCAGCACAAGCACCTGAACGTAAGGATAATAGCTGATGGCGCGCAGCAGCTTGGAGTCCTCGTAATAAAGATATTGCCGCCCGGCTCCGGCCATGTCTATCTCTATGACGTTGGGGCCGTTGCGAAGGTCGAGGTATTTCTCTTCGAGAAACTTCTGGTTGGTCTCCGAGATGAAGAATGGCGAGAGCGAGTCAATCGCCTCGGGCAGGGTGAAGTTGCGGTGCATCAGTATGTTGCCCGCGCTGTCGGTGAGCAGCACCGGTATGTTGCTGTTGCCCTCGATGATCGACAGCAGAAAGTCCATCACGTCGGTCTGGCCGTCCGATCCGTCGTCCGACCCGACCTTGACTATCTCGCGCGTGGCGTCGGCCCATATCTGCATGCGTGCGCGCTCCTGTACGGAGAGGTCCTTGACCAGCGAGTCAGAGAAGAGCAAGAAAATACCGACAACGGCAATAGACACCACCAGAAAACCGATGATGCCATATTGCCGTATGTCGTATATATTCCTTGCCACTAAATGTGGATGGGAGCGTATTTTCAGTGCTTGTCGGCCAGTGCCACGGGGCATCCCTGACACTGCTCGGCTATCTTGGTGAAGAAGTCGTTGCCCTTGTCATCGACGAGGATGAATGCGGGGAAGTCCTCGACCTCGATCTTCCAGATGGCCTCCATGCCCAGTTCTGGGTATTCGAGCAGCTCAACCTTCTTGATGCTGTTCTGGGCCAGAATGGCAGCTGGGCCGCCGATCGAGCCGAGATAGAATCCGCCGTGCTTGTGGCAGGCGTCGGTGACCTGCTGGCTGCGGTTGCCCTTGGCAATCATCACCATCGAGCCGCCGGCAGCTTGGAACTGGTCTACGTATGAGTCCATGCGGCCTGCGGTAGTGGGGCCGAACGAGCCCGAAGGCATGCCCTCGGGGGTCTTGGCGGGACCGGCATAGTAGATGGGGTGATCCTTGAGATACTGCGGCATGGGCTCGCCCTTGTCGAGACGCTCCTTGATCTTGGCGTGTGCTATGTCGCGACCTACGATGATGGTGCCGTTGAGCGAGAGACGTGTCGAGACGGGATATTTGGTGAGCTCGGCAAGAATCTCGGACATGGGGCGGTTGAGGTCGATCTTCACGACATCACCCTCGCCCTCGCGGCGGTATTCTTCGGGAATGAGTTCACCGGGGTTCGAGTCGAGTTTCTCGATCCAGATGCCGTCGCGGTTGATCTTGGCCTTGATGTTGCGGTCGGCCGAGCAGGATACGCCGATGCCGACGGGGCACGATGCGCCGTGGCGTGGCATGCGGATGACGCGGATGTCGTGTGCAAAATACTTGCCGCCAAACTGTGCGCCAAGGCCCAGACGCTCGGCCTCGATCTTGAGCTGTGCCTCGAGTTCGCGGTCGCGGAATGCGTGTCCCAGCTCGTTGCCATGGTCGGGGAGCGCGTCGAGATACTTGACCGAAGCCTTCTTGACAACCTCGAGGTTCTTCTCGGCCGATGTGCCGCCCACGACGATTGCGATGTGATAGGGGGGACATGCGGCAGTGCCGAGGCTCTTCATCTTGCTGACGAGGAAGGGCACGAGAGTCGCGGGATTGAGGATGGCCTTGGTCTCCTGATAGAGATATGTCTTGTTGGCCGAGCCGCCGCCCTTGGCCACGAAGAGGAACTTGTATTCGTCGCCCTCTGTGGCGTGGATGTCTATCTGGGCGGGCAGGTTGCAGCCGGTGTTGACCTCGTCATACATGGTCAGGGGGGCGTTCTGCGAGTAGCGCAGGTTGTCCGTGGTGTATGTCAGGTATACGCCCTTCGAAATCTTCTCCTCGTCGTTGCAACCTGTATAGACGTTCTGACCCTTTTCGCCGTGACAGATGGCCGTGCCGGTGTCCTGACAGAAGGGGAGCTGCCCCTTGGCGGCAACCTCGGCGTTGCGCAGCATGGTCAGGGCCACAAACTTGTCGTTTTCGGATGCCTCGGGGTCTGACAGTATCTTGGCCACCATTGCGTTGTGCTCGCGGCGCAGCATGAATGCATTGTCGTGCGTGCAGGCGCGTGCCAGCACGGTGAGGGCCTCGGGATCGACGACGAGGAACTCGTGTCCGCCCCAGTTCTCGACCTTGACATAGTCTGAGGTCAGATGATAATATTCGGTGGTGTCAGGTCCCAGAGGGAACATCTCCTGATATTTAAAAGGTTTTGTCGCCATAGCGGTGAAATAGTTAGTTATTGTCTATTGGTCTACAAAATTACATTTTTTTACTAAAAGAGGACGGCTTTTAATCATAAAAAATCTTAACCCGGGCATGGCGTGCTCAGGTCGTGCGGAGTTTGTTGCGATACTGTAGCCGGCCTCGTTGCGCATCACCACGTTGCGGGTGTCGACGGTGCAGGCGCCCTCCATCCACAATAGCATCGGACGCAGGCATATATCGCCGGAGCCGTCATATTCGGACTGGTTATTCTGGTCTCGCTGCTCTTCACCCGTCAGGTGCTGTATGTGCTCGGGTGCAGTCCCGCACTCGAGGAACTGGCATCTGACTATCTTTTATGGCTTCTGTCCGGACTGGTGTTCTTCTATCTGCAGTGTGCCGGGATTCATACTCCTCCCGCACATCGTTGGAACTGTGGGGCTCTGGCTTGCCATACCGGTCTCCGAACTGCTGACGCTGACTGTCATAACGACATTCTACGTCATTGCCCGGCGCAGGAAACTCTCCGGCAGGGCCGGCGGCAGCACCGTCAGCGCAGGTTGACCACGGTGATGCCGGCGCCGCCAAAGCGTACGTCCTCGTCGTGGGCCGAAGCCACGCCGGGGATCGTTCGCAGATACTCGCGTATGGCCTGACGCAGCGCACCCGTGCCGGTGCCGTGGAGTATGCGCACGCGCTCGGCGCTGAAACGGATGGCATCGTCAATGAAATACGTCACGGCCTGTATGGCCTCGTCGGCCCTCATGCCGCGCACGTCGATCTCCTGCTTGAAGTTGAGGCGGCGGTCATAGCCCGAGTCTATCGTCGACATCGACACGGTAGACTTTTTTGATTCGGGGGGCAGGGCGTTGGTCGTGATGAGGCGGTCGGTCTTGACGGTGGTCTTGAGGTTGCCGAATGCCACGATGGCGTTTTTGCCCGACACCTCGAGCACGGTGCCCACGGTGCCGGCTCCGTCGAGCCTCACGCGCACGCCCGGCTCTATGGTCTGCGGGACGGTGCCGGGCTGCGTCGTCTTGGGCTTGCTGCCCTTGCGGCGCGGAGCCTTACCCAGTATGTCGTTGCCGTCGTTACGGCCTGCATGTTCGAGCGCCTTGCGCTCCTCGCGCAGCTTGCGGCGCGCCTCGAGGGTGCGTTCGCGCTCGGCGTTGGCGTTCTTGATGTCAGCGATGGTGCGTTCGATGGCAGCGTTCGAGCCGTCGAGTATCTTTCGTGCCTCGGCCTTGGCCTCCTCGATGATCTCGCGGCGTTTCTGGCGCAGGGTCTCGGCGTCCTCGGTATAGCGGGCGAGTTTCTCGTCCATCTGTTTCTCCTTGCGGCGAATCTCGGTGCGCTTGTTCTCCCAATAACGCTTGTCGCGAGTGATGTCGAGCAGATATTTGTCGAGGTTGATGTAGTCGCTGCCGACAATCTCCTCGGCGCTGTCTATTATCTCTTTGGGCAGACCTATCTTGCGGGCTATCTCGACGGCAAACGAGCTGCCGGGATTGCCTATCGAGAGGCGGAACATGGGCTGCATCAGGTGTCGGTCATAGAGCATCGAGCCGTTGACCAGCCCCGGGGTATCGTCGGCAAAGTGCTTGAGGTTCTGATAGTGGGTAGTCACGATGCCCCACATGCCCTGACGGTTCATCTCGGCGAGTATGGCCTGAGCCAGCGCGCCGCCTATCTGCGGCTCGGTGCCCGAGCCCATCTCGTCTATCAGGAACAGCGAGCCCTTGCGGCCTCGGGCCAGCATGAACTTCATGCTGCGGAGGTGCGAGCTGTAGGTCGAGAGGTCATCCTCGATGGACTGGTCGTCGCCGATGTCGACGAACATGTCCTTGAAGATGCCGAAGTGTGAGTTCTCGTAAACCGGAGGCAGCACACCGCATTGGGCCATGTACTGCAGCGTACCTACCGTCTTGAGGCAGACAGACTTGCCGCCTGCGTTGGGGCCTGATATGACGAGGATTCTCTTCTCGGGGGTCAGGGTGATGTCTATGGGCACGATCTCGCGGCCCTGTTTCTCGAGAGCCATCTTCAGGGTCGGGTGGCATGCGTGATACCACTCGAGCTCCTCGCCGTCGTGCAGGTGGGGCATGACGCCGCCCACGGCCGAGGCGTAGAGCGCCTTTGCGTTGACGAAGTCGAGATGATATACAATATCGGCGGCATCCATCAGCTCGGGTATCGCCGGGCGCAGGTTGTCGGCTATGACGGTGAGGATGCGCACTATCTCGCGCTGTTCCTCCATCTGCAGCTCGCGGGTCAGGTTGTTTGCCTCGACCACCTCGGCCGGTTCGATGAAGACGGTCTTGCCCGAGGCCGACTCGTCGTGCACGATGCCCTGAATCTTGCGCTTGTGCATCGGCGGCACGGGTATCACCAGACGGCCGTCGCGCATCGAGGGCACTGTGTCGGCGTCGAGAATACCCTGAGAGATGGCCGACGAGAGCACGCGGCGCAATATGGAGTTGACCCTGCCCGACATGCCGCGCAGACGCGACCTGATGTCGGCAAGGGCGGCCGAGGCATTGTCCTTGACCATGCCCGTACCCTCGTCGATGGCGTGGTCGATGCCGGCGGCAAGCGAGGGCGAGACACCCTCGAGCGGCTCGGCGATGGCCGTGAGGCGAGGGTAGGGGGTAGAGCCCGATTCGGTGCGGTGACGGGCGAAGAACGATGACAGCTCGGCGAAACAACGCAGCATGCGGCGCACCTTGACGAGGTCCTTGATCTCGATGAAGGTGCCGGGAATCCTGATCAGCGACAGCGGTCCGTCGATGTCGTTGATTCCCGACAGGGGCAGGGTCTCCTCGCTGTGGTTGGCCGCGGCCATCTCGGATACGGCCTCGAGCGCGGCACGCACGGCCTTGTAATCGGTCAGAAACTGCATGTCGGAGCATCGCTGCCTCGACCCGTCGCAGTGGCAACGGCGTGCAATCTGCTCGCGCACCCCGTCGAATCCTATCTTTATTTCAGTCTTTTCCGGAAAAATCATATACACTGCAAAGTTACGAAACTTTAACGTCAGCGTCAAAAAAACAGGTCGCTATCTTGTCATCAGGCCTATTTACATCTCAACGCACTCGGCCAGCGTGTCAAGAATCCTTTGCTCTTCGCTGTGTCCGACGGTTGACAACCTCAACAAAGGCAAGCCATAGAGCTCGAGAATCCTGTCTTTCATCACATCCCTGCTATGCTGGCGGGTGGATTCGTTGTGATAGCTGTATCCGTCTGTCTCTATGGCAATCAGCGGCACCTTGCTGACCCGGTTTATTATTAGGAAGTCCACGTGTGTGGAGGGATGAGAGACGTAGCGCCTTTCATCCTCGTCGAGCAGGTCGGTGTCCCTGATGAGATTGCGCAGGGGGTAATGTGACAGCACCTTTAGGTGAGACAGTTTCGGGTGTCCGGACAGAATCTTGACTATCAGGCCGTGTGTGAGTCGCTCGGATTCGTATTCGGAAGCAAAAGAGTCGGTTGACCCGTCGGAAGGCTCCGTGGTATGGGTGTGGAGATAGTCGAAAATCGAGTGAAGACGACTGTGGGCGACCGCGCCGTATCTGTAGTTGATATAATCGACCAAGTCATGCAGGTTGCCCTTGATCTGCTGTTCGTTGCCGCTGATGACAAGATAGAAACTCTTGCGAGCCCGCGAGACAGCGACATTCAGCAGATTGGGGTCGTCGGCGAATTCGGTTATCACGTCATCGGTCACGCTCATTATTATTGTATCTTTCTCGCGGCCTTGAAATTTGTGGACGGTCGCCGCCTCGATGCCGGGAATCTGAGATGCGAATTCTTCCGCCTGTTTCCTGTATGGCGTTATGATGCCGATGTCAGAAGACTCTTTGATAGTCGGCAATATCTCGAGCCTGACGGTGTCTATCTCCCGCTGGTTGAAATGTCCCCTCGAGTGGTGTCCGCCCGAGGTCACCACGGCTTTCATGGGAACATCCTCTTCCGACCCCGAAGTCATTATGACGAGGTCGCCGCCATAGAATTTCTGGTTGCAGAAGTTGATGATGTCCGGGTGACATCTGTAATGTTCCCTCAACAGGGTGCTCACGGCATTGCGACGCACCTCGAGCATGGAATCAAGGAGACTCTTGTGTCCGCAGTCATAGCAATCGGGGATGTTCTCGTCGTGACACAACGCCCTTAGGTGTTCCGAGACGTTGTTTTCAACGACATTGGGCAACTGCTTGTCATCTCCGACAATCACGGCGTTTCGGGCACAGGCGAGTGCGAGCAGGCCTGTGTCGATGGAAATCTGCGAGGATTCGTCCATGATGACATAGTCGAACAGTGTCTCGTCGTTAAAGCACATCTTGGCCGAAAAGGTAGTACTGAGCACTACCGGGAAATCCTTGACAAATTCGTTGCCGTGGTCGAACATTTCCCTTACGGATTCAACGACCTTGCGGGGCGTGCTGAATCTTCGGGCCAAGACTGCTCGGAGATAGTGGCATGAGCAGGCAGTGAGCCTTGACAGGAGGGATTTGACATCATGTCCGGCAAGTTCTTTTTCCAGTCTGTCAATTTCTGTTTCCAGTTCGCTGATGCGCCGGTTGTAGAATGTCGACTCGACGGCACTGAGCAGTGCGGGCACAGTGGCCGGTAATACTTTGGTGTTGATTCGCAACCCGAATCTGAGGCTGAAACCTATGTAAATCTCGTCGAGCGTCAGCCTTATCCTACTGATTAGGCCATTGGCGCCGCCCTCTGATCTGTTCATGTAGGACTTCAGGCGGTTCAGGATATTCAGAATCCGGGCCGACGATGCATTGAATCGGCCTTTATGGAATGTGTCGGGATGTGACTTCAGGAAATGTTCCTTTTCGATTCTGACATCCTTGAGCTCTTGACGACAACAGGCAAGCCGCTCCTGAACTGCGAATAACCGACCGAGTTGCGCCTGTGCCTCAGACGCTTGGCTCAATGCTTCTTCGATCTCCCGCTCGCCTTTGCGCCATTCAGGCAATATGGGCGAGAGTCGGGGTTGATTGGCGATGAACGCCTCTCTGATCTCTTTCCTGCCGAGACGGGCTACGAGAAAACCGAGGCCATCGGAGACGAGTTTGTCATAGATGTTGTCAGTTGCCGAGTTGTTGTTCGACACTACAAGTACCGACTTCCCCCTGACAAGGAGGTTGGCTATGATGTTCAGTATCGTCTGCGTCTTGCCGGTGCCGGGAGGTCCCTGAATGATGCTCAGTTGATTGCCGAGGGCTGCGGATACGGCCTTGCTCTGGCTTGAATTGCATCCATAGGGAAAAATCACCGTCGATACGTCGCCACGACCTATTTTCTTGGACGAATCAAGATAGAGCGAGGCTGCCGTAGAGTCGTCGATGAATCCGAGCCGTGAATAGAGCGTGGCGAGCAATCCCGGCTTGTCATCCTCTCCCTCGGTCTTGCCGATGGAGCTCAATCCGGCACACTTACCGATGTAGGAGAAAACTTTTTCCGACGCTCCCGACAGACAGGACCGCCTCACCTCGAGCTGTCGGTTGTAAATCTGTCTGATGAATCCGTTCGAGAAAATCACGGCGTGATAGGTGGCCATGAATTGCTTGAAGGTGTGGACGGTGACCGCATTCGGCTCGCGTTTGCCGTCGATATAGACACGGCACTTCCGGACATCCGTGGTCGCGTGCTTTGTAAGCCACGAGATTTTCTGTGTCGAATATTGATATGTCTTGTAGGAGTTGCTGAATCTGACGTCATACCTCCCGGACGCATATTCAATCTTCTCGACCTGATATGTCTTGATGTCGCCGTCAATGACGATCATGTTCTCGGCAAGATTCAACATGTCAATCAGATTTTGGCGATAGCTGATGTGTAGGCGGTCATGGTGGTGGCCTTGCGGATGGCTTTGGCTGCCTTCCGGCCTATGAGGGGTTCGGCGTAGTCCCAGTAGGGCTTGATCTTGGAGAGTATCTGGGCGTCGCCGCAGAGTTTGTCGCTGTATATGTCGAGCAGGGCGGTGTTGATGTCGACGAGGGCGTCGAGGCGGCGCTGTTCGTCCCACTCGCTGCCCGATTTTATCTCGGCGGCAAGCGAGGGGCGTGCCAGCAGGCCGCGGCCTATCATCATGCCCTCGAGTCGGGGGTATCTCGCGGCAATGCTCAGGCAGTCGGCAGGGATGAGTATGTCGCCGTTGTATATGACGGGGATTGATGTCGATGCGAGAAGATTGTCGAATTCGTCCATCCACAGTTCGCCTCCGTATTGCTGGACGGCGACGCGGGGATGAACGGCGAGGTGCGAGAGGGGCATGTCGTTGAGGATGTCGATGATGCCGCGCCATTCGTCGCCGCGCTCCACGCCAAGACGCATCTTGGCCGAGAAGGTGACGTTCGGGTATTGTTCGCGCATGATGCCGGACAGCTTTTCGAGCAGGGCAGGGTTGCGCAACAGGGCTGCTCCGCGGCCATGCTTGACCTGCGGCGGGAAAGGGCACCCGAGGTTCAGGTCCATGCGGTCGTGTCCGGCGGCGATGACTGCGTCTGCGAGGATGCGGAACTCGTCGGTGTCCCTGAAGAGTATCTGGGGGAGCACGGCGGGGGCATCGTCGGACAAGGCTATGGCCTTGAGGTCGCGTGTGCGCGGCGCACCCTTCTCGACGCGCAGGAACGGCGAGCAGTATGTGTCGACGCCACCGAACATCCCGGCATGCAGCGCGCGCCATTCGGGGCCGGTATATCCTTGCAGAGGGGCTGAGTAGATTTTCATGATGCAGTTGTCTTTTACTGACAAAAGACTCCCGGCGATGAGGCCGGGAGTCTTCTGAGCGTTATTATGCCGTCTTGGGCGACAGGTCATCAGTCGGCCAGCTTGGCCTTGATGAACTCGCGGTTGAGACGGGCGATGTTGCTGATCGAGATGTTCTTGGGGCACTCGGCCTGACATGCGCCGGTGTTGGTGCAGTTGCCGAATCCGAGCTCGTCCATCTTGCGTACCATTGCGCGGGCGCGGCGGGCGCGCTCTACCTGACCCTGAGGCAGCAGTGCGAACTGGCTGACCTTGGCCGAGACGAAGAGCATTGCCGAGCCGTTCTTGCAGGCAGCCACGCAGGCGCCGCAGCCGATGCAGGTGGCGGCATCCATGGCGAGGTCGGCAACCTCCTTAGAGATGGGGAGGGCGTTGGCATCCTGAGCACCGCCGCAGTTGATCGACACGTAGCCGCCGGCCTGCTGAATCTTGTCGAAGGCGTTGCGGTCTACCATAAGGTCGCGGATGACGGGGAATGCCGCCGAGCGCCAAGGCTCGATGGTGATGGTGTCCTCGTTGTTGAACTTGCGCATGTGGAGCTGGCAGGTGGTGATGCCCTGAACGGGTCCGTGGGGATGACCGTTGATATAGAGCGAGCACATGCCGCAGATGCCCTCGCGGCAGTCGCTGTCAAAGGCGACGGGCTCCTCGCCCTTCTCGACGAGCTGCTGGTTGAGCATGTCGAGCATCTCGAGGAACGAGCTGCCGGTCGAGACATTCTCCACGCGATAGTTCACGAACGCCCCCGGCTCTTTGGGACCACGTTGACGCCAAATCTTGAGGTTTACATTTATATTATGTTCCATTGTGTGATTGTCTGTTTAAGTCGTTGTGACGGGTTGAGTGGGGGTTATGACTTGTAGTTGCGGGTCTGTACCTTGATCTCGGTGTAGTTGAGGGGCTCCTTGAGCAGGACGGGCTTCTCGTTGTCGCCGGTATATTTCCAGCACGATACGTACATATAGTCCTTGTCGTTGCGGGCAGCCTCGCCGTCGGCCAGCTGATACTCCTCGCGGAAGTGTGCGCCGCAGCTCTCGTTGCGGTTGAGGGCGTCGATGGCCATCATCTTGGCGATGACGAGGAAGTCCTCGAGGCGCAGTGCCTTCTCGAGCTCCTGATTCAGGTCGTCGGCGTTGCCCACGATGCGGAGATCAGAGTAGAACTCCTTGCGCACCTCCTCGATCTCGTCGATGGCCTTGACAAGACCCTGAAGGGTGCGGCCCATGCCGACGAGATTCCACATCACGTGGCCGAGACGCTTGTGAATCTGGTCGGGGCTCTTGGTGCCCTTGATGGCCATGAGCTTGGCGATGCGGTCGCGCACGCCCTTCTCGGCCTCGTCGAATTCCTTGGTGTCGGTGGTGAAGTGGGGAACCTTGATCTGATCGCTCAGATAGTTCTGCATGGTGTAGGGGATGACGAAGTATCCGTCGGCAAGACCCTGCATGAGCGCCGATGCACCCAGACGGTTTGCACCGTGGTCCGAGAAGTTGCACTCGCCGATGGCAAAGAGGCCGGGGATTGATGTCTGCAGCTCGTAGTCGACCCAGATACCGCCCATGGTGTAGTGCGAGGCGGGGAAGATCATCATCGGGGTCTCGTAGGGGTTGTCGTCAGAGATCATCTGATACATGTCGAAGAGGTTGCCGTAGCGGTCGCGGACGACATTCTCGCCAAGACGCTCGATGGCATACTTGAAGTCGAGATATACGGCATTGCCGGTACCTACGCCATAGCCTGCGTCGCAGCGCTCCTTGGCGGCACGGCTGGCGATGTCGCGGGGGCAGAGGTTACCGAAGGCGGGATAGCGGCGCTCCAGATAGAAGTCGCGGTCCTCGTCGGGGATGTCGGTGGGTTTCTTCTTGCCTGCGCGGATGGCCTCGGCGTCCTCTTTCTTCTTGGGCACCCAGATGCGGCCGTCGTTACGCAGGGACTCGCTCATCAGGGTGAGCTTGGACTGGTCTTCGCCGTGAACGGGGATACAGGTGGGGTGAATCTGAGTGAAGGCGAGGTTGGCGAGGTATGCGCCCTTCTTGAATGCCTGAACGGCAGCCGAGCCGTTGCAGCCCATGGCGTTGGTCGACAGGAAGAAGGCACGGCCATAGCCGCCGGTGGCGAGTACCACTGCGTGTGCGGCATAGCGCTCGAGCTCGCCGGTGACGAGGTTGCGCACGATGATGCCGCGTGCACGGCCGTCGATGAGCACGATGTCGAGCATCTCGCGACGGTTGAACGAGCGCACCTGACCCTTCTGGATCTGGCGGTTGAGCGACGAGTATGCGCCGAGCAGGAGCTGCTGGCCGGTCTGGCCCTTGGCGTAGAACGTACGCGATACCTGTGCGCCGCCGAACGAACGGTTGGCCAGCAGGCCGCCGTACTCGCGGGCGAAGGGCACGCCCTGTGCCACGCACTGGTCTATGATGTTGTTTGACACCTCGGCCAGACGATATACGTTGGCCTCGCGCGAACGGAAGTCACCGCCCTTGATGGTGTCGTAGAAGAGACGATATACAGAGTCGCCGTCGTTCTGATAGTCCTTGGCGGCGTTGATGCCACCCTGTGCGGCGATGGAGTGAGCGCGACGGGGCGAGTCCTGAATGCAGAAGTTCCACACGTTGAAACCGAGCTCGGCGAGAGTCGAGGCAGCCGATGCGCCCGCAAGGCCGGTGCCCACGACGATGATGTCGAGGTTGCGCTTGTTGGCGGGGTTGACCAGCTTCTGGTGTGCCTTGTAGTTGGTCCACTTCTGGGCGAGGGGGCCTTCGGGAATCTTGGAATCTATCTGGAATTCGGGAAGTTTCGAGGATTCGATGTCGGCATAATCCTTCATGATGGGGGTGGAGTCAATCATCCCCTCGAGGTCTTTAATATCTGCCATATCTTAGTTGATGTGTGATGTGGGTAATTAATATATGTAGGGGGATAGACTTACTTGTTGGGGCAGTCGGCGCAGACGGGGGTGTTGCAGGGAGTCTTGCAGGGGGCCTGAGCCTCGCAGGGCCACTGGTTGCACACGGCGGCTACGTTGTTGTGCTCGGCTTTCCACTCGGCCATCTGTGTGTCGAAATCCTGAGTGTGGGCGCGTACGGTGAAGACCACGGCCTCGGCGATGAAGAGGGCGATGACTGCTGTCGTCCACCAGAAGCCGATGCACTTGAGGCGCTTGATCCAGATGTCGTTGTTCCAGCCCACAGACTGCATCATCGACCAGAAACCGTGATTCATGTGGAACCAGAGGGCGATGAAGCCGAGGATATAGACGATGGGAGTCCAGATCTGCGAGAAGGCGATCTGGATGAAGAGCGTGCCGGCTGCGGGGGGCACCTCAACACCATTGTGGACATGCTCGAAGTGGAGGATCTCGGCGAGCTGCATCTTGGCCCAGAACTGAATCATGTGGACTACAAGGAATGCGAGGACCACGAAGCCGAGGACAAGCATGTTCTGCGAAGACCACTCGACGCCGGGAGGCACTGACTTGACCTCATAGCGGTCGTTGCCGCGGGCACGACGGTTCTGCACCGTGAGCCAAGTGGCATAGATGATGTGAAAGATGAAGAGTGCGGCCAGACCGACTGTAGCCACGAGGGCATACCAGTTGGCACCGAGGAACTCGCACACGGCATTATAGCCCGAGGGCCAGAACAGGGCCACGCCATTCATCAGACAGTGAAACGTGACAAATAGGACAAGGCATATGCCTGTGACGGCCATCACAAGCTTGCGTCCTATAGATGAGCATGTTAACCACATAGTAGTTGATGGTAATTTAAATAATGATTATTGTTGAAAGTTATTGTCTCTGTTACCGTTGTACCTGTTTGTGGCCCGGAAGGACCTGATTTTACTTTGCAAAGTTAATGCAAATCCGCGTGCCAAACAAATTTAAAGAAAAATTTCCTTAATGATTTTAAAAAATATTCATTAATTTTGCATCGTCTCAACACAAACACACCATTGCGACATGCTCATAGTCCTATACAGAATCTATCAGATACTGATAATGTGTCCTATCATCGCGGTCTCGACCATCCTCACCGCGACATTCACCGTGGCCGGGTCGGCGCTGGGATTCGGCCGCTGGTGCGGCTATTATCCCGAGGTGCTGTGGTCGCGCCTCTTCTGTTGGCTCAACTTCGTGCGGGTCAGCGTCAGCGGCCGCGAGCACATCAATCCCGAGACAAGCTATGTCTTTACGGCAAACCATCAGGGAGCATACGACATATTCACGGTCTACGGCTATCTGGGGCATAACTTCAGGTGGATGATGAAGGCGAGCCTGCGCAAGATACCCTTCGTGGGGTGGGCCTGCGCATGGTCCAAGCAGATATTCATGGACAACTCGACCCCCTCGGCCACCCGCCGCACCATGCAGGAGGCCGAGAAGGTGCTGAGCGGCGGCATGTCGATGGTGATATTTCCGGAGGGTGCCCGCACGTGGGACGGCAACATGCGCCCCTTCAAGCGCGGAGCCTTCAAGCTGGCGTCAGAGTTCAACCTGCCCATAGTGCCGATGACCATCAACGGCGCGTTCGACGTCATGCCCCGCTGGCGCTACCTGCCGCTGCCGGGCCACATCACGCTGACCATACACAAGCCCGTGACCTTTGCCGATTTTGGCGGCGACCTGCAGAAAACCGCCGAGGGCGTGCACGAAATAATCGAAAAATCGCTGGTCAAACCACGGAAATAGGTCAATAAGCCTACAGTCTTGTTTCTTTTTTGCCCGAGAGGGGTTGCGGGAATGAGATTTTTTTGTAATTTTGCGATACCACTCACAAGGATACTATTTCAATACCATACATACAAGAACTGACCATGAAACGCTTTGCATTCAAGATGCATCTCAAACCCGGCTGCGAGAAGGAATATGAACGCCGCCACGCCGAGCTCTGGCCCGAACTGCGCAAGCAGATTCAGGACTCGGGAGTCAAGAACTATTCGATTTTCTTCGATCCGGAGACCCTGACCCTCTTTGGCTATCAGGAAGTGACCGGCGACAGTAACTCGCAGGATGCCGAGGCTGCCGACGAGGTGACTCGCCGCTGGTGGGACTACATGGCCGACCTCATGGCTGTCAATCCCGACAATTCGCCCGTGACGGAGCCCTTGACCGAGCTCTGGCACATGGACTGAGAGATTTTAAAAAATTCAAGATAAAGGCGTCGTCGACAATAAGTCGGGACGCCCGATAATCTGTCGAAAAATACAATACCTTAAATATGACTTACCATTTTGCAGTTGACCTCGGCGCTACGAGCGGCCGCACCATCCTTGCCTCGTTCGACGGCGAGAAGGTGGATATGCAGGAGGTCTCGCGTTTCAAACATCCCATGCTCCCCATAGCGGGACATATATACTGGAACCTCCCCGAACTGTTCCATCAGGTACTGGTGGGCCTGAAAAAAGCCAAGGAGATTCTCGATGCCAAGGGTGCCTCTCTGGCCTCTATTGGCATTGACACATGGGGGTGCGACGTGGCTTTCTTCCACGCCGACGGCTCGATAGCCGGCATGCCCCAGTGCTATCGCGATGCCCGCAACGAGGGCGCGTGCGACAACTTCCACCGCAATCTTACCCGCGAGAACACATACGAGCTCACAGGCATCCAGTTCATGGACTTCAACACCCTGTTCCAGCTCGACAAGATGAAATGCGACGGCGCCGACGCCGTGTGCAAGGCCGACAAGATTCTGTTCATGCCCGACGCCCTGTCGTACATGCTGACAGGCAATGCCGTGACCGAATATACCGTTGCATCGACCTCACAGATACTCAACCCCAACACAGGCGATCTGGACGAGGCCCTGCTCAAGGAGGCCGGCCTGACGCGCGACAAGTTCGGCCCCATCGTCAATCCGGGCCATGTCATCGGCACCCTCACGCCCCAGATTCAGGAGTACACCGGTCTCGGAGCCATCCCCGTGGTGGCCGTGGCCGGACACGACACCGCATCGGCTGTCATCGGCGTGCCCACGCCCGACGATGAGTATGCCTACCTGAGCTGCGGCACATGGTCGCTGCTCGGCATAGAGAGCCTCAAGCCCATCATCAACGAGAAATCAAGAGAATATAACTTCACCAACGAGGGCGGCATCGACGGCACAACCCGTTTCCTGAAGAACATCTGCGGCATGTGGCTGTTCGAGCGCTGCCGCGCCGAGTGGACCGAGGCCGAGGCTCCCGTCAACGACGTCGTGGCCCTGACGGGTCTGTGCAATGACTCGGAGTGCGCCTCGATAATCAACCCCGACGATCCGTCGTTCGACCACCCTGTGTCGATGACCGCCGCCATCCGCGCTTATTGCGAGAAGACCGGTCAGGAAGTGCCCCGGAAGCCCGCTGACTATGTCCGCGTCATCTTCCGCAGCCTCGCCAACAGATATAAAGAGGTGCTGGGTTGGCTGCGCGAGCTGCATCCAGAGCCCGAAGTGAAGCGCCTACACGTGATAGGCGGCGGCTCGCTCAACGGCCATCTGATGCAGATGACGGCCAACACCCTCGGCGTACCCGTGGTGGCCGGTCCCGCCGAGTGTACCGCTCTCGGCAACGTGCTGGTGCAGCTCCGTGCCTGTGGCGAGCTCTCGGACCTCAAGGCTATGCGCCGCGTGTCGGCAGCCTCGACCGAGACCAAGACATACATGCCCCGATAAGAAGTAGGAATCATCAATATCAAATACAAAATAATCAAATCAACCTCCATTCAACCATGAAAGAAGCAACAATCAAGCAGGCTTACGAGATAGCCCGCGAGCGCTATGCCGAGCTCGGCATCGACACCGAGAAGGCACTCGACACCCTTCAGAAAGTACAGATCTCACTCCATTGCTGGCAGGCCGACGACGTGGCCGGCTTCGAGTCGACAGGCGACCTCACCGGCGGCATTCAGGCTACCGGCAACTATCCCGGCAAGGCACGCAATATCGACGAGCTCCGCGCCGACATCCTCAAGGCTCTCTCGTTCATCGGCGGCAACCACCGTCTCAACCTCCACGAAATCTATGGCGAGTTCGGCGGCAAGAAGGTAGACCGCGACGAGGTGACCATCGAGCACTTCCAAGGCTGGATCGACTGGGCCAAGGCCAACAACCTGAAACTCGACTTCAACTCGACTTCTTTCTCTCACCCCAAGAGCGGTTCTCTCTCGCTGTCTAACCCTGACAAGTCGATCCGCGACTTCTGGATCGAGCACACCAAGCGTTGCCGCGCTATCGCCAACGAGATGGGCCGCCAGCTCGACGACCAGTGTATCATGAACCTCTGGGTACACGACGGCCAGAAGGAGATGACAGTGAACCGCATGCTCTATCGTTCGCTGCTCAAGCAGTCTCTCGACGAAATCTTCGAGACCAAGTACGACCACATGAAAGACTGTCTCGAGTCCAAGGTGTTCGGCATCGGCCTCGAGGCCATGACCGTCGGCTCGAGCGACTTCTATACCGCATACTGCGCCCAGAACAACAAGATCGTCACCCTCGACACCGGTCACTTCCACCCCACCGAGGTCGTAGGCGACAAGGTATCGTCGATCCTGCTCTTCTGCCCCGAGATCATGCTGCATGTATCGCGCCCCATGCGCTGGGACAGCGACCACGTGACCATCATGGACGAGGCTACCCTCGAGCTGTGCATGGAGATAACCCGCTGCAATGCTCTGGACCGCGTTCACATCGGCCTCGACTACTTCGACGGCTCGATGAACCGTATCGGTGCATACGTCATCGGCACGCGCGCCACGCAGAAGTCCGTGCTGCGCGGCCTGCTCGAGCCCGTGGCCATGCTCAGCGAGCTCGAGACCTCTGACCGCAACTTCCAGAAGCTCGCCCTGATGGAAGAGGCAAAGGCAATGCCCTTCGGCGACGTCTGGAACATGTTCTGCCTGCGCAACAACATCCCCGCCGGTGCCGACTTCATCAAGGAGATCGAAAAGTACGAGGCTGACGTCACCTCAAAGCGCTAATCCATCCTAATAAAGTGTGAGACCGGACCGGCGATCCCCCATGACGGGGGCTCCGGACGGGTCTCACACTCTCTTATCTGACACTTATGCTAATCATAGGACTACTCATCATAGCCATCGGTGCCTTCTGTCAGGCCAGTTGCTATGTGCCCATCAACAAGATCAAGTCGTGGAGCTGGGAGAGCTACTGGCTTGTGCAGGGCGTGTTTGCGTGGCTCGTGTTCCCGCTGCTCGGCGCCCTGCTGGCAGTGCCTCAGGGCCACAGTCTGTGCGAGCTCTTTACGGCCGACAACTCTTTCCGCATCTGGATGACCATCCTGTTCGGCGCCCTGTGGGGCGTGGGCGGACTCACTTTCGGCCTGTCCATGCGCTATCTTGGCGTTGCTCTGGGCCAGTCTATCGCCCTCGGCACGTGTGCCGGTCTGGGCACGATACTCGGCCCTGTCATGCTCAACATCTTCTTTCCCGAGGGTGACTATCTGTCCAAGCTCACCGTATCCGTCATCATCGGCGTTGTGGTGACGCTGGTCGGCATCGCCGTCATCGGCATCGCCGGCGGCATGAAGTCGGCGTCGCTGAGCGAGGAGGAGAAGAAGAAGGCCGTGGCCGACTTCAACTTCCCCAAGGGCATCGCCATCGCACTGCTGGCCGGTGTCATGAGCGGCTGTTTCAACGTCGGCCTCGAGTTCGGCTCGGCCATCACTTTCGAGCAGTCGGCCGAGATGTACAAGACACTCCCCGCCACGTTCCTCGTGACGTTGGGCGGCTTTGTGACCAATGCCGTGTATTGCCTCTATCAGAACTCGCACAACGGCACGTTCGGCGACTATGGCAAGACCTCGCTCTATGCCAACAACCTCTTCTTCTGCGCGCTGGCCGGCCTGCTGTGGTACAGCCAGTTCTTCGGACTCGCTCTGGGCAAGGGATTCCTGACCGAATATCCCACGCTGCTCACCTTCTCGTGGTGCATCCTCATGGCCCTCAACGTGGTGTTCTCGAATGTCTGGGGCATCATACTGAAGGAGTGGAAGGGGTGCTCGCGCCAGACAATCGCCGTGCTCGTCATCGGCCTCGTCATCCTCATAGTCTCCTCGTTCCTCCCGCAACTCATCTAACCGATTAACTTCTAAACAAATACCAGTTATGTCAATCTTAGACAACCGTCCCGCTCTTGCCCGCGAGGTAGAACAGGTGGCCGAAGTGGCCGGATACCTCTGGCAGAAAGGCTGGGCAGAACGCAACGGCGGCAACATCACCGTCAACGTGACTGAATATGTAGACGACGCCATCCGCGCCCTCCCCGCCATCAGCCCCGCAGTGCCCATCGGCGCCACGCTGCCCCACCTCAAGGGTTGCTACTTTTTCTGCAAGGGCACCAACCGCCGCATGCGCGATCTGGCCCGCTGGCCCATGGAGAACGGCTCGTTCATCCGCATACTCGACGACTGCGCCCACTATGAGATCATCGCCGACAATCCCGTCAAGCCCACCTCAGAGCTCCCCTCGCACCTTGCCGTGCACAACTATCTGATCGAGAAGGGCTCGCCCTACAAGGCATCGCTGCACACCCATCCCATCGAGCTGGTTGCAATGAGCCACTGCAAGAAGTTCCTCGACAAGGACGTGGCCACCCGCCTGTTGTGGAGTATGATCCCCGAGACCAAGGCTTTCTGCCCCCGCGGTCTTGGCATCATCCCCTATCAGCTGCCCGGCTCGAACGAGCTCGCCGCCTCGACAATCCGCGAGCTCGGCGACTATGACGTGACCCTGTGGGAGAAGCATGGCGTGTTTGCCATCGACACCGACATCATGGCTGCCTTCGATCAGGTAGACGTGCTCAACAAGTCGGCCCTGATCTATATCGCCGCCAAGAACATGGGCTTTGAGCCCGAGGGCATGTCTGACGCCCAGATGGCCGAGATGACCAAAGCCTTCAACCTGCCCAAATAAGTCGCGGTAACGGCTCAAGAAACATGGCCCTCTGTCTTTCGGGACGGAGGGCCTGATTTATGTGAACATTTCAGGGCCCTGAGGCATTATGATTATAAACAAACGTCAAAACAGATTAAGTTATGAATACTCTTGGTAAAGGTCTCTTCTGGCTGGGATTTATAATACTGATAGGTGTCGTGTTCGCATATCTCATCATGATGCTGGCGGGCTCGATAGCATTTGCCACCACCACGGCCGTCCTGTCGATATGTGCGGTGATACTGATCGGGGCCCTGCTGATGATAATGGGTCGCGGATATGAGCGCCGTGCCGAGCGCAAGCGCGACCGCGAGCTGGTGCAGAGCCAGATGAACAAGAAATCGAACCTGTAGGCTCTACAATACCTGATATAAAAAAGTGTGCGCCCCGCAACGTATGTCTGACGGTTGCGGGGCGCTTGGTGTATGGAGATAGGGGAATGGTCTATCAGAATGCCACCTTGACTACAGAGGTGTTGCCCTTGGCGTCGGTGGCCTTGGCGATGTAGAGGCCCGAGCCGAGGCCGGTCTCGACGATCGAGGCAGGTGCATTGGTGGCGAATACGGTGCGGCCGTTGAGGTCGTAGACCGTGAGGCTCGTGGCCTCGCCGTCGATGGTGAAGACGCCGCCCTTCGAAGCCTTGAGGGCGATGTCGGCCTTGCCGATCACGTCCTTGACGCCCGACTGGAGACCCGTGATGATGACGGAGAGTGCCTCGTAGTCAGACTCCCAGAACATGACGGGATAGATGGACAGAGCGATGGTGCTCATGTCGGCCGAGCAGTGGGGTGTGCCGGTGACGAGGTAGTTCTCGAGGGTGACGAGGTTGTAGTCGGCATCGACGGTCTCTACGTTGAATCGCATGTTCTCGTCGAGCCACTGGTAGGTGGCGGGATCGGCGGTCTTGAGATAGTCGGCGAGCAGGGCGTATTCGCTGTTCTCGGCATTGGCGATGTATGCCTGAGAGGGCATTGTCGAAGACATCATGCTGAAGAACTCGGCACCGAGCACGGTGCCGTTGTCAAGCACCTCGTAGGGGGCTACATTCTGGCTGGCGGGGAACTTCTTGACGGTGCCGTTCTCAAGGTCGAACTGCATGGTGTAGTTGAACGAGGGATCCCAGTATTCCTCGCCCTCCTGCGTGCAGACCTGAGCCATATACTTGCCGTTGCGCGACATGCTGCAGGTGTTGAACACATAGTTGGGCGAGGTTCTCATGATGGCATTCGAGGCCTCCTCGAATGCCAAGTACTTGGGATACCAGATGTTCTGTGCCTCGACGTATGCGGCGTAAGCGGCCTCATAGGCAGCCTTCTGTTCGGGCGACATGAAGTCTTTCTTCTCGGGCATCACGCCTTCATATCCGTTCATGGCCCACTCCATGTAGGCTGCGTTGTATGCCTCGAGCTGCTCGGCGGTCATGTAGTCGTCCTCGTTGGGCATGCTGGGCTGGGGGCCGGGATCCTGAGGTATCTCGAGGTGGTTGGGGTTGAAGAGCTCGATGCCGGGATAGTAGTACTGGTACTTGCCCTCGGCATCCTGCTTCCATGCGATGGGATAGATGAAGAAGCCCGAGCTGGCCACGACCTGACCCACGATGACCTTGCCGTCGCCGCTCACGTTGATGGCGTTGACATACTGGGGGATACCGTTGAAGAGGTCCTTGTCGGGATAGGGGAGCAGGGTCTCGCTCTCATAGACGCCGTCGCCGTCGGCGTCGAGCCAGAACGAGGGCACCATCATCAGGCCGTCATTGCCGAGGGTATTCTCGAGGTTCGATACGTCGCCCACGATCATCGAGCCGTCCTTGGTGATGGCGTTGGTGAATCGCATGGGATATTTCTTGGCCACCTCGATCTGGTGCCACTCGCCGTCGCGCCAATAGGCCGCGTCGCCGTCAAATACGGTCGAGCCGACCATGATGCCGTTGTCGGAGAAGGCGTTGCCATGGCCGATCGAATAGTCAGTGACGCCCTCCTCGCAGGCATAGACATAGTCCTTGTCTTGCTGAAGGTCCTTGATGATCACCACCGCGCCATAGAGCTCGGACACGACATAGCGGCCGTCGGGCGACACGCACGTGATGTTGAAATTCTCGATTTTCTGCGGAGTGGCGGCCTGAACGGAGCCTGAGGCAATCAGGGCCACAACGCCAAGGAGTAAAGATTTCTTCATATAATTTGATTAGGTGTTTGTGTGCACTGTGTGCTGAAAAATTCACGGCAAAGTTATATAAAAATTTTTATTTTTCACATCTCTTTGTCGTAAAAAACAATATTTTCGTCGCGAAAAATTACGAAAACTCAAAAACATACAGACCGCCGGGACGACTGTCCCGACGGTCCGGATATGTTTCGGCGTCCGAGAGAGGGGCGGTGTTACTTGACGATGCCCTTCTCGAGATACTCCTCGAGATTGGTCCTCACCTGCTCGCCGGCGCGCTCTACAGCCACCTTGGCCATGTCGGCGTCGACCATCAGGTTGACAAGCTGCTCGAACGACGTCTTCTTCGACGGATCCCAGCCCAGCTCGTTGCGGGCCTTTGTGGGGTCGCCCCACAGATTGACCACGTCGGTCGGACGGTAGAAGTCGGGCGAAACCTCGATGACCACCTTGCCGGTAGCCTTGTCGATGCCCTTCTCGTTCTCGCCCTCGCCCTCGAACACCAGCTCGATGCCGGCGCGGCGGAAGGCATGGAGGCAGAACTCGCGCACCGAGTGCTGCTCGCCGGTGGCTATAACATAGTCGTCCGGCTTGGGCTGCTGCAATATCAGCCACATGCACTCCACGTAGTCCTTGGCATAGCCCCAGTCGCGCAGGCTCGAGAGATTGCCCAGATAGAGCTTCTCCTGCTTGCCCTGAGCGATGCGGGCAGCCGCCAGAGTGATCTTGCGCGTCACGAAGGTCTCGCCGCGTCGCTCTGACTCGTGGTTGAACAGAATGCCCGAGCAGCAATACATATTATATGCCTCGCGATACTCCTTGATGATCCAGAAGCCATAGAGCTTGGCCACGGCATAGGGAGAATAGGGGTGGAAGGGGGTCTTCTCGTTCTGGGGCACCTCCTCGACCTTGCCATAGAGCTCGGAGGTCGACGCCTGATAGATGCGGCACGTGTCGCCGAGTCCGCAGAGGCGCACGGCCTCGAGGATTCGCAGCACGCCGGTGGCATCGACGTCGGCCGTGAACTCGGGCGAGTCGAACGACACCTGCACATGGCTCTGCGCGGCCAGATTATAGATTTCGTCGGGACGGACCTTGGACACCACCTGCATTATCGACATCGAGTCGCCGAGGTCGGCATAGTGGAGGTGGAAGTTGGGCTCGCCCTCGAGGTGAGCGATACGCTCGCGGAAGTCGACGCTCGAGCGTCTGATGGTTCCGTGCACGTCATAACCCTTCTCGAGCAGCAACTCGGCCAGAAAGCTACCGTCCTGCCCCGTAATACCCGTTATTAAAGCGGTCTTCATGAAATTGTACGTTATTGGTAAATATTGAGATTAAAGTGTGTCCTAAAACTTCTGTTATCGGCGGCAAAGGTACGAAATAAATGCCAAATTCACACAAAATTACAATATAATTCTGCCTCTACGCCCGGAACACCGACCCAAATACTCGCCCGAAAGTTTGGATAGTTAGCAAAAAAAACTTAATTTTGCACCTACAAATTAACTTAAAAACGACAATCACTATAATCCAGACGGAGTGAGTCTGTTCACTCCCGGCATCAGACCAAATCCGGAAACAGACACAGGAGAGACGGCACAGGATACCCGGATTCAGGCATCCTGCCGCGACTCGGCCCCCGACATCGAGCCTCCCCGACATCCCGACCCCACCCCGGAGCCGGAATGGAGGGTATTAATGCTTTAGACGCGCTCTACTCTCAAATTAATGATATAACGAATTTTTTAAAGCAAACGAAAATATGGGCGTTTCGCTTAAATCTGTTATCCGACGTAATTACTATCTGTTATCCGACGTAATTACTATTTGAATATATTTTGTTCAACTCTACTGCTAAAATGGAAGCAATTGAGGAGTTTGAGATCATTGGATCTCAAAAATGATGCTCAAGGTCATTTAAGCAAGGATATTATTGGACAACATAATCATATTTCTATTTCAAGAGGATGCAGATTGAATAATCTTCACGTCCGTATAAGAGGAAATAATAATCGAATTGTCATAAAAGGCAGATTTGGTGAAGGCTGTAGTATATGGGCAGAAGGCAATGATATTGAAATTATAATAGGTGAAGATTGCACTTTCACTATGCTTTGTCATTTCAATGCTCAGGAGAATTCTACGAAGATAACTATTGGACGAGATTGTATGTTCTCCAACAATATTATCATCAGGACATCTGACAGTCACCCTATTTTTGATTTGGAGACGAATAAAAGAATAAATGGCCCTCAGAATGTGAACATTGGAGAGCACGTATGGATAGCTCCGAACACTAAAATAATGAAGGGCTCAAATATTGCAGACGGGTGTATAGTAGGAAGCGATACAACAGTTTCAAGGATATTTGATAAAACTAATTGTCTAATAGTAGGACGTCCTGCTAAAATTGTCAAAGAGGGAGTTTGTTGGACTCGTGAGCAATTATTCTGATTTGAATGTCCGACTCGCTTAAACACAAGACTGTCAAGGGTACTGTATGGAGTTCGATTGAACGGTTTTCCGTTCAAGGGATACAATTCCTCGTCATGATTTTGATGGCAAGGGTGCTTACGCCCGGTGACTATGGCCTAGTCGGGATGTTGGTCATATTCATTTCCATCTCGCAGGCGCTGATAGACAGCGGTTTCTCTCAAGCTCTTATCCGCAAGCAAGATAGGTCTGAGGTTGACAATTCAACCGTTTTCTATTTCAATATCGCTGTTGGCTTCATTCTCTACTTCATACTGTTCTTCTCGGCTCCACTCATAGCAAGTTTTTATGATGAGCCTGCTCTGATCGAGCTTACAAGAGTAATAAGTCTGAGCATCGTCATCAATTCGTTTGTTGTCGTTCAGCGTGCTCTCCTGACTGTAAACATAGATTTCAAGACTCAGGCAAAAGCGACACTCTCCGGTGCGGTAGTTTCGGGCATAATAGGCATCTCAATGGCTTATTCCGGTTTCGGGGTATGGTCTATTGTTGCTCAACAACTTACCAATCTTGTTATAGTTGCCGTACTGCTGTGGATTTTTTCTAAATGGCGTCCGTCTTTTTTGTATTCTTGGAGTTCTTTCAAGGAGTTATTTTCATTTGGGTCTAAACTTGCACTATCAAGTATACTTGATTGTATTTACAAGAATCTTTACCTGATTGTTATCGGAAAAGTTTTCAAGGCCTCAGATCTTGGCTATTATACAAGAGCTCATCAGTTTGCAGAGTTTCCGTCTTCGAATGTCTCCGGTATCGTACAGAGGGTCACGTTTCCGGTCTTGTGTTCCATACAGGGCGATGATCAAAGGCTTAGAACTGTATATAGAAAGTCGTTAAGAGTATCGGCCTTTGTCGTTTTCCCTTTGATGATGGGGCTGGCAGGCGTGGCCGAACCCTTTATTTTTGTCATCCTCAACGAGCAATGGGCATTTGCCGGACAACTGTTGCAGATAATCTGTTTTTCAATGATGTGGTTTCCTGTCCATGCTATCAATCTCAACCTATTGCAGGTCAAGGGGCGTAGTGACCTGTTTCTCAAGCTGGAAATATACAAGAAGATCATAGGTCTGGCAATACTTGTAGCCACCGTGCCCATGGGACTGGTCGCGATGTGCTACGGTGCGATTCTTAACTCCATACTTGCACTGATCATCAACACATACTACACGGGAAAACTTATTGATGTCGGTTTTGTCAGGCAGATAAGGGATCTGGCACCGACAATCCTGTACTCTCTCTCGATGTTCCTGATAGTCCTTGGGGTAGTTCATTTGGTCCACGGCAATATTGCTAAACTGCTGTCCGGAATAGCTATCGGTCTGGTATATTTTTTCATCGTTACTACTATGACAAAGTCTACAGACCTCAAGGAACTCTTGGGACTCATAAAAAGAAAATAGCAAACTCAACACATTTAATATATGGATAAAAAACAGATCACTGTTACCTCGCCTCTCCTTCCACCTCTCGAGGAGTTTATCCCATACCTTCAGGATATTTGGGACCGTAAATGGATTACCAACAACGGATACTATCATCAGCAGCTCGAAAAAGCCTTGTGTGACTATCTCGGCGTCGAGTTCATAAGCGTTTTCACCAATGGAACGCTCCCTCTGATAACGGCCCTTCAGGCACTGCGCATTACCGGCGAAGTCATTACGACACCCTATAGTTTTGTCGCCACGACCCATTCATTGTGGTGGAACGGCATCAAGCCTGTCTTTGTCGACGTAGACCCCGCTACCGGCAATCTTGACCCCGCCAAGATCGAGGCCGCCATCACTCCCAAGACTACGGCAATCATGCCTGTCCATGTCTATGGCAATCCCTGTGACACCGAAGCAATCCAAGCCATTGCCGACAAATATGGCCTTAAGGTCATATATGATGCCGCACATGCCTTTGGCGTCAAGGTGAACGGGGAGTCGATACTGAAAGCCGGAGATATATCGACACTTTCTTTCCATGCCACCAAGACATATAACACGGTCGAGGGTGGTGCTCTCGTGTGTCACGATGCCAAGACCAAACAGCGTATCGACTACCTGAAGAACTTTGGCTTTGCCGGTGAGACGGAAGTGGTCGCCCCCGGCATCAACTCGAAGATGGACGAGGTCCGTGCCGCCTACGGTCTTCTTAACCTCAAGCATGTGGATGCAGCCATCGAGGCCCGCCATCATGTGGCCGATCGTTATCGCGAGGCTCTGACCGGTGTCAAGGGTATCAGCATGTTCACCGAACGACCCGACGTGACATACAACTATTCATATTTCCCCATATTCATCAATGCCGGAGAATATGGCATGACACGCGACGAACTCTATTTCAAGATGCGAGACCATGACGTGCTAGGTCGCCGCTACTTCTATCCGCTCATCTCAGAGTTCTCGACCTATCGTGGACTCCCGTCAGCCGGCAAGGAGAACTTACCGGTAGCCACACGCATGGCCAGCGAAGTGATTTGTCTGCCGATGCATCATTCGTTGACCGAAGAGGATATAGATCGCGTAATCGACCTGATCAAAAAATGATAACGTCATTTCTTTCTGATGAAGAACTCCGACAGATTGGATTTCAATCTGTCGGAGAAAACGTCAGAATCAGTCGTAAGGCCAGCTTTTATGGTGCATCGAAGATGATTATCGGAAACAATGTCCGAA
Source organism: Bacteroidales bacterium M8 (assembly GCA_001689495.1). Lineage (GTDB taxonomy): Bacteria > Bacteroidota > Bacteroidia > Bacteroidales > Muribaculaceae > Duncaniella. The sequence continues at coordinate 61,335 of LUJS01000035.1, read as the reverse complement.
TAGATGACTTCTGTATCCTCTCCGGTCATATAAAACTTGGCAACAATATTCATATTTCAGCATACGTCGCGTTATATGGAGCCGAAGGTATAGAGTTGCAGGACTATACTGGTATTTCACCCCGATCGACCATATACAGCGCGATGGATGACTTTTCGGGAGATTACCTGATTGGCCCGATTCATCCAGATAATACCACTAATGTCACCGGCGGTAAGGTAACACTTGAGCGTTATGTCCAGATTGGATGTAATTGTGTCGTATTTCCTGCCGTAACTATCAGCGAAGGTTCTGTGATAGGTGCCATGAGTCTTGTCAACAAAACGACACAACCGTGGACCATTAATTATGGTGTCCCCTGCAAGGCTGTGCATAGTCGTAATAGAGAACTATTGAAACTGTTGTATTGATTTATGGCAGACTCCAAAGATCGTAAACCTGTTGTAAGTATTGTCAGTCTGACATACAACCATGCTCCATATATCAGGGAATGTCTTGACGGATTTCTGATGCAAAAGACAGACTTTCCATTCGAAGTCATTATTCATGATGATGCATCGACAGACGGAACGTCAGATATAATCAGAGAGTATGCGGCTAAATATCCTGATATTATTAAGCCGATTATTCAGACTGAAAATCAATATTCGAAACATCGCAACTTTTTTAAAATACTGACTGATGTCATTAATCATGGGCAAGGTGAATATGTGGCATTATGTGAAGGAGATGATTATTGGACAGATGAAAATAAACTGCAAAAGCAATTTGATGTTTTAGAATCGAATCGGAACGCAGGATTGTGTTATACCGGAGTCAAATGCCTGAAAGATGGTGCTTTTTCAGACAATAAAACCTACACAAAATATTTTAAAACCTTCAACCAGTTGCTTTTTGACGGGAATTGCATTCCTACTCTGACTACTGTATTCCGTAAAAGCCTGTTTTATTCATTTATAAATGATATTCTATCGCAAATAGAATTCCCACTCTTGATGGCAGATTATCCTTTATGGCTTTATATCTCCTTGAAGTCAGATATAATACCCATAGAAGCTGAAACAGGTGTTTACAGAGAGCTTGAAAATTCTGCCAGCCATAGTGATGATATAAACAAGGATGTCGCATTCATTAAGAATTATTATGATATACGTTGCTTTTTCATGCGGAAATACACTGATCATGTTAGCAATGGTCTGAAGATATTAAACTCAACATTATTCAGACAATATTTTAGCAGATATGTACGCAAAAATAAGGATTATGCTAAATTCGCAGAAGATGCGCTTGAGCACACAGACTATAGTGTGTTGAGAAAATTAGCTTTCTTATTCTTGTTGAAATCCCGATTTATCGCAAAGACAATTATTTCAGTAAAATAATTGAAAATAGAAAGATAGATGATTTATCTGATTATATTTTTGTTGTTTATTTTTCTTAGTTACTATTACGATTACAGGGGAAAAACTAAGAACAAACAATTGTGGTACATACTATCTCTACTTTTGTTAATCCTTTTGGCCGGTCTCAGGTACCGCCTTGGGGTAGACTCAATCAGATATGAATCATCATTCGCTTCAACTCCGGATTTATTTGATCTAACCCTGTCATATATAAAAAACAGTCGATTTGCGGTTGGCTATATTTTATTGACTTCACTTTGTAGGACGATTTCAAGTGATTTTATTGTCATGCAATTGTTTCATGCTGTAATTGTTAATAGCTTGATTTTTAACTTTTTCAAACATAATACTCGTAATGTTTTTTTCGCAATAACCGTTTATTTCGTTTTCTTGTATCTAAATTTCATGTGTGAAGTGATGCGAGAATCATTGGCTGTTGCGGTCTTTTTGGTTTCATGGAAGTATTTTGTTAGAAAATCATGGATAAGGTATTATATATGCTGCCTTATATCATTCTCCTTTCATGTTTCTGCTATAATTACTTTTATCCTGCCCATATTATATTTACCGACAATCAGGAATTTATTTGTCATAAGGAAACGTACCATTTTCGTGCTGTTTGCAATTTTTATTATTGTTTCAGCTATTCAAATGACATTTTTCAATATAATGCAAGGCCTGATAACAATAGATAGCGTTACAGAACGAATGGAAACCTATTCCAATACAGATTTATCATCAAATAGACTAAATATAAATGGTATAATATCAGTCGTGATCCGGTTTATCATATATCCGATATTATTGAAGCATTATACTCGGAAGGGTAGACCGGCTGTCGGTAATGATTCTGAGAAGATGGTTGAATTTATGGTTAGTATCTGTATGATTATGGCTGTATTGTGTATTCCGATTGCGATATTCTACAGATATAATAACTATTTCTTTCCCTTTGAGATCATTTTCGTATCTTCGTGTGCATTTAAAAGCATTAAACCAAAACTTACAATACATAGAGCATATAAAAAACTAAGTTTTAGTATTTGGCTTTTGTTTTTCTTGCCTTGGTTTGGATTACAGATTTATGATTTAAATGCAAGAGTTGGAAAGTCTAATCTACGGGAATGGATGCGATATATACCTTATTCTACAAAAATAGTTCCTCAAAAAGATAATAACAGAGAAGCTGTTTATAGATATTATCACGCATATTGAAATAGTAAAGATAAAATATGTCTGAGAAAAAAGTATTGATATTATTGTCAGCTTACAATGGAGAGAGCTTTATAGGTGAGCAACTTGATTCATTGTTAAATCAAAAACATATAAGGATACATATTTTAGTTCGTGATGATGGATCCAGTGATAAAACTTGTGAAATCATTCAAGACTATATATCGCGTAATACTGAAACTATTGAGCTAATTAATGGTGAAAATATTGGTTGGCGAAAATCTTTTTTCACATTGGTAAATGAAGCCTATAATCGTAAAGAAAATTACGATTACTTTGCATTTTGTGACCAAGATGATATTTGGCTTGAAGAAAAACTACATACAGCAGTTACAGCTCTTGACAGGATTGATAACCCAATAAAATTATATTGTTCCAATTTATATCATTATGAAAATGGTGAAGTTAGAGGACTGATTAATCGAAAAGAAATTACACCTGATATTTATAATTGTTCAATTCGCAATCTTGCTACAGGTTGTACAATGGTGTTCTCAAAAAATCTTTTAGAACCTTTATCAAAGACAAATACAGATTTTGTTCCGGCCCATGACTATAGAACATATCAATTGGCCTTACTTTGTGGTGGTGAAGTGTATATTGATGACAAATCATATATTCTATATCGCCAACACTCAAACAATCAGATTGGAAGTAAGAACGGATTTTTAGATCGTTGGAAAAGACGTTTTAATAATTTTTCTGAGACTAAACACTTGCGTGAGCACACGGCAATTGATATGATGCAGCATTATGGAGATTATCTTACTGATGAAGCTAAATGTTCGCTTAGACGTATAGCAAACTATAATTCCAATCTCTTTTCAAAAATTACATTACTAAAAGACAGGAGATATACTACAGGACGAGCTATGAATGACCTGTGGTTAAAATTACGAGTATTAATTGGTATTTTCTAAATTCATATGTCAAAGGTTCTAATTCTTTTATCTTGCTATAATGGAAGTGATTATATAGGTCAGCAATTAGACTCTATATTAAATCAGACTCAAGTCGAAATTTTTACTCTTGTCAGGGATGATGGTTCGTCCGATGATACACAAGAAATAATCAAGGATTATGTATCGAAGTATCCGGATAAGTTTAGATTGATTTCGGGGAAAAATTGTGGTTGCAAGCAAAGCTTCTTTAGATTAATGGAAGAGGCAGTAAAAAATTTCTCGGATTTTACTTATTTTGCCTTTGCTGATCAGGATGATATTTGGTTGCCCGAAAAAATTAAATCAGGGATTTCTTTATTAGATAAAGCTGAGGACAGATACAAGCTATATTATTGTGACCCGGTTTTAGTTGATGGTAATCTACAGAATGCACGAAATTATCATTATAATGCTTTATTGACTTTTGGAGAGTCTTTTGTCTTACAACCATGCATAGGATGTTCAATGATTTTCAATCGAGCTGTTCTCGAAAAAGCTGTTCTTGGAGATCCATCCAACATAATCATTCATGACTCATGGGTTTATCAGGTAAATCTGTCTCTTGGAGGGATAGTTATTCACGATACTAAAGGTAATATTCTATACCGTCAGCATGGTAATAATACTATTGGTTATAATCAGTCCTCAACCCAACGATGGAAAAGAAGGTTAAAAATGTTTATTAATAATGATAATAGACGTTCAAAGCAGGCTTTTGAGCTTGAGAAGAGTATAGGCGCTTTTATGCCAATTCAAGAACGCGAGTCCTTGGATCTAATCTTAGGTTACAAAAAATCTTTCAGATCTAAGGTTGACATCATATTCTCAAATAGATTTCGCAGTACTAAGAAATTGCATAATCTATTGTTTAAATTGGCTATTTTTTTTAATCGCATTTAAAACTGTTTTATGAATCAATATAAAAAACTTTTCAAGAGTCAAGCTGTCAGATTTGCTATTCTGAAAGCTTTCTCTTTCTTACCGGACAAAGTGATGTTGTCATTGCAATATTACATTAAGTTCGGTAAAATGATTAATTGGTCTAAACCAAGAAGGTTTACTGAATATCTTCAGATTTACAAAGCCACGTATCGAAATGTTGTCATGCATCGGTGTGTTGACAAGTATGAAGTTCGTAATTACGTGACAGAGTTAGGTCTTGGGTCAATACTTACAAGTCTTTATGGCGTTTACAATAAAGCTGAAGATATTGATTTCGACACACTTCCCAATAAATTTGTTATGAAAACTACCAATGGTGGTGGTGGTGAAAATGTTATCATATGCAAAGATAAGGGTTCGATAGATAGGGAATTATGTCGTTCCAATCTTAATAAATGGCTTGAGTTAAAGACATTTAATGCCGGACGAGAGTGGGCTTATGATGGGATAGATTCTCCAAAGATAGTTATTGAAGAGTATCTCGAAAATCCGGATAATCCGGAAGCTGGTATTGAAGACTTCAAGATTCTCTGCTTTAATGGAAAACCGGAAATAATAATTGTCGATACCGACAGGTATATTGGACATAAGAGAAATTTCTATGATATTAAATGGAATAGAATAGAAGTGACCAGTGATTGTCCGGGCGATACAAGGGATATTGAGCCACCCGTTAATCTGGATAAAATGCTTGAGATTGCGTCAATTCTATCTAAGGAATTTCCTTTTGTCCGAGTGGACCTTTACAATATACGGGGTAAAATTTATTTTGGAGAGTTGACATTCTATCCATGGAGCGGTTATGTTAAATTCTCTCCCGATGAATTTGATTTTAAATTAGGTAATTACTTCGATAAAATAGATTGGGAACATGCCTAAACTTCTTATGATCATCAATGAAGATCGTTTTTTTCTGTCGCATCGGCGGGAAATAGCTCTTGCTGCAAAGAATAACGGCTTTGACGTCACTATTGTGTCAAAAGATACAGGTCATTTCAAGGAAATTGAAAGTCTTGGTTTATGCACCTTGAATCTGCCGATAAATCCTACCAGTATGAATTTACTGGAAGAATTTAAAACTTTCCTTTTTCTAAGAAAATTATATAAGACTGAACGTCCGGACATCGTTCACCATGTGGGCTTAAAGAATATTCTTTGGGGCGGGGTCGCAGCAAAAATTACTAAAGTCAAGGGCGTTGTTAATGCCGTTAGCGGTCTGGGAGGATTATTTAACGGGAATCGCATATCTACCGTAGCTAAAGCGATTTTAAAAGTAATGAGCTTTGCAAACCGTCGAGATGGTGTCAAAGTGATTTTTCAAAATAATGATGATAAACAAATCTTCATTGATAATAAGGTAATCAATTTATCTCAGATTGAATTTACCAAAGGATCCGGAATCAATCTCAGTGACTATCAATATGTACCCGAACATGACGAGGGGAAAGTTAAAATCATGTTCACAGCCCGTATGGTAAAAGAGAAAGGTATTTGTGATCTAATCGAAGCTGCAGAGATCCTTAGGACCAAATATAGCGACAAAGTCATATTCCAACTTTGTGGACGATTGACTGCTAATCAGAGTGGAGTGACCAAAGAGTATATGGACAGTCATTGTGACGGTTCATATATTTGTTGGTTGGGAGAACGTGATGACATACATTCCTTACTCGAAAAGAGCCACATAATGGCATTCCCGTCATATTATCGCGAGGGTGTTCCCAAATCTCTCATCGAGGCATCGGCAATCGGTAGGCCTATTGTTACATGCGACTCTGTTGGATGTCGGGATGTCGTTGACGATGGGGTGAATGGATTTTTGGTTGAGCCCAAGAATCCTGCCATGCTCGCCGACAGATTGGAACGGCTTATAGCAGACAAGGATCTTAGAATAAGGATGGGGCAGGTGGCAAGAGCCAAAGCCGAGCGCGATTTTAATGTAAAGTCCGTTGTGGACACACACATGAAGATATATAACGAGCTTTTGAAATGATGAACGACTTATTTTTGGCGTATCGCACTTTCTTCGGCAAGGGGGATGCGCTGTATCAGTTGTTTTCGCCTTATAGGATTTGTCCGCTTGGGGCGCATGTCGACCATCAGCATGGTCTGGTGTCGGGGTTTGCCTTCAATTCTGGCATAGAGTTTCTTTTTTCGGCCACCGATTCGGGCAAGGTGGAGATGGCTTCGCTGTCGTTCGAGGGGCTCACGACCTTCAACGTGCAGCGTCCGGTCGAGGAGAAGCAGGGCAACTGGGGCGATTACCTGCGTGGCGCCGTATGGGCCCTCCAGCAGGATCATAGGCTCGAGAAGGGCATTCGCGGTATCGTCAAGGGCTCGATGCCCATTGGCGGCCTGTCGTCGTCGGCCGCGCTGTTGTGCGGTTTCGTCATGGCTCTCGACAAGGTGAATCATCTGGGGCTGACAAGGCAGCAGGTGATAAACTATGCCTCGGTGGCCGAGCGCGGATACGTGGGGCTCAACAACGGTATTCTCGATCAGGCTTGCGTGGTGCTGTGCGAGGCCGACAAGCTCCTGTGGCTCGACACCGAGACGGGCGAGCACAGACTCATCCCCTTCGGGGGCGACAAGCCCAAGCCGCTGCCGTTCAAGTTTGGCATCTTCTTCTCGGGCGTCACGCGCAAGCTCACAGGCACGGACTATAACCTGAGGGTGTCCGAGTGCAAGACGGCGGCTTGGATAATGCAGGCCTACGAGGGCGAGCATCTCAAGGAGCTGGCCGACACGAGGCTGAGGGATGTGCCCGAGGAGCTGCTCGAGAAGTATGCCGACAAGATGCCCGGGCGCTTTGCCCGCAGGGCCCGTCACTTTTTCACCGAGTGCGACCGAGTCACCGCAGGGTGCAAGGCGTGGGAGGCCGGCGACATCGAGAGCTTTGGCAAGTATGTGTTCGAGAGCTGCGAGAGCTCGATGAACAACTATGAATGTGGCTCGCCCGAGCTGATAACCCTCTATAAGATAATGCGCGAGACCGACGGCATATATGGAGGCCGTTTCAGCGGCGCGGGCTTCAAGGGGGCGTGCATAGCGCTTGTCGATCCCGACAAGCTCGATTCGATACGCGAGACCGTGACGCGCGAGTATCTGGCGGTATATCCCCAGTATAAGGACTCTTTCGAAATCTTTTTCTGTGACCCTGCCAACGGGGTTGACTTCCTGTAGACAATGAAGAATATAATCATAGCCGCCGGATATGCCACCCGGCTCTATCCGCTGACCGAGAATTTCCCCAAGCCGCTCCTCAAGGTGGGGCAGAGGAACATATTGGAGCGAATGCTCGACGATCTGGACAAGCTGCCCGAGATTGACTCTCACGTCATCGTGACCAACCACAAGTTTGCCCCGATATTCGAGGAGTGGGTCAAGACGACAAACTACAGCAAGCCGGTGACGATAATCGACGACGGGACATCGTCTAACGAGACCCGTCTGGGCGCGGTGAGGGATCTGTTGCTGGCCATCGAACGACAAGCCATCGACGATGACATCATGGTGCTGGCGGCTGACAACATACTCGAGTTCTCGCTGGCAGGGTTTGTCGAGTACTTCAAGCAGAAGGGTACATCGGTGATAATGTGTCACCACGAGCCCGAGCTGAGGCGGCTGCAACGCACCGGCGTGATTGCCGTTGACGATGACATGAAGGTGCTCGAGATGCAGGAGAAGCCCGAGAATCCCGTGTCGAACTGGGCCGTGCCCCCGTTCTATATCTATGCCAAGTCCGACCTGCCGCTGATACGCGATTGCCTGTCGCACGGCTGCGGCTTTGACGCTCCGGGCAATCTGGCGCACTATCTTGCCGATGTCTCGACACTCCATGCGTGGCGCATGCCCGCCGGGCGTTTCGACATTGGGTCGCTCGACTCATACAAGGAGGCTCAGGAGCGGTTCGGCTGATTCGTCACCCTCCGCAGCTGCGCCCCCGACTTTATCCTGACTGACTTTAACACTCATACTTACACACATTTACTAATTATCATCCGAACATGAAGATTCTTGTAACCGGCGCCGCCGGATTCATCGGCTCGTTTGTCGTCCGCCGTTTTGCCGAGCGTGGCGACACGGTAACCGGCCTCGACAACATCAACGATTACTATGACCCGGAGCTGAAGTTCGCGCGCCTCGCCGAGAGTGGAATAGCCCGCGAGGATGCCGAGAAGTGGTACAAGTTTGCCGAATCGACGCTCTACGGTCCGAACTACCGTTTCATCCGCATGAATCTCGAGGACAAGGAGGCCATGAAGATGCTCTTTGCAAACGGCGACTTTGACGCCGTGGTCAACCTCGGGGCTCAGGCCGGAGTGAGGTATTCGATAACCAATCCGCAGGCTTATATCGAGAGCAACATCGACGGGTTCATCAACGTGCTCGAGGGGTGTCGCAACAATGGCGTCAAGCATCTCGTCTATGCGTCGTCGTCGAGCGTCTATGGCCTAAACGGCAAGGTACCTTTCTCAGAGCATGACGGAATCGCCCATCCCGTGAGCCTCTATGCCGCCACCAAGAAATCCAACGAACTGATGGCCCATTCCTATTCCAAGCTCTACGACCTCCCGACCACAGGTCTGCGGTTCTTCACCGTCTACGGTCCGTGGGGGCGTCCGGACATGTCGCCGTTTCTGTTCATGGACGCTATCCTGCACGACAGGCCCCTCAAGGTGTTCAACAACGGTGACATGCTGCGTGACTTCACCTATATCGACGACATCGTCGAGGGCATCGTGCGCATCACGTCGGTGATACCCGAGGGCGATCCCGACTGGGACGACAAGAAGGCCGACCCGGCCACCTCGACGGCTCCATACAGAATCTACAATATCGGCAACTCGCATCCCACGAGACTGATGGATTATATCAGTTGCATAGAGAACGCCATTGGGCGCGAGGCGAAAAAGGATTTCCTGCCCATGCAGCCCGGCGATGTCTATCAGACCTATGCCGACTCTTCGGCCCTTGCCAAGGCTACCGGTTTCAAGCCCGACACGCCACTGCAGCAAGGCATCGACCGCACGGTCGAATGGTTCAAGCATTATTACGGCCTGTGACCCGCAGGCATTACGGACTGAAAGATCAAAAGGAGGCTTCGGCCTCCTTTTTTTTGTGCCTAAACGCCGCCGTATAGATAGCATCTAAGTGGTTTGGGGGAGGTTTGGGTGGGGGTGAGGTGGGGGTAGAGGTGGCTGTGGAGGTAGGTGGTGACGCTGATGGGCTGATTAGGCGAGGCGGGGTCTATGAGCCTCAGGATGTGGTCGTCGTAGGGCAGGTGGCGGAATGTTTCGGCGATGGTCAGTGGGGATGTGGTCGAGATGCCTGACTCTTCGATGACGGGGAGGGCGTCGGGGAATGCCTGCAGCAGTGCGAGTCGGACCAGCTCGTCGATGGATGCGGGTCTGTCAGTGATGATGGTGTCGCCGAACTCTCTTATCTCCCTCGGCATGGGTGGTGCCTTAACTACGGGCAGGTCAATGACCGAGGTCTCGGTGCGGTGGCCGTCGGCGGTAATGCTGATGTCGGCGCGGGCCATGCGCAGTCCGTAGGGACCGGGATTGACGATGACGGTATCGCCCTCGTCGAATACGCCGATGTCGCTGTGCACATGCCCGCAGAAGATGACGTCTATCCCTGCGACCTCGTGGGCCATGGCGCGACATTCCTCTGGACCGTCGTGGAATAGTCCCACAATGAGGTCGGGGTGATGTCGTTGCCTTATCTCGCTGACGGTGTTGCTGATGGCCTCGGTCTGCGGGATTCGCCTTGCCCCGGGAAGCATAAGCAGTGATGCCTCGGCGGTCACCGAGCCAATGACGGCTACCCGGATGTCGCCGCGTCTGATGATGGTGTAGGGGGTGATGCTGTCAATCCCCTTTATGTTGCACGCAACCACCGGCGCATTGAGCTGGCAGGCATACCTGCCGAATGTCTCGGGAGGTATGTCGAGGTCGTGATTGCCGGGGCACATGGCGTCATAGCCGGTCTCGTTGGCCATCGAGGCGGGGATGTGGGGCGATGTCCGCGCGACGTGGTTTGACCAGTGCGAGGCGATGCCGCCACCCATGAAGTCGCCGGCGTCGAGTAGTATCGCGGCGGGGTCATTCTGTCTCACTGATGTGACAAACTCCCTGATCCGGGCCAGTGTGCCTGTCCCGGAGCGGGGAGTGATGTGTCCGTCGAAATACAGACCGTGCAAGTCTGTCGTGGCGAGTATGGTGACTTTCCTTGTCATCAGGGATTAGGTCCGGTGTACAGGGCCCTCACTTTGCCCACCGGGAGCCGACCCTCGACCTTCAGGGGGATGCGGCGCGAGTCGGCGGTAATCCATCCCTTGATGGGCGACGAGCTCTCGACACCCCGTCGGGTGAACGTGAAGTTGATGTAATAAGTGTCTATGTCGCGGCCTCCCGACTGTAGGGTCTTGCGGCCGAGATATGTTATCTTGAGGCGTTCTTTTTTCGAGCCGGAGAAGATGTTGACCGTCTGGCTGTCGCCGCTCTTCATCGAGTCGAAGTCGAGGGTGCGGAGATAGAAGAACGAGCTGAGCATGTCTACCGTCATGCCGTTTGCCTCGAGGTCGATGGTCGATTCGGTCAGCGGAGCCTTGCTGGAGGCACGCTTGTATCTCTTGGCCGTGGCGGTGAAGGTGTTGCCCGAGTGGTTGAACGTGAGGACATCCTTTTTATACTTTCCGGCCTCATGGGCTATGTATGTGTACTCGGTCGGATAGAGCCCCTGACGGGTCATGGTGGTGTAGAGCGTGTCGCGGAGCGAGTATATGCTGTTGGCCCACGGGGCGTTGCGAGCGAATAGGCTTGCCCGGTAATAATCGCCGTCGTTGCGCAGGGTCATCGTGGCATATCCGGCCACCTTGTTGATGAAGCCCCATTTGTAGATGACGTCGTATGTCAGGGTCTCGTCTACCAGAGATGTCACTCCCGACTGCGCGCGGGTCGACGTGATGCCCATGACGAGGGCGGCGAGCATAAGGATGAAGGTACGTTTCATAAAGAGAGTTGAGTGTGAGGGGAGAGGCTTGTGTGGAGGTCAGCTTTCGCAGTCCATGCCTCAGTTGTTTAATAATTCCTTGAAGGGCAGGGCCGAGCGGGCGGCCTGCTCTATGCGTTTGTTGCGCCAGCATTTGCGGCACACGGCAATGTATCTTTCGTCGCCGCCGATCTCGACCTGTTCGCCCTCCTCGACAAAATCGCCGTTGCGGTCTATGCGGGCGTTGATGATGGTCTTGCGTCCGCAGGTGCAGGTAGACTTGACCTCGTCTATCGTGTCGGCTATCTCGAACAGTCGGCGCGAGCCTTCGAACAGTTGGCTCTTGAAGTCGGTCCGGAGGCCATAGCAGATGACGTTGCTGCCAAAGTCGTCCACCACTCTCGAGAGCTGATCGACCTGTTCGGCGGTGAGGAACTGGGCCTCGTCCACCAGAATCCAGTCTATGACGGTCTCCGACTGTCCGAACATCTCGCGGGCCATCTCATAGAGGTCTGTCTCGTGATGGATCCAAGTGCATTCGCGCTCAATGCCTATGCGCGACCTGATGACGTTGGACGACTCGCGGGTGTCCACGAATGGCTTGAGGCATACATAACGCATACCTCTTTCCTCGAAATTGTATGCCGTGGTGAGCAGGAGGGCGGTTTTGGCCGATCCCATTGTGCCATATCTGAAGTATAGTTTCCCTTTTCGGTACATCTGTGGGGGTGTTTTGTCTGAGGGGTGAAAAATCGGCACAAAGTTAATGAATCTTTCTTATTCGCCCAACTTTTCGCCCTGTCGGGTGAGAACAAAATCCTCGTGTCCCGACTCATACTTCAGCAGGGTACCCTTGATCTTGACATCGTCCATCAGCTTCATTCCGGCATACCGGTGTGTCAGGGCCGCCTTGAGCGACTGCTGCAGCTTCTCGGCCATTGCGGGGCGCATAGCTTCGATGGTTGGCTCGGGGGCGGTGCCCAGAGATTGCGACGTCACCATGAGCTGGTCGGGGTCTACGATGACGGTAAGCGTCTGCGGGTCGACCGAGAGCGAGATCTCGTCATCGTCGATGGCGCTCCAAGTGCCCCTGACGTTGGCCACTGCAGAGGCCGTGAGGCTCAGGGGCTCGACAGACTCACCCTCGGCCACTATCTGGGTGTTCATCGAGATGGCGGCGCTGATGAAGAGCGGCCCGATGGGAAACTTGCCGTCAGACAGCTGCGCCGAGTCGGGTGCGAAGAAATAGGTATCGGTGACGGTGGCCGTTATGGCCTGTCCGTCAGAGACAGTCTCGGGCGTTCCCGCCCACGTTCCTGCCAGTTGGCCCGCAAGGCGCTTTTCGCCGCTCTCGCATGATGTCATTGCGGTCATCGAGCCGACACAGATCAAGGCTGCCGCCAGAATATTATATATTTTCATCTTCTGTATGGTTTTTTTACCTAAATAAACATCCAAAACGCCACAATGGTTTCATCTAAGGTGAAAAATCGCTAATTTTGCAGTCTATAAAACAGATCAACCGCCATAAGACTATGAGTGTCAACAAAGTCATACTGCTTGGACATGTGGGCAAGGACCCTGAGATACGCTACGTCCAGACGCGCCCCATCGCTACGTTCTCGCTTGCGACCAACGAGCCCGCGCCGCCTCCCGGCCCCGACGGGACGCAGCCACAGCCGCGCATCGAGTGGCACAACATAGTCATGTGGGACTCTCAGGCCGAGGCTGCCGAGCGATACATACGCAAGGGCACGCGCCTCTATGTCGAGGGCAAGCTGCGCCATCGCGTGTGGCAGGACCGCAATGCCATATCGCGCACGGTCACGGAGATATATGTCGATTACTTCGAGATACTCGGATAGCCGTCCGGCCGATCTGATGACTACGAATTTCCCAAATCCTCACGATAGAAATGTTTCATCCTCTTGCAAATCTCGACCGCTATGAGATCATTCTGGCCAGCGGGTCGCCCCGTCGCCGCGAACTGCTGGCGATGCTCGATATTGATTTTACGGTAGACACCTCCCATCCGGTCGACGAGACCGTGCCCGAGGGCATGAAGGCCGAAGAGATACCCCTCTATCTCTCGCAGCTAAAGGCCGCGGCCTATCCGCTGGCCGATGATGGCAAAAAGCTCATTATCACGGCCGACACCGTCGTAATTCTCGACGATATGGTGCTTGGCAAGCCGGAAGACCTCCGCGGAGCCGCCGACATGCTCGCCATGCTCCAGAACCGCACGCAGCGTGTCGTGACAGGCGTGACGATAAGGAAATCGACGGATTCGGTCAGCTTCAGCGCCGAGTCTGAGGTCGATTTCGGGACTCTGACTCCCGAGGAGATAGCATATTATGTCGAGCGATACAGTCCGCTCGACAAGGCCGGGGCCTATGGCATTCAGGAGTGGATAGGTGCAGCGGCAATCCGCGGCATTCGCGGCAGTTTCTACAACGTGATGGGCCTGCCGGTGCATCGTCTCTACAGCGAGCTGAAAAAGTTCTGACCTGCTGTGCGAACAAGGTCAATCATCACTGCTGCTTCTATTTTGTCGACCCTGAACGTGCTGTCTGCTGAGCCGACAGACACCATAGCCGCAGGGTCTCTCGGCGAGGTCACGGTGACCGGCTCGGCGGCGCGCCAGCGTCTTGCCTCGACACAGATCGGTGCCGAGCAGCTCGAACTGTCGCGACTCGCCCGGCTCCCGGCCATGTTTGGCGAGAACGACCTGATAAGGTCCATCTCGCTCATGCCGGGCGTGCATGGCGAGGGTGACGGTGCAGGTGGTTTCGAGGTGCGTGGCGGCACGTCGTCGCAAAACCTTGTCAGGCTCGACGGCATCACGCTCTACAACCCCTCGCACGTCATGGGCATCTTCTCGACCTTCAACGACAATGCCGTGGGCCGGGCCACCTTATATAAAGGCCCTATCCCGTCAGAATACGGTGGCGCGACCGCCTCGGTGCTCGAGACCTCTCTGGCCAACGGAGATCTTGAGAAATATGATGCCTCGGCCACTATCGGTATCCTCGCGGCCAAGGTCATGGCCTCGGGTCCGGTGGTCAAGGACCGGTTGTCGTTTGCCGCCACGGCCAGACGTTCGTATGTCGACGCCTTCTTGCAGATGGTGCCACAATATCGCAGCACGGTGATGAACTTTTATGACGTCACCGCCAAACTACACTACACCCCGCGCCGGGGCGACCATCTCGATGTCTCGTTCATTGCCGGGCGCGACAACATGGCCATCAAGCGCGTCATGGGCATGTATTGGGGCAATGTCGGCGCATCGGTCGACTGGCTGACCCGAAGAGGGGAGAGGCTTGTGTTTGCCACGACAGGCTCGTTCACCAACTATTCGCCCGACATGCGCATGTCGATGGCCGGAACAGACCAGAAGCTGACCGAGTATGTCAGGAACTTCTCGCTGACCGAGAAGGTGGGCATCACACTCAGCGATTCACATCGTCTTGAGGCCGGACTCAGCTCCGAACTGCTGCGGGTCAAGTCTGCCGAGATGGAGTATGGCGACCATCGCGAGCTCGACATCCGCTCGGGTTGGGAGAACTCTGTGTGGGTGGCCTATGACGGCACGTTTGCCGAGCGGTTTTCGGTGGCCTCGGGCGTGCGTCTAAATCTCTATTCAGTCATGTCGGGCCGTCCATTCAGAAAATTCGAGGCAATGGCCGAGCCCACGCCCGACTATAGGCCGGAGAACTATTTCAGCGTCGAGCCGAGAATAAGTCTGAAATACGACATCACGCAGCTCCACAACATCAAGGCCGGATTCGGCCTCTCGTCGCAGAATCTCCATGCCATCCGCTCGAGTTCGACCAGTTTCCCCTTCGACCGCTATGCCCTGACATCAAACGTCGTCAAGCCGGAAAGGGCCGTGCAATACGGAATCGGCTATGCCGGAATGACGGCAGACGGCATGTTTGACTGGTCGGCCGAGGGTTATTACAAATCCCTGCGCAATGTCTACGACTATCAGGACGGTCGCACCATGTTCTCGCAAGTCAACATCGAGAGCATAATACTCGGTGGCCGAGGGCGCAGCTACGGACTTGAATTCATGTTTCGCAAGAACGTGGGGCGCCTCACTGGCTGGATTTCCTACACACTCTCGCGCACCCGTACGCGCATCCCCGGCATCAATGACGGCCGCTGGTACGACGCCTCCAATGACCGTAGGCACGACCTGTCGCTGGCAGCCGTCTTCAGGCTATCGGACAGGTGGAGCCTCTCGGGGTCGTGGATTTTCTCGTCCGGACAGCCGCTGACTGCCCCCGACGTGAAATATGAACTCGACGGCACCACCTGCTACTATTACTCGCAGCGCAATGGCTATCGCACCCCGCCGGTACACAGGCTCGACCTCTCGGCCACTTGGACGCGGCCTGGACGGCATTTCGATACCCAATGGTCGTTCGGCATCTATAACGCCTATTGCCGTTATAATCCTTATATAGTCTATTTCGAGGATGACCCCTCCAAGCCCTCGGGCACACGCGCGGTCCAGCAGTCGCTTTTCGGCCTCGTCCCGTCAATATCCTATACCATCAAATTATGACAGACATGAGGATTTCAAGATTTTTGCCACTGATTCTCGTCCCGGTCCTCGTGTCGTGCGAGAAGGAACTGGATTTTGATTACCGCGACATCGACCCCATACTCGTCATCGAGGCATCGCTCGACGACCTCGGCGCCCGTGTCTCGCTCACGGAAACCACGCCCATGGACCAACCCATGGACCGCACCCGCCTCACCGACGCCGTGGTGACCGTCGAGGACCTCACGGCGGGAGACATGCTGCCCCTCGTGCCCGATGAGGACGGTCTCTATGTCAGTCAATTTGCAGGCGTGACGGGACACGAGTATCGGCTCAACTTGAGGCGTGGCGACAAGACGTACGCCTCAGAATGTGTCATGCCCGAAAAAGTCGTGATTGAGAATATGGAATTCGGCTGGATCAGGATGCCATACGACCATGTCGCGGTCTTGAAAGTGTCGTTCAAGGACATATCCGCGACACCGGGCGACTGTTATTGGGTGCGGGTCTATCGCAACGGCGAGCCGTATATGTGGACTGAAACCACCGATAATGTTGCCGCGGACGGTGTGATTGACGAGGTGATGATGACGTCGCGCATGGATATATCGGAGGAAGAAGACGACACCGTGCTGCGCGACGGCGACGTGGTGACGGCCACGGTGACCCCGATAAGCCGCGCCATGTACGACTATCTGGTCGCCATATCGAACGGCAGCAACGGCCCCGCGATGTTCACCGGCGACTTCTGTCTCGGCTACTTCCTCGCCGCCCCCGTCACCGCCAAAACCATCACCTTCCACCCGGCCGAAATGCCGTATTATTGACAATTAGAACATTTAGATATGTTTATAGCAATTCTTACCTACAGAAAGCCGCTTGATATTATTTGTATCACACGATTCAGAGGATGGGGCTTGGCAATTCCTTTGTGGTAAAGAACATAATGAAGATGAGGTAAGGATTGTATCACTAAGGTCTGTGTTTGATCTTGACCCGACTATCGGCAAACTGAAAGACTTGCCACTTGGCTATTGTGCAGAAAGAGCATCAAAAAATGATAAATGGATTATGAAAAAAGCGTAACTTTAAGAAATGAGTAAGCGGCTGCAGGATATGACTTTGGATGAATTATGGGAGTTATTTCCAATAGTTCTGGCGCCTCATAATCCTAAATGGGCAATTTGGGCGAAAGAGGAAATACGATTACTATCTGACCTCCTTTCATCCTTTGATCCTATAATCAATCATATTGGCAGTACTGCTATAAAGGGCATTCAAGCCAAACCGATTATTGATATACTCGTGGAACTTAGCACCGACATTGATTGGACGCTGATAAAAGATATAATGGGAGTCAACGGGTACATCTGTATGTCGGAATCGGACAATCGGATCAGTTTTAACAAGGGCTATACTCCCACCGGATATGCCGACAAAGTTTTTCATATACATTTTCATAGAATAGGAGACAATGACGAAATACTATTCCGCGATTATATGATTGAGCATCCCGCAGCAGCCAAAGAATATGAACTGTTGAAACAATCGCTCCTGCCAAAGTATAAAAACGACCGCGATGGGTATACAGAAGCTAAAACAGAATTTGTAAAGAATATAATATTATGCGAAAAACCATCTTGACTGTGTATTATATCGCTAAATATGTGTAACTTTACTGAAAATATTTTACTATTATGAGTAATGACAACATAACTAAGGAAAATAAAGAAAAAAAATTCAAGGGATCGGCTGTAAAGTCTGGAATTTCCTTTGGAACAGCATTGGCTATGGTTCTCAGTTATAGCACATGGCATTCGGTTGGCTGGGCTATAATTCACGGACTTATGAGTTGGGTATATGTTATTTACTTCGTGCTGAAATACGCACATCAATAAAAAACGGTTTGCTATTGACCGGCGCATAAACATAAACTTCAGCCATTAGCTAAATATAACATTTGTTAGTTTCAAAATGTTAGGTTGTGGATGTCAGGATTTTGTGATAACTTTGCAATACTATGGCTGATTTATTCACGAATAACGAACCCCATATTGTCAGAGTAAAAGATTTCAAAATCGACGCTGACTATGTTGCTTGGCTTTCCGAGATCAAGCAACGCTATCATTCTGCACAAATCAAAGCGGCAGTCAAGGTTAATAGTGAAAAACTTGCATTTAATTGGAGTGTCGGGCGCGACCTTGTCATTCGTAAGGCTGAAGAAAAATGGGGTAGCGGAGTTGTGGAACAGCTTAGTTTCGACTTGCATGAGGCTTTTCCGAATGAGAAAGGTTTTAGCAGTCGTAATCTTTGGAATATGAAGAAGTGGTATATTACATTTTCTTCAACAACTACACAAGAAAAACTGCACCAGCTTGGTGCAGAATTGCAAAATGCAAATTTTCAACGACTTATAAAACTGCACCAACTTGGTGCAGAAATAGATTCAGACTTCCCTCTCGTTCTCGGTCTTGTTCCGTGGCGACATCAGGTAAATATAATAACCAAATGCAAGTCGATTGACGAAACAGTTTTCTATCTGAGGGAGTGTATATTGGGCGGGTGGAGCCGTCAGACTTTGGATAATTCGCTGAAAGCAAACTTATACAAGGTTCAAGGCAAGGCCATCAGCAATTTCCCTGAATATCTGCCCGAGGCTCAAAGTCGAATGGCGCAGGAAATCACAAAGGACAATTATGACTTCGGATTTGTGACTGTTCCTGTCAACTATAAGGAAGAACAACTTGAAGCTGCTCTCGAACAGAACATAACCCGTTTTCTTCTTGAACTCGGCACCGGCTTTGCATTTGTAGGGCGGCAAAAGGAACTCATTGTAGGCAACCGCTCCCGAAAGATTGATATGCTGTTCTATCATATCCGGCTAAAAGCCTATGTTGTAGTCGAGCTCAAGGTAAAGGCATTTGATCCGGAGTATGCAGGAAAACTCAATTACTATGTCAACGCCGTCGACGAATTGCTCAAAGGGCCGGATGATAATCCGACTATCGGATTGCTTATATGCAGTGATAAAGACGAAACAGATGTCCGTTGGGCGTTCAAAGGCATACAGACATCGATGGGCGTAGCGTCTTACGACAATGTCAGGATTTCTCCCTCAAATCTGCTCCCGTCAGCAGAAGAACTGCAAGCAAGAGTGAGATTGGTAGAAGAAGAAATGAACAAATCCAACAATTGATGCAACGCATTATCCGAAGAATCTTATGAAAACGACCGACGATTTCTTCATACCTGATAATGAGGTCAAGCTCCCCGAAGAACTTGATTACAGCCGGGTGGATGAATATATCCGCTCGGCAGAGGCGTTTTCACGCTCTACATATCAGAGCGTCTATATCATCGACTATTTCAAGCAGAATTTCCTGTATGTGTCGCCAAATCCGATGTTTCTGTGCGGATTGACACCCGAGCAGATGATGAAACTCGGCTATCGTTTCTATCTCGAATATGTGCCGGAAGATGAACAGCAATTTTTGATTGATCTTAACAAGGCGGGATTTTCATTTTACCACACAATTCCGGTCAAGGAGCGTAAGGACTGGTATATCTCTTACGATTTCCATGTTCTTAGCGGCGGTCGTAAGATTCTTATTAATCACAAGTTGACACCGCTTGCGCTTACATCCGACGGCAATATATGGCTTGCCCTATGTGTTGTATCGGCTTCCACCCACACAGCCCCCGGACATATTGAGATGCACCGTGTCGGCACTCCGGATTATTTTGAATACAACCAAAACACCCGCAGATGGGATAAGCGGCAGATGCCGACTCTTACCGACGGGGAAAAGGCTGTGCTCACTCTGTCGATTCAGGGCTACACCATGTCGGAGATTGCCGACCGAATATGCCTGTCGCCCGACACCATTAAGAAATACCGTCAGCGCATATTCGAGAAACTTGATGTGCGCAATATCTCCGAAGCCATCGTTGCGGCTACAAACAACAAGCTACTCTAAATTCTTGCACAGATAGAAACGAGGGAAGTGTTTAACCTCACGCCCGACGGCGATGTTGGCTGCTATCCGTGCGCATATATGTGCTGCGGTTTTAAGTGCCGCATTGTTCGTCACGCCGTTTCTGATGTCGGATAATGAATCCCGCAACCACTCGCAACCAGCTACATTCCAGAAAGCACAGTACCCGGCCATATATGTTGCCGCCCATTGCCGGAGGTCAGGTTTGCATAGCAAATCACTTTCATCATCGGGCATAACCACAATCGCACCGGCTCCACTTACAAAATCGAATGGCAGTATCAACGGTATGTTTGTTACCTTTGACATACAGGAGCTACCTTCATTGACGTTCTCGGCAACAACATCGAAATTGCTTATCGCAGGCTGCTTATCATAGGAAGATATTATTTGAATGGACTCAAAGCCCAACTGTTGAAGTTCGGCCTTGATGCTGTCAATAAATTCTGTTGCTCCTACGACTGCAATTCGACAGTCTGCAATACGGCGTTTTTCTTCGCTTGTCATATTCGTTATTGATTTTACACTGCAAAATTAGAACTATCCCCTCGGCTGCACCATACCCAAAAGTGTATGTTTCGATCTCCAAACGTATTTGTACACTTTTGGGTATGGCAGGGGTGTTCTAACGGCTGTAATTTTGCATCAGAAATCAAAAACAACACTAATATGAAAGCAATAGTAGTTATTTTCTTCGTGGCCCTATTGCCATTTTGGGCCTCGTATAATCCGCAAAACGAAATGTTCCTACCTCTGAAAACGAGGCGTTCATTGCTGAAAAACGAAACGTTCACCAAATCACAATTTTTCAAAAAAAATCGACCCGGCTTCGCCGGGGATGGGTTTGCCCCGGCTCAGAATATTATAATGGCCTCCGAACACTGTCCGAAGGCCATTCTTTTTTCGCTTTACGCTTTAGGTCGCTGCGCGACCGCTTTTTCGCTTTCGCTTATGCTACCTCGCTCAACGCTTTATACGCGCTCACGCTTTGCGCTTTGACGAGGAGTCCGCGGAAGGCCAGACGCGAGCCGACACTCGCGCTCGAATTCGAGGCATCGTAATTCGCACACGCGGACGACACGCCGCGATAGACCACACGGCCTGTGGAACCGGAAAAACCGTATATGTCGGCGAAATAGGTTGATGAACTGCCGTTAAAACTGCCGACGGGAGTCATGTCCATAAAAAGGCCGTGCGCCACGCCGGTTATCCAATAGCCGGAATTTGTCGTGCCTTTGACATAGCGAATTGTGCCGTCGGGCATAAAAATTCGCCACTTGCCGACATTTGCAGAATCATTAGGCACATCAACCCCATCCATCATTTCATATTTGTGGCCGTAGAGATTGACATAACCAAGACAGCAGATATTGTTGACCTGCGTCACGGTCTTGTTCCCGAATGAATCCGCATCCACAAACCACGCGTAATGGTGCACAAGGTTTTCTACCAACAAATTTGTCACGTTGGGATTGATTGCCTTGGCGTACTCATATCCCACAGTGTCCGTCATGCCTCTCAACATCGTCTCAGCCCCGATGGTTCGGGAATAGGAATGTAAACCGGCACCGCATTGTTCCTGCATATCCCTGCGGCCATAGAATGCGTATGCGAGATTAGCGACGCGAGAATGCATCATCGCGTCTATCTGCTGCATACCTCGCTGTTGGCTGTAGTAATGGAAGTCCGTCCACGTCATACTGCCGATAGAGCTGCCGCCGGTGATGCAGGAGCGGAATTTCTCGCCCACGATAACGGTCTCGACAACGGCACAAAGATGTTCCTCGTCATAATACCAATCCGGCTCCATGTCCTCAATCTTCGATGAGTTGGACAGGACTACCATGTCAAACTCGGCAGTGTTGAGGATTGAGAAGTTGAGGGTGACCGCGCCGGTCGGCACGTCCTTGACAAGATACATACCTGCCTCAAACTTGTTGGCGAGGGTCGGAACGACAACATTCTCAAGCACCTTGCCGGAGGCATCGCAGAAGACCGCACCAACAAGGCTTGTGCCGGGTACGCTTGGGAAGCGCACTCTCTTATGCTTCGACACATCCACCTGACACACGGAGTAGTTGGCATCGGTCGAATATGACCCGGCAAGAGTGTCCTTGCCGACAATCTTGCGACCGACTGTCACGCCGCCCTTCTCCTTGATATTGTCAAAGGTCAATATGTCAGCAACGGGTGATGCCGGGCGATGGTTCTTGTCGTTTGAACTGTAGCACGAATATGTGACTCCGTTGAGGTAGTCATTGACTCCCTTCTTCCATATTCCCGGCTCAAGCATCATGATGTCGCCCTCGCTGCCGTCGAGCTTGGCAGGGGTGCAGTTGGCTATATCCTTTGCATCGGCGTAGTAGTTGGAGTTAGCGTCATGCAGGGGAAAATAGGTCATCTGACCGTCCGGATTGTTGACGGTGACATCGGTGTTGGCCATGCGGACTGTCCGTGTGGTCGGCTTCCGGGTTACCTTGGCAAGAACACGATGCCTTCTTGAGAAGATGGTCGCAAGGTGGCTGCTCATGACATAGTCGTTGCCGAACAGATAGCCGGTGCCGTTGTCAAGGTTGGACACGCTCACATCATCTGAAATATTGTCGAGGCGTATCATCGTGTATTCGGACTGCACGATGTTCAGCTCAGGGAAGTGTGCGCACATTCTCTGATACTGAGCATCGTCTATATAGCGTGTCAGCCGGACGGTACCGACGAGCGCACAGGTGTCGGTGGAGTTGCCGGAGGCATCGACACCGCCCATCGACATGAACTTGTTGAGCCAAGTGTCGTCATCTTCCCGGTCGATGCCGGTGACGCGGAGGCGGTCAACATTGGCACACCTTGACAGGAGGGTCTCCCAATTTATGCCGGGACAGTTGTCAAAGATGAATGTGCGGACATTGCCGTAGCTTTCGAGGGTGAGTCCGGTAGATGTGAGTTTGCTGAGATACTCAAGGCGGAGTGTGGTGATGGTTGAGGGCATCCGGGCAATGGTCACCGGCGCACCTTTGGCGAAGATGATGCTCTGTACCTTGGTGCCGCGAGCGTCGAGTTCCTCAAGTTTGGTCTGATTGGAGAAATCGAGGGCGGTGCTCGTGTTGCCGCCTGTCTTGGCCTGTGCTTGATTGCGGAGGTTGACCTTGCGGAGCTGTCGGCAGTTGTCGATGGCGAGCCACCAACCGGTCGAGCCGCCGCCTGTAGCTGCCTGAAGATTGAGTTCCCGGAGGACGGAACACTTGCCGAGGTCGAGTGCGTTCTTGAGATGGTCAGACGCACCGGTCATATTCAGAACCTTCATTCGGCTCGCTCCATAGACTCGCAGAGGGTCGTTGACGGTAAATGAGCCGTTGATGTCGAGGCTTGCCACCGCACCGCCTTCCACAATGCCGGTGGTGGCGATGTTGGGGCTGTTGTTGGTGCCGTAACCGAAGGCATAGGTCTCGTTGGCGGTTATGCGGAGCGTGTCGGCTGCGTCCGACGCACTTCTCGCCATATAGAGGTCGATGTTGTCTGATGTGAAATTGCTCGTTCCATACTTGGCATCAAGCAGAGCCGCACGGTTGGTGAAAAGAAATGTGCGGTGGCTCTTGTTGTTGCCCTGCAATGCGAAGATGAACGGCCACTTTTTGCCGTACATGGTCTTGACCGCCGGAGCGATGTATTTCAGATAGCCGGACTTGTTGAAGGCACGGTCACACCAATTTCCACTCTGCTCATCGTTGAGCATGGCGAGCACTCTCTCGTTGGTCATGATGGCACGGAAATTCGCAGCACAACGCTTGAGGTCATCTTCGAGGTTGGCGAGGCAAAGATTCCACAGCCATGAGTCATGACCCTCGAAGGCATACTTGCTCGCCTCGGCATCCCACGTATTGCGGTCGGTCGTGTAAAGATAAACGAGGAAGCAGTCGTTTCGTTTACCGAGCTGAGTGTCGCCATCGTAGTATGTGATGAACCATATCTTACCATCCCAAGTGCGGAGCATCATGTTTTTGGCACGTTGGTCGACACTCAGGAAGTAGTCCGTGAAGATGTAATATGTCAAGATGAAGTCCTTGTTGAAATACTGATCAATTTCATTTTTGAACTTCTCGCTCTTGAATGTGGAGAGGTCGTTGGGGTTTGCTCCGGAAGGAACACAGGCACGAATCCACGCGAAGAGACGCTTGAGTGCGTCCTGCTGTTTGGTGGCAAGACCTGCCCACTTTATATCGCCGTCGCTCTGCGCTTTCCCGGACGCATCGACACCATAGTTGACCTCGGCTCCGGCATCGAAATTCTGAGCGAGATGCGCGTCACTTGTGGATTGGAAAAGGCAGATTGGCGAGGTGTTGTTGAGCATCTCAAGAGCGATGGGACACTCGGCTGTGTATCCCTCCACTCCCTCCATGCCGAACACCGGGCCACTCTTGGATTTCTCATTGTTGAAGTTGTACTGACCGTAATAGACATTCTCTCCGTCGGCGGTCTCGGCACAGAAGATGTCGATAGGCATACCGTCGATGGCGGTGCGCACGCTCACAGCACCGAGGCTGTTGCCGCCCTGCTCATACTGATGACGCTGCGGAGGCGTGAGCAGTCCGAGTTCCTTCATTACATCGTTGAACAGTTTCGCGCCGCCGGTATTGAGCGACATCGATGAGTCAGAGTAGTCGGACTTGCAGCACACGATAGGCACGGGAACCGCTCCGGGACGCATGACATATTTGTTGCCGGGGAGAACGTTCTTGCCGGTCATCGAGAGCATCTCGCTGCCCTTGGTGAAATAGATACGGATATTCTTGCTCGGATACTTGGTCGATGATGTACCCTGTATGCGGATGTAACAGTTGGTGAGAATGAAATCGTAGTCGCTGCCGAGGGGTGAGTAGAAATACACGTCGGCAAGGAAGTCGGTCTTCTTGTTGTTGGTCTCATAGACATCATCGAGCATATTCTGACGCACGATGCGCAGGACACCCTTGCCCATTGCACGGAGTTTCTCCATGTCAACATCGCCGGTGTCGCCCATGATGTCGTTGAGGGAGTATATCTCCATCATCTCATCGGTGGTGTCGCTGTCGACCATACGGTTGTCGAGCTCCTCGTCATCGCTGATGGCTCGGTTATAGACTCTGATGTTCTTAATCTCGACATCGGCCTCAGAGCTGTCGATGGTGATTTCCTGCGGATTGTCCTGCCGGAAATTGAAAGAGGTATCATATATGTCGGCTCCGTTGCGGTTGCCGTTTACAAAGAGCTGCATGAGGCGGTCTTCGGCGGCGGTGCCTATCACGAGGGCTACCTTCATCCAATCTCCGGCGGCATAGTTGGTGGCGAGCTTGATTTCTCGCTGAACGGTCTGACCGTCCTCGTTCTCATAGGTGACGCTCTGACCCGTTCTGAAACTTGCCTCCTGTGTGGTTATCAGAAGACCCTTGCCGTTGTCGAGACAGCGCACCACGGCGGCATCCCTGTCCATGACATTGCTCACACGCATCGTTATCTCGACAGTGAGTCCGGTTGACTTGACATCGGTGGCGAATGGCTTGACATGGACTACAGCCTTGGCTCCGTTTGCGAGACGGAGAGCTCCGTCTACCCATCCGCTGCTCGCCCAGTCCACACCTTCAAACGTTGTTGTAACGCCGTTCGATTCCCATGTGGCCGGATTGCTCTCCTCATTGCTTCGCCCGGTTGCGTCAAGTTTGAACTGAAGACCATAGGTGGCCTCATTTATGTCGATGCCGCTCTCGGCCACATCGAGGTTGATGGTGTATGTCGTTGAGCCAAGTTTAAGCTGTATGGTCTGCTTGCCCTTTTCGGTGAACCGGTTGTTGTATGCCTGTGTGGTTCGGGGTGCGCTGACAGTTCTGGCGAGTCTGCCGTTCTGCCACAGTTCAACGGTGGCCGGAATGACAGTGGGGTCATAGGCCACGAATTCAAACTCGCATTTTTCGTATTGACCCACCTCGATTGTCGGGGTGGTATGCCCGGTGCCGGTCAGTATGCGACCGTCGGCATGGACTATCTTGGTACCGAGGAAGGGTGCGCTGCTGCCGCTTTTCAGTATATCGAAATAGATGCTCTCGCTCTTGAGGGTGAGTCCGTCCTGCTCCATTTCGGCGACCATCTGAACGGTGTGGCGACCGACAGCGAGTCCGGCCATGTCGAGGTCGAAATTGCTGTTGGTGGTACCGCTTCGGGTGATGGAGTGAAGTTTGCGCTGTACGCCATCGACATACAGGGAGACGGACTTTGTGCCGGAGCCGGTGACAGCATAGGGGATTTCGACCGTGTCATGTACGCTGTAACCTCCCTGAGCAATGCCGGAGGCGAGGTTGCAGCTGCTTGAGAGCGACAGAGTGACCACTTTGATTGACACATAGGCTTGCTTCTTCTGCTCCTTGCCTGTGTTGGGGTCGGTGGTGGTGGCTATGACATAGATGTCGCTTGAGCCGAGCAGAAGGTATTTGGTGAGGTCGAGGGTATAAGTGTTGGCGTTGACATCCTTTTTGGTCTCGGAATATGTTATGACGGTTCCTCGGCGCACCTCGATTCTGACGGTCGCTTTCTGTCCGGTGCTCTGACCTTTGTCATCACCGCCGGAATACTGATGGTCGTAGAACCATGTCAGCATGGCGGTGTCGCCTTCCTTGATGGTCTTCTTGTCGAGAGTGGCCGACAAGACAATCTTTGTGGTCGATGCCTCATCGCCGCTACCGCTACCGCCACCGCCCTTGACGGTGAATTCAGCGATGGTCGATGTCTTGCTGTTGAGCTTGACGGTGGTTGAGCCGTCATCGTTCTCTTCGGTATCGACTCCAAAGAGCGTCCCGGCTTCAAGCTCGGCGACCTTGTTGGCGACAACGCCGTTCTGAATGGGATTGTCGCTCGACGGGTCGAGGCTGCTGTCAACCGTGACCTTATCGATTGTGATGGACACGTTGCCCTCAGCGTCGGGGGTCTTTTTCTCTCCGTTGACTGTAATCTGCTTTACAGTGTTCTTTGAGCCGTATTCCTCCCACGCGCCGGGAGATGTAAATGTGGCGAGGGTGGTTCCGATGAAACGGTAGTCCTCCCATTTGCCGGGTGCCGACTCGAAGGTGATAATCATGCCTCGCTTCTGCTCGTCCTCGATTTCGGCATCGGCGAGTGCGGCGACGGCGGTCGCCTTGTTGTAATAGCCGGTGGTGAGGGGCTGCTGCTCGGTGAGATTGTAGAATCCGCTCCCACTGCCGTTCCCCTTGCCGCCCATCTCGATGAGAGCGTCCTTCTCGTCACTCCACGCATAGAGTATGTCTCCGCAGATGAACAGCTTGTTCTTTTTCACCTTCGAGATGCCATCATTATACATCTGCATGGGATATGTGCTGTTCGACCACGAAAGGTAATACTTGTCTCCGACAAAATAGGCGAACACTTTCTTTGCAGAGAGAAACACAATTTCCCCGCCGGGGGTGGCAATACTCATATTCTCTGTCGTAACATTGAGCGCAACAAACCGGGAGAACCTTGCGGTCGCGCCCTCACGTGCGGCAACTGCGGTTCCCTCGTATGCCTCAACAACCGCCTGTGCAGATGCTGCCGCAATGTTGGCTACATCTGCCGCATTTTCGGCTGTCGATGCCGCTGTATTGGCTGTCGATGCCGCTTGCGCAGCAGAGTCGCGTGCCATGTTCGCTTGTGATGCTGCATTATTAGCATTATTGGCCGCTGTGTTCGCTGTCTTAGCCGCGTCCTCCGCAGGTTTGCGGAGCAACGACACAGGGGCACTGACGACCTCAGTGCCTCGGATTGCCGGTAATGATACTATACCGTCAAGGCTGCTCACCACAGGGAGTTCGTCCACACCCTGCGATTCTGCCTTGAGAGCATTGATAATTTCGTTTTTGTCTGCTTGTGTCAGTGCCATATTTTTTTGAATTGATTGTATGGTTCACGATTAGTTAGGTAGTCCGGGATTGCTTGATTATCGTATGCCTCACGCTCATGTGAGATGTTACGATAAGCTTTTCTGCCATCCCTAAATTGAATGAGCCGCCACAGCCACTCCAATAGATATAGGAGATAGAATGGCGCATACAGCAACTCCTTCATTTGGGCGGTATGAATTGCCTCGTGATTGTAATCTGCCGGTGACATGGTACAACCTTCCCGGACAAAGAGGATGCCGAACAGATTGACGCACTTGAAACCTCTGAACGGAATAAGACTGTTATATATCACCTTCATTCCTCACCTCCTTCCAATTGTGTCTGAAGGCCATCAATAAAAGCCGGGGTCGCATAAGCATTGGCCACCTCCTTAAGTGTCTTTACTTCTTCATCTGAGAAGTCGGTGTCGCCTTCACTATGATAGATTTTAAGAGCAAGAGCATGAGCTCGGATACCGTTGACATTGAGATAGAGCATATTCGCTACACTCTCACGCGCATCCCCGGTCTGATAATGCGACTTGTCAATTCCCGTAGGAATTCTAAATTGTTGAAAATTAAGTTTTGCCATATTTCTACTCGTGTTTTACTCCTATTATTAACCCGTTCTGAACTTGAAAGCGCACCTTGTCAAGGTCGTAGTCGTTAAATCCGAAAGTTACACCTTCGTAATAGTGCGCGAAACTGCCGTTTGCATCCATGTCGGTGGCGATGCGCAGCCCTCTCGCGCTGTTGAAATAAGTATCTCCGTTTATCACATGATAATTACGGGCAGTCGCTTGTATATCACCGAACATCCACAGTCCAATATTCCGACGTCCGCCTGACACGTTGATATACACACCATAGTTTTCATAATACGTCGAAGGTGTCGAGTTACTTACATATATTTGGGCGGTGCCTACCGCAGAACCTGTGGGCAGTGTGTCAAGGCCGACACGCACGGCACGATTGTTGTCATGGAACCCAAGCCACGGACTGCCACTTGAAAACAGCGAGAATCGGCTTGAGGTATATTTTTCACCGGTGGCAGGATTGGTATAGCCGTTCTCCGCACGGATACTCGAACCATCGATAACAAAACCTCCAATTGTACCTTTGTTGGCATTGATTTCGCCGGTAAATTTGCCATTGATTGTTTCGATACTGCCGTCTTCAAGAATCTTGAAATTGCCATTGGCTGTAACAATGCCTTCAAGCTGAATATGGTCAGCCTTGATTTTGACTCCTTCCTGTCCGGCTCCAACAAAAGCCTTTAGCCTTCCATCGCTGTCGATGGCGTATAAGCCGGTCATCTGAGCAGTGGTGAGTATGCCGGATTCCGCAAGCACATTACCGTCTTTGTCGAAATTTTGAGCCGCAATCTTGATGAGCTTTTCGGACTGCTCAAAGAGTGTGCGGTACTTGTATGTCAGAGCCTCGACCTTGTCGGTGGACATGACGAGCATATATAGGTAGATTTCGCCGGAGAATGACAGTTTGAAATCACCGGTGCCGTTCCATAGCCCGTCGCAGTTATATTGGACATAGCCGGAGGTGACCGCTATATCCTCCTCGACCTCGAATGAGTTGAAGTTCTCGAAGCCGGTCTTATTCACACCGTCAAACCCGACAGTGAGCTTGCCCGGCTTGATACATCTGTAAAAGAAACTCAGATAAACCGGGATAGCCTCCTTCTTGCCGTCACTGTTTGTTTCAAAGGTCGGTTTACTGCGGAGGTTGGCGTTTTTCTGTAATATATACTTGTTGATTATGCGGACTACTGTGCGACCGTCATCCTTGGCAATGCTTGCACTGTTACCCTTCTTGGAGAGGATATTGTTGTTTGCCCATATCCATTTGTTGCCGACAAGGAAGAACACCGCCTCGTTGGAGGTATCCCATTTTTCCATGCCGGAGGCAAACGCAGGATTGCTCAAGTATCCCTTGTCTGCGACAAAATCATCGCGGACAGCCTCAATCATGCTCTCAATCTTACCCTCTACAATCTCAAACTTGGTCTTGATGTCCTCGCCGGTCACAAGAAGGAATGTGCCACGGAGATATGCATTATCCGAATAAAGGCCGTCGCCGTGGGGCTGATTATCTGCCGGGAACCAATCATCGGTTATGCCGTCGAGGTTGCCGAGGCGAGTACGAAGACAGCCATCGAAATTACTGTCATGTACTCCATCGAGGACATCGATACGAGGCTGACCGTCTTCGGTGGCAGAGATGAGAATGAGGTTCTGACGGTTCTTGTTGTTGATATTGCCCATGAGGACACATTCATCGCCGGGTTCCGGGAGTGATTGCCCGATAAACTCACGCTCATCTACCCACACCCCGTTTGCGTCCGCCGAATTGACAAGCACCCAATAATTCTTGAGGTGGCCGTTGGTGAATGTCTGACAACGCATAAGGTCGCCGCTGACAAATGAATTCTCGGTCTCAAAGGTTATATGATACTCGCCATAATTCTCTTTAACCTCCTTGATTTTGCCGTTGGCCGCAGATACACATATCTGACCGCCTACGCTACGCACTTTCTCGATGAGCAACTCAAACACGGTCATAATCTGCCGGACGGTCAGTTTGTCGATTGTAAGGTGCGACAGGCCTTCCTCAAGCCAAATACGCCACCCTTCGCCGGAAAGACCGTCGGCAAACTTGGGACTGCTGAGAAGGTAGCGCACGACAAGAGACAGCAGCTCGGCGTTGCCAGAGCCGTCTATGATGCCACCTTTCGAGCCGGGGACATAATCTCCAGCCTCGATGCCTTTCTCGAAGATGATTGTCTCCTTCGCCCGGTCACGGGAGTTCTTGCTAATGAATTCTCTCTGACTGCGTCGTGCCGAGAACAAATTGTTGTCGGTCGGTACGGTCTTGTCCCAAGTGCGGATAATATCAGGCAGCGAGGTGGAGGCTCCTATCGACTGTGCGTAACTGCGGACATCAGCAATCGAGTCAGCCATTTTCTCTTGAGATGTCCGGCTGAGCGCATCGCTGATTTCAATATCCATCGATGAGGGCAGATTGACTTTCCGGGTTATCTTCGTGATTCGGCTGTCCCGGAACCCGAAGCCGGGGAAATACTCCTCGCTCTCGAGACGCACACGGCGACCGATGGTAAGTTCCACCTCGTTATCCTCAATCCACACATGGTCGGTCGGTGCCTTATAGACCGAAATGTCGAGATTGTGGTCAGCATTGTATTTGTTGACCGCTGTCAGAAATTCCTCCTCTGCGAGCGAATAATACTCGTCCGGCATACGGAGGTTCCACAGGATATATTTGTCTCCGGCTTTTGGAATGAGCTTATCGCCGGGGAGCTGCATATCGTTGTCATACGGCCAGATGGTGATGATTTCAAACTCACGGGTGGTGCTGTTGAAATTCACCTCAAAAAAGTATGTGCCTTCCTCTTCCTCGCCAAGTCCGGCAAGCTCGCTGCCCTCTTGGAATGACACACGGATGACAAGACCGCCAATCATGTAGTCGTTGGGGTCGAAGGGCAGACTGTTGTCGGTGAAATAGTAGATGGTGAATGGGTTTCCGTCCTCGCCGGTCTTGACCTCGCTGCGCACACTGCTTACCGAGCCGACACGCCTTGGATAGATACCCTCGAATGCGGACTGCTCGAAATGGTCAACACGGCCATACTTGTCGGCGTTAATCTCGACATACTTCTGACCGCCGGGCAACTGAAGCCGGGAGAAACCGTATTTTTCCCGGTCGATGTTCCGGCTGCTGCCGACAGGGTAGAGCCGGGTGTAAAACTTGACATTGTCGGCGGTTCCGGGGTCGATGGACAGCAGACCCTTGTTATAGCCAAGCTCCACCGGCTCCCCATGCTCGCACTTGCAGATGTTGACGGTCTGACCTTCCACCCACCATTCGGCACCTACCTTCTCGGCAATATCCTTGAGAGCCTCGTCGCAGTATTTGCCGAAATAATCAATGACAATATTTTCGGTGCCGTTGACCATTCCGACCTTCCAATCGGTGATGTTGCCCATGCCGTCGTTCATGCACTTTACAATCATGGCGACATGGTCACGAGGCGGAGCGGTCAGTGTGAACACAGGGTCATCCTCGCCATCGACGGTCTTGATGACAAGCAGACGCTTTATCATGCTCTCGACACCGTAGAGTTTGAGGTCATAGACCCACTCCTTTTTGGAGTTCTGACGCGGTCTGTATTTCTCGGTCAGCCAAAAACGCTCGCCGAGATAGTCGGCGTAGTCATCGACATCGAGTTCTATATGCTCATAGTGGGTGAAGGACAGTGTCAGGACGCTGTCGCCCTGCACTTCCTTCACCTGCGTTGAGCTGTCATTCGGAGAAAGGTCAACCTTGGGGTTGCCGACCGAGTCATATATCGTTATAAGCATATTTGAACGGCGTTTGAATTTCATTAAAACGAGGGCACAGGCTCACGGAATTTCACCTTGAACCGGCTTGCCTGTACTCCCTCTTTCCACAGATATGTGAGCGGTTTGTATGATGGACTTTCGACAAAGAACATCCGCATGGTGAGGTTCAATTCGGTAAAGCGCATATTGAGCCAACCGTTATCCCCGGTCTTGAGAAAGGTGATAAAATCCATGTACCGACGCAGCCATTCGCTTTTGGTCTCGGCGAACAGTGCGAAATGCAGTGTCACATCTCGCTCTTCATTCTTGACTTCAAGGTGCTCGGAATACTTGGAACCATTCTCTTCCCGGATGTTGACAGCCACATGACCCTTCACCTTGGAGGGGGTCATGATTGCGGTGAGGTTCTCACGGCCACCTTTCTTCTCCTCGGTCAGAAAGGCTCCGAACTCAGTCCATATATCAGTGCCGTTGATTACGACAAGGTTTTTGAGAGCTGCGTTATCCATATCACTTTGTCTTTATTCCGTCACGAATTATCTTTTTTATATCTTCAGAAACCACATCGAGCTTTTCTGCTGTGCGTCCTGTATTCTCCTCAATCTTGCGGAGACGTTCTGCTGCTTGGCTCATTTTATCCGACACATCCTCCATCTGCTCATCGATCGATGCCGTGTGCATCTGAACACTGACAAAGAGACCTTCAAGTTTTGTACCTTGGTCTTGGCTCATTGCAGCGAATCCTCCGGCTTTCCCGGATTGGGATGTGCCGGAACCTCCGTTAAGGTCAACACCGGCAGCATCAGCTATCTCATCGAGGCGATTTCCGGCTGCTGTCATCACTTCTTCAAATCTGCGTCGCCAATCCTCAAGATATGCGGCATCGGCAGAACCGTCGATAAACGCATCGGACAGTTCGTTATACAGCGGTTCCAACACATTAGCGAGGTCTCGATACATAAAGCCGTTGAGGATGGCATTGGCAAGAGTGTCCTCTGTAAACTCACCGAGTTTGGAAATATCTCCACGCATCTCTTTCAATGCGTCTTTTGCATTAGAGAGGAAACTGTCAAAGGAAACACCCATGACCATTTCGCGCATCGACTCCTTGCACTCGTTGATTTTATCAATGAGTTCCTCGATGGATTTTCCGCTGTCAACCCATGCCTCATAATAAGCCTTTGCCGCATCACTGAGTTTGTTTTGATTGTACCACAGCTCAATCATATCGGCGTTGGCTCCACGAAGACTCCACGTGGCGGAGCCGCCATTGAGCGAGTTACCCCACTCATAATGACCCTCGCTGCCCTGTAATTTCTCCCAAAGCTCATCATATACGGCACTCTCTTTGCGGAGGTTATTTGTATATTCAGCAAGAGCGGAAGACTCGGCCTCCCAGACGCTGACACTTAATGGCTTTGCATATCCTTTCTCGATGAGCCAATTCAGCAGCTCGACATCCTTGATGATGTCCGAAATCTGACTGCGGTTGGCGGCATACTCAGCCGACCTGTCACGGAGCGCACGGTTGGTCTCTATCTCGGCGATATACCACTCACGCTTCATCTCCTCCATCTTCTCCTTCCATGAGGTAAAGAGAGAGATAATCGAGGACAGACCACTCAGAGCACTTGTTATGCCTCCGACAATATCTCCCGACCATATCTGAGCGATGCCGGTGCCCATATCCATTGCTCCATCACAGAAGGTCAGTATCTCATTCATGGAGTTTTTGAAGTTATCTCCAAAAACCGAGCCGAGGGATTCACCCCAACCTCGAATGGTGCTTGTGACCTCCTTGCCTTTTGAGTTAAGGTCTTTGAGTGCGCCGGATACATCACCGCCCTCTTTTATTGCCTTGTTGAGTTCAGACCACGAGGTTCTGAAGGCGGCGAAGGGATTGTTCTTTTCAAGCTGCTTCTTGATTTCCTGCACCTGCTTGAGCATACGCCGGTACTCATCGACAGTTATCTTGACAGCCTTCTTCACAAATTTTCCGTCGGCATCCTTTACAGGTATGGTTATTTCAACACCGTCGCCGTCAACCTTGGCATTCTCAAGAGTCTCCTTTGCCTGTGCATAGAAATCCTTGAGGACTTTATAACCCTTGTCGGAAACAGTACCGAAAAGTTTATCATAGAAATCGCTCGCCTGTAAGATTTCACTCTCAAGCGATGATATGGATGAGCGGTATGCCTGTTCACGTGCGGAAATGGCGGACTTGATTTCGGTTGTATCCATGCCTTCAGACTCAAGCCGGGCAAGCTCGGCATTGAGAATAGCCATATCTGCATTGTATGAGGCATCAATATCCCGGCGGCGTTGGTCGTAGTCCTTATACTGCGCAAGCAGTTCATTAAGTTTCTCCCGGCTCTTTGCAACCTCATCGTCCTCAACCTCACGAATGGCATTCTGCATACCTTGATTGGCGAGGCGGCGAGCCTCTTTCAATGCATCCGTCTGTTCCGGAGTGAGGTCGCCGTTCTGCATCTCTCGCCATTTATCCTCTTGAGCCTGTATCTCGGCCATCTGCTTTTCGAAGTCGAGGGCTATCTGACGGCGACGCTTTTCTGCCCCCTCCTCAAGTTGGTCTATCTCCTCCTGTTGATTTTTCCAACGCAGCTTACGGAGTTCCTCTGCGACACGACGCTCCTGCTCGACACGGTCATCCTTGTCGGGGCTATCCGGCTTATCGGGTTTATCCGGCTTGCCACCGTCCGGGTCAACATCTGTACCGGGAATATTAGTCATGGTTCGTTCAAGCTCATTAGAAAGCTGTGTCATAGTGTCGACATAACCTGAAATAGTGTTAATTGCATTTTGACGAGCCGCCTCTTGCCGGTCAAGAGCGGCCTGATTACCGGCTCTGCGACGCAGTTCATTAACAGCACGTGCTCCTGCTTCGTTTAGATTAGAACCCGATTGTCCTCCATAATCCCTATGCCAATATTCGATGCCACCAACTGCACTGGCGGCAGCAACCTCTTCGGGTGTCAACTTTTGGAAATCCGTATGGCCGGAGACGCCGAATCCTTGCCCCGTTCCCGACAATGCTCCGGCATGAACCGTATTATATGTGAACTTCTTATTGCGCTCCACCTCGGATACCATGTCATCAGCCACTTGCTGAATACGTGTTTCGTATGCCTTAAGCTCAGCCCGAATGATGATAGCAGACATCATGTCTTTGGTATGGTCTCGAAATATTTTCTCCATATCATTGACATTATCTATCTCCTTTCCAAGCTTACGCCATTCATCTTTGGTGTCCGTGATAAATTTTTTCTTTTTATCGAAACTGTCGCCGAGGTTCTCCCAAGCACGTTTTAGTTTGAGAAATGATGCGATTTGTTGACCGGCAGAATCCACAATGGCTTGAGCGAATTCCTCTTGCTGCTGTTTCATTTTTTCGGCTTGAGCCTGTCGTTCTTCCTCTGCCTTTTTCGCCTCCTTGCTTCCCTTGGCAAAGGCATATAACGCCCCGACAACCGTCACACAGGCCATTGCAAGCAAGACATAGGGATTTGCCTTGGCGACGGCATTAAACGCAGCCTGTGCGATTGTAGCGGCCTTTGTGACAATTACGCCACGCCCTTGTGCGGCGGTCTTTATCGTTTCAGCTGTCGCAGCGGCCTTGGTCTGAATAATTCCGATACCCTGCATGAGAGCAGACTGTTTCTGCAAATTATTCTGAATGGAGCTGAGCGCATTGCTCGCCACAAGCGCAGCCTGTAACTTTGTCTGAGCCTCTACCAAATCCTCTTGGCTCATGCCAAACATCTCCGCTCCGGCGGTCGCCAAACCAAAACTATCGATGGCAAGTTGGAGGGCACCTGTCAGCTGATCAAAACCTCGTGTGTCTGAGGCGGCATTATTGATGGCGGCAGCAGTATCGCCCATTGCGTCTCTCAGAACACCGGCCTGTTCGGTCAATTCCTCGATATGACGCTGTAGTGCTTTACCCTCGGCTGTGGCACGTTCCTCATCACTGAGCTGTGCATAAGCCACCATTAGGGCGGCAATCTCTTGGGTAAGATTGCGGAGCTGCTGTCGGAGGGAGACATCAGCACCCTCAGAAGCAGCCTTGAGCTGGTTTTCCATATCGACAAGCTCAGCAAGTCCGGCTTTCTCATCTTCGAGTTTCTTCTTGACCCCCTCGATTCGAGCCTTCGCCTTGCTCCACTCCTCACCCGGAGCCGCAGTCTTGGATGCTTTCTCCAATTCCTTGAGAGTCTTTTCAAGGCGCGACACATGCTGCCTCTGTAACTTAAGCGATTCAGATACATTCTTAAGCTCTACTTTAGAGTCATTAGAGAACTGACGGATTATTCTCCCGGCATTTTTCAATCCGGGAGTCAGTCCGTCTTTCATCAAGAATTCTATTTCGACCGGTTTCATTGTGAGAGATTGCTTCTGAAAAATCCTGCTATTTCGTTGGCCTCATCTTCTGCTGAATTTCCTCCATCCGGCTTTGAGGCTCGTTTTTCGATGTACCGGGGAGCGTCGCTCAGCATCATAATGAGTGTTTGGTAGTTCACTTTGTGAAGTATGTAATCAATCGTCCATCCCGTGGCTGTTGCCACTTGCCACAGGAATCCGAAGGGGCTATGGGAATTCTCGTAATGAGTCGTTAACTCCCCTTCTTTTTTTGGCTCAGTCTCAGCCGCATCGGATTTGTCTTCTCGGCTGATTTGATAATAGGAATAAAAGGGTCTGTTCCCATGAGGCTGACAAATTTCCTCACTGCGGCCATCTGATATTCGTATCGGACAAAATGCCGCACAAACCACGTCAACGGTCTTGCGAATACGGTACGGCCAAGCGTGAGGGCTATCATTCGGCAGACCTTGTCTCCGTGCTCTACAAGGAATTTCATCTGCTCGTCCTTTGAGAACCGCTCCATCTCAGAACTTGTGACCCCCATTGACAAATATGTCCGGGCAATTTCTATTTGGCCGGACATACAGGGGCGGCGCATTGTCACCCTAAGGGCTATCGGTCGCTTGCGAAACGGTAGCCGGAACTCCTTCAGGGGGAGGGAGACACCCACATTCAAGAGTGCCTCCGCTGCCTCCTGTTGGATAATTCGGATTGTCTTGTCGTCCATGCGTTAGGAACCGGCAGGAGTAGATGCCGCGTCGTTGATGGTGTATGGAGCAGAACCGTCAGTGGGCTTGTTGACCTTGAGCTGACATTCGATTTTAGCCACCTCTGTAAGCGTAAGCTTTCCGGCGAGGCTTGCGAGAATGGTACCGTTGGGAATGGTGATGACTTGGCCGGACACAAGGTTGATTGTCCACTTGCCCGACTTCTGAACGAGGTCGGCAGGAGCCTCCCAGCCGGTGTAATTGGGTTTGGTTCCGACAAGTTTGCCACCGAGTACCGCAGCGATATTTTCGTAGTTGAGCTGAATAAGGTTGAAGGTCGGTGCAATCTGACCATTCTTCTGAAGGAGGGTCAGAACCGGGGCATCGGGAACCTGCTCAGCCTCGACATCGACCGACTCCGGCTTGGTGCCTCCGAAATCGAATGATCCCTTTTCGATGTAGCCCATCGTAAAGTCCTCGAAGGCGAGAGAGCCTATGCCGTACAGGAAGTTTTTATTTTTTTCCATGTTGAATTTTTGTTAGAATGATTATTGTTGAGATTACGCCGACAAACAGTCCGGTTATTAGTGCCGCCAATGCGATTTCAATTGGGTTTGAACGATGTTCGCGCTCCGTTTTAACGCTCTCTTTTAGGTCATCGAGAGCTTCGAGGGTGGCATGGTATTGCTCCTCATAGTATTCCACTTCGCGCTGAAGGCTGTCGCAGGTAGCCGTAACAAAGACAGTGTCGCCTCTCAAAGAGACCTCCGCTCCGGCTTGACCGCTCTTTTTATGATATGTGGCTCCTGCCGGGAGTCTAAGGAGGCTGTCCACGGATATTGCAATCTGTGCCTGACTCATCGGCACGGACTCCTTGAGGGTCTGCTTTATTACGGTTACGGTATCGTGTTTCTCGACCGTCACCACAGTCTGAATCTGCTCCATCTGAGTCTTTTTGGTTGTCGCGCAGCTTGCGCAGCACAGGACAACCATTAGAATCGGTAGAATGAGGGCAGACGGAAGCAGCCTCGACAGCCTTACGGAGACGTGCCATCTCTCTCTTGGTAGAGGCCATTTCCTTTTTCGTTGCCTGTAGGTCTTCTCTGGTTGCATTGAGTTCCTCTTTTAAAGGTTTGACTATATTTTCGACAAGAATCCGAGTGGCGTTCTCAGTGTTGGTGATGCGCACACTTTCAGCATCGGCCTTTGCTCTCTCGGCATCGGCGTTGGCCTTTCGGACTGTCGCCTTGAGCGTGATGACACCCACCACAAGGGCAAGGAGGCCACCGCCAAGAAGTATGTTTAGGATTTCACTGAATGTCATAGCCGCTCGGATTTATGGATTACTGATTGATGCCGATGGATTTAAGCCACTCCGAAACCTCGAAGCTCGGACAGGCCTTCATCCACTCGCAGGGTTCGATTTTGCCGTTGCCGTTGAGGTCGGGGGACAGGTCTCTATGACCGATAATCTTGACATCGGGGAATCGGCGGTGGAAATCGAGGACGTAAGCAGCCATCGCTTTTTTCTGAGCTGCTGTTCGGGTGTCCTTCGGCTTCATCGACTTGTCGCATCCACCGGCGTAAGTGATGTGTCGGCTGATGGAGTTGTACCCTTTGGCTCCATTGGTGATTTCCCAAGGGTCGACATTGGCATCCTCATTGTTGTTGACAATGCGTTCGACCTTGCCGTCAAGACGGAAAAGGTCGGTATAACCCGGATGTTTCCACCCACGGCCTCCGGCACTCACCGGAGAGGTGTGCATCCGGACTATGTCAGCCGCAGAGACATCACGACCCTCCGGGGTGGCGGTGCAGTGAATGACGAGGTATTTGAGCTTTGCCATAGGATTATGCTGCCGTATATCCGCTCATCATCACGGCACCGGCATCAGCCTTCTTGGGAAGACAAATGAAGTGGTGACGGAAGTTGATTTTATTGCGCTGATATTCGGGGTCTGTCCCGGCTTCACTGTAGTACATCTTCGTCGAGCCGGTAGCCTTGAACACACGGGGAACATAGAAGGCAAACGAGCACTGGAACTCTCCGGCTCCTGCCTCGGCATGGACAGCCTTCTTTTTACCTGCTGTGGTGTATACGGGGTTGTCGCCGTAGGTATAGATGTCGAAGCCGTACATATTGCCGACAGTGCCGGTGGTGCGGTTGATGTTATACTGCTCCCTGAATGTCTGGTCTGCGCGGAGAAGGTCATTGACATGGTCTGTGCAGAGAACGAGTCGTCGGTTCGCGGTCGGAACTTTGAGGTTGTCGAGAGCCTCTTTCAGATTGACAAGGTCGTTGACAGTAAGACGGAGTCGACCTGTGGTCGGGTCTTTCTCGCCGGTAGTCTGAAGGACAGGGGTCTTGTCTGTATTCTCCTGTGCGCACAGCGCGTGAGCGGCCTTTGCGAATTTCGCATCGTTGATGGCATTGCTATGGCTCTCCTTGACACGTGCCATCTTGTCATACGAAATGGCATAGAGCTCATCGTCGGTGATGGGAGTGACCTTAGTCTGAAACTTGTCGAGCGAGATTGCGATGTCTTGGTCATCGAGTGCCTGAAGGGGAATGGGGTAAGTCGTGTTGTTGATCAGAACATCGGGGTCAACGCCGACATCGACAAGATGGATTACATCGTTGTTTACGATAGACGATTGGTCGGGGATTCCGTCAAGCCATGAACCGGCAAGGAACTCTCGGAGGCCTTTGACAAGCTCTCCCGTCCATACCTCGGTATAGACTCCGGCGCGAAGTGCGCCCTTGGGAACCGGTGCGAAACTCATGGCTATGCCAATGGCGACCATGAAGAGCATACCGGCAAGAGGGGGAACGCCGATAAGCGTTGCGATGAGTGCGCCCGTGAGCATGTTGAAAAGCAGGGCACAGATGGTTTTGGATGCTGTTTTCATCATTGTTGATATTTGTTGTTAGATGTTGCAGTCGTAGCCATATTCGGCCTTGAACAGGCGGCGATATTCGGTGGGGTTCTCACTGCGGAGTTTGCGAAGTTCATCTTCGGGAACCTCGCTGAACTTGTTGTAGGTCTTCTGACCGGCGGGAGCGGTGTCGCCGGTGGCGGGATTGATAGTCTTGCTGAGCTTTGCTGCCGGAGGCATAGCGTCGAGTGTGGCCTTGAGGCTGTCGATACCGATGGTCTTGCCGAGGTTGATGAAGTGTTCCTTCTTGTCGGAGGTGAGACGGTTTTCTTTGACGGCAGTCTCGACTGCGTCGGTCACCTGTGCGAGAGTGAGCGCATCTTTGTCTTTTTTTAGTTGCACTACTTCTGCGGCGGTGCTGTTCAGCTCGCCGATTTTCGCAAGCACTGCGGTCTCATCTGCCGTTTCCGGCAAGCCCAGCTTGAGGGCGATGGTCTTGAGTTCCATTTGCTGTTTTGTTTTTTGAGGTTTATTACTGAGTGTGGGCAGGGGGTTCTCGCTATCCTTGCCCAACGTTATCTGCTTTCCGTTGTGCCGCATGACAATGGCATTGTCATTTGCACCGATGTCAACGATGGAGGTCTCGAAGATTTTACTCTTCGTAATTGTCGGGGCAGTCTGCCCGGCAACGAGATGTTCCGGTTCCTCGCTAAGCTCAAGCACATCAATGCCGATACTCACCATGCGGAGGGAACCTACCTCCCACTGTTTCTTACATTGTTTTGACAACTCGGTCGCACAGTCGAATACCGGCTCACCGGTAATCTCTCCGTCTTTGACCTCGATGTCTTTCATGTAGCCGATGACCTTGCCACGCTCATGCATATATAGCAGCACCGGGTTACGTTTGTACTGCTCGGTTTCCACACCGGCAGTAAGCACTCGGCTACCGTGGCTGTTGAGACTGTCATCAGTAAGTCTTACTCTTTTTCCCATTGCGGTCGTTAGATTTGAAATTCGGTGCAATATTACGATGTAATCCTCTGCCCGACAAGAAAGTGTGCAACCGTTGCACACTTGTGTGAAACCATTGCACACTTTTTTTGCTCTTGGCCGTGAACTTTTCAAATTTGCATGGATTTTCGGCTTGCCACCCCTCATGCTTGCCGGAATTTAACCGCGCAAAATCATTATCAACATGACAAAAGCAGAACTCGAAAAGAAAAAAGACCTCGCACGTGCGCTGTTCCTCTCCGGATTGGAGCAGACCGAGATTGCCGACAAGGTCGGCGTGTCGAGAGTCACAATATCGAAATGGTGTGCAGCCGACGGATGGAAGGAGGCTCGCGCCGCAAAGAACATCACGCGCCCGGAACTTGTCAACAAATTATTGCTGACCATTGACAAGCTCATTCAGCAGGTCAATGAGTCCGAAGACCCCAACCTCATATCAAGTCTCGGTGACAAGCTGTCAAAACTCGCCTCGGTAATTCAGAAACTCGACAAACAGGCAAATGTCGTTTCTGCAATCGAGGTCTTCATGGCTTTTTCAAAGTGGCTTGAGTATAGGGCAAAGACCGATCCGGATGTTACGCCGGAGCTCATCAAGGCCATCAACAAGTATCAGGACAAATTCCTCATCGAATCGATGAGCAAGGGAGCATTGGCTTGATATGGCGGCAAAAATGACCAAAGAGCAGAAAGAGGCGTTTGAGCGGTGGCAAGAACATTGCCGTGAGGTTCAGACGCTGACCGCCGTGTCTATGGCCATCGCCAAGGAGACACCGGTTGAGCGTGACCGACGCATCAAACGTCTGCTCTCGAATTATGATGAGTTCTGCGAGTATTATTTCGCCCATTTTCTGACTCTGCGCGACAAGACCACCGGCGAGGTCATAAAGACCATCCACAATGCCCCGTTCCACACGAAGGCTGCTCTCAAGATAAGGAACACTCCCAACCTCAAGGCTGTGTTCAAATGGCCACGCGGTCATGCCAAGTCCACCCATATCGGCGTGTTTATCCCTCTTTGGCTGATTTTCCAACCAAAGAGGCTCATCAATTTTATGATAACCGTCGGCAAATCCGAGGACAGTGCCACCCGTCTGCTCGGCGATTTACAGGCAGAGCTTGAGTTCAACCAAAAATTGATCTCTGACTTTGGAGAGCAGAAAAACATCGGGTCTTGGCTTGAGGGCGAGTTCAAAACCAAGGGCGGAGCCAAGTTCCTCGCCGTAGGCCGTGGGCAGTCCCCCCGTGGTCTGCGCGACCGCGAGGCTCGTCCGGACTATATCATAATCGATGACTTGGATGATGACGAGCTTTGCCGAAATGAAAAGCGTGTAAAGGACTTGACCGATTGGGTCAAGGAGGCTCTTTTCGGTGCACTCGACGTTGGCCGTGGCCGCTTCATCATGGTCGGCAACCTCATATCCAAGACCTCGGTGCTTGCCAACATCGCAGCCTCCAAGGGTGTCCATGTGTCCGAGATAAAGGCCGTTGACCGCGACGGCAATCCCGTATGGGCTGAGAAATGGACAAAGGATGAGGCACAGGCCTACAGAGACTTTGTCGGTTACCGGGCATGGGAGAAGGAGATGATGCACAACCCAATCACGGACGGCACCATCTTCCGGCATGAGTGGATTCGGTTTAAGCGTCTGCCGAAGCTCGACAAGTACGATATGCTTGTCTGCTATACCGACCCATCTTTCAAATCAACGACAGCCAACGACTACAAGGCCTGCCGCCTGTGGGGTAAGATTGGCACCGAACTACATCTCATTGACACATACGTCCGGCAGGATACCGTGTCCGGCATGGTGCGGTGGCTATACAACCTCTATGAAAGTCTGCCCGAAAATGTAGTTGTAAGTTTCTACATAGAGGCCAATATGCTGCAAGACATCATTCTCGATGAATTCGACACCGAAGGCAAGATACGAGGCTATCAGCTCCCCATAATGCCGGACACCCGAAAAAAGCCGGAGAAGATACAGCGTATCGAGGCGGTATCTCCTTTGTGGGAGCGAGGCAAGGTATTTTATAACGAGGCTCTCAAGGACTCGCCGGACATGGAGGTCGGCATCGAGCAGACACTTGCCCTTGAACGAGGCTCCCGTGTCCACGATGACGCACCGGACGCTGATGAAGGTGCGATATGGTTCCTTCAGAGATACACAAGACAAGAGACATATAAACCGGTGTCGATACAGCGTCGGCACCCCAAAAACTCATGGTGATATGTTCAAGACCATCAAAAAGTATTATGCCGCATGGCGATTCAAGAGAGCCGTGCGTAAAGCCAAAAAACTCGCCGACCTTTTCGGCATGAAGTATTATGTCATCAATCTCAACGGCTCCCTCAAGGTGGTCCCCAAGCAGACCATCAAGGAACTCATAAAGCGCAAGCGGTTCCGCAAGGGAGTTACCATCGATGACATTGAGAAATGTGCGCTTTTTGTAACAACCTAAATCACGACCTATGTTCATCACCGATGCCGACTACGCTGTGGTTATAGGCGACGATGC
Source organism: Bacteroidales bacterium M8 (assembly GCA_001689495.1). Classification (GTDB taxonomy): domain Bacteria; phylum Bacteroidota; class Bacteroidia; order Bacteroidales; family Muribaculaceae; genus Duncaniella. The sequence continues at coordinate 17,502 of LUJS01000035.1, read as the reverse complement.
GCTGAAGGTCTTATCCCGTGCCTCAGAGGAGAACCGCGCCAATGCGGAACTTGAGGCTATTGAGGAGATTTCCGGCTACCTTCGTCCTGTCTATGACTGCAATGCTATATTTTCCGCAGAGGGAGATTCCCGGAACAGGCTCATAGTCATGCGCACTGCCGATATCGCCCTCTATCACCTTGTTGCCTCACAGCCTCAGAAAATGGGCATTGAAATTCGCAAGGAGCGTTATGAACGAGCCATCGAATGGCTTGAGGGTGTTCAGTCGGGCAAAATCATTCCCGACCTTCCACTAATTGAAGAGGAAGACACCACAGTCACCAATGGCACAGTGTTTCACTCGGAGCCTCGGCTCCGCCATAATTGGTAACTCTATGGGTGTACTTGATAAATTCCTTGAAAACTTCCGCTCTCGAAAGAGCAATCCGATGATATTGCAGACTCCCTATGGCGAACTGAACCTCGCAAAGCCGGAAGGCAGAGCAAAGTTTCAGAGTATCGTCATGGACATACATCGGACTACCGATGCCCTTACACGAAAGGACATCGCCGATTGGAGGGCTGCATGGCAGATGGCAATCAATGTTGACTCTCCCAACCGTCAACGACTGTATGATATTTACAGGGATGTCGCTGTTGACCTTCACCTCTCCGGCTGTATAGAACAACGGCGAGGGTTCGTAATGTCACGTTCATTCAAGTTGGTTAACGAATCCGGCGATGAGGATGAGTCGGCGATGCATTACTTCGACCAATCATGGTTCAAGCAGCTCATGCGCCTGTGCCATGACTCGTTGTGGTTCGGCCACTCATTGATTGAACTCGGCGAGCTGACCAAGGACGGTGATGGTTGCCCGGCTTATGATTGTGTCCGGCTCATCCCTCGTAAGCACGTCATCCCGGAATATCACCGCTGTATTCAGAACGTAGGCGATGATTGGCAGTCCGGCATAGATTATCACGAAACGCCATATTCCGATTGGCTCATCGAAGCCGGTCAGCCAGATGACCTCGGACTGTTCCTTAAAGCTGCGCAGCAGACAATACCCAAAAAGAACGCTCTCGCCTTTTGGGATGCCTTTGCCGAAATATTCGGTATGCCCATGCGTGTCGCCAAGACAACCACTCGCGACCCCAAGGAATGGAAACGTCTTGAGCAGATGATTCAGGAAGCCGGTAGCAATCTCGGAATGGTAACCGGCATGGAGACGGAGGTACAGTTTGTAGAGTCCGGCAAGGGTGATGCTTTCAACGTCTATGACAAACGCATCGACCGAGCCAATTCCGAAATGTCCAAACTCATCATCGGTCAGACAATGACTATCGAGGATGGCTCCTCTCTATCTCAGTCCGAGACACACCTGCAAGTATTCGAGAACCTTGTGGAGTCTGACCGTGATATGCTCCGGGACATAGTGAACAATCAGCTCATACCCCGTATGGTAAAGCATGGTTTTCCACTCAAGGGATTGCGCTTTGAATGGGACGATGCCGTTGACTATACGCCGGAACAGCAGGTGGCATTCGAGACCATGATTATCAATAATTATGATGTTGACCCCTCATATTTCGCCGACAAGTATGGTATGCCAGTGGGACAGCGCAGGGAGGTTACCCCTCCAATGTTGCCGGGTGGAGATGAAGGCGATGATGACACCAAGCCGGAGGATAAATCAAAGCAGAAGAACGGCAGACCTTTTTTCGACTAAGCCCCACTGACTATGTGGGGCTGCATGAACGCTATGCCCGTCTGCTCAAAGATGCGCCGGAGGTGTTCATGGCCGGACGCAAGGAGCGTGAAGATGAAATCCGAAAGCAGCTCTCGGCACTGTTCGACGGCATGATGAAGGCGGTGTATAAGACCGAGGGGGCTCAGCTCTCTATCGATATCCTATCAACACCTCAAGTCCGGGAATTCATCGAGAGCCATGCGTCCGCTCTTGACTCTTCTTTCGAGAGGGTAAAAATGTCCGATGCGATGCGCAAGAGGCTTCATCGGTCTGACTTCATATTCTCCGGCATTAAAACATTCCATGAGCTGAACGAGGCTTTCCCCTCGCTTGTCGATGAGAACGGTGAACGAAAATCGTTTGAACGCTTTTTGAATGATGTTCGAAGCATCGACCAAACCTATAATGCCAACTACCTCCGGGCGGAGTATAATTTCGTGACTGCCTCGGCTGAAATGGCGGCACGTTGGGAGGGATTCATGCAGGACGGTGACCGATATAATTTGCAATACCGCACCCAAAAGGATGACAAGGTTCGCCCGGAACACGCCGCCCTCGATGGCGTTACCCTACCGCCCTCCGACCCGTTTTGGGCAGAGTTCTATCCTCCGAATGGTTGGAACTGTCGATGTACTGTCGTGCAGGTGCGAAAATCTAAATATCCGGCCACCTCCCATGCCGAGGCTATGCGTCTTGGTGATGAGGCTCTGCAACGCGACTCCAAGGGGATATTCCGTTTCAATCCCGGTATCGAGCAAAAGACGGTGCCGGATTACAATCCATACACCATTCGCCGATGCCGGGACTGCGACATCAACAAGCGAAAATTTGCATTTAGACCGCTGAACAGCTTGTGTGAGGCTTGCGCGATTATCAATGAGTGTTACAACGACCTGTCTAAGTCAGAGAGTGCCGTTCTAAAGAAACACTATATGCGTGAGATGGAGCCTTTACTGACGAAAAAGGTATCGGTGAATGGCAACGGACATCCTATGAATGTTGGATTCTCCCGATATGGCAACAAACACCTGTATGCCGATACATTTGGTCGTAGCTCAATCCTTACCAAAGATGACCTCGCATCACTTGATTCGATTTTGGCAGGAGCGAAATTCATTAAGAAAGTAGCAAAGTCCAAACCTCGTCGTGACCGTATCGAACGGTTCTACTACTACGAGGCAGAACTTCATGGACGGACTGTTTACCTAAATGTGGGAGAGACTGACATTATATCGCCGACAGGCAAGATAAGACATGACCGATTCCTGTATTCTATTACCGACAGGATACAATAAAAAAAGAATCGACAATGGCGACACCTTATGCTTTACGCAAGTTTAGCCCACACACTGTGCGATTCTCGGTTGCAAATTTACAAACAAAATCTGACAAACAAAAGTTTATGGACAAGATTTTATTTTTCTTTAAGACCTCAAACCGATACAAACACCTTATCGGAGGTTTTATCGTGGGGCTCATGGCTTTCGGAGTTTTTCCGGCTATTTACACATCTGCTGTAGCTGCTTCATGCCTTGAATTGAAAGACAAGCTGCATGGCTGCTATTGGGATTGGTTGGATTGGATTTTGACCATCGCCGGAGGTAGCATCGCAGCTGCATTTTGGCTTATAATTTAACATATTCACTGATGAACGGTAAATTATGAGTAAATTTGCAGTCTCAAAGGCGGTGTCCCTCAATAGGCCGTGTGGTCTATCGCGGCAACAACAACGCGAATGCGAATGGCGGCGTGTCGTACGCGAATGCGAATAACGATGCCTCGAATTCGAACGCGAATGTCGGCTCGCGTCTGGACAACCAACCATCGGCGTACATCACCGGGAACGTGTTCCCAACGAGGTGCCGAGAGGGGCAAGCCTCGGCAACAGCGGCGAAGGCCGGAAAGCCGGAACATCAAGTGAACGAGTAGGGTTTGGTAGGCGCAAGCTCGAAGAACCCGGACTCAGAGAAGGAAGGCTCAAGGAGCCATAATACACATTATAATCCCTCTAACCCTATGCGTCGAGAAGGACATATCATTGAGGAGATTGTTGCCTATCCCAATATGGCGCAGTCTTTCGACCAAGTTCTGCGAGGTACAAGCCGGAAGCGGAGCCGACAAGGACGTTGGCTCTTGGCGCATCGGGAGGAGGTAATCGCGGAGCTCTCGGCTCTAATCTCAGAGGGTCGATTTACCATTGCCGACGGATACCGGGAGCGAACTATTATCGAGGGTGGCAAGGAAAGGCATATCCAAGTTCTCACAATGAAAGACCGTATAGCGGTCAATGCTGTCATGACTGTTGTTGACCAACACCTCAAGCGCAGATTTATACGCACCACGGGAGCATCAATCAAAGGTCGCGGTATGCATGACTTGAAGGCTTACATTGAGAGAGACCTTAGGGAACACCCGGAGGAGACTCGTTTCTGTTATGAATTTGATATTCGTAAATGCTACGAGTCAACAAGCCAAGAGTGGACAAAGAAGGCCGTCCGGCGTGTGTTCAAGGACTCAAGATTACTGACATTCCTTGACACGTGCATCACCATGATGCCGGAAGGGATAAGCCTTGGACTACGCTCCTCTCAAGGTCTTGTCAACCTCTTGTTATCAATCTATCTCGACCACCCATTGAAGTCGCAGCACAGGCTCAAATACTTTTATCGCTACTGTGATAACGGACAGGCCTTGGCCGCTACCAAAAAGGAGTGTTGGAAAATTCGTGATTTGGTACATGAACTACTTGAGCCTCTTGGCTACGAGATTCATCATGAGCGGATATTCCCGGTCGAGGAAGGCATCGATGCGTTGGATACGTCATCTATCCCGACCACGCGCTTATCCGCAAGCGCATCAAGAAGAAGTTCGCCCGGAAGATGGGCGAGGTAAAAAGTCGTAAAAGACGGCGTGTGCTTGTGGCCTCTTTCTACGGAATGGCCAAGCACGCTCAATGTAATAATCTATTTAATAAATTAACAGGCACTGAAATGAAATCATTCAAAGACCTCAATGTCGCTTACAAGCCTGATGACGGCAAGAAGCGATTCCCCGGTGCGGTGGTAAGCATCCGGGAACTGGTAAACCTTCCTATCGTAGTCCGCGACTTCGAGATGGGTGTAAAGACTTCACAGGGCGAAGACCGCTGTGTGGTCGCCATCGAGCAGAACGGCGAACAGAAGAAGTTCTTTACCAACTCGGAGGAGATGAAAAACATCCTCCAGCAAGTTAGTGAAATGCCGGACGGTTTCCCCTTCGAGACCACCATCAAGGCGGAGACCTTCGGCAAAGGTAAAACCAAATACGTCTTTACTTAAAACATGAAACGTGTCCAAGGCAATCCCGATGTCGCTCTGCTTGAGTGTACCAACCCGGTCAGAAAAAAATGGCGTGTCCGTTGGGACGTGACCACCGATGAAACCGGCACAACCTCCTACATGGAGGAGGAGTATAACCACAAACCTTCCGTCGATGAAATCAAATCGATCATCAGCGGTTGGATAAATTCTCAGACCGATGCCCGGATTCTCTCCGGCTATCGATATGACGGAAAAATGGTATGGCTCTCCACCGAAAATCAGTTTAACTACAAGGCCGCTTACGACCTCGCTGTTCAGACTGCCGGAGCGACATTGCCTGTAGCCTTCAAGCTCGGCGATGATGACAACCCGGAATATGTCGTCTTCGAGACTCTTGAAACCTTGACCGCCTTCTATACCGGTGCAATGCAGTTCGTTCAAAAGACTCTGCTCGACGGTTGGAATGCCAAGGATGCGATTGACTTGGAACTCTACCGTGTGAACTGACCCATCTGCCCATCGGGGGAGGGCATAAAAAATGCCCCCGGCCTGTTAATAGTCGTCTCACTTACTTTAACAAGATAGCCACGTATAGCGACCGCCGGGGGCATAATGCCTTCTCGGTCGCCGGTGCGCTAACTTTGCATCACTCAAAACCTCCAAGAACTATGGCGACTAATAAATACCACCAAATCCTCATGCGTATCCTTGATGAAGGAAGACGGCAGTCAAACCGCAAGGGGAACATCATATATCTTCTAAACCAACAATTATCACTGACACCGGCTGACCTGCTCGATATTTTTGAAGGTCACGGTATTGCCAGAAAGAAGCTTCGCTCTGAACTCAAGCTCTTCATGAGCGGCGAGCGTTCTGTTGAAAAATACCGTGAAGCAGGCATACATTGGTGGGACTATTGTGGTTCAATACTTGTCAATAGCTATCCAACATATTTCGAGAAGCTGCCCCCATTACTCAAACGCATAAATGCGGAAAAACGCAGTTCCAAGAACTATGTTCTATTTCTCGGCGCAACTGACGCAGAGAGCAATCAAGCACCATGCCTGTCGCTTGTTCAATTCCAAATTGAGGTTGGGCAACTCGTTCTGACCGCATATCAGCGCAGTTCTGACGCAAACCTCGGTTTACCGGCAGATATATATCACCTATATCTGATGGCGCGTCATATCGATCTTCCTCTAAAGTCCATTACATTGTATCTTGGGAATGTCCATATCTATGAGAATAATATAAATAACACCCGAAGCCTCCTTGCAGGAGAGGATTCTGTAAAATTTGAATTGAACGTATGAACCAACTATACCTGTCAGCTCCGCTCCCATTCGTAGGGCAAAAGCGAATGTTCGCAAAGCACTTCATCGAGGCAATCAAACAATATCCCTCCGGCACTGTCTTTGTCGACCTGTTCGGTGGCTCCGGTCTGCTGTCTCATATCACCAAGCATTTCCATCCGGGGTCGAGAGTAATATATAACGACTTCGACAACTACCGGCACCGCATCAACAATATCGAGCGCACCAACCGACTGCTCTCTATGATACGCCCCATCTCTGACCGCTTTGAGCGGCACAAGCCTATCACCGGCGAGTCCCGTGAGCGCATCTTCGAGCTGCTTGAGCAGGAAGAGCGTGAGTCCGGCTATCTTGACTTCATCACACTCTCGTCCTCCCTGATGTTCTCGATGAAATATAAGCTGAGCATTGATGAGATGCGGCACGAGACGCTCTACAACAATGTCCGCAAGAGTAACTATACTCCATGCCCGGACTACCTCGCCGGACTTGAGATTGAGTCGTGCGACTACCGTGAGCTCTTTGAACGGTTCAAGGATACTCCCGGAGTGGTGTTCCTTGTTGACCCACCGTATCTTTCAACCGAGGTCGGCACCTATCGTATGTATTGGAGGCTCGCCGACTACCTCGATGTGCTGTCGGTTCTGCCCGGTCACAACTTCATATATTTTACCTCCGAGAAATCGTGCATCGTCGAACTGTGCGAGTGGATGGGTCGCCATCCCTCGCTCGGTGACCCATTCGCCCGTTGTCAAAAGAGGGAGTTTAACGCGACGATGAACTACAATGCCCGGTACACGGACATCATGCTGTTCACGATACCCGACCTCCCTCCCGACAACGCCGCGTAAGGCCTTTTTCTCGCCCATATATCGCAAGAGAGCCGTCACCCGACAAAGGTAACGGCTCCCTTACTTTTGACGCGACACAGCGCGTTTATTGGCCTGTATGCTTGAATGCAATAAAGCTGTACACTTCGATGCTTTCCACAATGTCCTCGTGGTCGTGATTTGTAAGAGATTGCTCAAGGGTGAAATCCTTGAAATTCTCGCCTTCAATTCCGGCAAGCATGTCATGGAGCCTGTCAGGCAGCTCAAAGTATTTGCCGGAACCGTCGGAACCATCAGCCACGGCAGATGCCCAATCGGTAACGATATGCAGACGCACCCTCGCCTCGGAGCGGTATTCTACACCCGGCACGATTGAAGACCATTGCACAGGCTCAAACTCGATGAACACAGCCGGACGCTCCCATGCGGTCTCCTGTTCGATGAATTCCACATTTCGGTTCCACAGGTCAATGTGTTTGATTGCACGGGTGTTTATATCATCATCCATCTCAAGGGGAGCCATGTAATACTCCCCGGCTGCGTTGACGCACAAAAGGCTCAGACGCTGTTTGATTTTGTTGTATAATTCTTTTCTCATCGTTCTATTATGTCGAAATCGGTGTTGAAAAATTCGGTGATGTTCTCTTCGATGATTTGTCGGACTGTCTGTTCGACCTCCGGGGCATTTCCAAGGAATTGTCGACGTGGTATTTTGATTGTGGAGCCTTCCTTCATCAACGCCATGAATTTCCAAAACTCTGCCTCGGTTGATAGCTGCACTGTTCTCTTATCCTTTCGAGGGGTGCCGTCCTTGCGTCTCCCGAAGGAGCCGCTGGTCGAGTAGTATTTATACCAAAAGAACCGCTTCATCTTGGCTGTAACCTTGATTTCGCCTCCCTCGTTGTGAATGGCTGCTGCCGGGTGCTCCGTGCGGAATACAATGCTGTTCTCGGTCTGATAGCTCATAATGCTCCGACGGAGACCGCCGCTGTCAACAAGGATATGTCCTCCGGGGCGAGTGGGACTTTTCCGACGCTGCCAAGCCTCCGAGAAGAATGCCTGTCGCTCGAAATTGCGGTCAAACTCATCGGTCATCTCCACCTGTATGTCGCGGAGAATATTCTTTATTATTTGGTCATAGTTATTCGCCATCGTCCTTCATCATATCGAAAAGGTTAGGTAATTCGGGTGATGTTTCGGTGAAACCCGGCTTTGTCGGGGCTTTCAAAAGGTTGTAAAAAGTACGTTCACAGATACCATACACAGGATATATGTACCTGCGCCATATTTCCCGGTTGGGAATTCCTTGTTTGGCGTGTTGGTCATATATCCTGTTGATGTCTGTGACTCGCTTCTGATAACTCGTTCCGGGTTTCTTACCCATGCATCAGTGACGTTTAGAGTATTGCGGTTTATATGGTCTTATGTCCAATGTCATCTCACAACTCACGGTTACTCTGCCGCTGCCTTCGCACTGAAGGCAAGTATGATACTCGCCTTCTTCATCCCCGGCCACCCTGCCGGTGCCTTTGCAGACCCGGCAGCGAGCGACCTTGGGCGGTCTTGTTATTTCTCTTTTCATGCGGCACCGTCTTCCTTTTTGGGTTCAACAAAGAAGGTCTCGTCCTGCACCACTGAGATGCCGCACTTGGCCATCACCTCGCGGAGAGGTCGCCCTTCTCCAAGAGGGTCGCCGGGGTTGACGACATCGGTGTCTCGCTCCATGAGCAGCCTGTCCTTGGCAATCTCCTCGGTCGAGCGGATAAAGCCGGGAAGGAACTCCTTGACGAGCTGGAGTGCGCTTGCCCATGTGAAGCCCTTGAGGGTTTTGAGCTTGGGGGTGCCGGTGCGGAATCCGATGGTGCCGTGTACCATTTCGAGGCTCTTCTTCTTGCTGAAAAGCTCCGGCTGATTCTCGGTGGCGTAGGCTTGGAGGGTGTCGAAAGCCTCGTCTTGGGTGGCTTGGAGCTGCGAGAGGCGGTCTTGGTGCTTCTCTCGGATTTGTGCGCATTTCAGCTCGATTTCGGCTGTGATTTTCGCACGTTCTGCGCCTGCCTTGGCGTAGGTTGCAAAGGCTTCTTCGGCGACCTCTTTGGTTACGCCGGAGATGACTGTCTTTTTCTGTCTTTTTGCCATTGTTGGAATGTTGTTAAGGGTGATTAATTTTCGTTGGAGAGGTCGGCATCATCGATACCGTATTCTTCCACATCTGCCCGGCTCGATGCCCATTCTGCGATTTCGCGCAGCACGTTGACATAATCCTCGGTCTCCATATCCGAGGTGTGGAGTTGGATGTAATTTTTGATTTGATCTGTGACCTGTTTCATTTAGTTGTAGCTTGTCATGCCGGTAGCGGCAAGGTTTATGAGATATGTGATATGTTGTTTCGGGGTTTCTGAGGTTTGTGCCGGCTCCGCCTTCTTGCGCTGCCACCCCTTGCGCTTTATCGACCGCAGTTTGGTGGCGAGTTCCATTAGCTCATCAATCGAGAGCTGCCCGAAGGCTTTGCCTGAGATTCGAGGATGGCGGCAGAAATCATTTATCTGTGCCCAATCGGTGGTGTCAACCTCAAGTTCCTGCATCAGCTTGAGGGCGATGCTCCGGCGACGCTTGAGTTCATCTTTTATGCCGTTCATTCCCTCGATGGCGGCGCAGAGGTCGGCATATTCCTTCCGTGTCATCTCTTTGAGGGAGTCGGTGCGCCCGGCGGTGTACTGAAGCACGAACTGACGCTTTGCCTCATCCGGCTCTCCATGAATGGTGAGCTTGTGGAAGGCGGAGTAGAACCGCCCGAAGTTAGTTACCTGCTGCGCCATCTTCCTCGCTTTGTTTTTCTTTTGAATGCAGCATGGCTTCAATAGTCTCTTTCGGCAGGTGACGTGCCACACCCAAGAAGTAGGTATCGACATACTCGGCAATTGCCCATTCTGAGGCATACTCAAGATTCTTCTCGATGAATAGAGCCTTCTCGGTTCGCCCTAATTGGCGAAATACTTGTTCAATACTTTGTGCCATATTACTTTCTTTTGTTTATGTTACTCATTCGGATTCTCTCCGGGATTACCACCTTCCAATTGCACTCCTCGCAACAGTGACCGTCCCATACGGGGTTGGCGTTGTAGGTGTGGCCGGTGGTCTCTTTGCCGCAGATACAGCATTTGAATTTTGTCTCACTCATTGTCGGTTATTTTATATTCGGTTTCCAATCTATCGTTACCAAGGCGATGACCTCGCCTGTCCCTTCGCAGTCCGGGCATGGTATTGTCTCCAGCTCTTTCTGCCCACTGTAGAACCATCCTTTGCCTTCGCAATAAGGACAGGTCATTGGTCGGGAGCAAAATCCCTCTTTGTGTATGCGTCCGTCCGGCTCAAGTATTATCATTTCTTTTTTCGTGCTCATTTATCCGAGGTTGTTTGAGGTTCTTAAAATGCCTTCTTCCCATACCACATAGTAGCTACCGGGGTCTTCGGTGAATCGGCCTTGGCAAAATGCCTTGTATCCCACCACCCGGACTTTGAGGCCGGCTATGTAGCGGAGCCTGACAGCGGCTTTTCCCATCGGCTGTCCTTTATGCTCCTGTGATATGAATATGAAACTCTTCGCCGGGAAACGTTCGATGAGCTGCTTCGCTTGGTCGTATGACCACCCGGCAACCTGAAAGCTGTCCACTATCACGAAGTGCGGGCTCTTGGGCTTGGCGAGCCGCTCGACGAGCTCATCGTAGGTGTCGCTCGTGGCTACCCGGAACCGCCCCTGCACATCACCCATCTTGAACCGCTCGACACGCTCTTTGAATGATTGGCTCACGCCTTCTTCGTATGAGCAGTAAAGAGTCATTCCGTAGTTGCAGAGTTCCTTGGCGAGCTGCATCACAAAACTGCTCTTGCCGGAGGCGGACGCGCCGCTGATGAACCATGCCTCGTTGGTGGTCGGGAAGCCGAAAGGTCGGCTCCACCGCTCACCCCACGGCAAGGTCTTGTAGGTCTTGGCAAGAACCTCTTTCGGACTGTATGCTCGCTTGGCCATAGTTACTTTTTCTCTTGAGTCTTCTTCAGTTCGTTAATAAGAGCTGTTGCTGCATCCACAGAAGACATTGCAAGCGAACAATAATTTGGGTCATACATTGCACCCTTCTCGATTGCGCCCTTAACCACAGACCCAACCATATTTGCCATAATATCCTTGGCAATCTCATATCGACGCTGTTCCCAATCGATTTCATTACGCTGGAGACGCTTGCCCATTCTGATAACTGTCTCCATGTATTCTTTTTCAATTACGCTTATCATTATCATTGTCTTTTTAGTTTTTCGATTTCAGTGTAAACTCGGCGAAGACCGCCGCCGGTCTTCCGGGCAATCTCCTTGGCATCGACACCTTCCGGAGCGTTGAGCGCAGCCACGATTCGAGCCTGTTCAACGAGGAACTTGGTTCGCTCCTTACTGTCGTCCGGCGTGACCTTGCTGTAGCGGTCGCCGTAGCGACTGAGCATCTCAGTGTAGCCGACCTTCTTGCACTCGATGGAGCGGTTGATTTTCTCCTTGAGACCATCGGCTCCCATCATGTACCATGCGCAGCACCGCTCGGTGGCGTTCCACAGAGCCTTCAGTTCGAGGAAGGCTTCATACTGAAGGTCTCCGGCCTCGTCGAGAATGATGATGGGGCTGTCGATGGAGCGGAGATAAAACACAAGGTCTTCGTAAACGTCGGCATACCGGCCTTTGCTGTCGACACCGAATTCGGCTGCTATCTTGCGCACGAGCTTGAGCTTGGTCTTGACCTGCGAGCAGTCGATGTAGATGGCGTTGGCGTGGGTCTTGACATAATGCCGGGCGGTGAATGTCTTTCCGATATTGGGCAGGTCGCAGAGTATTGCGCTGATGCCGCTCGACTGACACGCCTCCAACTGTGCCGTGATGAACTGATAGGTCGGTGTCTTTGCCACCTTCCATTCTATCTCTCCCCGGAGGCTGACTCCGAGTTTCCGGGCGATGCTTATCCAATTGGCATCGCTAAGAACACGGTCGGTCTGACCGTTCTTGATTGCGCTGTAAACCGAGGTCGTGATGCCGAGCGAGGCGGCGTGTTTTGCGTCACTCGGATAGTTGGCGCGGTTCGCCTTGATTGCGGCGAGGATTTTGTTTTTTACGTCTGTTGTAATCATATTCTAACAGTGTTATAATTTCGTTCTATAAGTCTTGCAAGGCTCGTGCTGCGTAGTCTTCACTGAGGCTGTAGTCTTGCGTTTCTCGCGTTTCCGGCTCCGGGATGATAACTTCTTCCACCTCGGTAATCTGAGGCCGTGTGTCGCGCTCTATTATGCCCACACGCCCGATTGCGTTGTCCTCGGCATATTTGTTGAAGTGGCTGATTTTTTTCCGCTGCTCCACGAAGATTCTCTCATCCTCTTCGGTCTGCTCCGCACGGGCTGTGTTGAAGGTTCCTATATTCTCAAGACGGTCGATATACATATCGCCTTGGTAGATGTACATGTCGGTGATTTTACCCTCCTCGTCGGTGAGGTAGTAAGCATCGACCTTGTAGTCATTCGGGGCAAGCAGTTCAATAACCTCGGTCTTGCTGAGCCACCAATCCTCTCCGGCCACCCGGCAATATGAGTTTCGCCGGATTGTGGTGCTGACCTTCTCGCCTACATATCGTGCGATGGTCGCTTTGTCGAGGGGTTGCAACGTGGGGTTGATATTGGCGACAAGCACATCCCATCTGGTCATGCCCTTGTACTTTTTCTGATTGGGGTGCAGGGCATGGTTGTATTCGTAGATGTCGCGCATATCGTCAGCGATCAATTCATCCCAAGTGTAATATTCCTTCTCGACGTAGGTGTTGTTGAACTCGTCAAACACCTTGTTGCTCTCGGTGCGGTACTGTCGGCTCTTGGCGAAGAACCTGCCGATACCCACATGGTTGCGGTGCTCGACGCTGCGCTTTTTCGCTCCGTTGAACTGCTCGGCGTGTTTCTCCTGCGAGTTCATGGGGGCGCAGAACCGGACGAAGGGGAACATGACCCCGGCGCGGAGGAAGGAGTCTCGCCATTGGCTCATGAGGTGGTTTTCGACTTCTACCTCGGCAGGACACCCCCAACCTTGACGGTCAAGAAGCCGGAACATGTTCCGGAACATATCCACCACAAGGTCGACGTTCTTGGCTCGGTTGTAGGCGTAGCCGATGCAGCAGCCACTTGTCACATCGTAGGCGTAGTATGCCTTCGGGCGAATACGTGTATCCTTGAGCTTGCGCGGAAGGTCGCGGTCATCGAATGATACTTTCGACAGCGAGAACTCGCCGTGATGGCGGTGCATGTGCGGCATTGTCTCGTGCATGAAGGTGGTGTAGCTCATGGTTGCCTTGTCGATGAGCATCTTGTTTTTCGGCTTGTTTAAGTAGTTGCAGATTGTAGCCTCGCTCAGCACCATCGGCTCACCGTTCTTGTCTGTGAAATCGTCCGGGTTGAAGAGCTCACCGGTTTCAAGGTCGTACACCTCAAATTCACCGGTTACAAAGGAATTGTAGAGCTCAAGGACATTGGTATTCCAAGGCTTGTTAGGCTGAATCGCAATACTGAGTATCAGACGCTCGGTCTTGTAGTCAACCTTTCGTGCCGACTGATTGCCAAATTTGCCGCTGATAAGACAGGCGTACCCGTTGGTCTTGTAGTCGTTGACCTTTTTGCGGAACCGCAGGGTCGATGCCGGGAGGGTGTGACCGAAGTGTTTGCGCAATATCTCGATGGTCGCCGCCATCATGCTCCAATCATACTTGCCTCCGAAGAGTTTCTGAGCAGTGGCCGCTCTCTCATAGAGCTTGATGCAGGTATTGAGCACTGAGGCGTTGGTGATATATTCCTGCGCCTTCTCGCGAGGCAGTGCAACTCCGCACTTTTCTTTTGAGAAGAAGAAGGCGGTGGCCTGTTGGTCGACCTCGTAGTTGCTCTTTATCCAACCCTCAAGTCGAGTCTGTGCGCCGCCGGGGTAAACCTCCTTGACTTTGTCTTGGTAGCGTTGGGGTAAGCTGTCAACGGCAACCAACGCATAACACCCGGCTGCGCCACCACCCCTGCGCACCACATCAAAGCGGCCACGGGCGGCAAGCTGCTTGTAGTTGGGCTCGGACATAATGCCGCCAGCTACAAGGTCGCGCATCGAGATGCAAAGTCTGTCACCGTAGTATTCCATATCCCTAACCCTTATCTCAAGGCTGCTGCCCGTTCCTTTATGTCAAAAATCATCGGAAGGCTCACGTTCTCATATTTGGCCACCTCCTTGCCCTTGAGGAAGATGTGGCCGGTGCCGTCAGTGCGGTAAAATTCACAGATGGCACCATTGTCGAAGTCCATCCTCATGGTACCGTCGGCAAAGTGGATGGCTTCCCCGGAGGGAATGGTGCTCATCATCACGCCGCCGTTCTGCTTGGCCATGATGCGGATGCGCACTACAATGTCGGTTTCCGGGTAGTCGAGGTTGAGCGCATTGAACACGTGTCGCTCGGTGACCTTGAAGGTCTTGGCGATTTTCTCACGCACCTCTTTCGATACTGCGATGTTTCTTTTCATTTTTCTCACTTATTGATTTTTATTAACTTTGTAAACTCATTCACAACTGAACCAATTATGAAATACAAGATTCGGGTTCAAGTCGTAGAGTACAGCGACGATACCCAAAGAGACGAATATAAGCGCGACCTACAGTCGTTTGCGAGAATCGCTCGTATTGAGACTCTGAAAGAGTTGATGATACCCGGAATGGATTGTTTCGAGGTAGATTTAGATGCTCTGCCCGAACATACTCAACTTGAGTATTTACAGGCTCTGAACATCCTGCGAGTCCGAAACCCACACTATTATGTGGAGCTTCGGGATTCTGAGGGAAATTCTTACTTTTAGTCATACTTCTCACTTATTTAGTCTGTTATTAATTGTCTCAAGAGCTTCTTTCAGAGCGAAGTGTCCGGCGACGAGGGCGGCGTACTGCTTGGATTGGTCGCACTCCCAGTCATCATGGGTCGCCTCAAACTCATCGAGGATAATCCCTGTGTCGTTGAAGTTCCGGGTCAAGGTCTTGATGAGCAGCTTGACTGCGGTCTCGGTTCTTTTCTCTGAATACTGTTTCATCTTTTCTGATTTTAGTGGAAGAGCCGGGAGTCGAACCCGATAATCCGAGCGGTAGAACCATCCTTCGCTGTCTGCCTCCGCTGTCCGTCATGGAGGCCGTTCCTCTTCCAAATGCCGCCGGGCTTGCATTCCGGCGGCGGTTCAAATGTTGTGCCTTGCGGCTTTAACCGGCTCTCTCGCCGGAGGATTGCCCTCTCTTGGGTCTAACCCTTAGAGTTCTACTGGCTGACCGTTGGAGTCATAGACCTCGATGGTCAAGGCTCCTAAGCCATCATTCTCGCCACCTTGGTAAAAGGCCATAAATTGATCTCCTTGGTTCTCATATCCGAGTCCGTGTATCAGGGCAAAGGCTTCGATTATCGCCCACCCTGCTGCTGCCGCGTCCTCTTTTGTCGGGTAGTCAACGTCTAACTCCAGCGTCCGGCATTTGTCCGGGTCGGTGTGGAAGTCGTTAAGCTGTATTTTGTACGTCACTTTCTCCATAGCCTTATTCATTACAGATTATTGCCCATAGTAGTCTTTGTAGTTCGCCTCTTAGCTCCTGCTGAGCCACCCGGCTAAGGGTTTCAGCGACATTATGCATGATGCTTGAGCTTGTTGGGTATTGGCTTCCATCGATGAGGGTGAGTTCGATGCTCTTGATATGACCGCTGAGCCATGTCTTGATTTTCTCAAGGTCATCCCATCCCGTAGCAGGGCGAAGTCCCCGGATAGCTTTGAGGTTTACTTGGGCTTTGTACATATCATCACCATGCCAACGGAAGAAGTATTCGAAGTCCTCGTTCATCTTGAGGGCATACTTTTCTACCTTGCGCTCATATCTGCGGAGCACACTGTTGTACTCGCTTTTGAAGATTTCAAGAATCTCCTCTTTGGTCATTTTCTTTGTCTCGCTCATAATCTTAAATTTTGTCAACTCGCGGTTTTTTTGTATCTTTGGCCGCTCGTTCATTACTGAATACGCTGCAAAGTTAAGTCAAAATTTTGACCCTACAAAATTTTTAGCCAATAAAATGACCATAAAAGAAAAAATACTGACCTTTCTCGATGCTGAGGGCATTAAAAAGGCTGACTTCTTTGAGGCTGTGGGCATAGTTCCCTCAAATTTCAAGGGAGCTGCCAAGCAGAGCGAGTTAGGTGGAGATAAGATTGCAAAAATCTTATCTCTTTATCCACGTCTTTCAGCTGAATGGCTCATGAGAGATAATGGAGAGATGATTATTGAGACTCCTATTACCGCACTCCCTTCGGACAAAATACTGACCAATATTAATACTAATCCTCCTGACGCATTGTCTCCTGTTTTCGACCGTCTTATGAGTCTTATATCGGATAAGGATACTACAGTGCGGTCGCAAGCCGAGGAAATAGGTCGCCTCAAGGAGCGCATTGCGCAGCTTGAGCGAGAAAAAAACGATTCCTCGGCATCTTGTCAAACTGCCCCAAGGGAACTTTCCAAATCCACCGTGGACTTATAGAGGAATGGGAGAGGCTTGGTATATGTCCAAACTGAACGAAGAGGATACCAAAGGGAACCCCGATACGCCCCCGAAACGCCCTTTTTAGGGGTGTTACCCCCTTAAAATGAGGTCTAAAACAGCCTAAATTGCTGAAATTCCCTTATTTAATAAGGTGCAAACTTGCAAAGTGGTGGTTTTTTCTTAATAGTGAAATGCGAAAATCGGGGGTCTATTTTGAAAATACGGTATTTTTCCACCCCTCTATCACCCCCCCCAATTACCCCAAATGTGTAACCCCAGTTGTGCCGAAATGTAACCCCACTTTGTAACCCCTCCTGTAACCCCAGCACCAAATTTCAGCCGTTAGAACACGAAAAAGGGGAGCTGTGAGGCTCCCCCGGAAGGTCTTGGTTCAGATGGCTCTCTGAGGCCGTTCTAACGACGTTATTATTCCATTTGATCACCTGTGCCGCCATTGGCTCCGCGAGGGGCTGTGAGCAGCGTAGTTTGCTGTATTATCGCACGTTTAGTCACTACCGTACCGCCTCCGCTCAACCCGGCACGGCGCAGGTAATCATATCCACAACCTACTTCTTCCGGGCTTAGATGGTGAAAAATGGCGGCAATTGAGCCGAAAGCGAGGGTTTTACGCTTGCCTGTCAAGTGAACGATGATGCATTTGGTCTGTCTCATAGTCTCGTAATTTTCCGCAAATATACACAAATAACCGCTATTTGCAAC
>LUJS01000034.1:34672-35657 GCA_001689495.1 Bacteroidales bacterium M8 | reverse complement strand
TCATACCTTACCTTTGGCTGAATAGTTACGGTACGGAACTCCAAATGGTAAATTTTCCGAAAGCTCTTGAAGAAATAGAAAAGGGTGCTTTTGAGGACTGCCGTATAGATATGGTGCGCATACCTGATGGAGTAAAGAAGATACCCGACTGGACATTCCATTGGTCGAGTACCATGTATTTAGAAATGAATAATGTAGAGGAGATAGGAGAAGGTGCCTTTGCGGACATGGAGGGTCTTGTTAGGATCTTTTTCCCTAGAAGTGTATCAAAGATCAAAAGGATTGGTAAGGATGCGTTTATGAATACTTATTTTCATAATGACACTCAAGACCTCGACTTGAGTCAGGTCGAATTCATAGACGAGAGGGCCTTCTGTGGCGCTTTTGTAAACCTCATTTTTTCTGACAGTTATGGAAATTCTGTTATTGAGGAGATCCCACGGGCTCTGAACAGAGACAACAAATGCCAGAGCTTATTGACTTTAGGCAGTTCAATACGTAAAATCGGAGGTTGGGCATTCTTCGGAAACAGCAATCTCAGTTTTCTGAAGTTTCATACAAAAAAAATTGACGAAATCGGTACAAGTGCATTTCAGCACACAAGCATACGAACACTGTATCTGCCCGAAGAGACCGGTATGCTGGGAAAAAATGCGTTTGCAGACATACCGACGCTCAGGGAGATATACTGTCCATGTGCGGTTCCGCCGGTCAACAAGAACGCATTCGGCGGCTTGACCCGCAATGACATTCCCGTCTATATCCCCGTTGGTACGCTCGAGGCATATCGCAACGCCCCGGGATGGGATTACTTCACCAACTTTGTCGAGTTCGCCGGGTTCCCGGGCCAGTCGGGCATCGAGGATGCCGTGGCCGATGGCGCTGACGCAGTGCGTGTCTATGCCGAGGGTGGCCGCCTGCGCATCACGGGCGTCGAGCCGGGCACACGCTATACTGTCTATACCGTCGACGGAGCCATGATCAG
>LUJS01000034.1:0-34527 GCA_001689495.1 Bacteroidales bacterium M8 | reverse complement strand
ATTGCAGCGCCCGGGGCTTTTTGTGCGCAGACCGTACGGTTTGGGTTATAGGGTTATAGGGTTATGGGGTTATGGGGTTATAGGGTTATGGGATAGTTTCGCCCCGCGCATGGTGCACGATTTTCGCGGTGGTGGGGCGGGAGCTGGTATATGCATCCCGCAAAGGCGAATTTGGTACCATCCCCTCGTAGGGACGTGGCAGGCCGACGTCCCATCCCCTATTCTCACTTCATCAATGTGATGCGGGCGCGGGTGTTCTTGATTTTTTCGGGGGCGAGGGTGCGGACGAGGTCGGGGGCCTTGTCGCGGGGCACGGCCACGAGGGCGGCGTGGTCGCGCAGGGTGATGTTGCCGATCTCGGGGGCGGTGAGTCCGCCTTTGGCGATGAGGTAGCCGACGATGTCGCCCTTTGAGATTTTTTCTTTCTTGCCGACGTTGAAGTATAGCGTGGCCCTGTCCGAGCGTATCGGGTTGGCCGAGCGGCCTGTGGGGGCATAGTCGCGGTCGGTGGTGACGTAGTGGGGGATGTCGTCGCCCTCGGAGGTTATGACATAGACCTCGCCCTCGGCCTGCTGGCGCGCGGTGCGGCCGTTGCGGTGGGTCCATGCCTGCTCGTTGACGGGCATGTGATAGTGGATGACCGCCGAGAGCTCGGGGATGTCGAGGCCGCGCGAGCCCAGATCGGTCGAGATGAGTATCGGCGTGGTGCCGTTGGCCAGCAGCACGATGGCGTTCTCGCGCTCGTTCTGGTCGAGTCCGCCGTGATAGAGCCCTGCGGGGAGGCCGGCCCTGACCACGGCCTGATGTATGCGCTCGGCGCTCTCGCGGTGGTTGGCAAAGACGATGACCCTGCCGTCGGGGAGCGAGCGCAACAGGTCGACGAGGGTCTGCAGCTTGTCGCGCGAGGGAGACTCGACCCTCACAACCTGCATGCGGCGGCGCGGCGCCGGGGCGCTGTCGCGAAAGTCGATGACCTCGCGGCGCATGTCGGGGAGATAGTCGGGCAGCTCGTCGAGCTCGGTGGCCGAGGTGAGCATGACCAGCCTGAGCCCCGACAGGCGGCGGCACACGCGGCGCATCTCGTCGGCGAAGCCAAGCTCGAGGGCCTTGTCATACTCGTCGAGCACCAGCGTGCGTGCGGGCGATATGTCGAGGCCGCCGCGGCGCAGGTGGTCGAGCAGGCGCCCCGGGGTGGCCACGACGATGTCGGGCGTCACGGTCAGCGAGCGTATCTCCTCCTGCATGGGGTGTCCGCCATAGAATGCCACGGTCTTGTATCCGGCGGCCACGGGGCGTATTACCTCGGCTATCTGCATCACCAGCTCGCGCGAGGGGGCTATGACCACGGCCTGCACCCGTCCGCATGGGTCGGCGAGGTTCTTGAGCAGGGGGATGGCGAATGCCAGTGTCTTGCCCGAGCCCGTGGGGGCCAGCAGGATGAAGGTGCCCGAGAGGGGAATCTCGGTCATGCGCTGCTGCATGGGGTTGAGCTGGCGGACGGGTGTGCGGGCAAAGATGCCGGCGAGTATCTCTTTCTGTTTCATCGTTTGGTGCTTGATCGGTTGTCGTGACGCTCCATGCGCCTGTACATGTCGAGTATGTCCTTGCCATAGCGCGGATTCATGGCCCAGCGGCCCGAGAGCGACTCCCACGACTTGGCCGACCCGCGGTCGACGTATCCGAATCGCGGGTCCAGCAGTTGCTCGCCCTCGGGCAGGTCGTGACGGCAGGCATAGGCATAGAGGTGCTGTATCATGGCCGTGACCCCCTCGCGCACGCTGCCGAAGACGCATCCCTTGTCGCCGCGGCGGCGCACGCCCATGCCGCAATAGTTGTGGGCGTCGGGGGTGACGGCGGTGCCGTTGTCAAACCTGAACCATCCGGTCTCGATGATGGCCTGACACAGGGCTATGTCGCCGCGCACGCCATAGATGGCACCGACCTCGCAGAAGGCCTCGGCCACCTCGCGGGGAAAGTCGGGATTGCGCGATGCCACGAACTGATACATCTGCTCGGCGTCGATGCTGTGGGTGCCGAGGATGGGGGTCTTCGCGCCGAGCGATGGGAACATAAACGTCAGAATGAGGAGCAGAATGAGTCTGGGAACATTCATAGGGCGTGATGGAATTCGGGGTGAGTACCTGAATACAACACGCAAGTTAGCAAAAAAATCAGTGGCTTTAAGTCTTGTTAACAACAATTAACGCCGAAAATCGCTAAATTTGTGGTCTATGAGATACTTCTTTTCAGCCGGCGAGGCATCTGGCGACCTCCATGCCGCGCACGTCATAGCCGCCCTGCGCAGGCTCGACCCCGAGGCCCGGATAGACTTTCTGGGTGGCGACGAGATGGCCGCCGCCGCGGGCCGCGAGCCCCTGATACACTATCGCCGCATGGCCTACATGGGCTTTATCGACGTGGCCGCGCACCTGCCCGAGGTGCTGGGCAACCTGCGCACGGCCAAGCGAGCCATCGAGCGGATGCGCCCCGACAGGGTGGTGCTGGTGGACTATCCCGGCTTCAACCTCAAGCTGGCCGACCATGCACGTTCGCTGGGCATCCCCGTGGACTATTACATAGCCCCCAAGCTGTGGGCGTGGAAGGAGTACAGGCTGAAAAAGCTGCGCCGCGTCACCGACAGAGTCTTCTCGATACTTCCCTTCGAGCCCGAATGGTTTGGCGAGCGCGGGCTGGATGTGACCTATGTCGGCAACCCCTCGGTCGAGGAGGTGGAGCGCGCTCTCGCCTCGATGCCCGGCCCCGACGATTTTCGCGCCCGCCACGGACTTGACGGCCGCCCCATACTGGCCCTCGTGCCCGGCAGCCGCCGCGGCGAGATCAAGGCCAACCTGCCCGTGATGGACGCCGTGGCCCGGATGCACTCCGACGTGCAGCCGGTCGTGGCCGGGGCGCCCTCGATAGAGCGCGAGTACTACGCGCGCTTCACCCGCTATCCCGTGGTCGAGGCCACGACCCTGCAGCTCATGGCACAGGCGCGGGCCTCGCTGGTCACGTCTGGCACGGCCTCGCTCGAGAGCGCGCTGGCCGGATGCCCGCAGGTGGTGTGCTATCGCGCCGTGGGGTGGAAGTGGGCCGCCGACCTGTTCACCCACATACTCAAGATACCATACGTCTCGCTGCCCAACCTGATATACGGCCCCATAGACATGCAGACCCGCCGCGAGGTCAACCGCGAGGCCGCGCGCACCGGCGTGCGCGGGTGTGTGGTGCCCGAGATGCTGGTGCACAACTGCACCCCCGAGGCCGTGGACCGTCAGCTGGCCTCGCTGCTCGACGACACCCCCGCGCGCCGCGCCCAGTTGGAGGGCTATGACGTGATACGCCGCCGCCTGCACACCGACACCCCCGCCGCCGAGACCGTGGCAAGACTTTTGGCCGAGTGAGGCGTTATAAAGTTATGGAACAACTCAGACACCAGACCGTCACGCGCTACATATCGCCCCTGCGCGAGGGTGGCTCGCTCCCCGCGCTGGCCGAGGCCGACGACGGATTCAAGTATGTGGTCAAATTTCGCGGCGCCGGCCACGGCACCAAGGCCCTCGTGGCCGAGCTGATAGGGGCCCTCGTGGCCCGCAGGCTCGGACTGCCGGTGCCCGAGGCGGTCTTTCTCGACGTCGACGAGCGGTTTGGCATCACCGAGCCCGACGAGGAGATACAAGACCTGCTCAAGGCCAGCCGCGGCCTCAACATGGGGCTGCACTTCCTGTCGGGGGCCATGACGCTCGACCCCTACGTCAATCCCGTCACGCCCCGCATGGCATCGGACATAGTGTGGATGGACGCATTCCTGACCAACGTAGACCGCACCGTCAAGAACACCAACATGCTGGTCTGGCACGGCACCGAGCCGTGGATCATAGACAACGGCGCCGCCCTATACTTCCACCACGCATGGACCGGGTGGCAGAAGTCGGCCCTGACCCCATTCCCCTATATCAAGGACCACGCTCTGCTGCGCAAGGCATCAGACCTCGAGGGGGCACACCGCCGCGCCCTCGGGCTCGTCACGCCCGAGTTCATCCGCGAGGCCACCGACATGATACCCGACTCGTGGCTCGAGTGGGAGGGCGCCCCCGGCACCCCCGCCGAGCTGCGCGAGGTCTATCGCGAATTCCTGACCGTGAGACTCGAAAATTCAGAAATCTTTTTACGCCAAGCCATAGATGCACGACAGTCACTTATATGAATATGCCGTATTGCGCTACGTCCCGCGGGTCGAGCGCGAGGAGTTCGTCAACATCGGTCTGGCCATGATGTGCAAGCGCCGCCGGTGGCTCAGGCTCGAGGTGAGCATCGACGAGCGGCGCCTCGCCGCCTTTGCCGGCAGCATCCCCGTCGAGTGCCTGCGCCGGCAGCTCGACGCATTCCGCGCCATCGCCGCCGGCCGTCCCGAGGCCGGACCCATCGCCGCCTATCCCGTCGAGGAGCGATTCCGCTGGCTCACCGCCGAGAAGAGCGCCTGCCTGCGCACCTCGGCCGTCCACCCCGGCCTCACCGACGACCTCGACGCCACCTTCGCCCGCCTCTTCGAAGAGCTGGTGCTGTGACCCGGGGCGAGTCAGGCCCCGAGCTCGAGCTGGCTGCTCACGAGTCGATGATATGCTCCACGTGCCTTGACCAGCTCATCGTGCGTGCCCTGTTCGGCTATGCGTCCGTGCTCAAGCACCACTATCATGTCGGCATCGCGCACGGTCGACAGCCTGTGGGCCACCACTATGACCGTACGGCCTCTATAGAAATCACTCAGCCTGCGGGTAATGTCGCGTTCGTTGGCCGTGTCGAGCGCGTTTGTCGCCTCGTCAAGAAAAATGAATTGCGGGCGTCGATATATCATCCTTGCAATCAGCAGCCTTTGTTTCTGCCCCTGACTCAGTCCCATGCCGTTGCGTCCCACCACCGTGTCATAACGCAGGGGCAGCGACATGATGAATTCATGAATGTTGGCGGCCCGTGCCGCCTCCTCGATGCGTGCGATGTCGGGCTCACCGTCGGCTATGGCTATGTTACGTCCGATGGTCTCTGTGAAAACCACCCCCTCTTGCATCACGGCTCCGCACATGCGCCTCCATTCGCGCATGTTCATGGTGCCGATGTCTTGTCCACCCACGGTGATATGTCCTTCGAGACAGGGATAATACCCAAGCATCAGCTTGACCAGAGTTGTCTTGCCGCTGCCAGATTCGCCTACAAGAGCCACGGTCTTTCCCTCGGGTATGCATAGGTCTATGCCGTCAATGACGTTTGTCGGACTGAATGGGTCGTATTTGAAAGTCACGCCACTTAATGAGATGCCACGGCTCGTGTCCACCATCACCGGGCGTCGGTCTTTGTCCTCGGGTTCCTTGTGATGTATCTCGTCGATGCGTTCCAGAGAGATTACGACATCCTGCAAGGCGTATGCGAATTGCATCAGCTGAGCCACGGGCGCACTGAGTTGACCGGCTATGAACTGTATGGCAAGCATGCCGCCGAGTGTCATTGTCCCGTCTATGACTGCACCTGCGGCAAGCACCGAGATCAGTATGTTTTTCACCTCGTCTATCAGGGTGCTTCCGGCCTCGCGCACTTGGTCGAGCCGCAGGAGCTCGGTCTGCACCTCAAACATATCGGTCTGCGTGGTCTCCCAGTCGTGGCGCCTGCGCTGCTCGCAGTCGTGCAATTTTATCTCTTGCATTGATGTCAGCAACTCGTATGTGCGATTGCTGTTGGTGCCTCTCAAGGCAAAGAGCTTGTAGTCTATGACCTTGCGCTTGTTCAGGAATATCGTCAGCCACGCGCCGTATGCCATGCTGCCGGCTATGAACACGGAGAATATCGTCAGGTCATAGATGGCAAGCACAACGCCGAACACCACGAAACTGATGAGCGAGAACACGATTCCGAGCAATTCTCCTGTCATGAAACCCTGCACTCGTGCGTGGTCGTTCATGCGCTGCAGCAGGTCGCCTGTGAGCCTGATGTCGAAATATCCCATGGGAAGACTCAGCAATTTCACGAAGAAGTCGCTTACCATCTCGATGTTGACCCTTGTCGATATGCGCAGCAGCAGCCATCTGCGCACGAAGTCTGTTGCGGTCCTGCCCGCTACTATGGCAAGTTGTCCCAGCAATATCATCCACACTATCCCCATGTCGCCGCTTCGTATGCCTCTGTCGACGATAGCCTGCGTGAGAAACGGCAGCAGCAGTTGCAGCAGACATCCCACAAGCATCCCTGCCAGAATGTAGCCGAACTCCCTGCGATATTGGCGCAGATACCTCCACAGCAGTCCGAGCGACGGCTTGCGGTCCGGCTCGGGTGGTATCCTGACGCCGAATTCGGGCGTCGGTGCCGTAGTCATCGCTATCCCCTTTGTCGTCCCTGACGGGTCGCCCGTCCATCGGCGCAAGAACTCGTCGCGGCGATACGTTATCTTCCCTTTTCCCGGATCGGCCACCTTATACCGTCCCCGTCGCGTGTCGGCCTCATAGAGCACCACATAGTGGTTCTGTTCCCAGTGCAATATCAGGGGCATGGTTATGTCGCCTATTGCGTCGGGACATATTTTCACCGCATTGGCCTCGAGCCCGAGAGCACGGGCGGTCTTGACCAGTCCGAGCATGGAAACCCCCTCGCGTGTTGGCGGACACAGCCGTTCCATGACAGAGAGCCCGTATCTCTTGCCCCACCATCCGCATACCATTGCCAGAGATGCCGGGCCGCAGGTCATGGCATCCCTCTGCATTACGAAACGTATCTTCCTGCTTGCGTGCATCTTATAGGGGGGGGAGTCGAAAGTAGCTTTATTCTTCCGGCTTTTTTGCGAGACCGAGTGTAACGAGGATGCCGTCGACATCGGGGGCGCCCGATTCGGCTATGGCTTTCTTGAGTCTCGATTTGGCCACGTAGACCGAGTTGACCGATGGGCGGCGTGTCAGCACCATTATCGACTCGGACGAGAAGCCGGTGAATAGATAGCCGGCCAAGCGACGCTGGTCGTCGGTGAGGTCGGGGCACGACGTGCGCAGATGCGTCATCCATCCGTCCGAACATGAGTCGATCAGAGCGTCGAGCTCGTCGGCGGTCGCCGGGTCGCTGACTTTGGCTATCAGCGCCTCCATGCCGCGTTTCATGTTGGCCGTGGCGGCTGCCGACTCGTTGTTGCGATACCACAGTTCGCATATGTCGTTGAATGTCTCGAACCTGTCGGCAAAGAGTTCCTTGAGTCTGTCGTGCATGGTGTCGGATATGCGTTGGCTGTCGAGGATGTCAGTCTCGAGGCGCGCCATCGTAGCCGACATCTCGGCCACGCGCTGCCTGTTGCGGGTGCGTATGCGCGATACCACGGCCATGGCGATGACCACGACGAGGAGTATGCCCAATCCAAGGGCCACGTTGATGGCCCGGCTCCGTTCGAGGGCCAGCCGTTCGGTCTCTAACTTGAGCTCGTAATGTGCAGTTATACCTTCGTTAGTCCTGTTAAAACTAGCCATTTCGCTCTCAGTGTGTTGGCCATAAAATGACATGGCGTTCACCATCTGGGAAAAAGCATGGTAGTAGTCTTTCATATCGGCAAACATCCATGCCTTGATTTGATAAGGATATATTAGGTTCCCATAAGATTCTGATTCTGCGTCAACCAAGGCCTTATTGATTTCGTTAAATGCGTTCTCCATATCGCCGATATGAAACAGACTTATTGCCAGAAGGGCCCGGTGTTTAGAGTCAAGGGAGTCTGAATTCGGATCATTGTCTATCTGTCTCAACAGGCGTACAATTTCACCGGCATAAGGCATTACGGTATCTCCACTTGCCAACAATGCATCCGCCATTCTTGTATTTATATCGTACCTGTATGAGGCATTTTTATTATAGAGGGTGGTGTCATAGTCGCGCGCCATCTCCAGAGACTCAGTTATGCGATTCTGACGATAGAGCCCTTTTATCTCACCTATTCTGGCAATTTCAGCCTCAGCCTGCATACCGGCCTTCCTGTAGAGGGATTGTGTGGTGCGGCTCCATTCTATCATCTTTTCCGGGTCGGCTTCTCCATATAGCGAAATGCACATATAAGCGGTGTTGGCCGCAACGGTGTCATTGCCCTCCTCAAGAGCCTTCTCGTATATTTCGAGTGCTGATGTTCGTATTCGTCCCAGATTTATAGTATCCGGGTTTGCATTCATATTTGTATTTATGAATGCAGCAAGATCATCATACATCTCGCGGGCGGTTCTGCCGTCGCGCAGACCGCAGCCGACAGTCATCGTAAAGGCAACAAAAATCAGAAATGAATATTGTAGTAGTCTTTGCATGAATACAAAATTACGAAAAATGACTAAAGAGGCAAAAAATAAGAGATTATTTAACTGAAAATATAATTAACAAATTTATTACAGAATGTGTCAATATTCAGAAGAACGCCATATTTAGAATGGCATTCTTCTGAAATTACAGCGAAAGTTTTCACTGTGGGATTGGAGACTTGTCAGTTGAAGGTAACTTGTCCGGCGTTTGAGGTTTTGGTTATGAAGAGCTTGCCGTTCTTGTCCTTGGAAAGGTCTTTCATTTGGCTACCTTGTCTGTGTCGTGCTGGTATTTGCGCACCTGTGCGCCTCCGTTGAACCGGTATGTCACTCCCAGATGGATTGTATTGTTGTTGCGGCGCTGGTTGTTCTCCCATGTGTGGCGTATGAGTGCCGGGGAGACCATGTGCCCCTTGATGAGGCCGTCGGCGAGGTGGACGGGGAATGTGTAGTTGAGACTGATGTTGAGCCGTCCCTTAAGGAGTGATTTCTCGAGATTGAACACAAGGTGGTCGCTGTATCCGTATTGCAGTGTCTGCGGTGATACCGTGACTGATGGCGAGAGGATATAGTTAAGGTTGACGACCATGTCGAGGCCGGATGGCATATAGTATGCGCCCGCGAGCATGTCGACATACCAGCGGTGGTTGGACTGACCACCGAAGTTCGTCTTCATCTCCGAGAGGGTGCCGTACGCCTGTATGGCCCACTCCCGGCTGATGTTTTTGTAGAGGTTGGCGTTCAGCTCGAAATAGTGGCCCGGTACGTTCTCGTATCGGTAGGCTACATAGGGCCCCGTCATGCCGTCGGGGCGCGGGCCGGTGGCGGCGGAGGCTATATTGTAGACGCCGCTCCCCGACTCGTGCCAGCGCGCCGTGAGCCACACGGTGTTGAACAGGTAGAATGATGCCGTTAAGTCGTGGCCGTAGAGCGGCTTGAGCGAGGGATTGCCGTGGGTATAGGTGAGCGAGTCGGTAAACCGGCCGAAATCCTGCAGGTATGAAAGCGGGGGTATGAAGTTGGTGGTCTTGTAGTTGAGGCGCATGAGAAACCGTTCGGACGGGTTCCAGTAGAGTCGTGCCTCGACAAGCGGCTTGACCGAGGTGCGGCTCACGCCATCCTGTGTGATGTGCTGGGTGCCGACACCTGCGTTGAGCTGGAGCGAGAGGCGCTCTGTAGGCGTGAATGATGCCGAGAGCATGGAGCGGTTGCGCACCTCGTCCGAGCGTGACTCGCGGACCCCGGTGTTGAGGTTGGATGAATTGTAGCGGATGGAGTGTACCTGCTCGTCGAGCGCGAACGACCATTTGCCTCCGGGAACGAAATTGACCGTGGTGCCTCCCCACAGATAGTTCATCCTGACCCGGCTGTCGTAGTCGATGGCGAATATGTCGCCGCGCCGGCTGGAGTTGCCGTTGATTTCAGAATGGTTGTTATAGGTGCCCCATGTGTACATGTCCCATGCCTTCGAGAATCGCCCGCGATAGTAGAGGCCGATGACGTTGGTGCGTCCGTCGCGCGAGCCTGTGCGCGACGAGAAGGGGATGTCGCCGAGAGGCTTGCCGTCGAGTGTCTCGCGCCCGAGCGTGTATGAGGTGTTCGTGGAGTTGTTGCCGGTGAAGAATCCCTGCCACAGGGCCGAGACCGAGTGGTTGTCGTTGATCTGCCAGTCGGCGCTGGCGTCGGCCACGACCGTCGTGTTGCGGCTGCGCGTGACGGGGTCGCCGAGTGGCTGCTCGCGCACGGTCTCGCGCAGGTTGTTGAGCGGATATTCTTGCGTGTAGTATGACGATGAAGCCTCGTGGCCCAGATAGTATTGACCGGAGGCCGAGAGCGTGAGTTTCTCGCGGGTATACGAGGCGGCGGCCATGTTGTTCCACGACGACAGGTGCTCCCCCTTGCCGAGGCCGTTGCCGGGAGCGATGCCCACGCTCTCGAGCAGCATCCCCTCGTATCCGCGGTATGTGGCGCGGGTGCGTATGTTGATGACGGCGTCATAGCCGGCATATTTGCCCGGCGGATTGTGCACCACGGTGACATATTCGAACTTGTCGGGGCTCATGTGCTTGATCACTTCCTCGTCGCGCTCGATGCTGTCGACGAGTATCTTGACGTTGTTGGAGCCTTGCACGCTCACGGTGCGGTTGACGGGGTTGAACGTCACGCCGGGCACCCGGCCCAGCAGACGGCCGACATCATAGGCGCCCTCGCGCATGCTGCGTGTGATGCGCACCCGGTCGCTGCCCGGGGTGTGGGTCTCGGTGTTTGCCTTGACGACGACCTCGCCCAGCGATATGCTGTCGATGGCCAGAGAGTCGACCGCGGATGTCTGCGAGCGGGCCGTGAGAAAGATGAGGAGGAGTGTCGTGATGAGGATGATCTGTCTCATTGTCATAATGTATTTTGATGATGGATTGATATGGCAAAGTTAGGGCAAATCCGCTTTCGGGCATAATTTCCGGACCTTACTTTCGCCCTTTCGCGGCATGGAACAATATGCTGCATGACAGCGGCTTGTGTCGCGACGAGAGCTTAAAAAACCTTTCAGGGGCCTTTCGGGGGTGGTTAGGGTGTCGGGGGTGTTGCAGATGTCGGGGATTTTTTGTAATTTTGTATGTTATGCAAGAAACAAACGAACAGAACATAATAGTCAAGGGTGCGCGCGTCAACAACCTGAGGGGGATTGACGTGGAGATACCCCGTGGCAAGCTGGTCGTGGTGACCGGCGTGAGCGGCTCGGGCAAGTCGTCGCTGGCGTTCGACACCCTCTATGCCGAGGGGCAGCGCCGATATGTCGAGAGCCTGAGCAGCTATGCCCGCCAGTTCATGGGCAAGATGCCCAAGCCGGAGTGCGACGCCATTCTGGGCCTGCCTCCGGCCATTGCCATAGAGCAGAAGGTCAACACCCGCAATCCGCGAAGCACGGTGGGGACATCGACCGAGATATATGACTACATGCGCCTGCTCTTCGGCAGGGTGGGGCACACGTTCTCGCCCATAAGCGGCGACGAGGTGCGCAAGCACACCGTCGAGGATGTCATCGCCGCGGCCAAGTCGCGCCCCGAGGGGACGAGGATGGCGGTGACGGCGCCGATAACGCTGCCCGAGGGGCGCACGTTTGCCGCCCAGCTCGAGGTCTATCTCAAGGCGGGCTATCCGCGCGTGATGTCCGTGGCCGATGCCCGTTTCGTCGACATCGAGGAGCTGTTGCCTGCCGTCAGGGAGAATCCCGACGCCCATGGCGCCGACGACTACCTGCTGGTGGTAGACCGTCTGGCCGTGGCCCGCGAGGGCGACGAGCTGAGCCGTCTGGCCGACTCGGCCGAGGCAGCATTCTTCGAGGGGCGCGACAAGCTGCGTCTGGTATTCTGGCCCGACGGGGGCGGGGTCGAGACGCAGGAGTTCTCCAAGATATTCGAGGCCGACGGGATGAGGTTCGAGGAGCCCTCGGACATGATGTTCAACTTCAACAACCCCGTGGGTGCCTGTCCGCGGTGCGAGGGTTTCGGGCGCGTGCTCGGCATCGACGAGCGTCTTGTGGTGCCCGACACGTCGCTGTCGATATATGACGATGCCGTGGCCTGCTGGCGCGGCGAGAAGATGAGCGAGTGGAAGCGCGTCTTCATCCACGACTCGCAGCAATACGGATTTCCGGTGCACAAGCCCTATGCCGACCTCGACGACGAGGAGCGGCGCCTGCTGTGGCACGGTCCGCTGCGTCCGGGCACGACGACATACGGCGAGTTCCCGTCGATAGACAACTTCTTCCGCATGGTCGACGAGAATCAGTACAAGATACAATATCGCGTGATGCGCGCCCGCTATCAGGGCAAGACCACCTGTACCCTGTGCGGCGGCTCGAGGCTCAAGCCCGAGGCCGGATACGTCAAGGTGGGAGGCCGCTCGATAGGCGAGCTGGTGAGGATGCCCGTGGCCGAACTGGCCGAGTTCTTCAACCGCCTGCGCCTCAACGAGCGCGACGCCGAGATAGCCCGCCGCCTGCTGCCCGAGATACGCAACCGTCTGGGCTATCTGGTCGAGGTGGGGCTGGGATACCTGACGCTCGACCGTCTGAGCAACTCGCTGTCGGGCGGCGAGAGCCAGCGCATCAATCTGGCCACGTCGCTGGGCAGCAGTCTGGTGGGGTCGCTCTACATACTCGACGAGCCCTCGATAGGCCTGCACTCGCGCGACACCGACCGCCTGATCTCGGTGCTGAAGAAGCTGCGCGATCTGGGCAACACGGTGGTGGTGGTCGAGCACGACGAGGAGATAATGCGCGCCGCCGACTATCTGATAGACGTTGGCCCCGACGCCGGACGTCTGGGCGGCGAGATAATATTTCAGGGAGACCCCAACGACATCACCGACCTCACCACGGCCCCCGGCGCGGCACGGAGCTATACGGCGCGCTATCTGTCGGGCGCCCTCACGATACCCGTGCCCCGTCAGCGCCGCCGCTGGCGCGACTCGATCAAGATAACCGGCGCCCGCGAGCACAACCTCAAGGATGTCGACGTCACCGTGCCCCTCGGGGTGATGACGGTGGTGACCGGCGTGAGTGGCTCTGGCAAGTCGACTCTCGTGCGCGACATACTCTATCGCGCCGTCAACCGCCGCCTCGGCAACGCCGGCGAGGCCCCGGCATTCCACCGCGACCTGACGGGCGACCTGTCGCGCATCAAGGACATACAGTTCGTAGACCAGAACCCCATAGGCAAGTCCACGCGCTCGAATCCGGCCACCTATCTCAAGGCGTTCGACGAGATACGCAAGCTCTTTGCCTCGACGCAGGCCGCCAAGCAGATGGGATTCACGGCGTCGCACTTCTCGTTCAACTCGGAGGGGGGACGCTGCGAGGCTTGCAAGGGCGAGGGGGTCATCACCATCGAGATGCAGTTCATGGCCGACATCACCCTGCCGTGCGAGGAGTGTCACGGCAAGAGGTATCAGAAAGAGATTCTCGACGTCGAGTATCGCGGCAAGAACATTTATGACATACTGGAGATGACGGTCGACTCGGCCATCGAGTTCTTCTCGGAGGAGGCCGGGTCGCAGGAGCGCAAGATAGTCAAGCGCCTCAAGCCGCTGCAGGATGTCGGTCTGGGCTATCTGAAGATAGGGCAGAACTCGTCGACCCTCTCGGGCGGCGAGAACCAGCGCGTCAAGCTGGCATCGTTTTTTGCCGACGAGAGCAAGGAGCCGGTTATGTATATCTTTGACGAGCCCACGACGGGACTGCACTTTCAGGACATCGCCACGCTGCTGCGCTCGTTCGACCGCCTGATTTCGATGGGTCACACCGTGCTGATAATCGAGCACAACATGGATGTGATAAAGTGCGCCGACCACGTCATAGACATGGGTCCCGAGGGTGGCGACGCCGGCGGCACGGTGGTCTGCACAGGCACCCCCGAGGAGATTGCCGCCTGCCCCAGATCGTACACCGGACAGTTCCTGAAAGATAAACTGTAACCTCATAACCCTATAACCCCCAAACTAAAAAGACATGCCAAAGATAGGAGATCGTGTCCGCTTCCTCAACACCACCGGGGGCGGCATCATAAAGAGAATAGAGGGAAACATCGCCTATGTGGACGATGACGGATTCGAGACACCGACCCTGCTGCGCGAGTGCGTGGTGGTGGCCGAGGCCGCCGAGACGGCCCGCAAGGTCGCGGCGACACAGGAGGCCGTGAGCGCCGCCGCGCCCATGACCCCCGAGAAGGCCGCGTCGGCCCCGCTGCCCGACGAGACCCCCGAGGGCGAGAAGCTCAACGTGGTGCTGGCGTACGAGCCCACTGACTCGCGCCACCTCAACACCACGACATTCGACACATATCTGGTCAACGACTCGAACTATTATCTCTATTTCACCTACATGACCCGCGCCGACGGCGATGAGGGTTGGAAGACCCGCTATGCGGGCGTCGTCGAGCCCAACATTCAGGTCTTTCTCGAAGAGATCGAGGGCACCGAGTTGCCCCAGATGGACCGCGTGGCCGTGCAGATGATAGCCTTCAAGATGGAGCGCGAGTTTCGCCTCAAGTCGCCGGTGGCCATAGAGACGCCCCTCGACACCACCAAGTTCTTCAAGCTGCACTGTTTCAGGCAGTGCCCCTATTTCGACAAGGACGTCATAGCCATCGAGCTCGTGCGCGACGACGTGGTGCGCCAGCGCTCGGTCATAGACTCGAGCCGCATCGAGGAGGGCATCAAGGCCAAGAAGGCCGCCGACCGTCAGGCCAAGCGCCCGGTGGTCAAGCACAAGCGCGAGCAGCGCAAGGGCGAGATAATAGAGGTTGACCTGCACGTGGGCGAACTGCTCGACACCACCGCCGGACTGACTCCCGCCGACATACTCAACCTGCAGATAGACGAGTTCCGCAAGGTCATGGACGCCAACCTGCGCAACAAGGGGCAGAAGATAGTGTTCATCCACGGCAAGGGCGAGGGCGTGCTGCGCAACGCACTGATGAAAGAGCTCAACCACCGCTACAAGGGTCATCAGGTGCAGGATGCCTCGTTCCGCGAATACGGTTTCGGCGCCACTCAGGTCACGATATGATACTCTGGTTTTCGGGTACGGGCAACTCGGCCGACGTGGCCGCAAGGCTCGGTGCCCTGTTGGGCGAGCGTACGGTGCGCATCGAGCCGGGGCTGAAACGCATCGAGCTCGACGATGACGAGCGCCGTGTGGTGTGGGTGTTTCCGGTACATTCGTGGGGCGTGCCCCCGTTCGTGCTCGCGGCCATGCGCCGGGTGGCCTTTCTGGGCCACGGCGTGACGCACCACATGGTTGCGACCTGTGGCGACGACTGCGGCATGACCGACCGCCAGTGGCGCAAGGCCATGGCCGACAAGGGGTATCGCTCGGGCGGAGCGTTCACCGTGACAATGCCCAACATTTATGTGGCCATGCCCGGGTTTGACGTCGACCCCGACGACCTGCGCGACCGCAAGCTGTCTGACAGCGAACAGCGCGTGCGCGACATAGCCGAGCTGATTCCCGGCATCGAGAAGACCGCCGAGCCATATACCGATGTGGTGCGCGGGGCATTCCCGCGGCTCAAGACATCGGTGATATATCCGTGGTTTGTGCGGTTTGCCATCAACCCCCGCAAGTTCAGGTCGACGGACTCGTGCATCGGGTGCGGACGCTGTGCCGCCTCGTGTCCGGTCACCAACATAGTCATGGAGCATGGCCGACCCTCGTGGGGGCGCGACTGCACCGGGTGTCTGGCGTGCTATCACGTCTGCCCCGCCCACGCCGTCGAATACGGCTCATCGACCAAAGGCAAGGGGCAATATATGCGCAAGCATTAGTTGAACTAGTTGTTCTAGTTGGACTAGTTGAACTAGAAAAACTAGAACAACTATAACAACTAGACCAACTAGAAAAACTATAAACCCTCTCAACAAAATCACACCCCCGCAGGGCCAAGGCCCTGCGGGGGTGTGTATGGTGTCTTGTGGGGATCAGTCATTGAGGTGCCGCTTGTAGGCGGCGGCCATGCGGGTGTGATACCCGCGCTTGGCGTAGGATGGACCGTTATAGCCTCTGGCAAAAGCGGCCCAGTTCTTGGAGCGGAGGTGTTTGAGAAGTCCGGCGTTGGTGATGAACGAGGCGAACATATCAAGCTGGTCGCGTTCTGAGCGCGACATGCGCATCTCGAAATCCTCGATGCTCTCGGCACCGCACTTCTTCCAGTTGAATCCGCCTATCTGAAACATGCCCCAGAAAGTCCCCTCGACGGCTGCGTGGGGATTGATGCTGCGGGCCGCTTCGAGGCGGCGGTTGGCGCGAGTCTGCGAGCCGCGGTGCGAAGTGAAGACCACGGAGTGAGACTTGCTGTATTTCGCCAGATTGACACCCCGGCGCTGTGCGAAGCGGCGAAACATGGACAGATCGAAATTGATGAGGGGTTTGCCGGGTGCCGAAAACCCCTCGTGGGTGCGGCCGGCCTCGATGTCGACCACGGCCTTGATGGCGGCTACTTCGACTCCGAGGTTTTCGGCGACCTCGGCGAAGTCTTGTTCGGTCAGTGGAATGATTGTGTCTGTAAGCTCTGTGAGCTGTTGTGCCTCCGTGAGCGGCAGCGGGTTGAACGAAATCTCGCCTTCGGCAAGAGTTCCGGGGGCCGGGCTCTGCGAGCAGAGCATGACTGCACCCAGCAGCGCCGCCCCGGTGAGCAGGGCTGCACGTTGACGCATAGATGTTTGTTTGGTTACACAATGCCCGGGGCGGCGCAGAGAGTCTGCCGCCCCGGGAGATAATTATCACGTTGTATGTTAGACGTCCGGGAGCCGAAAAGGTTTATTTCTTCAGCTCGGCGACTTTTTCGAGGGTGCGCTTGAGCTGGCCGTAGAAACGCTCGACGGCGGGGATGTTCATGCGCTCTGAGGGCGAGTGGACGTCGCGCAGGGTGGGGCCGAACGACACCATGTCGAGGTGGGGATACTTGGTCAGGAACAGACCGCACTCGAGGCCGGCGTGGATGGCCTTGATGGCGGGCTCGATGCCATAGAGCTCCTTGTAGGCGTCGCGGGTTATCTTCATGATGGGGCTGTTGAGGTTGGGCTGCCATCCGGGATAACCGTCGCCGTGCTCGACGCGGGCGCCTGCCAGCAGGAAGAGGGCCTCGACCTGACGGGCAATGTCCCACTTGCGCGACTCGACCGAGCTGCGCTGGCTTGTGGTGACGACGATGGTGTTGTTGTCGGCCATCTTGACCGAGGCGAGGTTGGTCGAGGTCTCGACGAGGTTCTCGAGCTCGCGGCTCATCGAGATGACGCCGTGGGGGGCGCTGTAGATGGCGCGGATCAGGTTGACGCTGGTGGCCTGATCTATCGAGAAGTCGGGGGTGTCGACACTCTCCATCGTTATCTTGAGGTCGGGCTCGAGGCCGGCATATTCGTTCTCGAGCTCGGCGGTATAGACGTTGAGCATGGCGCGCACGGTCTCCTTCTTAGAGGTGTGGACGCCGATGACCGCGTGCGAGGCGCGGGGGATGGCGTTGCGCAGGTTGCCGCCGTCGATCTCGGCCACGACCACCTCGTGCTTGGCCATGAGGTTGAACAGGAAACGGGCCAGCAGCTTGTTGGCGTTGGCGCGGCCCAGATGGATGTCGCCGCCCGAGTGGCCACCCTTGAGGCCCTCGATCTTGATGCGGAAGTAGAGGAAATCCTTGGGCGCGAACGAGCGGTTGTAAGTGAAGAACGCCTGCGTGTCGACGCCTCCGGCGCAGCCCACGAATATCTCTGCATCGTCCTCCGAGTCGAGGTTGAGCAGCATCTGTCCGCTTATCATGCCCTCGCCGAGGTTGTTGGCGCCGGTCATGCCGGTCTCCTCGTCCATTGTGAAGAGTGCCTCGATGGGGCCGTGCTCAAAGCTCTTGTCCGTCATGATGGCCAGCGATGCGGCCACACCGATGCCGTTGTCGGCGCCGAGTGTGGTGCCGCGGGTCTTGACCCACTCGCCGTCCACGTATGCGGGGATGGGCTGCGTGTGAAAGTCGAACGACTTGTCGTTGCTCTCGCACACCATGTCCATGTGACCCTGCAGTATCACTGTCGGGGCGTCCTCGTGGCCGGGTGTGGCGGGCACGCTCAGCACCACGTTGCCGACCTTGTCGGTCTTCGAGGCAATGCCGTGCTTGGCGGCGAAGTCAAGTATGAAGGCGCGAATCTGCTCCTCGTGCTTGGAGGGACGCGGTATGCGGGTGATCTGGTCGAAGATTTCGAACACAGCCTTGGGCTGAAGGTCTTTGATTTCCATGTCTTATTTGAATATGTTGGTTTTTTAGAATTATTATGCAATCGTGAATCTAATTGCAAAAAATTCATAATTGCACCACTAAATTACAAATTTCACTCCACATACGCACCATTTTTAGCATAAAATATACTACTTTTGCAAAATAAAACCCTCCTGACATGATGCAGATACTTGTTCCGGTCATTCTTAGCGTGGTCCTCGTGGGGCTCGCCGTGGTGCTTCTGGGCGTCAAGGTGCTGTTTGTGAAGGGGGGCCGTTTCCCCTCGGGCCATGCCCACGACAACCCCGAGCTGCGCCGACGCGGCGTGGGGTGCCACCGCGGGGGAGACCACTGAACACAGCAATCAAATCATAAAGTTAAAACTACCCCTCCCTTTAACAAACACATGAAAAATAAAGCATTGTCAGCCTCAGCGCTGCTTGCCGGCGTACTGACCCTCGGTCTCGTAAGCTGTGACAACGGCAACAAGTCGGCCGCAAACAATCCGGCACCTCAGGCGGCAGCCTCCGGCGACACTAACGCTACAGCACCCTCTCTCAACATCCGCTATATCGACGGCGACTCGATAGCTCGCCGCTATCAGGGCTCGCTCGACTTCGAGGCCGAGCACATGAAGACCATGCAGCGTCTCGACAACGCGCAGCAGGCCAAGGCAAAGGAGATACAGAACTTCGCAGCCTCGATCGAGCAGAAGGGCCGTAACAACGGCTATCTGACACAGGAGAGCTATAACGCCGACATGCAGAAGATCCAGAAGATGCAGCAGGATGCCGAG
Organism: Bacteroidales bacterium M8; assembly: GCA_001689495.1. Lineage (GTDB taxonomy): Bacteria > Bacteroidota > Bacteroidia > Bacteroidales > Muribaculaceae > Duncaniella. The sequence goes on along the minus strand of LUJS01000034.1, from coordinate 15,670 downwards.
AGCTATCTGGCCAACCTCGGCAGAAAGGCCGAAGTGGAACTGGCTCAGAAGCAGATGGCACTCAACGACACCATCGAGAACTTCATCAAGAACTTCAACGCCTCGCGCGGATATGACGCCATCCTCTTCAAGAACGCCGGCATCTATTTCAACCCCGCCCTCGACATCACCGACGAGGTGGTCGAAGGCCTCAACGCCGCATACACCAAGGCATCGGACAACAAGTAAGGCTGTCCTCCGGCATATCTTGATAGACGAGTCAAAACCGCCCGGTCCTGAGATCTCTCAGACCGGGCGGTTTTTTTCGATGTTCGCTATGTATATGAGTGGGGTAGGTAGCGCTTATCTGTAGTCGGCAAACTGGTCCTGCAGTTTCTTGCGGGCAAAGAAGATGCGGCTCTTGACGGTGCCGAGGGGGAGGTTCATCTTTTCGGCGATCTCGCTGTACTTGTAGCCTGCGACATGCATCGAGAAGGGGATGCGATAGTCGTCTGAGAACGCATTGATGGCTGCGGTGATCTCGGCGGCACCATAAGACCCTTCGGGAGTCTCGAGGCCCGAGTCCTGCGACAGATTCAGGTGATAGAGGTCTTCGGTCTGGTCGACAACGGTCGCGCTGCGTGCCACGCGGCGATAGTTGTTGATGAATATGTTGCGCATTATGGTGAAGACCCAACCCTTGAAGTTGGTGTTGTCAACATACTTGCTCTCGTTGTCGAGCGCCTTGAGCGTAGTATCCTGAAGCAGGTCGTAGGCATTGTCGCGGTTTGATGTGAGCATGTAGGCAAAATTAAGGAGATTTGCCTGAAGGCTCATCAGCTTGGTCTGAAATTCTTTAGTTGCCATGTTCGTATGTTGTTTTGTAGTGATTGTTATCGGTGTCGTCAGTTTCGGAAAACCGGACCTGTGAGGCTGGGTCCTCGAGGGAGTGATGAGCCCTCTTTCTTTCTGACATTTCAAAGTTAGGAATTATCCCAAAGACGGCAAAATTCTTGTCAATAGTTTATGACAAAAATATTTTCAAAAAATAATAAATATTCATTAAATAATTGAATATCAAATATATAAAGCAATTACAATATTGTTACAGAATTGTTGCAATCTCGAAATTGTTACAATTCGGCCCGTTTTGCGATAAGCCTTCCAACCCCGGCGCGATACAATAACCCGTCGCCTCGACCCGCTCCGGACGCATTATCATATATATGTACGCGAGGCGCCGAGGCATTTTTTTTTGGACATTGGACGAAATGTTCGTACCTTTGCTTTCATAATCGACTTTAACTGTTATAATACCAAAACGCTCTTATGGGACTTTTTGAAAAACTTACCGCGAAGGCCAAGGAACAGCGCCAGCGCATCGTGTTGCCCGAAGGCACCGAACCCCGCACACTCACAGCGGCAGACCGCATCATCGCCGACGGCATCGCCGACATCATCCTGATCGGCGACCCCAAGGAAGTCAACGAGATGGCTTCGTCGCTCAAGCTTGAAAACATCAAGAAGGCCACCATCGTCAATCCCGCCGACGAGAAGGTCATCGACAAATATGCTCCCCTCTTCTTCGAGCTCCGCAAGAAGAAAGGCATCTCGATGGAGGAGGCCCGCACCACCACAGCCAATCCCCTCTATCTGGGCTGCCTCATGATCAAGGCCGGCGACGCCGACGGACAGGTGGCAGGTGCCCTCAACACCACCGGCAACGTGCTCCGCGCAGCCTTCCAAGTCATCAAGACCAAGCCCGGCATCAACGTCGTGTCCGGCGCGTTCGTGATGGTGCTCCCCGAGGATTCGCCCTACGGCACCAACGGCCTGCTCATCTTTGCCGACTGCGCCGTCATCCCCGATCCCACCGCTCCCGAGCTGGCACAGATCGCAGTGTCTGCAGCCCAGACCGCCCGCGACATCGCAGGCATGGAGCCCCGCGTGGCCATCCTCAGCTTCTCGACCAAGGGCAGCGCCAAGCACGAGAAGGTCGACAAGGTCATCGAGGCCACTCAGATCGCCCACAAGATGGATCCCGACCTGCTGCTCGACGGCGAGCTTCAGGCCGACGCCGCCCTCGTGCCCAGCGTGGCCAACAGCAAGGCGCCCACAAGCCCCCTCTCGGGCCGAGCCAACGTGCTGGTGTTCCCCAATCTCGAGGTGGGCAACATCGCATACAAGCTCTGCCAGCGTCTCGGCGGCGTAGAGGCAGTGGGTCCCGTGCTTCAGGGTCTCGCAGCTCCCGTCAACGACCTGTCGCGCGGCTGCTTCCCCGAAGACATCTACAAGACCATCATCATCACTTGCAATCAGGCCATCGGTCTCAAGCATTAACAACATCACGGGGCCTGTATGACCTGTCACGGACTTACGGGCCCCACAATCAAATACCAACGATCATCAATGAAAATTCTCGTTCTCAACTGCGGCAGCAGCAGTGTGAAATATAAGCTCATCGACACCACCTCAGAGGCAGTCCTCGCCGAGGGCGGCGTCGAGAAAATCGGTCTCCCCGACGGTTTCCTCAAGTACAAGAAGGCCGACGGCTCGAAGGAGATCATGGACCTCGGCCACATCGACCACCTCGCAGCCGTCAAGGCCATCCTCAACCTGCTCACCGATCCCGTCGAGGGCTGCATCAAGGGCTATGACGAGATCGACGCCGTGGGCCACCGCGTGGTACACGGCGGCGAGAAGTTTGCCGAGAGCGTGCTGATAACCGACGAGGTCAAGGACATGATCAAGCAGTGCTATGATCTGGCTCCCCTGCACAACCCCGCCAACATGACCGGCATCGAGGCCATCACCGCCCTCATGCCCGCCGTGCCTCAGGTAGCAGTGTTCGACACCGCGTTCCATCAGACCATGCCCGCCAAGTCGTTCATGTATGCTCTGCCCTACAAGTATTATACCGAAGACGGCGTGCGCCGCTACGGATTCCACGGCACCTCGCACCGCTATGTGTCACAGCGTGCCGCCGAGTTCCTCGGCGTCGACATCAAGTCGAAGAAGATCATCACCTGCCACATCGGCAACGGCGGCTCGATCACCGCTGTCGACGGCGGCAAGAGCGTCGACACCTCGATGGGCCTGACCCCCGTCGAGGGCCTGATGATGGGCACCCGCGTGGGCGACGTCGATCCCGGCGCCCTCACATACCTCATGCTCAAGCACAACCTCACCGCCGCCGATGTCCAGAACATCATCAACAAGCAGAGCGGCATGCTGGGCGTGAGCGAGATCTCGAGCGACATGCGCGAGATCGAGGCCGCAATCAACGCCGGCAACGAGCGCGCACGCATGGCTCAGGACATGTACGAGCAGCGCATCCTCAAGTATATCGGCGCATACGCAGCCGAGATGGGCGGCGTCGACATCATCGTCTTCACCGGCGGCGTGGGCGAGAATCAGGTATCGCTCCGCGAGGCCGTTTGCAAGCCCCTCGCATTCATGGGCGTCGAGCTCGACACCGAGATCAACTCGACATCGCGCGGCAAGGACGCCGTCATCTCCAAGCCCTCGTCCAAGGTGACGGTAGTCGTCATCCCCACCGACGAGGAGATGATGATTGCCCGCGACACCGAGGCCATCGTGAAATAATTCTTCGGGTTTAAAGGTTAAAGTTTATGGATTATCGGTCGAAACAGCGGGATTATAGAAAATAGTTTTATAATTTTGCAGCGGATTTCCAGACCGCGACATAAGATCCGTGGTCCATGGACTTTAATCTTTAAACCCTAAAATAAGCTCAATATGAAAAAAATTCGTGCGGCCGTAGTGGGATACGGCAATATCGGACGTTTCACCGTTCAGGCCCTCAACGCATCACCCGACTTTGAGATAGCAGGCGTCGTGCGCCGCAGCCTCGACAACACACCCGCCGAGCTGGCATCATGCAAGGTCGTGACCGACATCCGCGAACTCGGACATGTCGACGTGGCCATCCTCTGCACCCCCACTCGCGAAGTTGAGAAACATGCCCTCGAGTTTCTCGCCATGGGCATCAACACTGTAGACAGTTTTGACATCCACACCTCGATCGTCGACCTGCGACGTTCGCTCGACGCCGCCGCCAAGGCCGCCGGACGTGTGTCTGTCATCTCGGCCGGATGGGATCCGGGCAGTGACTCCATCGTCCGCACGCTGATGCAGGCCGCGGCTCCCAAGGGCCTCACGTATACCAACTTCGGTCCCGGCATGAGCATGGGCCACACCGTGTGCGTCAAGTCGAAGCCCGGCGTGAAGAATGCCCTCTCCATGACCATGCCCAAGGGTGACGGAATGCACCGCCGCATGGTCTATGTAGAGCTCGAGGAGGGTGCCGATCTGGCCGACGTGACCCGTGCCGTCAAGGAGGATCCCTATTTTGCCTCGGACGAGACACACGTCATGGCCGTGGAGAGCGTAGACGCTGTCAAGGACATGGGACACGGCGTGCACATGGTGCGCAAGGGTGTCTCGGGCGAGACCCAGAACCAGCGTTTCGAGTTCAACATGTCTATCAACAACCCCGCGCTCACGGCACAGCTGCTGGTGTGCGTGGCCCGCGCCTCGATGCGTCTCGCACCCGGCGCCTATACCATGATAGAGATTCCGGTCATCGACCTTCTGCCCGGCGACCGCGAGGACCTCATCAGGCATCTGGTATAAAACCGTATTAAAATCGCTTTAAAGTCAATGAATCAACTGTTCCGACTGGCCGCCGGTTTGATAGTGGCTGCCGCTCCGGTGTTCACTGTCAATGCCGCTGTCAAAGACCTCCCCGTCAAGACCGTCAACGGACATCTGTATCACTATTATCAGATTCCCGCCAAGGAGACCGTATATTCGGTCTGCTATAAGCTCGGCGTGACCAAGGAGGAGCTGATACGCTACAACCCCTCGGTCGAGGACGGACTCAAGGTGGGCATGACCGTCTATTTCCCCTATGCCGGCGACCCGACCGTCGAGACCCGCACCGAGTCGGTGACGCACAAGGTGGCTAAGGGCGAGACCATCTTCGGCATCTCGCACAAATATGGCATCAGCGAAAAGCAACTGATGGACATGAATCCGTTTCTCAAGAACGGGCTCAAGGCCGGACAGACATTGACTATATCAAAAGAGACCCGCGACGAGGTGCCCGTGCCCGAGGTGCAGGCGCCTGTCGCCGTCAGCACCCCCGCCGACGAGACCGAGCTGCAGGGCTATCTCGTGAAGAAGAACGAGACGCTCTACTCGATTGCCGTGGGCCATGGCATCACCGTAGCCGAACTCGAGGCCGCCAATCCCGGACTGGTCTCGCTGAAGGCCGGACAGGTCATCAACATCCCCGTGCGCAAGAAACCCGCCGAGGCTCCGAAAAAGGAGGATGACAACGCCGTGGCAGACAACGCCGTGACCGAGACCCCCGTGCAGCAGACACCCGAGTCAGTGACACCCGAAGCCCCCGCCGACACCGTGGCCGCACCCGCGCCCGAGGTCCGCGAGGAGATTCAGATTGCCGTGATGCTCCCCTTCATGCTGGGCGAGGAGACACCCTCCAAGAGCTCGCAGCGATACACCGAATTCTACAAGGGATTCCTGCTGGCCGTAGACTCGCTGCGCAACTCGTCGCTCCCCATCCGCATCACCACATACGACACCGAGGGCTCGGTAATCAAGGTCAGGGAGATACTCTCCGACCCCGGATTCAGAAAGCCGTCGGCCATCATAGCTCCCGACAATGCCGCGCAGCTTGCCATCCTTGCCGAATACGGCAAGAACAACGGCGTCAAGGTGCTCAACTCGTTCGTGGTGCGCGACGAGTCGTATCAGACCAATCCGCAGATGATGCAGGGCAACCTGCCCAGCCAGAAGATGTATGGCAAGGCCATCGGCGCCCTCGTCGAGCGCCTGCGCCACTCGACCCCCGTATTCCTGTCGACCGACGGGTCGTCTAAGGACAAGGGCGAGTTTGTCAGCGAGCTCAAGACCGCGCTGCAGGGCGAGGGGATAGAGTCTGTCGACATATTCGCGGCAGGCCCCACGCTGACCCCCGACGATCTGTCCAAGCTCAAGGCCGACGGCAACTACACCTTCATACCCCTGTCGAGCCGTCAGGCCGACCTCAACAAGCTCATGCCCGCCATAATCGAGTGGCGCGACAAGGAGGTTACACCCATGGTGCGGCTCTTCGGCTATCCCGAGTGGACCATGTTCCGCGGCGAGACGCTGCACAACATGCACAACCTCAACACCACAGTCTACTCGCGCTTTTTTGCCGACTATGACGACAACCGGGCCGAGAGCATCGACGGCAAGTTCCGCCAATGGTACGGGACGCCTATGGAGAGTGTCGTGCCCCGTCAGGGCCTGATGGGATTTGACGCCGGCATGTTCCTCATCACGTACCTCACCGACGGCAACGCAACCCACGACGGCGTGCAGAACGGATACCGCTTTGTCAAGGCATCCGACGCCGACAATGCCGGCCTCTACAACGACATGCTCTATTTCATCACCTTCCGTCCCGGCGAGGCGGTAGACAAAACTGCCCTCTGATGCCGATGACGAGCCGTCTGATAGCCCTGTTGTGTCTTGTCTTCTCGCTGTGCGCGCCCGCCGCGATGGCCCAGAGGGAGTACAGGCCCAACTTCTCGCTCGGAGTCAAGGGTGGCGCCACGCTGTCGAGGATGTCCTTCACCCCCGAGGTGCACCAGTCCATGGTGCAGGGCATCACGATGGGCATCATGGCGCGCTATCACGAGGAGAAGCTCTTCGGCCTGATCGGCGAGGTCAACATCACCCAGCGCGGATGGAAGGAGGACTTCGCGCGCGACGAGGCACCCGAGTTCGAGTACTCGCGCCGCCTCACCTACGTGCAGGTGCCGCTGCTGACGCACATCTATTTCGGTCCGGAGAGGGTCAAGTTCTTCTTCAACCTCGGCCCCGAGTTCGGACTGATGATAGGCGACAAGATCAATGCCAACTTCGACTACAAGAACTATGGCAGCATTCAGGGATTCCCTCAGGGATACCGCACCAACGAGCAGCTGCGCATGGAGGTCGAGAACAGGTTTGACTATGGCATAGCGGCCGGAGCCGGAATAGAGGTGTTCATCAACAAACGCAACTCGATCATGCTCGAGGGGCGCTATTACTTCGGCCTCGGCAACATCTATCACGCCACCAAGCGCGACTTCTTTGCCGCGTCGCGCGGATCGTCAATCGAGATTACGCTCGGATACTTCTTCCGACTCAGATAATCCCTCGGGAATCGCAGGAAACAACGTGCCCGCCTCTGTTCAAGCAGGGGCGGGCACGTTGTTTATCTGTATATGGTGTCTGTCAGACGGCTGCGGCATCCTTGAGCACCACGGGCAGGGCCAGCTGGTTGACCTGACCGGTGGCGGTGACGGGGAGCTGGCCCAGCAGCACGAAGAACTCGGGTATCATGTAGCCCGGCAGATACTGGGCTATGCGGTTCTTGACCCACGACAGCGAGAACGACTTGGACGACGGCACCACGTAGGCCACCAGATATACCGAGCCCTTCTCGTCGGTATAGTGCACCACGGCACACTCCTTGACCTCGCCCGAGGCGACGAGGGCACGCTCGACCTCGCCGGTCACGACGCGCTTGCCCAGTATGTTGACCTCAGAGTCCTTGCGGCGCAGATAGTCCAGCGATCCGTCGGGTAGGATGCGTCCCATGTCGCCCGTGCGGGCTATGCGCGTGCCGTCGGGCAGGGTGGCGAGCGACGCCATCTGGTCGGCGCGGTGGTCGCCCGTAAACGAGTCGGCGACACCGTTTCCGGCCAGACATATCTCCCCCTCCTCGCCCGGAGCCACCGGGTTGAGCTGATTGTTGAGAATCATCACCTCGACACCCTCCATGGGCTTGCCGACGGGATAGTGGCCCGAGGGGAGCGAATAGCCTCCGTTGCAGCAATAGAGCGTCGAGAGCACGGTGCCCTCGGCGGGACCATAGGTGTTGTAGACGGTGACCTGCTCGATGAGGTGGCCGACCGAAGTGGGGCTGAGCTGGCCGCCGCCCGAGATGACGGTGCGGAGCGTCATGGGCAGGGCGGGCATGGCGTTGAGCTCGTGCAGCAGATAGGGGAATCCGCTGATGATGCTGACATACTGCTCGTCGGCAAATCGCAACAGGGCCTCGGGGTCGTTGCGGGTGGTCGCGTCGGGTATGGCCAGCACGGCGCCGTTGAGCAGCGTGCCGAACACCTCTTCGATGAAGATGTTGACGATGACGGCCGAGTATTGCAGCAGCACGTCGTCGGGGGTGATGCCGAATGCCTTGCCGAACCGTTCGGCCATGGCCACGACCTGACGGTTGCCCGTCATGATGCCCAGCGGATAGCCCGACGAACTTGACGTATATATGATGTATGCCGGTCTGTCGGCGCGGCTGCGGTCTGGCAGGGGGTGCAGTGCCGGGTCGGCATAGACTCCCGAGCCGATGATGAGGAGGCTGAATTTGGATACTAGAGATGAATAGCGCTCGCGCGTTATGACGAAATCGACTCCGTTCTCGGTGAGGAACCGTTCGAGGCGCTCGGGCGGAAAGTCAGGCTCGACAGGCACGAATGCCGCTCCGGCCTTGTTGATGGCCAGAAGCGCGGCCACCATCTCGACCGAGTGGTCCATCACCACTCCCACGCGGGCGGGAATGAACGATGGGAAGCGCGAAATGAGAGTGTCGACCAGTCGGTCGAGTCCTGCATAGTTTACGCAAGAATGCTCGTCAATGACGGCAGGGTGGTCGGGGTTGGCGGTGACGAGCTCTTTGAAGCGTGAGTAAATCGTCGGGTTCATAATTGTAACATCCTAATGTTTATACCCTTACAACAATGCCCCTCGGACGGGTGTTCACTCGGGCCATAGTTAAAAAGTTTGCGATAATGTTTCAGCGGTCTTTGCGGCCCGTCGCGGACGGCTGATAATGAGCCGTTGGCATAATGGGGCACATTTATGGCATTTATGACTAATAATCTCGCCTGAATGATTGGTTTATTGGGGATTTTGACTAATTTTGCGACAATATGGGAAATATCGTAAATATCAAGCAGCTTACGTCGCTCGCGCCAATCTCGACCGAGTTCTCGACGATGAGTGACGACTATGTCTTCACCCACATCACGTCCGAGCCCGACGGAGTCCCCTCGGAGGTCTGGCATGAGAAGCATACCGGCCCCATGCGCATCGACGGCATGATGTGGCTGCTCTGTTTCGAGGGGCGCATGGAACTCGAGATCAACCTCACGCCCTATACCCTCGGCAACAACAGTCTGCTGGTGACATCGCCAAACTCCATAATAGATGTACGCGAGGTCATGCACGGACCGAGCGACTATTACGCGCTGTTCGTGAGCACGGCGTTCATGCGCGACATCAACTTCGACCTCAACGTCATCGGCACGCTGCACCAGCGCGGCAAGCCTGTCGAGCCCGTAATCAAGCTGTCCGAGGACGACGTGATCGCGGTGCGCAGATATTTCGACCTGCTGCACCACAACAACAAGTCGAACAGCACCGGACAGAACACCTATGCCAAGCCAATAGCCCGCTGCCTCATAGCCGCTCTGGTCTATCAGATGATAGACATGCTGGTCACCGGACTCAAGGACGCCCCCCTCAACGAAGCACCACAGAACTCGCGCCGCCTCACATACGTCCACTCGTTCATGGATCTGGTGCACCAGTATCACCGCTCCGAGAGGTCGGTGGCGTTCTATGCCGATAAGCTGTTCATATCGCCCAAATATCTCTCTCTCATCATCAAGGAGCACACCGGACACTCGGCAGCCCAGATAATAGACAACTTCGTGATACTCGAGGCCAAGAACCTGCTCAGATTCTCGGGCAAGAACATACAGCAGGTGGCCTACGAGCTGAATTTCCCGAACCAGTCGTCGTTCGGAAAATATTTCAAGCACCTCACCGGCATGTCGCCGTCAGAATATCAGCGATCCTGACCCCGCGCGGCGCAACATTCGCGGCGTGGCGCGTGTTATTATAGACATGAGACTCCATATCATTGCCATAATCACAGCCATCGTGCTCGGCTATGCCTGCGCATGGGCCCAGCCCGTCGCGGCTGACTCGGTCGCCCCCGGGCGCGTGCCCGGCATCAATCCCTACGTGCCCTCGCTGGTCATGGGAGCGGGCCTGACGGGGTTGGGTTTCGGCGCTCACTACGGCTATCCGCATCACTTCGAGGTGACGCCGGGGCACGAGCATGGCGACCGCGGTACGCAGTTCCTGCAATACGCGCCGCTGGCGCTGCCGTGGGTCATGAAGGCAGCCGGCACGCCCACCCGCAGCGGATGGGGACGCATGGCGGTGTCTCAGGGACTCGCCGCCGTCATCATGGCCGGAACGGTCAAGGGTCTCAAGTCGGGCGTGACGTCGCTGCGCCCCGACGGGTCTGACACTCACTCGTTCCCCTCGGGGCACACGGCATGGGCATTCATGGGCGCCACGGCTGCGGCCCACGAGCTGGCCGGACATTCGGCTTGGTATGCCCTCGGCGCCTATACGGTGGCGACGGGCGTCGCCGTCGAGAGGGTGCTCGACCGCCACCACTATCCGGCCGATGTCATGGCCGGGGCGGGCATAGGCATCATCTCGACCGAGCTTGGCTACATACTGGGCGACATCATATTCGGTCAGCGGCAGCTCGCCATCACCGGACGCCAGTTGCGCGACAACAACAACTTCTCGTTCCTCTCGGTCTCGACCGGCCTCAACCTGCCCGTGGGGCGCATCCGCGCGGGCGAGACAGGTATAGAGCGACTGCCCGCACTCTCGGCCGGATTTCGTGGCGGCTGGGCCATAGACGACCACTGGGGTCTGGGCCTCGAGCTGGGGTTGCTCTCCACGCCCCTCATAGTCGACGTGCACCACGACCGCACATACGTCAAGTCCATGACCGGACTGGGATTCATGGTGGTGCCATACTTCAGCTGCGTCCTCAGCAACCGCATCAGCATCACCGCCGACGTCGGCGCGGGCTATCGCAAGAACTTCGCGCTGGGCCTCGACGACAATGCCGTCGAGACCGGTGGTGGCACCCCCGTGGGCAAGATAGACGTGGGGTGCGTGGTCAGGTTCACGCATCGTTTCAGTGCCAAGGCCACCGTGGGCTACGAGCTGTCGAGATACGAGTTTACCGTCAATCCCTCGACGGCATACAGCATACCTGCCCATGCCGTCACCAAGGGCACCTCGCAGTCGCTGCTGCTGTCCGTGTCCTCGCGATACGAGTTTTAGGCACCCCTGCGGCCGACCATTCCCCTCAACACTTATTCATCACACAATCCTCAGACCATGAACATCATCCTCCCCCCTCGCCTCCACGGCAAGCGCCTCGAGGTCGATACAGAATCAAGCCAGAACATAGTCGTCATCGGCGCCAACGGCTCGGGCAAGACCCGCTTTGCCTCGCGTCTGGCCGCCGACCTCGGGCCTGCGGCGTTCAGGCTGTCGGCCCTCAAGGCCCTCTATGAGCGCGAGCGCGAGGATCTGTCAGACAACTCGATAGACTCGCTCTATCACAAGGCCACGCACGGGGCGTCGATAATGCGCACCGACCTGCACGGCGAGTTTGACCGCATGATAGGTCTGATGCTCAACGAGGAGATGCTCTCGCTGATCGACTTCAAGTTCAGGCGCATCACCGACCGCCTCCCCTCGACCAGACTCGAGCGCGTGATAGGGCAGTGGGAGAAGGTATTCCCCGACAACAAGGTGATGATAGAGAGCGGCCGCATGCTGTTCCTGCGCGACGACTCGGACGACGCCTACTCGTCGGCCAAGCTCTCTGACGGCGAGAAGGCCGTGATGTATTATCTCGGCGCCGTGACGTTCGCCCCCAAGGGGTCGGTCGTATTCGTCGACTCGCCAGGCATGTTCCTGCACCCCTCGTCGATACGCTCCGTGTGGGACCGCGTCGAGCGCTCGCGTCCCGACTGCACCTTTGTCTACGTGACGCACGACCTGCAGTTCGCCACCTCGCGCACAGGCGGACAGACCATCTGGGTCAAGAACTACGACTCGTCGCGCACGGCGTGGGACTATGACTTCCTCTCCGAGGCCGACGGCCTGACCGACGAGGCCGTCATGGCCATACTCGGCGCCCGCAAGCCGGTGCTGTTCATCGAGGGCGACGGCATCAACTCGATCGACGCCCGCCTGTATCCACTCATCTTCAACGACTATACCGTCAAGAGCCTCGGCGGCTGCGACCGCGTCATCGAGTCGACCCGCACGTTCAACTCGCTGCGCTCGTTCCACAACCTCGAGGCGTTCGGCATCGTCGACCGCGACCGCCGCGACGAGGGCGAGGTCAGCTACCTGCGCCGCAAGCAGGTGTTCGTGCCCGAGGTGGCCGAGATCGAGAACATCTTCATGCTCGAGGAGGTGGTGCGCGCCATGGCCCGCAACGGCCACAAGGACCCCGCCGAGGTGGCTTCACGTGTCAAGCGGACCATATTCAGGCTCTTCGAGGCCGACCTCAAGCAGCAGGCCCTGCAGCACACGCGCCACCGCGTCAAGAAGGCCGTCGAGCACCGCATAGACGGACGGTTTGCCAACATAGCCCAGCTCGAGACCCACATTGGTGGGCTCGGCGACGAGATAAATCCCCGCGGCATCTACGAGCAGCTATGCCGCGACTTTCGGGGATACGTCCGCGACAAGGACTACAAGTCGGTGCTCAGGGTCTATAACCGCAAGACAATGATCTCCGAGAGCCATGTGGCGCGGCTGTGCGGACTGAAGCGCGACTCGATGGAGGGATACATAGCCGCCGTCATCGACACCCTGCGGCGCGACCGCCCCGAGGCCGACGCCATACGCCGCGCCGTGCGCCACGCCTTCGACCTCGAGTGACGCATCACTGTGCATCACGGGCCTCCCGGTTGCGGGCCGGGAGGCAAATTTGTGCCCGAAAGTGAAAAAAATCAGGCTATTTTGCCCGATGTCTTAAATAATTTTGTTAATTTTGCAGTGTTAACCTTGTCATATCATGAAACCTTCAGACGCTTATCTGTATTAAAACTCATAACCGACCCCGTCCGGCATTGATCGGAACGGGCCTGAACGCATATACATACATATAGAAATAGCACTACATTTTTCATATTTGGTTTATTATTACGGGGAGTCCGGCCTGTGACAGCGCCGGACTTCTATTTTTTTAATACATTCTTTGGTTTATTCCGCGGAAAAACATTAAATTTGCAGAACATTTAAAAGACAAAACATTTTTTCCACTAACCCAAACCCAATTCAACAATCATGGCATACGTTATTTCTGACGCCTGCATTTCTTGCGGCAGCTGCGTAGATGTTTGCCCCACCGAGTCTATCTCTGAGGGCGCAGAGCACTATGAAATCAACCCCGACACCTGCATCGACTGCGGCGCTTGCGCCGAGCAGTGCCCCGCCGAGGCTATCCACCCGGCAGAATAATCTGCTCCAGACAGCATCGAAACCTCATAGAGACAGGCTCAGTCCTGTCTCTTTTTTTGTCCCCGTGTTTCCCGTAGGTCTGTGGAGGATGTGGATTTTATGTCGTATAACACATTTTTTTTGAGCCGTCCATTCAAAAAGATTCTCTATATTTGCATCAGTAACCGCCACTGATGGCGATACGGCTCAACAAAACATAAAATCATCAATCTAAATACCCATTGCCATGGATATAAACACGATTCTCAATGCCCTCGAGGCCAAGCACCCGGGCGAAAAAGAGTATCTTCAGGCAGTCAAGGAGGTCCTGATCTGCGTGGAGGATGTATATAACCAGCATCCCGAGTTTGAGAAAGCCAAGATCATCGAGCGCATGGTCGAGCCCGACCGCATCGTCACTTTCCGTGTCACATGGATCGATGACCGCGGCGAGGTGCAGAACAACATCGGCTATCGCGTACAGTTCAACAACGCCATCGGCCCGTACAAGGGCGGCATCCGCTTCCATGCATCGGTCAACCTCTCGATCCTCAAGTTCCTCGGCTTCGAGCAGACCTTCAAGAACGCCCTGACCACCCTGCCCATGGGCGGCGCCAAGGGCGGCAGCGACTTCTCGCCCCGCGGCAAGAGCGACGCCGAGATTATGCGCTTCTGTCAGGCATTCATCCTCTGCCTGTGGAAGAATCTCGGCCCCGACCGCGACGTGCCCGCCGGCGACATCGGCGTGGGCGGCCGCGAGGTAGGCTATATGTATGGCATGTACAAGAAGCTGGTCAACGAGTGCACCGGCACGTTCACCGGCAAGGGCCTCGACTTCGGCGGCTCGCTGATACGCCCCGAGGCTACGGGATTCGGCGCGCTCTACTTTGTGCAGAGCATGCTCGCCGAGAAGAAAGACGACATCAAGGGCAAGACCGTGGCCGTGTCCGGATTCGGCAACGTGGCATGGGGCGCAACCCTCAAGGCTACCGAACTCGGCGCCAAGGTGGTGACCATCTCGGGCCCCGACGGCTATATATATGATCCCGAAGGCATCTCGGGCGACAAGATAGACTATATGCTCTATCTCCGCGCCACCGGCGAGGACATTGTCGCTCCCTATGCCGAGAAATATCCCGAGGCAACCTTCTATCCCGGCCGCAAGCCGTGGGAGCAGAAGGTGGACATCGCGCTGCCCTGCGCCACGCAGAACGAGGTCGACGGCGAGGACGCACGCCATCTCGTGGACAACGGTGTAGAGCTCGTGGCCGAAGTCTCGAACATGGGCTGCACCCCCGAGGCCATCGACACCTTCCTCAAGTCAAAGACCACATACGCTCCCGGCAAGGCCGTGAACGCCGGCGGAGTGGCCACCTCGGGCCTCGAGATGAGCCAGAACGCCGAGCACCTGCAGTGGAGCGCCGAGGAGGTTGACCGCCGCCTGCACGAGATAATGCGCAACATCCACACCCAGTGCGTCAAGCACGGCACCGAGCCCGACGGATACATCAACTACATGAAGGGCGCCAACATCGCCGGATTCATGAAGGTGGCCAACGCCATGATGGGTCAGGGCATCATCTGAGCCTGAACTTACGACAAGTCTGACATAAAAATCAGGCCGGAAAGGTGAGTATTCCAACCTTTCCGGCCATTTTTTTTGTCCGGTCTGATAGAATCTCGCCCCTCGAACTCTCTATATATGTGCATATGTTAAAAACACACGCACCGCAAGCGGACCGACGGGACACGGATCCCCCGGCCGCTTGCCTTTTTTCGCAGTTACAGAAAAAATATCTAACTTTGCGTTATGTACCGATTAATGTATACACTCGTTTTAGTAGCTTTGATTATGGTTTCGGCCTGTCGTAACCGATATGGACGTAATCATTTGATGCTTGATAGCGCTGAGATTCTCACACCGATTTACCCTGATTCGGCATTGGCCCTGCTCGAAAGTATTCCTGTTGAGTCGCTTACTCACGGTGAGGAGGCAGCCCGCCATGCACTTTTACTTACACAAGCTCGATATAAATGCATGCAAGATGAGACTGAGGATTCTCTAATACGTGTTGCTGTGTCTTGGTATGACAATAGCAAAGAAGAGCGTTACCGTATGCTTGCGAACTTTTATCTAGGCTACATTCTGAAGAATCAAGAAGCATACGGAGAGAGTGTGCGACATATGCTCATTGCGGCAGATCTTGCAACACAACTTAAAGATACTTTTCATTCGAAAATATTTTTATTGTGA
>LUJS01000033.1 GCA_001689495.1 Bacteroidales bacterium M8 | reverse complement strand
ATACCTATAGTAACTGTCAAACTTGGGAAGTTAAGGAGTTTTTTGGGACTGACCAAATTTTTTTGAAGTTTTTTGTGATTTTTGCCCATTTTTCTTGTTTTAGGGGCATTTCAGTGCATTTTAGGGCAGGTATCAGGGGGCGATCTCATTCTGCCGGGTGTAGGTCAATCCGTCTTGGGGTCGAGCAGGCTGATGTAATTGGCGTCGTACCATTTGTCAAAGTCGGGGCCGTCTTGGCTGAGGGTGGTGGCGAAGTATTGTGTGTAGCATTTCTCGACAAGCCGTTGCGGGATCTCTCCACACAGGACAAGGCGAATGAACCGTGCCAGATTATCCAGATAGCGCTCCAACTCCCTTTCGCCCGATGTGACTCTTGCTTCTCGCCTGATCGCCTCCGCGTCAAGTTCAGGATGGTCTGCGTGTATGTTTTTGGCACTGCCGTCGCGCATCTCATCGCGCAGATTGAAACTCTTTGTCTCCAGCCCTCTCAATGCATCAATGCCGCGGCGTCCATAGCCGAGCAACACCTTACGGAGCATCGCGTCGCGCAGTTGGGCCGGGCCGATTACGAACTCAAAGCCGTATTCGCCATCAATCCCGGGCATGACGAAGGTGACATTGTGACTCTTTGGCGTCATGCTCTCGAGCACCTCGGACACCTTTGCCGCAGGGCCTTCAATCGTCCTCCGCGTCTCGACAATGGCATCGCGCAGGGCGTTGAGGCTCTTGCGGTCGACATAGCGTTCGAGCGGCAACGTATAATCCAACTCAGCCACCCGGAGTTTCATTCCCGACTGTCCTTTGGCCATCGGCACGCCCATCGTAATTCCGAGCGCCGTGTAATCCGGCAGCCTTACGGGGCTCGCAAACCGGCACAGGTCTTCACCCAAGCTGGCTTTTCGCGGAAAACGCCTCAGCGCCTCGTCAATCTCTTCAAGTGGGAGCGTGAACGACCCTGTGTCAAACCGATAGACAAGCCGCGCCAGCTCCTCCGGGTCAAGACCGGTCTCAGGCTCATGGACCATGCGGCGGGGATACCGTTCGTTAAATTCACGCATTCCTCCGCCCGGCGCCTCTTTTGTGGTGAACACGCCATAGCGTTTGGCAGGGTAGGGCGATGTCAGGCAAAAAGCCTGCTTGCGGTCGGCGTAAAACTGATGCTTCCACGGCCATTCTGAGTCATATTTCGGGTTTATGTAAAGAATCGGAATGCGTTCAATCATTCCCGCCAGCATGGCGCTCTTCCCGAATACCACCAATGACGATGCCTGTGAACATAGCGAGGCCAATTCTTTTGCCGATGACTCTATCAACGGCCTTTCAGACATCCCGTCTTTGGGCCGTAGCTCCTCGGGGAACGTGACAATCCGCGCGTCCAGCCTCAAGGCTTCGCATGCCTCTCTCAGGGCCACGACATCCTCGTGGTCTGACCTCATGCCATAGTCGGGGACTATGATTATATATGATTCCGGGAGCAACACGGCATTAAAATGGTGACACTAAAATAAAAACAAGGGCCATCATTTGCCCTCCGACAAATCATCAAAGTCAAAATACACCCTGTTCATCTCTTCGAGGAGTTCGGGCGTCAAGGTGTGGCCCGAAGCATCGCCTATCACGGCATCGGTGTCGCAATTCGGACATAATGCCGTCTCTCCACCGTCAACATAATCCACAATATCGGTGGCCGGGAATATCTTGCGGCAGCAGAAGCAGCCACACTGCCGCGATGCCTCAATCTCGGCGCGGTGATTGCTGCTATGTTTGTGAATCTGCTCTATTTCGTGTCCGTTCATTTTCGAATATCACAGTTTGATTCAGCATCCCTTCTATCAGTCATTGCCAACGTGATTTGCAATGGAGTCAAGAATTTCAAACAGATGTGTCATGCCTGCGCCCGAGCATCGGTGGCCGAAATCATTGACTATGGTCAGGCGGTCGGACGGGAGAATCGACTTCAGGTCGCGGATGTGGATGTCGCCTATCAGTTCGTCGGCCGTCGAGCATAGCGCATGTATCCGGTCCGATTTCCCGGCGATGCATTCGGCGATGTCATGGGCGGCGTATTTGTCAAGCACCTCGCGGGTGAGGGTATAGGTCTGCACCCCGTCGAGGCGCTCGCAGAAATAGGGGAGTTCCTGCCCGACCCATCGCGCCAGCGTCTGCTCTGGATGCGTGCTGGGATTGACCACGACCAACCGTGCGTCGCCGCTGTCGCACATCAGCGTCATCCATCCCCCGAGCGAAGTGCCCACTATTATTTCCGGCCTCTCGCGGGCTATTATCCCGTTGATCTTCTCGAGCGACGTCTCGGGGTCGGCATCCACCTCGGGGGCAATGACGCGATAGCGTCCCTCGAAATGCCGCTGCAACTGTTCGCGCTTCGACCCGTTGGCCCCCGAGCGAAAACCGTGGATATACATCATCGCCGGCAGTTTTGCATTAGCCATAAGTTCTGCTGTATTTTGATTCTTGATGAATATGGACACATGGTCCGGGAATTTCAAATAATGTCCGACAAAAATATGAAATTTTTGCCGGACATTCAAAATTCTGGCCCAAGGCCCGCGTCGAGTTTTTATTTCTTTGGTCTCCCTTTCTTGTCAAGGCCGATAGATTCATAGAACATCTCTCGTGCCTTTCTCTCGGCCCTCTTCTTCTCATAGTGCTTCACGCCGGCTTCGATGGCACCGCTCACAAAGAAATCTATGAGATCCGAGTTGTCCGATTGTTTGGCTGACGACTTCTTGGCATAGGTCGGGGTGACAGCTTTGAATCCGCGTTTCTGGATTTCTTTCTGCATGTATGTGAGCTCTCTGGGGACAGGATACTTGCCATTCTCCGTAGCCCCTCTGTGTACCTTGGGGAAATAGCTGCCCGCCTCTTTCCATCGTCCGAGGCCACACAGTGCCGCCAACTGCACAGCCGGCATGTATGGGTTGGGCTCTTCGTTTGTCTGCATGTAGCGTTCTGCCAGCTTTAGGATGCGCTCATATTCTTCCTTGTGCTGCTCGCAGTCACCTTCGATGTTGAGATGATCCATCTGTGCCCAGCCCTCAAGCAGGGTCTCTGCAAATCTCATCTTCAAACCCAAATATCCTATGCATCTGTTTGCAAAGCTATTAAGATTCTTGGACTCGGCCTGAGACAGTTCCGGCTTCACGAGGTAGACATTGTCGCAAAGGTTGTAGATGGTTTGTTGCACAAGGGCGTCATGCCTTGAGACATCCCTCGGATCGATTGCCGAAAACCAATAATCCAGTTTATCAGGCTCGTCTATGGCAGCATCCACAAAGTGCCCTAATTGTTCAAGGAAATCTTTGTCTCTTTGGTTGAAAACAGCTTTTTCGGCTGCATCAACAATCTGATATGCCGAGTCATTGAGGAGTGTAAAGCCATCCATGGTCAAATCACATCCAAAATAGACTTTGCCTTCGGGTTCAACATATTTATAGCGATTAAAGTCACCAATTTGTTTCTTAAGGTAATCGCGTAATTTACCTAAGCCAAAATCATCTGAAAAATAATCACTGTAATAATTTCCATATCTTGAAAAATCCTCCAAGCGCCTCAACACAAGCATTGCATGTCCACCGGCTTTCGGATCCTCAAAGATCAGAGTCTTATTACTTGTTAATTTCTTAAATGCATTCTCATCAAAATAACTATTCCCCAGATTATAGTCCTTGCTTATTACCAGCGGGAGGTCAGTGACCACACTTTCCTCATCGAGATAAAAACCATATACATCCTTGAAGTCAGTGCTTTCGATCAAAAGACGGTACTTCGGAGCGCAAACGCCAAGAGGCGTCTTGTCAAAGGCATAGCCTTCAACTTCCTTGATATTTCTGAAGTCTATGTCCACGGATTTCAGAGCCGTGCATTTTTCAAAACAGGTCCACGGAATTACGGTTATTGATTCCGGCAACTTCACGCTGACCAGCTGAGGGCATTGTGCAAAAGTCGCGAGCGACCCAAGGGTCTTGACTGTCGAGGGAATCTCGATGGACGTGATCATCGACTTCTTGAACGCCGAACTTGCTATTGCGTCCACCGTATATTCCTTGCCGGTCTTGGGATTGACCACTTTCGAGGGGACGACAAAATCTCCTGTCGCCTTCTTGCCGTCCTTGAGCGTGACGGTGCTGTCCGTCCGCACATCATACTTCACGTCCCCTATCATGAAGTTCTCGGCCACTGCGCCGATACTCCATAGCGAGACGAGCATCAATAAAACAAATTGTTTCATTACATCTGCGATTTATGGATATTGATTATTTTCACCCATCTATCCCTGACGGCATTTTGTGCCGTCAGGGATAGATGGGCTTCAGTCTGCTCTCTCTTTGACAGTCGCGCCCGTTAGAGCGGTCGGAAGAATGGAGCGATAATACTCGCTCCGTCCGGCAGGCACGATGATTGTGGGCTGCTTGAGATTGAGATTGAACGCAAACTTGTCGAAATTCATCTCCGGTGAGTTTATTATCAGTTCCTTGAGATTCTGGGGTAGGGCATACTTCTCGATTCTATTGAGTGATACCGGAAGCTCAAGCGAGGTGATGGCCTTGCAATCGTTGAATGCACGCTCCTTGAGCGTGGTCACCCCTTTGGCGATAGAGACCGATTCAAGCGAGATGCATCCCTCAAACGCAAGTTCGCCCACCTCCCTGACCGATGACGGAATGGATATTCTGACCAGTGATGCACAGTCCTTTAACGCACCATATCCAATCACTGAAACGCTATCAGGGATATTGATTGTCACGAGTGAACTGCAACCACGGAAAGCGCCTTCCTCGATAGCCTTGACGCCATCGGCGATTGCAACAGAAGTCAATGACTTGCATCCGTCAAAGCATTTTTTTGATACTGCCTGAAGTGAGGCAGGCAGGTTGACGGATGATAACGATTCGCAAGAGTGAAATGCACCTTCCTTAATCTCACTCAGCCCATCAGGCATGTCGATGGTCTTTAGATTCTTGCAAAAGCCGAAAGCTCCGGCTCCTACGGCCTTGAGGCTAACAGGAAGAGTGACCGTCTCAAGTCCGGCCTTATTGGCAAACGCCTTATCGCAAATGACTTCAGTGCCGTCGGCTACGGTATAGTCCGAGATTTTATTGTTGTTACAAAAAGTCAATCGGGCATCCTTATAGAATACCTTGTTGTCATCAGCCTTGCCCATGGAGCCGAACAGGCCGGGGGCTTTAGTGGAATATGTTTCTGACATAATGTTGCAATTTATAGTCCGTTGGCGATTGAGCGTACCTTGCTCTGCCACTGATATGCATCAGATTGCAGTGTATTGTATCTCTGAAATGCCTCACTCTGCTCATGATTATAGGTGCTGAAAGCCTTGGATGAGACGCTATTGTATTCAGAAAAAGCTTCGGACTGAATACTGTTATACTCGGAAAAGTCCATCTCGTCATTATCGTATTTCGAATAAGCAGCTTCCTTGATCCTTTCATATTCCTCGTACTTGGCATCCTTCAGCTTTTCATATCTGTCGTAATGCTGGTCTTTGATTTTCTGATATAATTCGTATGCGGCATCCTTGATGGATTCATACTCCTTATATGCATTTTCCTTGACCTCTTCGGGCGATTTTGAAGCATTCGTCTGGACATATTCCATAGGTGTGCCGAGGTCCTCGAACCGTTGCTCAAGCTCAGCCCACTCATTTGAATAATCCGTCACTTTTATATCGCCTGAGCCATCGTATGACTCGACTTGTTCAGTGTCTGAGCCTGTCGACGTGCTGTCATCGCTGCTGTTGGCAATAAACTTGAAGCACAAGTAGATAACCACAATACACAGCACGAACAGCAAACAACCTTTATTTCCTCCCTTTTTCTTCTTTTTGGCGGGACTCTCGGGTCTCGGCGCTTCGAGTTTGGCGCCACACCAGTAGCAGCGGCAACCATGGCTTGTCTTTGAAACTATGTCTGCCGTTTCATCGGCAATCGGTTCGCCATTGCAGTCCAGCGGTGCCCCGAACAACTCCTTTACCTTACGGTCGTCAGGCACGAAACCCGACAGAGGCACCTCTTTATTGCATTTTGGGCATATTATCAGTTTTGTCATTTCAGATATAAACAGTTGGTTATTTTTCAAGTTCTTTCAGTCTTGCAAGGTCAGAGTCGACCGATGCCGAGATGCCTACAAGAACAGAGTTGATGGAGTTGCATGTCGACACAATCTGATTGACGTGAGTCGTCTGTACTCCTTGGGCGACTACGTCGTTCCAGTTCTCTCCGATGCGCTTTAAGGCGCTTTGCAGTTTCATCATTTCATTGCGCAGGCAATCGGTGCGATGTGCGGTCTGGCTAATGCGTATTCTGCTATACTCGTTCATTGTTTTTCAACTTACATATTTAGAGATTGCAGCCGCTGCCTTCTTGATGGTGCTCAAGGCATTGTGGCCCTGATCCTGCAATAGTCGGCGTCCGCGGTTCACCTCCTCGATCACCCTGTCGGAGTTGGCCTTGATGCGCTTTACGATGCTTTCGCCCTCTTCCAGAGCCCGAGTGGCACGCTCGTATATCTCTTGTTTCTGTTCAACGATCTCTTCTTGGCGGATGATCCGGTCGGTATAGTCCTCTTCAGGTCTCCGACAGGCTCTTGTTTCAAGAGATTCAAGATTCCGTTTGGCCACCTCGAGTTCCCATTTGGCCTTTTCAACCTTCGTACGAAGGGAGTTGAGACAGTTTCTCGCCTTGGTATAGTCACTGCTGGCTCCGGTAGATACCTGTTGCAGCGATCCGAGATAGTCGGTCATGAATCCGTTCAGCGAACGCCCGAAACGGACAATCTCGTCCACGTCACGCACACTTACGTCCATCTCTATCCTTATTTGGTGCTAAGATATTCCTGAAGTTTGTCGATGCTGGTGTGTACGGAGCGCACGCGATCCTCGACGAGGACAGTCATGTTCTTGATGCCCTTGAGCGCATCGGCAAACCGCTGCATGAACTCGGCCTGCACCTTGTCGTTCCATCCTTGGTTGACGGTGTTCATGGCCCGTATCACGTCGTTGGTCGACTGCACGAGCGAATCCTGATAGCGCTTGAGGGCGCTTTCAAAACTCCTGAGGTCTTCTATTGATTTGGCACTTGCGTCTGCTGCCATAATGTTATGTTGTTTTAGTGATTAAACTTTGAGTTTGGGAAAATCGAAGGGCACGATCGTGCGCATGCCTCGGTCGCCGTTATAGACAATGGCGCGCAGGCTGCCGGGATCTGCACTGAGATTCTTGACTTCGCGGTCGTCCACGGGAATGCTCATGCCCTCTGCCTGTAGCATTTTCAGGAATATGATGTCGTTGAAGAGCATTGTCATCTCTTTCTGGCGCATGGCATCTTCGGCATAGATCTTGTCCGGACCGGATGACTGTAACAGTATGTGCACGCCGACTACGGGGCCATACTCGAGAGCATATTTTAGCTCTTCGTCATAGTCGCGTCCGGGTTTCCCGGGCGATAGGGCAGGAGCGCTTGGTGCTGCGGCCGGGCTGTCGAAGCTGCCGAAGTCTATTCCCATGAAGTCCGGGCCCGAGCTTGTCTCGGGTTCGGAGCCGGGCATTACCAACCCTTCGAAGCCAAGAGAGTCAGATGATGCCGTTTCGGCCTGTGCTTTTGTCTCTGTCTTGGGGGCGTCCGCGTGTGAGGTCGTCGCGAGATTGTCATCAAGCGAGGCGAGTCCCCGCGGTTTCTTCGACATGAGTCTCGAACATCTGTCCTGATTGGCGATTACGAGGAATATCTCATCCAGTGCATTCACGGCGCTGCGATCGCTCTCGGCCAGTTGCTGACGGAGACGGACTGTCGCGGCAACACGCTCGATGATCTGCAAGCGTTCGGTATCGTCTATCATGGTCACGCCCGGACGGTCAATGAATCTCCTGAGCATGTCCATTCGGGCCTGATGTGCTTCGCGGGCTCCGGATTCGACATCTTCCGGGATGTTGGGCACAAGATAGAAACGCGCTTGTTTATCGAGAGCCTTGTTGCAGTCATAGAGCGACACGGCTGCATTCCAGAGCACACGCTCGGCCTGAAGAAGATTGTTGGCGCCCAGCACGAGCAGGTTGGCTCCGTCGATACGGCTCATGCGGGTATAGCTCGTATCGCATTTCACGGACAGGTTCTTGCCGAGCAGGGTCATCGGAGTCGGATTCAATCCGGATCTTGCCGCCGACAGCAGTGCGTCGGTTTCGGCCTTGTCCACGTTGTAGACCTGCGAGGCATTGAAGTAGAACTGTTTCTTCGAGGGCTTGGAGAAACGCTTCGACTGCAGGTTGTCGCGGGTGGCATCGCGGTATTCACCCTTCTTGCCGTAATAGTTGAATACATAACCGTGGACGGGAGCGGCGGCACGGTGACAGTAGATTACCTCACCCTTCACCAGTTCGCCCACTCGTTTTTGGACTTCGCGGTCATTGATCTCACATTTCACGACGTCTTCTTCCTTGCAGCCCATGAAAAGGAAGTCGCTGAACTGTGCAAGAGCGTCAGACGGGATGTCTGTCTTCTGGAGAGTCTGGGTGGCGAGCACCATGTGGATGCCATAGCTTCGTCCCTTGCGGGCGATGTCCGTCACTATATTCGTGTCGCTGTTGGGATTCTCGACCTTAAATAGATCCTGACATTCGTCCACGAGCATGACTATATGCTTCATCTGCTCCAGACCGTTTTTGGCCGCATAGGTGTTGTAGCGTCCGATACTCGACACATCGTACTTCTGGAACACTTCGCCACGACGCTCCATCTCCCTCATGATCGACAGGAGGATTTCGCCTGCCACCTGCTTGTCGGCACCGTTTACCAGCAGGCTGCTCACATGGGGCACGTCCTTGTAATAGTTCATCTCCACGCCGCCGGGCTTGAAGTCCATCAGTATCACCTCTACGGTCTTCGGGTCATACTTGAGCATCATGTTGGTCAGGATGGTGTGAAGCGTGAATGATTTACCCATGCCTGAGCGACCGAGAATGAAACAAGATATGTAGCTCTCGTCATCAAAGCGCATGTTGAGCAATTCGCCCTCTTCGGTCTGGGCAATCGGTACGACTATGCTGCCGGCATCTTTTTTCGGCTGGTTGTCCAGTGCCACCACCGGTTTCGACTTATACATCTCTCCGGTCTCGATAAGGTCGTAAACCTTGTTGGGGATTGTCGAGACCGCGCGTGTCAGATAGCCGACAATCAGATAGGCAAGAGTGCCGTTCCTGACTCCGTCTTCAGTCTCGACGGTTGCCTCGCGATTCAGCAGATTGTAGTCGGGGATGGGGTTTCCCTCCTTGTCTTTCTTCGTGGTGAGAATGGTGCTGTAGGGTATGAAGAACTTCTCGAAGTCATTGGCATCCTTCTCTTTCCAGTCATATTCAGTGAAGTCGTTTGAAAGCACTATGGCGAAGTATATGCCTGCTCGGCGGCCATTTTCAACAATCTCCTTCAGTTGTCCCATCAGGTCGGTGAACACACGGTCTCCTCTGTCAAAACCGGCAATCACTACGATTTCTTTCGGGCAACAGTCATCCACTCGGTTGTTGCGGCTGGCGCTGAACTGGTCCTTGAGTTGCTTTACGAACATCCCGATGGCCTCCCTGTCGGTCATCGCATCATAGATCTTGCAGACCTTTTCAGGCAGTTTTTTTACAAACGGGTTGATGGTGCGGTTTTCGAGCACCGTGAAATGGACCTGCTTTACCGGGAATGCCAGCAAGATTGTGGCCATGAAGGTGTCAAGCATGTCTATGCGGCCCTCAGAGCCCTCGTCTGTCGCGGCTTCGATAAAGAGATTGGGCTTGCCGTCCTTGATGGCTTGCTGCCAGTTGAATACCGAGCCGAATTGTCGTCCGTGCCAGAAAAGGGGCAGATATGGCATGGTTTTTCTTGACTCGGCAGATTTTTTCACCATTTCAAGCCACGAGCCATCATATTTTTTTACCCCTTCCGGCAATGTGTATGCCGTGAGCATCGGGTCGATTTCCGACAGACTCGCAATAACTTGATCAGACAGTTTGCGCAGTTTTGCCACTTCAGACTCAAGTGAGTTCAACTTGGTCTGATACTCCTCGTATTCAGCGGCGATAGCCCTGTTTTTTTCGAGTGTGTTCCGGGCATCTTCCAATACCTGGGATACCTGTATCTGTTTGCCGAATTTCTTTTTACCGCTAATCTCGGACATGACCTGCCACAACTTGTTGTTGGCTTCGAGGTATTTTTGCCATAACGGCAAGATTTCATCAGTCCGGCTCTTTATGTCTTGTGCGATTTCTTCAGGAAGACCATCGAGATCTGATTTCCGTTCTATGGAGCTTGGAGTGGCATACAATCCCGGTTGCTCCGGTGTGTCGCCTGTCCCGACAGAGAGACTATACTCATTCTTGCCCAACAGAATGCGCACGTTGGCAAGAACCGCCTTACCAAACAGTTCAACTGCCTTTTCCTCCCAAGCTTTCTTGCTTTGCTCAAGTTCTGATTTCGGGCCCTCCAATTTCTTCAGGCTACTCTTGAATTTCTCTATTTGGGCCTCTATCTCACATAGAGAGCCAAGTTTGGATGATTTGACATTCTTCTCTTTCAGTGATTTAAGCTTTTCTTCTTGAGTGTCCAGACTCGAGACTGCACTCAAGTCAATGTCGCCATCCAAGCTCTTGCCTTCGGTAATTATACTGCAGACATTTTTCTCGGTGACGTTCGCTTCATATTTGGACGATGCAAACTCCTTTGTCTCAGAGCCATTCTTCCCTTTCTTTTCGTTTTCAGCTTTTCCGGCCTTGGTTTTTTTCGGCTTTTTTGTGACAGGTTTCCCGTCCTTGGCCATCATGTCGAGCATGTTGACAAAAATCCTGAAATCTTCCTCGTTATTGACAAGGTCCTTGTCGCAAACGCTTATGGCCGGGAGAGCGGTTTCATTTTTTCCATGAAATACAATCAGATCACCGTCCGATTCAACAGAATCAATGTCTTTCCAGAATCTGAATTCTTTCTCAAACGACTTTGTTCCGGCGGTATATGGTTTGAAATATACCCCTCGATCCGTAATGGCCGTCAAACGATTGTTGTTCCAGACCTTGGCATCTGTTGCCCCTTTTGCAGACGAGGCTATCTCTATTGCTTGGACATCAGACGTGATAATGCGATAAGAA
The DNA here is from genome assembly GCA_001689495.1 of Bacteroidales bacterium M8. Taxonomy (GTDB): domain Bacteria; phylum Bacteroidota; class Bacteroidia; order Bacteroidales; family Muribaculaceae; genus Duncaniella. Next base: position 4,369 of record LUJS01000033.1, on the reverse strand, counting down.
AGCAGTTCTGCCTCACTGATATAATCAGGCATGGTGCCGTTTAATACTTCATGAATGCCTCCGTCGCCGAAACTCGACAACAGATCTTCTAAATCATTTTCATCTATGAATAGAGAAGGATAGAATTGTATCTTTTCGTCTCCCTGTTTGAAGATGTCAATTATATTATTGTTTCTCATTTATATGTTAAAACTTTATTAGTTTTGTTTTTTCGTCAATACTTGTTCCCGGTTGTACCCGGTCGGGGGGGTAGGGGAGTTGGTGCGGTCTTTTCGGGCTTGTCATCGGCTATGGCGTCCGAGCTTCTCCGGCCATAAGAACCGCGGGGACGGCGAAAATGGTTACGCAAATCGGTGCATAGGTGGCAAATTTGCCCGGGTCGCCGATGTATCCCATTGACGACCAGAGCAATGCGTCCCAATAATTGCTGAATACATCGGGCTGCGCATTGTGCTCGACAAGATACAGCAGCAGCGACAACACAAGTGTCGCCGCTACAAGTACCTGCAGGGATACCCACATCTCATGGCGCGTCGCCATTATCGCGCGCCCGAAAAGTCGGAATGATTTCATTGGCTAAATTACCATAACGGAGTTCAATCCAACACGTCAAGCATATACTTGCTATTGAAAGATGTTTGGGATAACTTTCAGGCGGTTTCCCCTCCGTCAGTTCTTTTACCGCATTTATTGCATCGTGCAGTTATTGCATCTGATTTTGACATTAATCCTGTTCGTACTCATCAAAGGGTGTTATACCCCGATTGAGTTCCTGATCTTCTTCTGAGAGGCTGGCGATGATTTCATCGAATTTACCCTCCGGCAATTCATATATTTTGCCGTTGTCGAGAAGGTAATCATAGTTTTGAGCGCAATCCTCCGGGTCTCGAGATATTGCTCTGAAAAGCAATTTGTCAAACACCGGGTTATAGTTGCAATTCTCATTCGATGGCTCCCAGATAGCCGCAATGGTTTTAAGCACATTCGCTTCGTCAGGCTTGCTGTCGGCGTTGAGCAGGACGTATCTTTTTTCTGTTGCGGAAAGGGTGATTTCGTATTTTGTGATACCTTCTTCCATCAGAATCTCCGTCATCTCTCCGCTGTTGATGTATTCAAGGGAATCTGCACAAACAAACATTGTTCCATTTCCTTCGTCATTTATCGCGGACACTACCCCGGGACCTTCTAAGTCTGAGAACTCTTCCTCATCAAATTCATCGCCGGGAGAAAAACAGTAAGACAATGTCTGATAACGGAATACCAACAGTGGCAACTTAGCGGCATCCGCGAGCTGCTCGTCTGTCGCGGTCTCGTTGGTGTATTCAACGCCACTTGCTGTTTTATCGGCATTGTAAATACATGTCATTTCACATCCGGTCGTATCGACCTCACCGGGATACAGTGGATAAACCTTATCCTCATAGAACAGTCCCACGACCATATGGCCGATTGTACCATCGGGATAAAGCCAAGCAGCTGTTACTATGGCAGCCTTTTGGGGATCAAACTTATCGTCTTCCGGAATTTCAATCTCTATTGTTGTGGTTCCTGATTTCTTGGATTTTGCAACAGAAGAAGCTCCTTTTTCGTCACAGAACTCCTTTATGTATAAATCTTTGCCATCCTGAAATTTTTCTACGATGTCTTGTAGGCTTCCGGGCAGATCGAAGAACACATCAGCCAATTCGCGATTAGAGTATTCTTTATCGTCTACTTTGAGTTTTAGACCCTCCTTCTCCGCATATTGCGAAATGCTTTCCGTGGTATTTCCGTTCCCGTCATAAAACTGAAGGGAATACCCTATACCAGAAATTTCAACTAATTTTTTTACCATATTATTTGATTTAAACAGTCCTTTTGTCATCTCGTTTGCTTCCTATATGGAGGTTGAGGCAAACTTGTCGAGCATGGACTGCGGTTCATTATTTACTGTTTCCGACTATTCAACATCAGCTTTTAGATGCATATCAGCGAGCATGGCGCGATATTAGTCGGCGCGGCCTGCGGGGACGATAATCCTCGTAAACTCCTTCGCTTATTTTCATCCGATTCGAAGATTCCGGCTTTAGTTGATAGTTTGTCTTTCATAAACATTTTTATAATTCAAAGTTTCAATAAACCATCTTGGGCCCGACTCCCGAAGTCGCAGAGATTGCAGACATCGTTGACCTAAACGAGTTTGGCGGCCACGCGATCGGTTTATTGAATTCACCTGCCAACATAGACACTTTCCGAAAAAAATTCAAAAATCCAATACGTTATTTTTTTGCAGCTGATTTTCACGGTAGCCATCTCTTGCCAAGAGATTTGTATGACGGCAATACAAACGAGCCTCAGGACCGGGTGGTGCTGAGGCTATGGTGTTTTATTGGGGGGCGGATGCCGGGATTTTCTGACGGATTTAATTGTCAATATCAAGAATAGTCACTATCTTTGTAACTGATAATATTTAGTTAGTATTTGAGTAAATATGGATGATTCGAACAATATATTATCTATATTGGAAGGCTATTGTCTGCCCGATGCCGATGATGTGGCCTACAAGATGGCCGAGGATTTCCGCAACAGGCGCGTGGAGCGTGGTTTGACGCGCAAGGCTGTTGCTGATAAATCGGGAGTGGCCCTTGCCAACATAACACGTTTTGAGCAGAAAGGTCTAATATCCCTCAGGAATCTGATATTGCTTGCTGTCTCTATGGACTATGTGTGTGAGCTGCGCGATATATTCGCCAACCCCAAGTATCAAACAATGGAGGAACTCACCCTGATACGCAGAAACAAGGGTAAGAAGAAAGCATATAACCGTAAACCCCGCTCGGATGAAAAAAATTGACAAGCTTTTGGTATGCCGCAATATAATTGAAGAGGTGGCTGACAACTGTGGCAATCTGCTGAGATGCGCAATCAAATGATATGTTTGTCAAAAATGAGTATCCTCTATTGTCCCAAATGCCGTCCGGAAGGACGCTGATTTACCGGCTTGGGGTGAATGGAGGATGCTCATTTTTTGTCAATATGGGCCAATACTTTTTGGGGCGGGGGCTAAAGCGCGGAGATGATGAGGCTGTTGGCGCGGTCGACGACCGAGGTGTCGAGGCTGGCGAGGTAGATTCGGGTGGTTGTCTCGCTGTCGTGGCCCATGCCTTCGCTGATTACCGACAGCGGAATCCCCTTTGCCTTGGCGGCCGAGGCCCAGCTGTGGCGGGCGACGTAGAGGGTCAGGGGGATGGTGACGCCCACCATCTCGGCGATGATCTTGAGGCTGTGGTTGATGTTGTAGCCCACGTTGCGATATTTACATCGCTCGTTGGTGCCGGAGTTACGGATTATGGGCAGGAGGTAGTCGCTATGGTTCTCGGGATATTTGTCGAGTATCACCTGCATCTCCTTTGTCCATTCGATGGTCAGTTGCTGGCCTGTCTTGCGGCGGCGATAGGTGACGTAGCCGTTCCGCAAACCTGACTTTCTCAGAAAGGCCATGTCGATGAAGCTCATGCCCCTGAGGTAGAAACTCATCAGGAACATGTCGCGGGCAAAGTCGAGCTTGGGTGCCGGCGACAGGTCCAAGGTCTTGATTTTCTTGATTACGGGCAGTGGCAGGGCGCGCTTGACGGTCTTGTCGATGCCGGTATATATCTTGCGGAAGGGATGGCGGTTCTCGATTACGTTGTCCTCGACCGCGCGGTTGTAGACCGCCCGCAATATTCTGGCATAGAACGATATGGTGTTCGGAGCAATGCCCCGTTGGTGGTGCCATGCCTCGTACGACTCCATTATCCCCGAGGTCAGGCTGTCGAGCATCAGGTCTTCGTCCTTGCGGAATTTCCTGAAGCTGTTGAGCGTGGACTTGTATGTCTCCGAGGTCCTGACCCTGCCGTTCTGCCTGAGATTGGCGATGATGCTCTCCATGTAGTTGAACAGGGAGTATTCGTGCGCATAGCGGTTGAACTCGTCGATGACGTCGTCGGCCGTATATGCCAGACAGTCGGCATCCATCCTGCGGTCAATCTTGGTGAGTCGTTCCACGTCGCGGCGTATGCGCTCGCGGATTGATTGAATCAGCGGTCTCCGCTCGCTCATGCGGGTGGTCGTCACCATCGAGCGCGACTCGTCCCATTCGGTGGTGAATACCTTATAGTCCGAAAGGAGCTGCCGCACCTTCCGCTCGTGGATAACCTGATAGTAGATTGAGCCCTCGTTGCCGGCGATGGCCGAGGGCCGGAACTTTACTTTTATCGAAGCCATTTGTTTTTCGGTGTTTTTGATTCGCCTAAAGATACGGCAAAGACAATTACACCGACAAAGCGCCTCGATGTTCAGTGGGTCAGAGTCTCAGTATCATTTCATTCGAAAATATTTTTATTGTGAA
>LUJS01000032.1:57592-83712 GCA_001689495.1 Bacteroidales bacterium M8 | reverse complement strand
GCACGGCAGGACGCCATCAACAGACTCCGTGACGAGGAAATGGCTAAAATGCGCAGACCCACGCAATCCAAGAAAGTGAGTGAGAAGAAAACCCAAGTTGAACAACCCAGTCTTTTTGACCTCTAAAATATTACGGCTATGAAACCCAAGACAGCATTACAAAAGCAAGTGGCAAAACTTTCCGCCACACTGCGACCCATAACCGCGACACAAGAGAAATGGGCATACCGCCACTGCATTGAGCATTTCGCCTATCGTACCAATAGCGGAACAATGACCTGCTCCGACTGCGGATACGTTTGGAAGGGTGAGAAAGGCAATCTTTGCGACACTGTCGCAGGTTGCAAATGCCCTAACTGCGGCACTGAACTGAAAGTGAAGGACACCCGAAAACGCACCCATAAGGAAACCGCATATTTCAGCGTCATAACAGCACACAAGGGTTTTCAAGTAATCCGTGTGTCGCAGATAACGAGCGAAAGCCGTAAGGGAGAGGTCAGACAACTCTATTGTCAGGAGGTCGTGCAAAGGTGGATTTCTCCGAAAGGCATAGTTACCGACATGGCTCTGCTCCGTGGATTTACCTTCCATTACTGCGACTGCTGGTCTTATTGGAGCGAAATGGAGATACGCCCGCACAACCCACTGTATGATGATGTTGTCGCATGGAGTGAGGTCTATCCGAGAATGTCGGTCATTCCCCAACTCAAACGCAACGGCTTCAAGGGCGATTTTTACGGAATATCCCCCGTCAGACTTTTCAAGGCTCTGCTTGCCGACCCAAGAATGGAGACGCTGATGAAAGCCGGAGAGATTGAGGAAATGAAATACTTTCTCTCCAATCCCTGCAATGCGGATGAATTTTGGGCATCGTACCTTATCGCCAAACGCCACCGCTACCATATCAACAACATAGGAATGTGGTGCGACTATCTGCGGATGCTGAAGAACCTCGGCAAAGACCTCCGCAATCCCAAGAACATCTGTCCCGAAGATTTCATAGAGGCGCACGACGGATTGAGCCGAAAGATAGAGGACAGACGCAGAAGGGAGCGTGAGGACGCCGAGCGCAGGAGAGCCGAGGAAAGACTGCTCCGAGAGAAAGAGAAGGAGGAACAGTTCAAGGCTCTCAAATCCAAATTCTTCGGTCTGGTAATTTCCGACAATGAAATATCGGTGAAGGTGCTTGAGAGCATAGAGGAATACTGCCAAGAGGGTAACACACAGCACATCTGCGTATTCTCATCTTCCTACTACCTTAAAAAGAACACGCTGGTATTGTCGGCAAGGATTGGTGATACCATAATAGAGACGGTAGAGGTTGACTTGCAGACCCTCAAAGTGGTGCAATGCCACGGAAAATATAACAAGGACACCGAGTACCACGACCGCATCATCGACCTTGTGAACTCAAACGCCCGACTAATCAAGGAGAGAATGACCGCCTAATGTCTAACACAACCTGCGTCAGCAATGGCGCAGGTCATAAAACCCACTGATTATGAACGTAACATTTGAACACCCCACTATCATCTTTGATGACAAGATAGCCGAAATCATCATAGAGTTTGTAAATCACATTCTCTATGCCGACAACGAGGAAACGCTACGGCAGATAGTAGCCGACTTTACCGACAAGTACGACCTTGACCGATACTTTGTCTATGGCTACGGCAGCCACCACCTATGGCTGAAACAAAGAAAGATAACCAACCCCGATATTACATTTGAATATAGGATACTGATTGTAGAATACTAAAACCGCAATACTATGACAACGAGAATGACCGTCAACGGAGTAAGCACAACCACTACTCCCGGCACTGAACAATACGAGGTGTTCTACACCGGATATGGTACAAGACGAAAAAAGCTCTACCAATACGACTATCGCCACACCGACGGAGAATTATTCTCCTGCGTAGCCCCCACCATCAAAGAGTGCAGGCAACACCGTGATGAATGGCTTAACAAGAAAATCAACAACTCTAAATGACATAATTATGGACAATCTGATTGCAAAAACTATACTCCAACAAATCGGAGGACACCGCTTCGTCGCAATGACGGGAAGCCACGACTTCATCAACCTCGGCAACGGGTTAAGAATGAGCCTCAGCCGAAACAAGACATCGGCGAACCGCCTTGAAATCATCTATGACGAGGGCGCAGACCTCTACAATGTGCGGTTTTACCGCCAGTCTATGAACCACAAGACCTTTGAGGTATCGACAAAGGACATTGAGAAAATTGAAGGTGTCTATTGCGATATGCTGGAGGACATTTTCACAGACGTGACAGGTCTTTACACCCATTTTTAACGATATTAGCCAAGTCGTAATATAGACATAGCGGAGCGACCTCGTGATGAAGTCGCCCCGCTTGATTTTGCTAAAAATTTCGGCCGCCAAAAGGCGGCGTTTAAGTCTTCCTATTACGGAATTATTACTTGTCCTGAACCACTGCATTTTTGACAAATAGCTTTTTTGAGCGATTTGATGCCATGACACTTTGGGCAAATTCCTACAGCCGCATCCGGGCCTCCCTTTGGGTTTGGTAATACGTTACCTGTTCCACCACATTTGTAGCAGTATATAACACCTTCTCCATTACATTCCATACACTGGACTTTATTCTCGATATTTCCATTAAGTCCAACTCGATTGTAAAATAGAGTATTACCTTGGTGATTATCGACTTGTAGTATAATGGAGTCTTTGGATATCTTCATCCTTTTGTTAGCATTAGACGCTCGTGAGGGTCCACGATATATCTTCCAATTATTCAAATTCGTGCGGAACAAGAAAGTATCTGTTCTTTCCGAATAATGAAGGTATGCACAAGTATCAATTATTTCCAAGATTACACTTGTGTCATTAGGTTCATATCCATCATTGGTCAAAATTTTCACTCCTTGATATTCCGCAGAATAATTTTCGTTTGAAAACGCAATGGAAGAAATAACTACACACGATAATATTAAAATCAAATATCTCATAGCTACTTGTGTTTTAAGCCGAAGAAACATAATTCAATAATAATTGAATATTTGTTCCCTCGGCTTTTATGTTACTTATCTGGGATTTTGCTCTACCAATGGGTTATTATTTATAACAAATAACGGTATTGGCAAAACATAATGATTATCATCAGGTTCCAAGCTGTAAGTTTCTCCCTCTAATTCATGGGTTATGGTTTTTCTAAAACGAGGTTCCTTATTCAGTCTTTTGAGGTCAAACCATCTTATACCCTGTTGAATACATTCACGCCTCCTTTCATCAAGGATGAGTGATAGGAGTTTATTAGGATCTCTTTCTGTCACATCAGAATATGTACCGGTTTTATGACGTTTAACCCCCAATTCGTTCAGAGCAGAAAGTGCATCATCTATTCTATTCAAACGAGCAAATGCTTCAGCCCCCGTTAAATATAACTCTCCAACATTTAGACCTCTGTTATTTGGGAACGTAAAAGCGGTCCTCGGACTATCTCCTTCGGGTTCTTCTCCCGCAAAAATTGGATAAGTAGTCACAAATACATTCCAACGTAAATCCGTTTCCTTATTGAAAAGTTGAATCAGTTCATCTGAGAGATTATAATCTTGGTCATCGTTAGGACCATATCCAGACCCTTTATAACAGATTACATCTTGGACTTCCCATCCATAAAACGGGAATCCATTTATTCCAAAATCAGGATTAACATCGTCAAGAGCGTAATTGTTAAAATCGTATGGCTTAGGGCATATCGCCATTGCTTTAGATGCGTAGTCGGCACATTCTTCATAATTACCTTGATACAGTCTTACACGAGCTAACAGTGCTAAAACAGCCGTTTTATTGGGCCTAAATGAATACTCTGGTATTTCTGCATTAAGTAAATCCTTCGCGATAGATAAATCTTTATCTATCTGATTATACACCTCCTGAACTGTTGATCTGCCAAGTTGTAATTCGGGGTCAGCATCGAGTATCAGAGGGACACCGAGGTCCGTTGACGCTGATGAAACGTCATAATGCTTTGCATAGAGGTTGACAAGAGAGAAATAGGCAAACGCTCTATGAAAACGCGCCGCACCTTCAACATACTCGCGTGTAAATTTTGTTCCATCCGGTGCGTCTGCCAAGTTATTTAGGATATAATTACAGATATAGATTACATGGTAGAAATTATTGTAGCAATCATCATCCTCCGATGCGCTATAGATAAAATCTTCCCACGTATATCCATTGAGACCCCACGAGGAATACTTCCAAGATTTATCTTCAGGAATCGTCACGTCATCTGTCATCATCAATGTGATAAACTGTCCGTAACCGATGCAGTTGTCATAGTCGTAGTTGTCAAGCATCATTCCGAAATCATTTACGGTTTTCGGAATAAGCGTTCCTTTTGGAGTCTCGTCAAGAAAATCTTGACATGAGGTTAGCCCTAATAGAGCTACTATCATACATATGATGTAATGTTTCATTTTATCTGATATTTAGAAGTTCAAGTTAAGACCAACTACAAGTCGAGGTTGCTTGCCAAATGTGCAATATGTATCATAAACCTCACCACTTACAGAAATCTGGTCGGGATCGAGATTATATTTATTTTTGGCCCAGAAACAGAGGTTTTCACCACCGATGCTTACGCTTCCACCTTTGATGCCAATTTTATTGAGGATTCTTGATGCGTCATACATAAATTTAATGCTTCTAAAATAGATTGCATCTCCACTATCTACCATCTTATCGCTGAAGAGCAAACACTCATCACGGTTTTTCGGCGACCAAGGACTTTCTGTATACTGACTGGGAACCCATTTGTTGTCATTGTTGGCACCTTCGATCCAACGGTATTCCTCTCCAAACCATTCACTATACATGCCGGTAGCTGTATTCTTTGGTGCTGGTAATCTGAGTTTGCTGCCAAAACGATATGTCAACATGAAACTTAAAGAGAAATCACGATACCGCAATAAACTGGATAAGCTGCCAAATACTGGAGGATTTGTTGAACCTACATATTCAAGGTCATCAAGACCAAGAGAATTTAATTCAGAGTAATGGTACTTAGTATCATCACCTTTTCTCATAAATGTGGGGTCACCAAATTCATCGAGACCTCCGTATCTATGTACTGCAATACTTCCAATAGGATAACCTTGCATAGGATTCCCTTTGCACGCCCCCTTTCTACTTGGAGTATAATTCATCTCTGTTACCTTATTTTTATTATACGATAGATTCAATGTAACATCCCACTTTACAGGTGTATCAGTAAGAATACGTCCGTGTATAGACCAATCAAAACCGGTATTGCATACAGTCGCGGAATTTTTGAAGAACTTACTCCAGCCGATTGTAGGGTCAACGTCAACATCTGCTAATAGCCCCTTAGACTTTTTATGATAGAAATCAAACGCACCTGAAATACGACCATTGAAGAACATATAATCAACACCGACATTCCAACTATAGGTCTTTTCCCAGCCAAGCAACGGATTTGCCGGATTGGTAATCATAATATAGTTTAAGTTCGGAATATTATAATCGGAAGATGCTTGTCCAACAATATCTGGACCAGTTCGCTTGTCAATATTTCCTGTTAAGCCATATGATACTCTCAGTGCCAAATTATCAATCAATGGAGAATGCATGAAGGTCTCTTTATTGATGTTCCATTTAGCACCTACTGACCACGAAGGATTATTTCTAAACTTGCTTGAGTTGGTTAGCAGGTTAGTTTGATCCAAACGAATGCTTCCAAAGAGGTCATACTTGTTGGCATAACTGATATTAGCAGTTCCAAACCAAGAAACATATCTTTCAAGTCTTTCTATGTATGATGTAGAATACTCATCTTCATCAAGGGTTTGAATTCTTCCGTTGTAACCATACACTCCACTTTGTAAAGAGGCTAAATCCACACTTTGGTAGGTCAGAAGATCCGGGTCAAATCCCCAAAGCCAGTTGGAATATTGATTACCTTCAAGAGAATAAATCTCATTGCCTACCATAGCGCGATACTCAAAATCCTTGAAAGCATTATTGTAAGAAATCATGTTTCTTATTGAATAAGACTGAAGATGGGTTTCATTGAGGCTTTTAATACCTCCGCTGGTAGGCAGATGATTTGCGACAATGCCTACAGGATGTCCATCTTCTACGGACACTTCTGTAAAGCGATTAGTCAAGTTGCGAGTTTTATAATGATCCTGTGAGAAGAACTGAATCCCTTGAGTATTTCCAAACTCATATGTGCCTTGTGATGACAGCGTCAGTCCTGAAATTGGTTTCCAAACCAATCTTAAAGATGATGAAAGATTATACTCCTTGCTTTGATTATCATTCATTCTCATGATTTCCAAAGAATTCTTATGCCAGTCGCGCATACCTAAGGCATAACATTCCTCGGCCCATGATTCGGAGATTCCATTATATTCATTGTAATATGAACCATCATCATTAAGAATTCTCATCCAAGGCTCATATCCGGTCATATCAACACCATTATTTTTTGAATTTTGATATGTTCCCCTAATGCCAAGAGTCACTGTAAATGTACGATGCAGCCTGAAGTCATTATTTACCAATAGATTAAACTTATTATACTCATTGCCGCGTAGTTGCATCTTGTTTTGGTCAAAACTTAACGATGCGTAAGTAGAGACACGCTCGCTATTTGAAGACAACGAAACATTGTGTTGTTGCGTGAAAGCATGTCGATAAAAATTATCGGAAATTTGTTTGGCATTATTGAAGCGACCAAGCAGATTCACTTGATTCCATGCTTCGTCAAGTGAATAAATGCCATTATCATACGATTGATAGATTTTTTCCAATTCATTAAGACCTCCGTAAGCGGATGAACTGATTCCTTGACCAAGAATATTGGCAAAATTAGCACTGACATATTGGTCTGAGGATAATATATGCAAATCTGACCATTTAGGCTTTGCGCTTGATGTAACAGTACCGGAGTAATTAACATTTACTCGACCATTACCATTGCCTTTTTTAGTGGTCACCACAATAATGCCGTTTGCTGCACGAATACCCCAAATCGAAGCAGATGCAGCGTCTTTAAGAATACTGATTTGTTCAATATCATTAGGATTTAGGTTAAGCTCAGAACTTTCTAAAGGGAACCCATCTACTACAATAAGAGGCTTTGTGCTTGCATTTAAAGAGCCTAATCCTCGTATGGTTATGTCATTATTCTTATCAACAAACAATCCGGGGACTGCACCTTCAAGTTTTTCTGTAAAACTTGTCGAATAAATATTGCTCATGTCATCCTGATCAAGAATTGAAAAAGCACCAGTGGCACGTCCTCTTTCTATGGATTGGATACCTGTAACTACCACCTCATTGAGCATTTCACTCGAAGCGTCTAAGAGAACATTGAGAATGTTGTCCGTCCCTAATTTTACCTTGCTTGGAACATAGCCTACAAAAGAGACTGTGAGTTCCTTTGTCGATGGAGTAACCTTAATGGAATACTTTCCATCCAAGTCTGTTGTGGTGCCAGTGTTGGAATTGGCATCCTTTATAGTGGCACCGATTAGAGGTTCTTTAGTCTGTGCATCAAGAACTACTCCACTAATTGTACGAGCCTCGGCTTTCTGCGCCGGGGAACTGGCATCTCTACTTTGTATGGGCGTAACGCCGGCATTAGCAGGCAATGCCGAGCAAAACACAATTAGAAGTAAAGATACACAGCAAGCGATTGGTTTAAGAAATGTTGCTTTCATATCTGTTGTTGTTATTTGTTGTTTCTGATTGGTTTAAGTGTTAGAATGTCATTAAAATAAGATGTCTCATTATCTCTATGTGTTATGATTATTATGGTTTTCCCTTTACACGAAGTGAAAAGTCGGTTATAAAAAGTTTTCTCAGTCTCTTTATCAAGAGCAGAAGTCGGTTCATCAAGTATTAAAACTGACCCTGATTTCAATAAACCTCTGGCAATTGATATACGTTGAGATTGGCCTTCACTCAAAGAGAACCCCCTCTCTCCAATGACTGTATCAAGTCCTTCTGGAAGTTGGGTATAAACAAAATCTCCGGCAGCCACCCATAAAGCATGACGCATTTCTTCATCAGAAGCATTTGGATTACCCAATTGTAAATTATACCGTATGCTTCCACTGAGTAAATTATTACCTTGTGGCACATAGATAAAATTACATCGAGTATCATTACTTACCGATTCGGTTCTATCATTTTCCGTACTGTAAATTTTAATAGTACCCTTATCTGGATATAGCAAACCTAATAATAGTTTAACTAAAGTGCTCTTGCCAACACCTGTTTCTCCCATTATTGCAGTTATTGAACATGGTTTGAAATCCCAGTTAAATTGTTCCAATACTTGTGTCTGATTATTCGGATAAGCAAAACTTACGTTTTCAAAGCAAACCCCAAGTTCTCCATTCAATATCTTTTTGCTTCTGCTAAAATCTTCTGGCAAATTAAATATCTCTTGAACACGTTCAGTAGAGGCTAACGCTGAAATAAATGATGGGTACTGGTCCTTAAACATGAAAACAGGACGCTGTAACTGACCTACAAGTTGAAGGAATACAACGAAAGTTCCGTATGTCATAAGACCATCAGGAATAGAGTAAATACCCCATATAAATATTGATAAATAACTTATTGCAAATCCAATTTCAGTTATAGAATCTGCACCTACGGTTATTCTAATTTTCTTCAGGAGTGAACCAATAAATCTATTCTGAATTGCTTTTGCACTGTCTTGAACAAATTTATGTTGCTCTAATATTGCAATAAGTTCTTTATGTTGTATATGCTCCTGAAGATATTGATTTACTTCACTGCCATGTTTTCTTACAGTTTTGCTAACAGGTGATAAAATCTTGGTATAATAGTATGTTGCAAGTATTATAATCGGGCCAATTAGTACCAAAAGAACAGTTAGTCCGGGTTGCATTGTCATCAGATAAATCCAAGTGGCAAACAACTGAACAACCGAATAAATCAGCATGGGCAATGTATATGATATGCCTTCTGCAACGATACCAGCATCAGAAGACAATCGGTAAATGCTATCACCGGAATGAAAGTTTGTAGTATGATAAACAGGACTATTTGTCAACTTACAAAATAAATTATATTCGAGATGATTTTCAAGTCTTACTCGATTACTACTTCGTAAGAAAATTTCACACTGTTCGCATATTATCTGACCGCCCTTAAATCCAATCAAATATAGTATTGCAGAAACGAATGAAAAAACTATTTCGTTTGATATATCATCCAATAGTCGCTTTATCGTCTCCACGAATAAAAGCGAAAACATGACGCCAAAACAGCTTAGGATTATAGTAGTTAAAATCCTAAGTCTAAAACCTTTTGAGTATTGCCATAAACACGTTAAATCCGAAGCAATCATTGTTCGTTGTTCCTACTGAAAATTTGCGTTGATAAGCCGAGTTTAATGGCCTGTTCGGAAGATATTATTTCACCCTTCTTCATTAACCTTCTCCAATAACTTAGTGATGGGATAGTATTCTCTGTTAATATTTTGGTTATACGATCTGTGTTTAATTTTAATTCTTTTGCTTCCCTAATAAGCCTATCAGCATCAAAAACACCACGTAGTTTTTTTGTGACAGAGTGAACGTAAAAAGTTGAGGTATAATCACAATATCTTTCAGTTCCAGCAAGGTATAGAATTATTGCAGCAGAATTAACCACTGATATATTTTTGGTTATGATGTAACAATCTAATTGCTTTAAGAAATTATATAGTTCAATAGCCACATCAATATCTCCGCCCGGAGAAGATATATTTATCCTAATACAGTTTGCTTCCGGTTTTCCCAATGAACAAGTCTTCAGGTTTTCAATAAATACTTTCGCAGAATTCGTATTGATTGAATCCAAAAAATCGAGCTTAATCACATCATTTGATTCCATCATACTCCTTTACGTATTTTATAGCATTTGATAAACCATCTCTTATATCACTGTCATTCAAATCTAACGTGCCATTCATTGCTCGTTGCGTTAACAATACAGCCGACCAATAAGCTGCAATTTTGTGTGCCATACAACTCAATCTACGGTTCGCATTTTTCTTGAAATCTTTATAAAGATGATAATTAAGTGCCATGCAGTTTACACAGCACCATCTTATCGGGCACGTTACACATTCATCATCACATAAATCACAGGCAACATCCTCATAGTCTTCGATTATAGCTTTTCTACCTTCTTTCCCCTGAACTAATGAAGAAAACATATGACAAGGAATTAGCTCAAGATCACAATCGTAAGCATGCACTACATCCCTATCCCAACATGGCTTCTCTGCTTTTGTTAGATTATATGGGTTGTATGCTTGATTGAAGTCAATCGAGAAAAGAGGCTTCGGAGGAACCAATGTACTCTCTTTAGAATAATGATCGGTAAGCTTTTCAAGCTGATTTGACAACTCAATACATGCTTTCTCAGACCATTTTACACCTTGTGCGATTCCGCCTATAACATTAAAACCCTTTTCATGAAGAAATAAAACAGACTCATATAGCCTATCTACGCTGTCCGGAAACACGGTAAATTTAGCTGGGACATCAGGCCAATTTTCTTTGAAGAAGGCTAAGTCAAGGTGTTCCACGCCTCTATTGAAAAGATTGTTTTCCGGAGTGCCATCTACGCTAATTCCTAATCCAACAAGCTTGTTGTTGGCCTTAAACCAATTCTTCATTGTCTGTGTTAACAATGTCCCGTTGGTGCGTATAAATACCTGCATTGTTGGTATTTTATCCCAGATCCATTCACATAAATCCGGTATTATATCAAAATTTGACAGAGGTTCTCCTCCGAGCAAATCAACACATGTAATGTCTTCTGGCGATGAAGAAAACTCCTTGCTTAGAATTTCAGTAGCCTCTTTATACGACATCTTACGGGCATCCTTAAAATGCTCGTAACAATATTTACATGATAGATTGCAGGAATGACTTATGAGGAGTAAAACAGATCTTTTCATATTCTAATATTAAAGTATGGTGTTGCAAAAGGAAATAGAGTTAATCTAAAAACTATTGCAACACCATATTCTGTGTTTGTTGACCGTAATGGTCGAGCGATTTTAGCGACCGTTGCAAGAACCGCCACAAGTTCCTCGGCAAGTTCCCTTGCAAGTCGAGTTAGTGTAACAAGAGTCACACGTGTTTGTGTTCTGAGACATATGCTCAGCGATGGGGCCATTTACGCTGCTATACTGCGCGAGCTTGGCTTCAAGTGCCGCAAGGGCTTCGAGATTCATTTTCATATGAATTCCTCCTGAATTTAAATGTTAATAATTGATTTATTTGTGTAGGCATTAGCCTCTTTCTATTCTTGTTAATATGTTATAAACTCATCGTATTTTCCGGATGTAACATCTCGATAAAATTGGATTACGTTCTGCCGACTATTGACAATAAGACATTGCTCATCCCATGAATATACGGAATATCCTGAACGATATTTAGTAAACACATATCTTCCGGAACTTGAAGGTAAGTTATATCTCTGTCCAGATTTTGTGATTCCTTGAACTTTAAGCCAACTTTGATTAGGAGACTGATACGGAGTGACAATCAGAGTTGTATAATTAGTTTGTTTAGAAATCTGATTCCCATTATAGTCATAAGAGCCACTATATATAAATCTACCCTTTGGCTGTGCCATAACAGGGAGAGCTGTTAAAACTATTAACGATATTGTTATCATTAACAGTTTTATCAGGTGATTATTAGTATTTTTATTTTTTACAAGTTTATGTTTCATAATATCTTATCAATTGGATTATATTTTCCAACCTCCACGACCATTGCAGCCTGCACATTTACCCGTACCACGACAAACTCCGCATCGACCATTTTTAGCATACTCATTTTTTCCTGAGCCACCACAAGATTTGCATCTACCAGTGCCACTGCACGAAGAACAGTCATGCCATTCTTTTTCTGTAGAGGCAGTTGGGGTATAAGTGCTTGTAGAATAGTTTGATGCAGGTGTAGTATAGTAAGTAGAGCCAGACAAGCTATTGCCTACTGCCTGTAATCCTTGTGACCATTGTTCTAAACTACCACAAGAAACGAGACAGGAGCTTATCAAAGTGATAATAGTCACTATGAATGTTGTTCTTGCTTTCCGTTTATCCATGATATATGTAATGTCGGTTTAATTTATGATGTAAGGACTTGTTGATCTGTCAATATCAAGGTGTTTTAATATTTCATAGGCCTTTACTGCGACCTGAGCATGTTCTGCATCTTCTGCGCTTAATGATTCCATCATAGCGATTCGCTCAATCTGAAATTCGCAGGCAGTCATCGCTTCAGCTAATACTAATGCGCACCATCGTTGATCTCTTTTTGCGAAATCACCACGATATTTATAGTTGAATCCCGGGCAGGTAGGACAAAACCGTCTCAATACACATGTTTCACAAAATTTATCTGCCATCAAATCAGGTTTATCCCATTCAACTGCATCCACTCCGATTGCGTTATTCTCGCCTAACACAATGGGCGTAAACATGTGGCACCCATACGTTTTACCATCAACATCATAGGTTATCATATTTAATCCGCTCCCACATCCATGAATTTGCCTTCTCTCAGATGGGGCAAGATTAAATACATCGACATATCTTGTCAATCTGTTCAGTGGACGTAATGTGGTGTCTTTCAGATACTCATCTTTCAATAACGATAATTGCTGACGATATATTTTTGCATCATCAATTGTCCAATCAACACCTTGAGCAAGAGACGCATTAAGCTCATATCCTTTCTTCTGAACATACAGAACCCCATCTGCCAAGTTTGGCAGAGTTTCCTTAGATATAGTCATTTGAAAGGTTTGTTCAGGCCACAAATCATGGAAAAAATCTAAATCAATCTCAAAACCATCAGTTCCTCGATTCTTCGATTGCATGCTTCCATTTCCATCATAACTTGCTCCCAAAACAATATATTTCTTATTCTGACGCAGCCAATCTTTTATTTCAGGGGTGAGTAATGTAGCATTAGTTGAGGCAAAACAAATCCAAGGAATATCAATTCCGCCATTTTTGAGCCACTCAACGATTTGTTTAATAAACGGAAAATTCATAAGAGGTTCCCCTCCCATAAAGTCAACTTGTATTTCGTCAAAGCGATCACTCTCTGCGACCATATGAGCTTCTTTCAAGATGATCTCTTTTGCCATCTCAAAAGACATATATGAGTTCCGCTTAAAGGATTCATAGCAATAGCTACAATTTAAGTTGCATGCATGTGTCACCATAAGCATACACACTCTCCTTCTACCAGAATGCTCGTTATCCCATATGGATAATTTATTTAAATTCTCACTCATTGAAGATGAATAGGTTTTATCGGTTATCACAATCTCTTGCTAAGAGATTTGGATGAATAATAACGCTCTATGGAGCAGGCTTTTAATGCAATATAGACAGACTTCTTCCAAAACAAAGGCCGCCCAGTTATTGTTAGGCAGACATTTTTTAAGCTTAAAGATGGGCCTAATTCAAAGATTTTTCGTAACTTTGCACTGGCATAATCATCTCTTAGCAAGAGATTTGGATGAATCCTCAACGCATCTCTTGCTGGCTCACGTCCAAATGGAAGAACGTATTTGATAATTGGGGCTATCACAGTTTTGTCGTTATTTGTAAGTATCTCTTAAATAGAGAATTCAACTTATTTTAAGCATCTGATATAGTGAGATATACCGCATCGCAACAAAATGATTTGCTAAACAACTTGCTTCACATTTAATTATCATGGAGAAAATAAAGGTCCTTATTGCTCTCATTTGCAGAAAAATAATTATCTTTGCAAGATATTAAGGCTCTCTATTTAAGAGAGTTGGACACATGCTTAACTTTAAAGCCTCAATCTCCCAAAAGGGAAATCGAGGCTTACACTAAAGGCTATTAAGAATAAGAGAATTCGCTTTATCTACAACTGAGATGTCGAGACTGGCAAGGTAGATTTGGGTTGTTGCTTCGTTGTCGTGACCTAACCCTTCGCTGATTACGGACAGGGGGATACCCTTTGCTTTGGCGGCGGAAGCCCAGCTGTGTCGGGCAACGTAGAGGGTCAGCGGTATTGTTACGCCGACCATTCCGGCTATGGTTTTCAGGTTGTGGTTGATGTTGTAGCCGACATTGCTGTATGTGCATCGCTCATTGGTTCCGGGATTACGGATGATGGGTAGCAGATAGTCGCTTTCGTTCTCGGGGTACTTGTCAAGAATCATCTGCATTTCCTTAGTCCATTCGATGATGAGTTGCTGACCGGTCTTGCGTCGGCGGTAGGTGACGTAACCATTTTTTAGGTCTGTCTTTTTCAGAAATGCCATGTCGATGAAACTCATCCCTCTGAGATAAAAGCTCATCAGGAACATATCGCGGGCGTAGTCGAGTGCCGGAGTCAGCGACAGGTCCAATGCTTTGATTTTCTTGATCACAGCTAATGGCAATGCTCTTTTTACAGTCTTGTCAACCCCGGTATATACCTTTCTGAATGGATTGCGGTTTTCAATGACATCATCTTCGACCGCACGATGATACACAGCGCGGAGTACGCGAGTATAGAACGATATGGTGTTGGGGGCAACTCCCCGTTTCTTGTGCCACGCTTCATATGCTTCCATTATCTCGGATGTGATGCTGTCAAGCATTATGTCCTCATCTTGTCTGAAGTTCTTGAAGCTGTTGAGAGTGGATCTATATGTTTCGGATGTCCTTATCTTGCCATTCTGTTTCAGTCTGGCGATGAGACTCTCCATGAAGTTGAACAGAGAGTATTCATGTGCATAGCGGTTGAACTCGTCAATCACATCATCGGCCGTGTATGTCAGACCGTTGGAATCTAATTTTCGGTCAATTTTAGTCAACCTCTCCACATCCCAGCGGATACGCTCACGGATTGAGAGAATGAACGATTTACGTTCACTTTTCTGGGTTGTAGTTACCATCGAGCGGCTTTCATCCCACTCTGATGAAAAGACCTTGTAGTCGGTCGGAAGCTGTCGCACCTTCCTTTCATGGATAATCTGATAGTAGATGGCGCCCTCGTGGTCAGCGACAGTCGAGGGCCGGAACTTTACTTTTATCGAAGCCATTTTGATTATGTTATTTGATTTGTCTATAAGATAAAGTGAGGGGACACACTCCGAAAAGAGCGTATCCCCTCGGTACGATATTAGACGGTGATTTTACGGAATGAAAAGGGCGGCCAACTCCTGACAGCGGCGTTTATAAAGCCCTTTATGAAATCTACCCTTATATTTACAGTGGGCAGTATAGGCTTTGAATATGTTGCGGTCTCCGGCTTTCAGTTTCCGATATACCGAGCTTTTCTTTACCGCTCCCGGTCCGATATTGTAGGACAGCACCCCCATAAGCAACGCATCCATCGGTTTGAGGTCATTGAAGATACTGATAAACTTATTGAGATCCTTGCGTAGAAGCATATCGGCCTCCCGCTCACTCATCTTATAGCCACGGAAGTATTTTTCACCGGGGAGTTTTCTATGTCCATAACCCAGATATGGCCAGTGACGGCGAGAATCATGCAAAGTCTCATGGTGCTTGATAATCAGAACGGCTCTTTCATACGGAGGCAACTCCATTATTGACTTTTTCGCGGCGAAAGCTGGCGAAGTGACCGTGACAGCCACTATCGCCATAAGCAAAATTAGAATCTTTCTCATCGGATAATGGGGGTTACAGGTCCGACAATCGGGCCGACGATTCCGGGAGTGTCGCCGCCATCATCGCCGCTGTCCTTGCCGTTGAACTCAAAGGTCCGCTCCCACGGGGTAGAATTGAAGTTGTCCTGCACGACAACGAGGAACTTATGGGCATCGGCACTCTTGGCGGTGTATGTCAGCCGGAAAGTCTTGTTTTCAAGAAGTACACGGTCATTGTTGACCAGTACCGGGCCGTCAACAAGTTTAAGTGTTCCCTCTCCGTCATACTGGAAATAGCGGATGGTGTAGAGCGTGTTAGAATAGTTGCCTTCCGGCTTAATCTCGAAACGCAGTTCCACAGTCTGTCCCTTCACGATTTTGTCCGCGTGGGGCATAACCTCCACCGTGAACGGATACGATTGCTGCACGTCAAGGTCATCGGAGCATGAGGTGAGCGCGAGGAGGATTGCGAATAGAGCGATCCAGAATCCGAAGAACCGGGCAGGAGTGAGGCGCACCGCGCCAATCTTATTGGGGATTGTTTTCATAATTCAGAGTCTTAATTTTGAATTGTTGGAGATTTTAGGCTGTGTAGCCATCAGGTAATCATTCAGATCCTTATGGTCAGGATATAGAGCCGACTTGTCAGCCACTTTGTCGCCGAACTCCCGGCGGAGTCTTGAAAGGGCGTTTCGCCCTGCATCGTCATTATCGAGATAGCACAGAATCAGGGAGTAATCCGAAAGAGGCGCTATCGCCTTGCCGATATTGGCAACCGAGTTAAGCACCACCGAATCCACACCGTCATTGAAGCCCAGCCTCTCAGCCGAAAGAAAGTCTATGAACCCCTCGAACACGTTGCATCGGGAATTGCCACCGGCGATATACGATATTGCCTTCGGAGGATAAGAGAGCTTGGCAAAGGGATTGCGTAGCTCAAATCCATGTTCGGCATTCTCAAAACCGACGGCATAATAATTCTTGCCGTGCAGCCTGTAATCGACCTGAACACAATACCGTCGTGCCAGATTCTCCGGGATTCCGCGCCCCGCAAGATAGTTCAGTAACCTCCGTGAACACAGCCGTCCGACCTCGATATTCTCAAATACCGGTTCCTGTCGGACTTTCGGCATAGGCTCCGGTCTGTAACCGTCGGGCATCGGGACTTTCATGACCTGCGAGATGTATTCAGCCTGCTTGATGAAATCACCACTGCCAATCATCTCTCCGGCAAGAGTGAAGATGTCGCCGCCCTTCCCGATACCATAATCGTACCACAGATTATTATAGCCGATATGCAGGGAGGCGTTTCTCTCACTGCGGTACGGAGCCAGAAACCAGAATCCCTTGCGGTCTTTCCCTCTCATCTCCGCGCCTAAATGCAGCATGAAATCAAGCAGGGATATTCCCTTGAAATATTCCTTGTCCATGCCTCACATACGGAATTTTCGTTGCGGCCTCGGCACATCCGGCTCATGACGAATGTCAACCTTGCGGATGGCAGACATTTCAGAGGCGATGAACCGGGTCAGTTCCGACATACTGCAACTGCCCGTAATCTCGTGCGCAAGGTCATATATTCCGCCATAAGCGCCTGATTTTGTATCACGCCACAAATTTGTTTCAGTGTTTATGACCATCGTCGCGGCGTGATTGTCATCGTATGGAGCATTGTAAACGCGCAGATTGCCGTCGGCTGCCACCGGGTGTTCCTGTCCAAGAGCCTTCATAAACTCCGTAAGCGGAATATTCTTTATGTCAAGATCAACTATTGCAGGCATGTATTATTCGATAGTGAGTTTAACGTGTACCCCGAACTGGGTCAGGAAGTGGCCGGTGTCGTTGCCGAACACGAACCGTTCCTTCACATGGGTGCCGAGCGCCAGCCTGTCCGAAAGATAAAAATCAGCCGACAGGGTCAACGCGCCGCCATAGATGAAGGCGTCGCCGTTCTTGATTGTGGATCCGTCGGAAAGGGTATGCTTACCCCAGTTGACCGTCTCATATCCGCCGAGAGCCGACACACCTCCATAGAGATGGAATGTCTGTGAATAATCGCTGACGATATGGAGATTATATCCGACCTCTCCCGTGAACTGCGAAACGGGGATACGCCCTTTCTCCCCGTAGGGTCTGTAAGTCTGGAGATATTCCCCTCCGAAGCTCCAAGAGTTTGCATTACCTTTGAAAACGGAATAGAATACTCCGAAATCATACCCGCAGTTGCGTGAGTCGCCGGTATAGAAACCGTTTACCATGTCGGCGCGGACTTCGACAGCCGACATTCCCGGGAGGCATCGCTGGGCCATTGCCCGCCCTCCGAAGAGGGTGAGCATGGCAGAGATTATCATTATCGCTTTTTTCATGGATTAATGTATGCTTAATTCGTCAATTACATTCGCGCGGACAATATCGCCGTTCTCGACCACGAAAGACTGATTGCGGCCGCCTTCCTTCTCCGCGACCTCGATGACAAGCTGCTTGTCGTCGGGGATAGTGAATTTTTCAAGGGCAAAGACAGTCCTTTCCGATTTCTTGCCGTTGACCACCGTAACATAGTTCTGGGCGCGGAGCGGTTCCAATACCTGCTCCTGCATGGCGGTTCGCTTGACCACCTTCTTATCGACTATCTTGAACGAGATGTAATCAATATCGAAAGCGATGTTCGATGTGTTCTTCAGTTCAGTGTGAAAGTAGAGAAGGCCATTGTTGGTGTATATGCTTTTCAGAATGAACTGCACGCCGAAACGCTTTGAGCCGATATGCTTTATCTCGCGTCTGTTCTGCTTGTAGATTGACTTCATGATCAGCTTTACAAGCATCGGCGACTCTTGACCTAGACGCTCCAAGTATATCTCCTGCGCATTGTTGGGACGGTTGACCGCCTCCCCGTCGTGAATAAAGTCGGTCATCTCGATATTGAGCAACAGAGGCTCCTTTGCGAATTTCACGTTAAAGGTGAAGAAACAGCCGTCATCGGTAATGACCGTGAGATTCGTCTCGGACTTGAACGACTTGACAGCCGACTTCACGCGCAGCACGTTCTTCGCGCCGTCCGCCAGACCCGCGACAAGATTCTCGTCGCCCAAATCGACATACACGATTTCCGACGGGAAAATGACATGGGTGGTCTTGTTGAACGCAACCTCCAGAGCGTGAGGGGGAATCATGCGGTCAAAACCGACCTTCCGCGTCAGACCCTCGAACCTGTCTCCGTCAGTGTAGCCTGACCCGTACACGTTGATGTCGTGTTCCGCCACCTGCTCTGTGTCGGAAGACACCTTGTTATCGGTGTTTTTGACCGCTTTGGTTTTGGCAAACACCGGGGAAGCCATGCCGATTACGGCAGCGAGGGAAAGAATTATAGTCTTGAAATTCATAATTGTTTTCTGTTTTAGGTTACACATCTTCGGGCTGATGGAGCATTACCCGGTATCCGGATTTCAGGTGGACTTTCACGGTCCGCATCTTCTTTGTCAGATACTGGCTGACACCGTTGATAAGTCCGCGCCCCACATCGGAGGCAATCTGCGCACCGGCATCGGTGGAGATATTTATCGAGCTGCCCATCGTCGACCCCATGTTGGCGCCGATCTCATGCAGCGCGTCCGACTCCATTGAATTGGGAATGTTGATTCCCTCCTGTCCGTCGGTGTCATATACCGTCAGCTCCACCTCATACACCGAGCCGTCGCACTCCACCGAGGACACCGCAATCTCAAGCCTCTCGCCCTGCAACCTCGCGGCACCTACAACGGCAGTGTTGCGGGGTACGAGCCTACTGCCTATCCACATCGGCTCCACAATCCGGAGCCTGACGGTCTGACCGTCGGTAACGCTCTGGTTACCTGCCACGACAGCGGCGATGGTGTTTTTCTGACTTGCCGCCTTTGCCCCGACAGAGGTATTGAAACCGCGACCTGCGGCAGATGATGAAAGCGTCGATACGACATTCCTTTTCACTTGCGCGACCGGCTGGACATTCCTTTTGCCCTTTTCCTCCACCGTCTGCGCAGGAGCGGGATTCACGGCGTTGCCGTTGCCCATATACTGCGCCGCAAGCTGGTAGGAGCGTTCAAGAAGTTCCATCTGGTCCGGCTGTTCCGCCTGTTGCGCCGCCATAGCGTTCTGCGCCTCCAGCTCGTCAATCCGTTCCTGCAATTCCGCCATGCGGACGGCATCGGAGTTTTCCGGTACGAAGAAGTCATCAAGCGAAGCCTGTACCTCCTGATACTGCATGGCCGACTGTTCAATCGGGGAGGGTTCGGACGCAGCCATTGTGTCCGCCGGTACGGAATCCTGTCTTACAGACGCGGCACTCAAAATGCTGTCCTGACGGGCCTTCTCCCTGCGCATCTCCGCCTCGGCAAGCGCTTTGAGCTTGTTGCCCTGCAACTTGTCGCTGTCCCCGTCGGGCAGCTCCATGTTGGCCTTTCCCTTTTCCGCGCCGTCATCAGACATATACGAGCCGAAGATAAGCCACATCGAGCCGAGGAAGATGATCGCCGCGCCGGGAATGACAAGCAGGTATTTCTTCATTTTCTGCCTCTCGGCAGCCGATTTTGACTCAAACCAGTCATTGATTTTCGTTTTCAGTTCCTGAAGGTTCATATCCGGAATCCTTGAATTGCCAAATATCCGGCGTATCGCCGTTGTCGAAGGATGGAAGTTCCAGCCCCTCTATATGTTCCGGCTCGATTCTCTCCATCAGAGCCTGTCCGCGCCCGATGCGGTAACAGGCGTTGCCGAACACGAAGAAGGCAGTGATGATGAACAGTGAGAGCAGGACGGTTATAATTGTAAGCCTGCGGTTTGCCGGGATGCCGTCGCACTTGCGTCGCAGATACTCGCCCAGCGCCGATTTCGGTTTGCCCCACACCTTATTATATATAGCGGAGCGCATTGATTGAAATTTATTCATCGGTTATCGCTTTACCGTTGATATGTCCTTGTTCTCAAGGATATTGAAATTCTCGATGATGAATCCGTTTGGATTGTCGTCGGAACGCGAGGAGTTTGTGAGGCGGCATACCGTCACGAGGCTTCTCTCGGTCACGTTACTCTCGCGGATAATCATCTGGCGGGCATAAGTCCGGGCCACATAGGGGTAGTTGTTGAAATCGCACACCACGCTGTCAACCTGACACACCTGATTGATGTTTCCCGAGATTATGCGGTTATAGTAACCTTTCTCGGAGTAATCCGAATAATAGTTGTACGCGCTTTTGTCGGAGAGAATCAGCGCACGGTTGATGTTATGCTCGATAGCCGACTTGTCCGGGGAGAGCGAGAAGAACAACTCATGGAAGCGTCGCACGTGTTCTCGTGCCTCCGCCGGACGGTTCTGGCTCATGTCCTGCGACAGAGCCAGCATCAGGCTCTTGCCGTTGTCAAGGACATAGATCTTCTCCCGCTGCTTCTCGGCGAAATTGAAAGCCGTCACCAGCGCCACCGAGACCACCACCGCGCACATCGCCACGAACACTATTCCGAACAGGCGTATCTGACGGAAGGATGTCTCGATGTTTTTTAATGACTTGAATTCCATTTAATCCGTATCAGAGTGTTATTTCAATAATTTGCCGACACGACCGGCCACATTCCCGGCAACCGCACCGCCGACACTTCCGGCGGCGGAACCTGCCTGCATAGCCGTATTGTTGACCGCACGGTTGTAGCTGCCCATGCCTCCGGCCTGTATGATCCATCCGGCAACCGTCGGGATTGTGAAATATCCGATGATTCCGATTATCATAAATAGTATATACGCGGTATTGCTCCCGTCAATATCGACATTGGGGTTGTTGGTCAGCTCCGAAATGTCGTTCTGCAACATCAGCACCTGTATTTTAGCCAGAATCGTCGAGAACAGGTCTGCCACGGGGAGCCACAGATAAGTCTGGACATAGCGGCATATCCACTGGACAAGGGTGTTCTGGAATCCGTCCCACACCGAAATCGCAAAACTTATCGGGCCGAGGATGGCGAGAACTATCAGGAAGAAAGTCCTTATCGTGTCGATAGTCAGCGACGCGGCCTGAAAAAGCAGTTCCAGAAGTTCACGGAAGAAATTCTGAATGGCTTTCTTCACCTTATACATCCCGCGCTCGATATACATACCGGCAGCGGTGCCCACCTCCGTCACGCCAAGTTCGTCAATCTGACGGTCAAACTCCGCGTCATCTACAAGATACGCCGTGGAGGGATCCCGCATCATCGCCTCGTATTCGAGCCTGTCCTTCTCCTCCCGGTATTTCTGCATATCGAGGGTCTGGCCCTCCAGCATACCGGCGGTTCCCTGCACGATAGGCGACATCACGGAATTTATCGTGCCAAGCACCACAGTCGGGAAGAACATGATGCAGAAGCCGATTGCAAACGGGCGCAGCAGCGGGAACACATCAATCGGTTCAGCCCTTGCAAGCGCCTGCCATACCCGGTATGCGACATAGAACAGCGCGCCGAGTCCGGCGATTCCCTGCGCGACACCCGCCATGTCGGAACACAGAGGCATCATCTCGTCATAGAGCGAGCGCAGAATCGTATGGAGATTAGAGAAATCAATCGCGCAGAGCATAGTCACCAGTATCTTTCGGCGCCCTTGCCGTAAAGGTTTATCACACGCTGCGTATCAGCTTTCTTCTTCGCGCGGAGATAGGACACGGAGATGTTCTTGTTCGTGAAATAAGAGGTCAGGTTGCGGTAGCGGCTCATCTCCTTATAGCACCTGTCAACAATATCCATGCGGTCCTTGTCGGTCATCGACATAGTGGTGATGTTCACCACGTTCTTCAGTTCGCCCAACACCCCGTTGGCTTCTTCGAGAAGACGGGTGTAGCCGGATGCGATTGCCGACAGTTCCGAGGCAGTGAAATTCGGGTCAGTCAGCATCTTGCGGAAATTCGTTACATAGGTCTCGCTTATGTCGCCGAGCATCAGGACGGTCTGCTGCACCTTGCGGGCGTCGCGGACAAGGTTGTTGACCGAGCGCAGGGCGTCATAATACTTCTTGCCCTGCTCATAAATCTTGACCGTCTCCTGAAACGATTTGACCATGTGCGTCGCCGTCTTTGATTCGTGGACAAGCGACTTGGAGTTGTTCACGATGCTCTGCGCTATGTTGGAGGGGTCGATGACCGTCCACTGCGCGTGTGCTTTGCCGGCGCAGAGGAACATGACCAGCGCGACAACGGGAATTATAAATTTAAGTCTGCTCATTGTAATGATTATTTATGTCAGTAAATTCTGGAGGCGCATCCTCCGATTAACCTCACTCCCAAAGAGAGAAGGTAGAGTGCCGCGCGCAGGAGGAGCGCGGCAACGGCGATCACAGCCGTGATTATCAGAAGTATTATCCGTAAAACCGTCATACATCATTCATTTGCAAGTTGCTTTATCGCGGCTTCTATGTCGCCGCCAAGTCTCCGTGCCGTATCCAGCACCCTGATTTTCTCCGTTTCCTCGGTGGTGTAGCAGAAATATTCCTCCCGGCTGACCTCCGTGGCATACACGGCAGACTGCGTTCCGCCGAGTCCGATCCAGACCTCTTTTTTATACAGACGGTTCGGATTGTTGGCGAGGTTGATGCTGAGTATCTGCGCCTTCTCCTTGTCTGTCAGACCTAACAGCGACTGGATCTGGTCGAAGCGGTTAATATACTTGCGCTGGTCAAGGAGTATCTTGCAGTCGGAGTTGTTGATGATGGTCTCCTTGACAACAGGCGACGATATTATGTCGTCAACCTCCTGCGTTACCACCACAGCCTCACCGAAATACTTTCTCACCGTCTTGAACATATAGCGCATATACTCCGCCATGTTCGCCGTTGACAACGCCTTCCATGCCTCCTCGCAGATAAGGACTTTCCGCACGCCTTTCAGACGGCGCATCTTGTTGATGAAAGCCTCCATGATGATGATTGTCACCACCGGGAACAGGTCTTTGTTGTCGCGGATAGCGTCAATCTCGAAGACGACAAAGCGCTTGTTGAGAAGGTCGATGTTCTCCTTTGAGTTGAGAAGGAAATCGAACCTGCCGCCGTGGTAATACTGCCGGAGCGTGGTCAGGAAATTGTCTATGTCGAAATCCTGCCTGTGTATCGGGATCGGGCGTTTCGCCATCTCCTCGCGGTACTCGTCGCGCATGAACTCGTAGAACGAGTTGAAGCAGGGAACGATGTCGCGGTCTTTCTTCATCCGGTCTATGAACATTGACAGAGCCGAACCAAGCTCACCCGATTCCGTCTTCGTTATCCGGTCGTCCTCCGACTTCCAGAGCGTGAGAAGCAGTGTCTTTATGCTGTCCTTCTTCTCCACATCAAATATCGAATCGTCCGTATAGAAGGGATTGAAGGAAATCGGACTCTCCTCGGTATATGTGTAATATATGCCGTCCTCCCCGTGGGTACGGTTGTGGATAAGGTTGCACAGACCTTCGTAGGAGTTGCCGGTGTCTATCAGCAGCACATGGGCGCCCTGCTCATAATACTGGCGGACCAGATGGTTGGTGAAGAACGACTTGCCGCTACCCGACGGGCCGAGGATGAACTTGTTGCGGTTGGTCGTTATTCCTCGCTTCATCGGCTCGTCGGAAATGTCGAGATGGAGCGGTTTCCCGGTCAGACGGTCCACCATCTTTATTCCGAAGGGGGACAGCGACGAGCGGTAGTTGGTCTCGCCCGTGAAGAAGCACACCGCCGGCTCTATGAAGGTGTAGAACGATTCTTCCGCAGGAAAATCGGCCTCGTTGCCCGGCATCGCCGCCCAGAACAGCGTCGGGCAGTCGATGGTGTTGTGGCGTGGCATACAACCCATAGTCGCAAGCTGACCGCCGACATCGTTTTTGATGCGCCGCAGTTCCTCGGCGTCGTCGCTCCACGCCATGACATTACAATGCGCCCGGACGCTTGTCAGTCCGTAGGAATGGGCCTCGTTCAGGTAACGGTCTATCCATTCCTTGTTGATCGCGTTGCTGCGGCTGTACTTGGAAAGACTGTTCATGTTGCGGGCCGTCTTCTCGAAGCGGGCAAGATTCTCGTCGTGGCAGTCTATGAACACATACTGGTTGTATATGTGGTTGCACGGCAGGAGCAGCCCCACGGGGGAGGCAAATGACAGGCGGCAGTCCGAGCGGTCGGTGGAAAGACGCTCGTAGCGGTTGTCCGTGCTGACCTTCGCCGGAAGGTCGTCGGTGTCCGAAAGGGTGTGGAGGCATAGCATCTTGTCCCCGACGCGCATCTCCCTTGCCGAAAGGTCGATGTCCTCCAGACAGGTGACATCCGACATGGAGAGGGACATATATTTCTCGATGATGCCCGATGATGTCTCCGTGCCCAGAATCTCGTCGTCAGAGAGACGGCGCAGACTGATACAGCCGGTGTCGTTGATGATGCGCTCGAACTGTTCCACTCTCTCCATGAACTTCACCACCATCTCGTGATTCAGCTCCTTCGGGGTTATGCGTCCCCGGCACAGGGTGGAAAAATTGCTATGCTGGCGCATCCGTTCCTTCGTTGTCTTTGTCAGGAACAGGTAACACTTGTGAGCCAAGTATGGACGCTCGTTGAAATGGCGCTCGAAAGAGCGGTCAAGGAAGCTCAGTCCCTCCTTCTGCAATTCCGGCCGGTAATTCTCCGATATGAATATGTCCTGCTTGTGGACAACCGAAAAATGCGGCAGAACCTTTATCGCCTTGCACCATGCCGAGTGCATGGCCTCGTATTCGGCTGATGTAACCGTGAACAGTTCCGGGAGCCTCACCTCAAAGGCCACCGTGGTGTCGGCGTCCTTTGAGATGATGCAGCCGTGTTCAACGGCAAGGAGGGGGAGTTTCGATTCAAGAGTCGTCGCTCTCAGGGTATTTCTCATTTTTATCTATGTTGTTTCCTACACGTTTTTATCAGGCGTGTGATACGCAGTCGGTTGATTATGTAGCGCGGGCGGTATCTAACGGCGCCGAGCTTCATGAGGCCGTATTGCCCGAACTTCGAGTTTAGCCGGAAAGTGAGCCATACAAGGGCCGAGGCAGACACTGCGGCGAAGCCGATGCAGAACCATTGCGGGACACCCGCGACATACATTATCACGAACAGGACGAACAGGGACAGAAGGCCGATGGCGAATATGAACAGATATTGCGCTTTCAGACCCTTGTACTCCACACTGCGCCCCACGCCTTTGTTGATGGAATACTCGGACATCAGAGGAAGAATGACTTGAGGATTGTGGCGGCCACGATAAGGAAGATGCAGGCTCCGAACCATGACGCGGCGGTCTTGCTGGTGTCGGGGTCTCCGCTCGACCATTTGGAGTAGCATTTCACGCCTCC
Organism: Bacteroidales bacterium M8; assembly: GCA_001689495.1. Classification (GTDB taxonomy): domain Bacteria; phylum Bacteroidota; class Bacteroidia; order Bacteroidales; family Muribaculaceae; genus Duncaniella. The sequence goes on along the minus strand of LUJS01000032.1, from coordinate 57,673 downwards.
GATAAGGCCCACGACCGCCCCGATCGCATAGATAAGTTTCACTCCCGGCTCAAAGTACGATGTCACCATCGTCGTAGCCTC
>LUJS01000032.1:35867-57556 GCA_001689495.1 Bacteroidales bacterium M8 | reverse complement strand
TCGGCTTGTGTGGTGGATGGTATGACTCAATGCGGTCAGCCGTAATCAATCTTCTTCATCTTTTTCGCTGTCTTTGTCAGTATTCTCCGGTCTCCGGAGCGAGCCGTCAACATCTATCCCGCGCCCTTTGCGGCGGGATGAAGACTGGCTGCCGATTTTTTTCTTGCGCGCAGCCCGCACACTCTCGGCGATGCAGTTCATTATCCCGGCGTTGATTCTTTCGTTGGTCTCCATCATCTTGCCGATGAACACCACATCACGCATACCGGTCAGAACTCTCCCTGCCTCGGCTTTCTGTTCGGGAGTTGCCGCCGGATTTGCCGCCACGGACACCGCCGCCTCTATCTCGTCGATTGATTCTCCCTTTGCGGGAGGGGAAACGCTGTCCGGCTCAAAGTCGTCCATGTCCGGGGTCTCGTCCGCAGTATCAGAATCCGTGGGGGTGTCTTCTGCATTACCGCTCCCGGAGGAATCCGTGGCGGGATTCTTAAACTCGACATCCTGCGGATTGACATCACCGATTTTGGTTTTCAGGACATAGGTCATGGCAGCCGTAATGGACTCGGTAAGCACTTCACGGAATCTGTCCAGATCGAAATCACTCTGCGGAACGACGGTAACGGTATTTTTCTTCGGTTCCTCACCGTCGCTGTCCGGCACCGTTTCCTGCGCTTCCTTTTTACCGTCGGTTCTGGTGTCGGGCTTCTTGCCCTTTCCACGGAACATCCATGTAACGAAGGCGAGATAGAGGAAGGCGCATATCGTCAGGATTGATACTGTATTCATAGGCGGGTCTTTTTCTTCCCCTTCTCCATAAGGGTGTTGAGGATGTCGGCGTTTCCTTTCAGATGGTCGAGAAGAATCCTTGTTACATATACCCCGATTGTCAGCCCCTCCACATCAAGGAGCGGTACGGTCATTTTGAGCCTGTCAACCAGTTCGCGGGGGACGAATATCCCTTTTCTTGCCCCGACTTCACCCGGTTCCAGAAACAGTGAGCGGTAGGAATCCGTCTCTTTTGCGGAGACTGTGGGGGATTTTTTATTTGTCGCGGCGGCGTTATTGTTTTCAGTTGCCATATCTATCAAAATTTTAATGAATCGTTGAACATCCTTTTTATGATGTCGTCATATTCCTTGAAATGCTGTTCCAGCACGTTGTTGACATATTCCGTAATCGAGCCTCCGTCGGAGAAGAAAAGCATCATCTTCTGCATTTTGAGCTTGAACTCCTCGCTTATGTACACCTGTTTCCCTTTGCGGCTTATGCGCCGGTACTTGTTTTTCAGGATGAAGCTCTCCATATACTCCAGCTCCCGGTTTGACAGCGGTGTGCCGTCAGCCACGGTCCTGTCAGGCACCGTTCTTTCGGGCAGAGCAGTCGTTTCGGGCGGGGCTGTCGTGTGCGATGCGTTCTCCTCGTATCTGTCAAGGAACTTGTCGGCATCGAAGCCCGGTTCTCTTTTCCTTGCCATAATCAGTCGGGTTCTATGGTTGCCAGAATCTCGTCCACCAGTTCGGGGAGCTGACTGTTGCGCAGAAGACTCTTGTCAGGGGGCATGAATGTGGAGCGGAATATCCCGCAGCGGCCCGATGTGTCGCCGTCTTTTGTGTACTTCACGCTCATGGGCAGAATGGTGTCCAGCGATTCGATGCACAGCGAGGCCACATAACGGTTGATGATCTGGCAGAGGTTGTTGCGGTCTTTCGGCTGCACCTTGTTCCAGACAAGAAACAGCCCTTTTACATTGCAGCCTTCCTTGAAGAGCATCTGTTCGTTCACGTTGTGGGCGAATCCGATTGAACTTTTCAGGTCCCCGGTCTCCGGGGTTATCGGCACAAAGAGATAGTCCATCGCGGCCAGAAGGCTCACCAGCTCACGGTCGTTGACCGTACCCGTGATGTCGAAGAAGACATATTCGGGCGGTTCCCCTTTCTGAATCTCTTTTTCCGCATAGTCGAGGGCGGTGGCCGGTGAGCATTTGACAATCTCGTAGGCGTCTCCACGGAACTGTTCCATGAATCTGGCGAAACGCCTCTTGACGACGGGGTTCTCCCGTATCAGCAGCTTGTCCTTCTCGCGGTACTCGACCATGCTGTGCTGTCTGGGGTCACAGTCGAGAGCCAGCACCCTCTTTCCGAGGACATAGTGCAGGTAGCTTGCGACAAGTGTCGTAAGGGTGGATTTGCCGGCTCCCCCTTTCTGTGTGGCGAAAGCCACATAAATCGGGTCTTGCATTTATAATATGTGGGGTTGGGTAATGTAATACGGCTTCAGCCGTGCGGCACTTGTCCCGTGCCTTGTGGAATGTCCGGCTTGATAACCATGTCCGGCTTATCCGTGGAGTGAACTGAAAATCGCCAGCCCGTTCACTCCGGCATACAATTCTTAATCAGGTCTGCAATATGTCAGTACATCAATACGTCAATACGTTAGTACATCAATACGTCAGTATTTCCTTACGTCAGTACATCAATACATCAGTACGTTCATGCGTCTGCCGGTTCTGCCATTCGGATGCTCATACGTTCATACATCCGTATTTCCGTATGTTCAGGCATACATCTGAATGAACTGCCGTTGTGCCGACCTTCAATACACGCAGAAACACATTCATTCATCTGTTCACTCATAAGGAAGTATGAACTTACTGCCATCATAATGACCGGATGGAGGTACTGCCGTAAGTCTGTTCATCTTTACTTTCATATTTCCGTATGGCAGTCCTTTCAGCCATAAGGATGGCTTTCCGCACATCCTTCCGTCGGAGTGGATGACCGGCCGTTTGACTGACCGGAACTGCAATCATAACGACGGTCATTCAGAAAAAGATTTGCCGTTTTACGAAATTGCCGACGATTGCCGACCGATTGCCGGCGATTTCCACCTTCGGCAAACCAACCGCCCCCGATATTGTTACGCAGATACACGCAACACATTCCCGAATCACGCTTTTCAGCCGAGCCGGGAGACCCGCTTTTTTCTCATTGCGACCTTTTCCGTCGGCTGATTGCTCCCTCAGATTCCTGTATTCGACACACTGGATACCGGGATTTCATAGCAAACGCACTGACACATTCGCTTCATCTGATTTTTACCGATTTACGATGCCAACATTGGCATGGCAAGGTATGTGATGTGCTGCACCAAATGGAATTTGCAGCACATCACCCTTGCCAAGCGAGCTTGGGTTGGGATGACTCCGAAGTCGCCCTCCCCATTCCCGATTCTGCGCTCCGCAGATATGATTACCCTTTTTATTGCACGACTTATGACTGACAATAGAAAGAGGGCCGGCAGAAAACCGAAGGCCGACACCACCGTTTTCAGATGCTCCGTCAATTTCACTGCCACCGAACAGGCCACACTGATGTCGATGTATGATAAGGTTCAGGTAGAATCCATGTCGGCGTTCATCAAGATGGTGCTGTTTGAAAAGCCGTTCAAGGTCTTTTATATGGACGAGAACACACGGGTGTTCATAGATAAACTCTCCTCCCTTAACTCCCTTTACCGTACCGTCGGCGTCGAATACGGACTGATTGTTAAAACTCTGAGGGAGAACTTCAACGAGAAAAAGGCTATGAAGGCCCTGTATAATCTGGAACAGAAGACCACCGAGCTGGTAAAAATCAGCATGGAGATAGTCTCTCTGGCCCGGCAATTCGATGAGGCATGGTCGCAAAAATCTCGTTAGGCAACTCCCTTTACGGCGCAATCTGCTATAACGGGGAGAAAATCAACAAGGAAAAAGGCCGGTTGCTCGACACCAACAAAATATATAATGACGGTTCCGGCACGGTGAACATCCACCGTGTATATGAGGACTTCATGCGCTGGATGCCATCGCATACGAAGACAGAGAGACCGATGATGCACATTTCCCTCAATCCGCATCCTGACGACCGTCTGAGCGACACCGACTATACTGCATTGGCTCACGAGTATATGCAGAAAATGGGTTTGGGAGATATGCCTTATCTGATTTTCAAACACATGGACATCGACCGGCACCATATCCATATAGTCGCCCTCCGTGTGGGGACTGACGGCAAGGCAGTATCCGACAGAAACAACTTCTACCGAAGCAAGGATATATGCAGGGAGCTGGAGAGGAAGTACAACCTTCACACCGCCGAGCGTCAGAGAATCACTCCCGATATGCCCATCAGGAAAATCGACCCTTCCGGCGACATCAAGCGGCAGGTTGCCAACACTGTCAAAATGGTGGGTATGCGCTATAAGTTCCAGACCATCGGCGAGTATAACGCCATACTCGGACTGTATAATATCAGGTGTGAGCAGACCGACGGCAGGGTCAACGGCAGGGAGTATCACGGTCTGGTGTATTTCGCCACTGACGACAACGGCAATACGATAGCTCCGCCGTTCAAGGCATCCCGCTTCGGCAAGTTCGCCAGCCGCGCGGCGATAGACGGAAGAATGGAGAGGGCGAAAGACAAAATCGACATCCGTCCGACCAAGCAAGCTGTATCGGAGGCAATGGCTGAATCTTCGGGCAAGGATGATTTCATCGCCAGGCTCAAAGAGAGGAACATCGACCTTGTCCTGCGCCATACCAATACCGGGCGCATATACGGCGCGACATTCATAGACCACAATACAAGGACTGTCCTTAACGGTTCGCGTCTGGGCAGACAGTTTTCCGCCAACGCTCTTGAACAGTGGTTCACAGCCGGAGAAAGGCCTTCGGTTGTACCCGTTCAGCCGGATACGCGGCAGGAACAGCCGCAGCCAGACATTCAACAAGCCGGTTCGGGTAATTCCCAATCCAATCCGGCAAGGCAACAGACATCAGGAGGCGCGGGAGCATCCGGAACATCGCAGGGTCAGCAGCACGGTCAAGGTCAGCCGCAACAGCAATTCCGGCAGGGCAACACATCGTCTGATGATTATATGCCCACAATTCCCGGTCTTGACCTTTTCCACACCGGCCCCGGATTCGATGCGGAGGAGGAAGCCTTCTACCGCGCCATGCAGCGGCGCAAGAAGAAAAAACGCCGTGGTCCTAAACTGTAATTTCAACATTAATATCAATTTATTATGAGCCAACAGGAAGACGACCTCCGGGCGTTAGCCAAAATAATGGATTTCATGCGCGGCATAAGTTTTGTGCTTGTGGCCGCGAATATGCTGTGGTTCACGGGCATAAAGACCGTGGAAAGCGGCTGGTTCTATTCAACCGCATACAAGATACTGAACAATCTGGACAATGCCTGCGGGCTGTTCCACAATCCCAACAACGCCAAATGGTTCGCCCTTCTCCTTCTCGCCCTTTCATGTTTCGGCACGAAAGGGGTCAAGAAAGAGAGCATCAGGTGGAAACATATAATAATCGCCATCACCGCAGGAATGTTCCTCTATTTCGGTTGCTGGTGGATGCCGGCGAAGGAATGGCTTTACTCCTATATAATATGTACCGTCACGGGATATGTGGCGTTGCTGTTCGGAGGCGTGTGGATGGGCCGTATGCTGAAAGGCAACCTTATGGACGACCGTTTCAACAACGAGAACGAATCCTTCATGCAGGAGACTGAGCTGAAGGCAAACGACTATTCCGTGAATCTTCCCACACGTTTCTACTATAACAAACGGTGGAACAAGGGATGGATAAACGTGGTAAATCCCTTCCGTGCCACTATCGTCCTCGGCACTCCCGGTTCCGGCAAGTCATACGCCGTGGTGAACAATTATATAAAACAATGTATAGAAAAGGGTTACAGTGCTTATATTTATGATTTCAAGTTTCCGGACCTGTCGGTCATAGCCATGAATCATCTGAACGTGCATACGGATAATTACAAAGGTGTTGTGCCGGAGTTCCGTGTGATCAACTTCGACGACCCGATGCGCTCACACCGGTGCAACCCGATTGCTCCGGAGTTTATGACCGACATTTCCGACGCATACGAATCGGCATATACCATAATGCTCAACCTGAACAAAACTTGGGTGAGCAAGCAGGGCGATTTCTTTGTGGAATCCCCGATAATATTGCTTGCAGCAATAATCTGGTTTCTGCGCATTTACAAGGACGGCAAATATTGTACCTTCCCCCACGCAATTGAGTTTCTATGCCGTCCATACGAGGATATTTTCCCGATACTCACATCATATCCCGAACTTGAAAACTATCTTTCCCCGTTCATGGACGCTTGGCTCGGAGGGGCGCAGGAGCAGCTTCAGGGTCAGATAGCGTCGGCGAAAATCCCTCTCACGAGGATGATTTCCCCGCAGCTCTACTGGGTAATGTCGGACAGCGAGTTCTCGCTTGACATCAACAATCCTGAACATCCGAAGATACTGTGCGTTGGCAACAATCCCGACCGCCAGAACATCTACGGCGCGGCACTCGGCCTTTACAATTCCCGTATCGTCAAGCTCATCAACAAGAAGAACAGGCTCAAATCAGCCGTTATAATTGACGAGTTGCCGACGATATATTTCAAGGGTCTTGATAATCTGATCGCCACCGCGCGAAGCAACAAGGTTGCCGTCTGCCTCGGCTTTCAGGACTTCTCGCAGCTCAAACGCGACTATGGCGACAAGGAGGCGGCGGTGGTTATGAACACCGTGGGCAATATCTTCTCCGGGCAGGTCGTCGGCGAGACCGCCAAGACGCTATCGGAGCGGTTCGGAAAGGTATTGCAGAAGCGTCAGTCGGTGTCGATAAACCGGCAGGACGTGAGCCATTCATTCAACACCCAGATGGACAGCCTGATTCCTCCGAGTAAAATCTCGACTCTCACGCAGGGTATGTTTGTGGGGGCCGTCAGCGACAATTTTGACGAGCGCATAGACCAGAAGATCTTTCATGCCGAAATTGTGGTTGACAACGACAAGGTCAAGGCGGAGACCGCGCGGTATGCTGAGATTCCGGTCATAAACCCATTCATCGACAAGACGACCGGGGAGTGCGTGATGCAGCGTACCATACAGGACAATTACGACGGTATCAAGAAACAGGTCAAGAAAATCGTTTTCGATGAGATACGCCGTATCGCGGCGGACCCTCTGTTGAAGCATCTTCTTAAACGCCGCTGATTCGTCAGCGAACATTATCTGTTCGGCGGAAATGCACCATGTTACATTTTCGCCGAAAATATATTTGTAAATACCGAAGCCATACGACATTGCCGCTTTTTTATTAACTTTGTAGATTATTATGGAGATTGAACAAAAAAGAAAACACTATACGCTGTTCATAGACGAGTGCGGCGACCCGAATCTGGAAAAGTACGACAGGACTTTCCCGATGTTCACATTGTGCGGGATACTCGTGTCATCGGATAAACTGAAATGGCTGGAGAATGAAATCAACTGTCTGAAAAGGGAGCTTTGGCAGGACGAGAGCGTAATTTTTCATTCCAGAGAAATCAGGAATCACAGCCGCGCTTTCGTCAATCTGCTTGACACGACCGTCAAAGAACGGTTTTATGAACGCATAAATGAGATACTCGGCACCGAAGACATCTATGTGATAGTTTGCTGCTGCATACTGAAAGAGCCGTTTGTAGAAAGATTCAATACCGGGGAGGATGTGTATGGTCTTTCACTCAAATATCTGATTGAACGTGCCATTTTTCACATGGACGACTGCGATAACGGCAACTGCAAGCTGTCAATAGTGGTCGAGCGCCGCAATCCCAATCAGAACCAGATGCTGTTGAAATATTACAACGGTCTGCGGGTAACAGGCACTAAATGGATAACACCGGAGCGACTGACGGACCGAATCAAGAACTTCAAATTCCAGTACAAAGCCGACAACATCATCGGATTGCAGGTTGCCGACCTCATTGCATATCCCATAAGCCGGTATGTGCTTAATCCCGAAAGACCGAATCCGGCATTTCAGGTAATCGCCAAGCATATATACACCTACAAAGGGGCGAGATTAGGATTCAAGATAATACCTCATTGACACTCTCCATTAAAACTTTTTCTCCGAAAAATGCGTTAGTTATTTGTGGGATAAAGATTTTATTCTTAACTTTGTATCCACAAAGGGTAGTTTCCTCTTTAACGAAATACTTCGAGTGCGAAAGCAACGATTTTAGAAACCGACAGTAGTCGATTGGAAAGAGCGGCGATTAGCCGCTCTTTTTTCAAACCCTTAAAAAATAATAAGCTCCTCAGGCGAGTCGCAAGATAGCATACTTGAGGAGCGTTCTTCATTTTATAAGGCAGGGAGCATACCGGATTGACCGTATGCCCCCTGTCTCTCTTTTTTACATCCTTCTTCCGGCGTGCCTCGGTATTCCGGTATCCGGCACGGCACTGAATCTGCGCGAAACATAATAGTCAGTAGCCGGTTCCGCGACCATGCTCTTTTTTACATCTTCTAATTGAGAAGGCGCATCAACCGTCTGCGCGGCGGTCTGGCTGTTCTCAACACCGTCCTTTTCGTCATGCTTTGGCGCAAGTTCTGCCGTAATCTTACGGTCAAGCGCGGCAAGTTCGGATTTGAGCTGCTTCAGTTCATCCTCCTTGCCCCACGGCTTCGAGATAATGGCTTCGAGCTGGGGAACATCTGCTTTCAGTTTGGCTGTCCGTTCCTCATACTGTGCGATAATGCCGGGTATCTTCTCCAGAGCGTTGATAAAATTCATGCAGGCGGCATGAGTGTCGCTCATGGCGATGAAGCCGTTGTTGAACTTGTATTTATAGTTGCCTTCAACAACAAAACGGTTCTGAACAGTCTCCTTGCCGTCAACGAGGGTACGCTCCGAGATAATGGAAATCGGGAAGCCATAGACCTCGCCGACTCGCTGGTACTGTCCGTGCGTGTCGGTACGCTGCGCCAGTCCTTGCAGATGGATACCCATGTTTTTCTCGTCGGAGAGGTTGCAAGTGTCGATGGTGAGATTATTCAGGGGGTTACCGTCTTTGTCCCTCCTGACAACGGACTCGTAACGGGCGACATCAGCCTTCATCCTTTCGATTGCCGCCTCGTTGTTGGCAATGTCGTGGGTGACTGTCTGATAACGGAATCTGGAATCGGATATACCCTTATTATGCGCCTTGCGACCGCTTTCAAGTGCCGCTATGCGCTTTTCGAGCTTCGCCTTTTCCAACAGGTCTGTGTTACCGGACAGAATCGCCATATATTCCGAGAAGTTCATGCCGTTCTTCTCGTCCATCGCACCCTCGTCGATGGTTCTCGCTCCGAGCGCACCGGATTTGAGCTGTGCGATGAAAGTAGCCTTGCAGTGAAGAAGATTGAACTTGTAGGAGTCCAGAGATTTCTCAACCGCATAGATTATTACATCCACCTTGTTGTCGGCATAAAGTTTGGCTACCTCGTTACCGGCACGGATAGCGCGGCCTTCACGCTGCTCCAGATCGCTTGGGCGCCAGGGACATTCGAGTTCATGGACGCAAACTGCTCTTTTCTGGGCATTTACACCTGTTCCGAGCATACTTGTCGAGCCAAAGAGAACACGGACATCACCGTCATTCATAGCCTGAATGACAGCCTTTCTTGACCTCTCGGTTTTACACTCCTGTATAAACCGGATTTCATGCGCCGGAATACCGTAGTCCTCAATCAGCTTCCGTTTGATTTCGGAATAGATATTCCACTCGCCGGGCTTATATGTCGATAAATCGCTGAACACAAACTGTGTTCCTTTCTGCTCGTCATATCTGCGGTAATACTCGGCTATCATACGGGCGCAGTGGCTGGCCTTGTTATTCGGGTCGTCTCCATATTCAGGGTCAATCATACGCATATCGAGTGCCATTTTACGGGCATAGTCCGTAGCGATAAGCATCTTCGCCTTCTCCTCGGTCTCGCTCAACGGGGCGCGTCCGAGAATTGTGGCATTGCCGGTTTTGGCAAATTCCATCAGTTTCTGAATGAACTCTTCCTGCGCCGAGGTCGGAGGGATATTGTGGAGTATCTCATTCTTATGCGGCCGGTCAACTCCCACATCTTCAGCCGTTCTATAATCGGTGATTTCATTATAGAAAGCCGCCAACTCCGGCACTTTGATAAAGTACCTGAAACGCTCCTTTTGGACAATATTATTAGTGACATTGAACTCGAAGTCGGTTGTCTTTTTGGCGAATATTGCGGCCCACGCATCGAAGCATCGGATCTCCTGCCTTTCAAGCTCATTCGGGCGCAGATACTTGAACAGCAGATACAGTTCAGTCAGGCTATTGGATATGGTAGTGCCACTGAGAAAAGTAGCACCCAAATCTTTGCCTGTCCGCTCCTGAATAGTGCGTATCGCATACAACAGATTGAGTGCCCTCTGGCTTCCCTCACTGTTGCCCAATCCTGCCACACGGTCATGTCTGGTGTTGAACATTAAATTCTTAAAGTTCTGTGATTCATCAATATAGATGTGATCTATCCCCATCTGCTTGAAATCCACGACACTGTCTTTGTTCTGTTCCATCTGATATTGGATGGTGGCAATCTTAGCGGTAAGGTTCTCCTTCCGCTTGATAAGACCTTTGAGCATACCGCGCGACACATCATGCCCTTGCTGCTTAACCACTTCAAGATTTTCCTCCACCGTGTCAAGTTCAGCCTGAAGAATCTGCTGCTGCATTTCCGGCGACTGGGGAATCTTCCCGAACTGGTCATGCGACATTATGATGCAGTCATAGTCGTTGTTCTTAATCTGATTGAAGAAATTGACGCGGTTGTCAGCCTTGAAACTCTTTTCATCGGCATAGAGAATCCTTGCATTGGGGTAAGCGGTCTGATAGGTCATGGCGATTTCCGCCACATTCGCCTTCATCCCGATAATCATGGGTTTGTGTGCAAGTCCGAGGCGTTTCATTTCATGGGCCGCCATGCACATTATCAGCGTCTTGCCGGTTCCCACCTGATGATCACATATCCCGCCGCCGTTCTGAAGGAGCATCCAGACGCAATCCTTCTGCGACTGATAGATGGAGCTGATGCCATAGCGGTCTCCGAGCATCCTCATGTTCAAATCCGGGAATGTCTGATGGCTTCCGTCATACTGAGGTCTGACGAAACAGTTGAATTTGTCGTTATACAACTCCACCAGCCGTTCCTTAAACTCCGGCGATTGAGCCTCCAGCCATTCGGAAAATCCGTTGCGTATTTCATCTATCTTGGTATTGGCAAGCTGTATCGCCTCACTGTCCGGCACCTTTATGTCATGACCGTCGTCATCCTTCCCGATTGACTTCTTTATGTCGGGTACGGTATTGTGCAGGGCGTGTCTGAGAAGGCTCATGCCGTCGTAAGTGCGGTAGTAGCCCCTTACGCAAAATTCCTCCCATATCTTCATGTTCTTGCGGGAGGCTTCGGCCGAGTATTCGTCCATTGAGGAAGAATAGGCTATCCTCACATCCGTTTCGTAGAAATCAGACATATATGCCGAGTATATTTCCGCCGGAATCCACCTCTCCCCGAAGTTGAAATCCAGTTCGTCGAACTCGATGCGGCGGGGCCGGGCTTCCTCCAATGCTTTGAGGGAATCTTTCGACATGGCGATGAACGGCTCGATGCCGTCATAGCCCGGGAATCCCTTTATGCGTTCTTCCTCACGGTCAATCCATGCCCGCACGGATTCGGCTTTGGCAACGACATTGCCGGCGATGAAGCGGTCTTTTATCTCGTAGTTCTCCACAAGCGGATTATAATATATGTGTCCTTCAAGATTCTGTATAATGGAGTCTTCATCCATGTCCACCAGTGACGACATATATTCGAGATTGACACCGCCGTATTTGTTGAGCGATGCTGTCAGTGCCTCCATCGGAGTATCGACGGATGCGACTTCATCAACGGAGAAGGAAACGGGATGGTCAAATATATCAGCCTTCACAATCGTGCCGTTCTCGGTTCGCTCCAGACCCAGCGCGTCGCGCCCGTTGGCATCGCCCATGATGAACCGGACATTACGTTTGTCGTTCAGATTGCCGTATCTTTCGACAAACTCATCGTAATATTGATTGAGGTGTTCGCGCAGATGTTCGCTTGGCTCATGGGTCTCCGCCTCATAATTATAAAGCTGCTGGTATGTCTCCGATATGGTTATGTAAAGCATGGCGCGTTTCTCCTGTTCCGGTTTCATTTCAAGTGGGTTGAATGTCGCGCCGGTCTTGCGGACATCCGAAAGGACTCCGACCATACCGTCCTGAACCACCATAGAGCCATTCTTGTGGAAAAACTGAATATCCTCCGAGAAAGGACGGGGAGACATATCGCGCTCTGCACGCTCTATCGGGATAGCCGTGACTTTAGACGGCCTGTTATGACCTCCGGGGATGAAATATCCCTCTGTCTTTTCAATATATGTTTCGCCGGAAGCTATCCCGGCGGCCTGTGCCGCCTCCTGTGCCTCCCGCTCCAGACGCATTTCCTCCATCTGGTGGTGGGCAATCGACATCATGGCCTCGTAAAACCCGTTGATAGGAGGATTGTCATCCCAGTTCAAGGCTCCGTAGAACTCCAGCTCCTTCTCGTTCAGTTTGCGGAATGCAGGGGTCTTTACAGGCTTGTCTTCAACACGTGGCGCAGGTTTGGCCTTTTCTTCCGGCTTCTCTTTATACTGCCGGCGGTTGTTCTTTTTCTGTATCGGCTCCAGCTCCCCGAAAAGATTGTACGCGAAAAGACGAGGGGCAGGATTATCGGTATAATCCGGTCCTCCGTCGGTTTCAATCTCTTTGACCGGTTCAGTTTCGGGTGTGTCAACGGGTGCCCGTGGCACTTCCGGCTTAGGCTCAATCTTCGGAGGTTGATTAGGCGTAACCGTTTCGACAACCTTTTGTCTGGTTGTCTTTGTCAGCTTCGGGTCTTCCAGTTGCTCACAGATAGCCACACGTTTCCCTGCCCGCACAAGTTTGGGCAGATACACATCGAGGGCATGATGGGGAAAGCCAGCCAGCTCAATTCGGCTGTCAATCCCATTCTGCCGTCTCGTGAGCGTAATACCGAGTATCTCCGAGGCCTGCACCGCGTCTTCGCCGAAAATCTCATAGAAATCCCCGACCCGAAACAATAGAATCGCATCAGGATGTTTCTTCTTCATTTCCTGATACTGTTTGAGCAACGGTTCGTTTTTCTGCTCTATTTTTTCGGCGAGCGGTTTCTGTTTCGGTACTTCCGGTTTTACCTCCGGCTTTGGAGTCTGCGGTGGCGGCGTAGGCTTGACAGGATCGGGCGTAGGCGGTTTGATACCGGTGGAATTATACAGTTCCAGATTCAGACGGAGATGCAGCGATTCATCAAGAGCTTTCCGCAAATCTCCGGCAATCCCGTCAACACCTCTAGTATGTGTATAGACGATAGCCGGTTTCCCATATTGGTCTGTCCCCACTTTGGCATCCGTGCATATCACATTCTGCGGAAATGCCTGAAAGAATTTGTTGCCCGGCACCTTCGTACCACGGTCAACTACCGACTGTATGAAAAATTCTTCGTCTGCCGATAACGCTTTCTTTCCCGTGTGCTTCTGGAGTATGATCAGGTCAGAACCCGCATCAGTTCCGGCATTGTCGGAGAAAGTATTGTTTGGCAGACGCAGAGCCGCCACAAGGTCTGCGCGTTTCACAAGCTCCATCCTCACAAAAGGAGAGGCAGCGTTCATAACGCCCTGCGAGGCGATAAACGCTACAAGACCTCCCTCGCGTACTTGGTCGAGAGCCTTCAGGAAGAAATAATTGTGAATCGTCTTTGTCGCCTGACGGTAGGCGATCTCCTTGCTCACCGCATACGCCGGGTCTGCAATCGCAAAATCTCCGAAAGGAATATTTGAGGCCGCCACATCGAAATAGCCGTTGAAATCACGCTCAATCTTCTCGAATCCCTCTATCCGGGTCAGGATTGACGGATGCAGTGCCGAAAGGATTTTGCCCGTAAGCAAATCCTTCTCATACGCCAGCACTTCCGTACCGGGATAACGGTCATTTCGTAGGAAAGAGTCGATGAAAGCACCTTGTCCGGCTGATGGTTCAAGAAAACTTTTTACCTCCACGCCGGAATATTTCAGAGCATCAGAGAGAGCATCCACAACAGGCAACGGCGTATAAAACGCAGTCAGCACCGAGGTTTTGAGGGAGTCCATGTACTGCGCAAACTCCTTGTCATCCTTAGAATAATCGTGGATAAGGCGGCGTAGTTCAACAGTAGGCATGAACAGCTCGATGTCGGATTTGCTCCACTTGGCAGCGTCTGACAGTTCGTTTGCATCATTGAGGATACATTTCAGACCGCCGAATCCGGCGTACTTTCTCAGCACCTCCCGTTCTTCGGGAGTCTGCGCTGTGCGTCCGGCAACACCGAGGTTCAGGGCGAGCCTTATAGCCTCGATGTTGTCACGCATTGTCTGAAGGCGGTTATAACTCATAGCCGTCCAGTTTCTCGTTCAAGATGCCGAGAAGCTCCAGACGCATCGCCGGGTAACCCTCCTTTTCAAGAAATCCGCCGTCAACGCCATACTTGTCAAGTATCGCGTTTATCTCCTTGTCTGCCGTGAAATGAAGTGCTGTCACTTCCCATACCGACGGGTCAAGACGCAGCCAGCAGTCTTCTTCTATAATATGATATACTATGTCGAAGCGGGAGACATACAGTTTTTCAAGCAGTGTCCGCATCGCAAGCTCATGGCAGATATAAGGCGGTCTGCCTGATGCGAACTCTACGGTGTATGTGTCAAGTGCGTCATCGACGCGGTTCTCTATGAATTTCTGTGTATTTTCTTTGTCGAAATGATGTTCTTTAAGATGTTCACGGAGATAACCGGTATAGAAATCCGGCTCACCGTATTTTTTCGGTGTTTCCATTTCAGTGTGGATTTTCCGATGGCGTTGCCCTCCTGTATCTTGATTATGGAAGGCACGGCCGGCTTATGCGCCGGTAAAAAAGTAGGCGGGTTTCCCTCCCGCCTACTGCCACTTTATCCACAGCCAAAACGGAAATAACCGTTTTATGACTGTGTTTCAGTGGCTAAATTAGTCATTTATCCGCAGAATGCGAAATAAATCCGGGATTTTCAGTTGTCATTCGCTCTTTTCGGGGCTGAAAACATCGAGGATATGGTCTGCGATGATGATATAGAGCATTTCTTCCTCCCGTGAGAGGTCAACGGGATAGAGTCCGGTTACCGTTACGGCGTGGAGCGCGTCAGCGTCCGTGTCGTCGGACCATACGCTTTCGGTTCCTGTCACTGACACCGAAGATGCCTTCTTGCCCAGAACGGGATGATGGCGCAGGTTGGCGAATGTGTCTCCGACGGTTGCAGCCAGCGATAAGGGAAGCATGGATGTATTGTCGGAGGGATAACTGATTAGTCCCTTGTTATAGAGGGCATACGCTACCCCGGCTGTTTTCGCCGGCGCCCATCCCCATAGTGTCAGGGCGGCAGCTTTGAGATCCGCCATGCTCCACAGTCCCTGCGATGGTTCCAGCCCGGCATAGTCGGGTTCTATCGGACGCGCCCCGATTGTATGTTCCGCAATCGCGTTGTCATGAAACCCGGCATAGTATTCGGGAGCGTTGCCGCCGTTCTCCAGAGATGCCACAATCTCCTTGCGAGTTATGGAGGTCAGCCACATACGCACGACGGGACGGTCGATGCCGATATAGTTGCTCAAAGAAGTGAATATCACTTCTCCGGGAGCGGAAGGCTTCATGGCGTTGACGATTGTAGCGGCGTCGCGCCACAGGCGCTGTATCACGCCTATCTGGGCCTCGTCCTTCTCGCTGGCGCGGCGATTGCCTTTACCCTTGCTGTCCTTGCGTACAGAGAAGTCGAAGTTGGCGGCAAATGTCTCGTCAGCCGTCATGTCCGAGGACACGGTGAACTGGAACTTGCATTTGGGACGCGAGGAGATGATGCCGCCGCCTGTCCATGTGACGGCAATCTGTCCTTTGCCGAAGTATCCTTTGTGGAGTACGTTGGCGCCAAGCGCCTGCGCGATTGTCTTTGCCACGGTGCGGCTTTCTGTGATTATAAGTATATTATTCATTTTTACGGTTGTTTTTAGTTTTGGATGTTGGATAAAGTGGACGGGGCTGTGCGGGAGGTCACATCTTGCGCCCCTTTGATTTCTTCTGTTGGTTCTCGTCCTTCGGACCGGTCTGTCCTCTGTCGAGAGGCTCCTTGATTTTCTTAGTCGCCTCGTCGGTCTTTCCGTCGTTGTTGACAGCCATCTGGGTGCGGCTTTCGTTGGCGGGAGTTATCGACTCCGCCTGACGCGGATCCTTGAAGGAGGTGGTGGGACGCTGCTTGTTCATGTTGAATGTCAGATAGACGGTGCAGGGTTTCCCCTCCTTGTCAACCATATTGTCGAGGACCACGGTCTTGCCGGCGACATAGTCCGCCTGCTGCTTCTCGGTCATCGGCACCCCGGCCCATTTTGTGATAGGCTTGATTTTACCGTCCTGGGTGAGCCATGTGGATTTTTTCTGACCGTTGCTTTCACTCTGCGCCTGTTTCTGAGAGGCGTATGAAGGCACAAACTCCACATCGCGCCTGTCCGCGCTTACCTGAAGAGTGACGGTATATTTATTGCCCTTGCGGTCAACGATCTCCTTGTCCGGAATGGCTTTGCCGCTTTTGAGGGCGTTGATCTCTCCCATGTCGAGCTTTGTCTGCCCGATGGTGTCCTTGACGAATACAGACTTGGCGGGTACGCTGAGTATCTCGTTTGTCTGACGGTCGATGCTGATGAACGAGGGGATGACCTCCCCGGTCTCCTTGTCAACTACATCGGCGAGCCTTCCGAGGTTGCCGGTGGTACGGAGGTTCTGCTTGTCCTCGTCCGTGAACTTGACTCCGTTGAACTCCTGATCGAGATTCGGCTCCTTGCGGATGAAATGGGGTACGACCTTGATATTCCCGTTGGCGTCCTCGCGGAATGACAGACGCGCTTCCAGCGAATACTTCTCGCCGGCGAATGTCGGGGTAATGGTTACCAGCCGGGACTTGCGGTTGTAGAGCATCTCCTTGAGGTCTCCGCTTTTTTCAAGCATTTCGCGGTCTATGCCCCAGCGGTCTTTCAGACCTTGCCAGTCGATTTTGGATTCGTCAATAGCATGGCTGTTGCGGTTCGCCGCCTTCACTTCCACTTTAGCCTCGGAAAGCATGGCTTTGTTCGCCTCCGGGTCTTTAAGCGCGTCTTCGACGACCTGCCCGACACTGTTCACGTTGTCGGCATCTACTTTGAAGAAACTGAACATCGAAGGGTTCTTGCACTGCCTCACGAAGTTGGAGAGAAAAGCCTCCAGTGGGTTCTTGTGGATATTGAATACCACGAGATCGCTCAGTTTGGCGGACTTCGACGGCGTCATGTCCGGTGTGCCGTCCTGTTTCAGACCTTTTACAGCACCTGTTTCTCCCGTCTCGTTGTTACGGGCGATAAGCACCTGGTCTTTCTCGTTAGTCTGGTCTTGTGCCATATTGTAATTTCACTTATGGTTGTTTTTGCGGCGGAATTCCGCCGTCTCCGAAATAGTAGTCAAGGACATCGGCCGGGAGATATGAAATCGGGCCGTTGGGAGTTTTCTGAAAGTACGGAAGGATTCCTTTGGCTCTCAAGTTGTACTGCTGGCGAAGACCGAGGCCGAACCTGCGCTCGACATCTTTCGGTGTCCATCTTCTCGGCTCCTCCTGTGGACAGTTTCCTTTGGATGTTATCTTCCGTTCAAGAAAGTCCATTCTTTCCAGAACTGTCTGAAGGAGGCCGAGGACAGTTTTCTCAAATGTCCGGTTCATACCAGTCGTGTCCTTGATTTTATAGTGCGTCTTGACAGTATCCTGTCAAGGGCGGAGCGGTGCCAGCCGAGGCCGTGATGACTTATAATGTCAATGACTTCTCGGAGTATGAATTTTGTGTCGCCCTTCTCGTGCAACACGCGGAATCCGTAGTACTTTATCCTGCGGTACGCGGTCCTCTCGCTTACGCCGAGGAGTGCCTGAAGCTCCTGACGGTCGATTCTGTATTCGCGTTCCGCATCGGTGAGTGAACGGTGTTCATCATCTTTGTCCTGTCTGATGGCTGCCGGCGAGTGAACCATTTTATGAATGATTGTCGCCAGCGATGCGACAGTGCCCCGGAGATCCCTCAGTTCGGCTCTCATAGCACTTAATTCGCTGCTTGAAACTGTTACTGTTTCAGTCATTTGAAGTAGTGATTAGGTGTTAGGGAGCCAATCTGACGATTTCGCTCCAATTATGTTTTATTGTTTTTTCGGAGTGGCACAGTATCTATGCCTTTTGGGGATGGCATGGCATCCGGGAGGGGGTCTCTGATTATTTTTCATTGTCTGTACTGAATTTAATTATCTCTTTTGACGATTTTCAGTGATAAAACGCTGTATATGTGTGAGATTCCCTGACAGGTGTCTGCCGTTGTCCTGCCAACTTTCTGCCAACGCGCAATATTCGCTTGTCATCGGCGTTTGTTAAACTTTCCATTGCAGTAGTACCCCACGGAATTGCCGTTCACAAGTCGTGTTTCCGCCCATTCCCGCAGTTCCGATATTTTGAAATGCAGCCGGTGCCCGAATTTGTGATAGGGTATGTTTCCCGCAGATGTCTCCTTATAAAGTTGCCCTTTGGCTATACGGTAGCCGTTGGAATTGAGAAACTCCAATGCTCCCTCGATGTCAACCGATTCCGACTCTTGTCTGGGTTGCAATGCGGCAAGTACCTTGTCAAAGCAACCGGACACGGCAATCTCTATCATCTCCCTGACCTTTTCGACAGGGAGAATCACAAAACTTGTATTATCCATTTATCGTAAAAGCGGACGCTGCGGTGTGTATTTATAAAAATCCCACGTTCCTATGTGGTGAATGTGTCCCATCAGGACTGATATGCTTGTATAGTTTACAGGGTTTGGCATACCCGCGAATCACGGGGTTCCCGCAGCACAATGAAAACAACAATGTCAACGACTGTTTTGATTTTATAAATATGCTTATGGCAGGAGATTGGCATTATATTGTCATTCGCAGGGCATATATGGCAAAAGAACCGACAAATCATTACGATTCATCGGTTCTTTCATAGTAATAGAATATGTGTCAGGGGTTAGCTGTTGCCGGGAGTGAAATTGATTTCCCCAAGAGAGTTGATAGCATCCTGTTTGAGGCTGTCAACTACACGGAGGTATCTCTCTGTCATACGCACGGAAGTATGGCCAAGAAGGTTGGAAACTGTTTTAATATTTGCCCCACGACTGAGTACGTTAACGGCAAAACTGTGGCGGCAGCAGTGCCATGTGATTTTCTTTTTGATTCCAGCCTTATTTACCCACGCTTTAACGTGTTTCGTGCATATCGGGAATGTGGGGAGCTTGAATATAAGACTGTCCATATTTCCGTCCGCCGGTTCTCCGATAAGCTGTAGAAGGCTGTCGCTCAAGGGAATCACCACACCACTCAATCCGCTATGACCTTTTGTCTTCTGTTGCTGGAAGCGTAAGGTCTTTGTAGATTTGTCAACATTGCGATATGTCAGCAAGCGCGTATCACACCATCTTGTTCCGGTATATAAACCGAACATAAAAGCCCGCTGGACTTCTGTGTGTTCTCCTTCATAATGTGTCTGGGCCAGCTTTTGAATTTCATCCGCTGTAAGGATATCTTTTTGCAACGCCATGTTATCGTACTTGATAGAGAAACCGTTGCATGGATTTTTCCGTATCAGTTCCTTTTCCACGGCTGCATTGACCATGTGTTTGAACCATCTGAAATATCCTTTTGGCCCGTCGCCGGTTCCATGACTTTTCAGATACTCTACAAATGCTCCGATTAGTTCCGGCGTGAGCTGCGACATCACCAAGGATTTTTCATATCTGCTGTATTGAGGCGATTCACGCAGAAAGCGGAGGAATTTCTTATACACCTTGTCCATTCCTATTCTTGCAGTCGCAGCTTTAGAAGGGGAAGACATTACTTCCTTACAGAACTGATGGAAATCCTGCTGTTTGTCTTTTTTCAGACGGTATCCTTCACGGTCTTCAAGGAATTCCTGTTCTCGCTCAAAGCGTAGCTTTTCCGCGAGTGCCATTGTATTGCGGTTCTGAACACGCTCCTGCTGGCTTCGTGGATGAAGCCAGATGTAAAGGTTGAGATTTTCCTTTTTACGTATGTGTTTGATTTTATACTTTGGCTTTCCTGCCATTGCTCCATCCGTGTAGAATACCTGATTCCCATTCTCGTCGAGAACGGGAGTTTCAGACCGTCCGAGGTAATATTCGAGATAGAGGCTGGCTCTTCCATCGCTCAACTCGGACTGCTGGAGCTTGGGATTTTGCTTGTTGCGATTTTCTATTTTTGCCATAAATTTTTAATTTTGTGCAAAGATAATTGGGGAAGGAAGAATTTGAAAATCGCCATTTACAGACCTTAACAATTCAATCGGCCCGAAGGTTGAAAACAGGGGGTACTAAACGTGTACTTTTTGCGAAAATTGCCCTAAATGGAGGCAAATAACCGCAACTACTAATAATGCCAAGTTGTTGAAACAAACTGATTTAGCATATTTGAGTTTTCATCATTTTAGATAATAAGGTATTTCGCAACTTTCTTTGGAACAGTCAAGAATGAAGCAACGGTAGATGCCCGTGGATATGTAATCATGCCGGACGGTTTTTTCGTGAGGAAAAACCGTGCCATAGGCTATAATTGCATATATCGGCGTGGGCTTCTGCGTTGCTCGTTCTTCTGTTCCGGGCAATGCGAAGGCCTCCGATTGTGGGACGAGCGACAAGTAAGATTCCCCACGCCTTCGTTTTATCCACAAATCATCCCGCGGGGAACGGGATGCAGAAATAATATATGGCTGAAATAATCAACCACAACGACATTGACAGGGAGGGCATAGCTATTGCCATTGACAAGAAATTTAGGGAACTCAATGGAAAGATCGGGCAGTTTCTGATGCCGAAACTTGAAATACCCACAAACGAAAACCCTGTCAGAATTTCGGACTGGGAAATCAAGCCCGAGGACATCAATTGGATTAGTGGGAATATTGGGAATTCCAGCTCCTTCTGTTGTTCATTTGAGGGAACAGCAGACAGCAGCTTCAAATCTTCTGAGGAGAAGAAGAGAATCCATTTCTCCGGCGAAGTAGGAGCGTCATTGGAAGATGAGAGAATTGATATTTCCTACCTTTCAATTCAGTTTTGGCATGTAATTGCTGACGAAAACAAGAACGACTAATACGACAATGAAACCAATCATTCAAAAAATTGTGACATTGACAGCCATGTTGCTGTCAATGCTCACCGCCTCGGCCCATGATTTCGAGTATAACGGGATGTATTTCAACATCCTCTCGACCACAGACCTCACGTGTGAGATAACCGAAGGAGATGTCAAGTATGAAGGAAATATCTCTATACCTTCGGAGGTAGAGTATAAAGGGCGCACCTTGAAGGTAACATCCATAGGGCAGTCGGCATTTAGTAATAGCAGCAGCCTTGTGTCAGTCAACATCCCCAATTCGGTGACATCCATAGGGCGTCATGCTTTCTATGAATGCAGTAGTCTTGCATCAGTCACCATCCCCAATTCGGTGACATCCATAGGGGATGCGGCTTTTAGGTATTGCTACAGCCTTGCGTCAGTCACCCTCCCCAATTCGGTGACAAAAATAGGGAGTTGTACTTTTGAGTATTGCAGCAGCCTTGCATCAGTCACCATCCCCAATTCGGTGACA